>NZ_UXAV01000085.1 GCF_900609045.1 Filibacter tadaridae
GTTCTGAAAAATGTCATCGCCAGGAAACTAGGAAACAAACATAAAGTAGCTGCGTTTTACAGTCGTTTTGTCGAAAAAGAAATGTATTAGTGCAAAATAGGAATGCACAGTATCGCAAACAGACATGGCGTTGGAACTTTACATGGAGTGGTGGGCGAGATAGCCTTAGCAGGCCAAGCCAGCCCCTGACATAGCTGGCTTCTAGGCTTGGTGC
>NZ_UXAV01000084.1 GCF_900609045.1 Filibacter tadaridae
TAAACTCGCGACCAGTTTAAGGTCATTTTTATTGGCGTATTGGATGTTCTCTTTTTCTGAATAAGCTTTGTCGCCGATGACTGTATCGATGGTCATTCCTGTTTTCCTACTTTTTTTGATTAGGGACTGTAGATATTTTCCGTCGGTTTTTTCTCCTGTGGTTATGACTGCCGCTGTGATTAGCCGCTCCTCATTCATCGCCATATGTGTTTTGTATCCGAAAAAAGAGGAATCTGCCGTTTTATGTCCCACCCGTGCATCG
>NZ_UXAV01000082.1 GCF_900609045.1 Filibacter tadaridae
GGCTAGGTATAATCAAAAATCACCGAAAATGTTCCTGATGGAAAAATCGAAACTGTTGCGTAAAGCTGTATACAAAGTGGATGAAAAGATGAAAGAAAAATTTCCACAAAAACCTACAAATGATGAATTGGCCGACGAATTGGAATATACCCGAAAAGTCATTCAAGCCGTAGAAAATGAAGAGGTCCTCTGCCAATACCCAAAAGTAAAAGAGAAACTAAACTACCTAAAAGAAGTGGTCGAAGACCACGAGGAACGTCTTTCATACTCGGACGACCCCGATGCACGGGTGGGACATAAAACGGCAGATTCCTCTTTT
>NZ_UXAV01000081.1 GCF_900609045.1 Filibacter tadaridae
GAAGTGGGCGCGTGAGCTGGCGTTTGGAGCCGGACATACGGAATATAGAACGAGGTTCTATACATTGACGTTTTGCGTTCAGTTTTGAAGGTTCATGATAAAGTGGTGTTTCCACTTTATACTAGAATCTTTCAAAACTTGTTCATTGAAAACTGGATAAAACGACATTGATTGCAACAAATCAAGAATCAACCGAGAAGAATTCAATTCT
>NZ_UXAV01000075.1 GCF_900609045.1 Filibacter tadaridae
AATCGTCACCAGACTATTTTGAGCTTGTTCGCTCAAAACCGGATAAAACAAACATTGTATTCGCAAATCAGGGCCAACCGTGCCCTTCTTAATTGTCCAACTCAGGCGGCCAGACTCTCGGGTCATAAGTCACCTCAACTACGTGGCAAAAAGCGCCACTTCGTTGATTCGCCTTATGCCTGTCGAGTCTAAACGGCCGCTTTC
>NZ_UXAV01000070.1 GCF_900609045.1 Filibacter tadaridae
ATTCCTTTGCCTTTTCTTCCCGCATTAAGCGGTTCCAATGACTTCCATTCTTCCCCTGAATATGATTAAATGATAGTGTAACCATTGTTTTCAGCTCCTTCTTTTTGGTTGGGGTTGTATATTGGAAGTTCTGTGATTGGTACTTCTCCTATACCCTGAAATCAATGGTTTTTTCATTTGCCGACTATCTATTTAACATTATAGCGTACTATGTCAAATACTATTTCTCGATTTTTGGGCGTATCAAAAACACCAACCAAATTAAATAACCAATTTTTGGTCATCGAGGAGGCAACTAA
>NZ_UXAV01000066.1 GCF_900609045.1 Filibacter tadaridae
GCGGGTAAAGGGAGTCGAACCCCCACGCCCGAAGGCACTAGATCCTAAGTCTAGCGCGTCTGCCAGTTCCGCCATACCCGCAATATAAATCATGACTAAGTAAGTCAAGAAAAAATGGTGAGCCATGCAGGATTCGAACCTGCGACCCTCTGATTAAAAGTCAGATGCTCTACCAACTGAGCTAATGGCTCGATAGTGGTGCCGGAGAAAGGACTTGAACCCTCAACCTACTGATTACAAGTCAGTTGCTCTACCAGTTGAGCTACTCCGGCGAATAAATTTTTATATGGTGGAGGATGACGGGCTCGAACCGCCGACCCCCTGCTTGTAAGGCAGGTGCTCTCCCAGCTGAGCTAATCCTCCTGGGTAGAATTACAATTGATCATTCATGCTTGTACAATCACAAGTGGATTATACAAGCCCGGCGACGTCCTACTCTCACAGGGGGAAACCCCCAACTACCATCGGCGCTGAAGAGCTTAACTTCCGTGTTCGGTATGGGAACGGGTGTGACCTCT
>NZ_UXAV01000063.1 GCF_900609045.1 Filibacter tadaridae
ACGTCAATGTATAGAACCTCGTTCTATATTCCGTATGTCCGGCTCCAAACGCCAGCTCACGCGCCCACTTCAGTCTCTCAGTCGAAATGCAAGCATTTCGACTGAGAGACTTCCATTGGTCGGTTGAGCTAGACAGCGTTTTCCGCTTTTCATATAATCCTTAGAAAGGAGGTGATCCAGCCGCACCTTCCGATACGGCTACCTTGTT
>NZ_UXAV01000061.1 GCF_900609045.1 Filibacter tadaridae
TAGTGGGGTGGGTTTGGAAGTTCTGTGATTGGTACTTCTCTATACCCTGAAAACAATGGTTTTTTGCGTTTAATACAATCTATTTCATATAATAGGTACGCGTTGTACAATTAGGATATGATGCAGGCTATAATGAAGGGCTCAAAAAGATCATAGAACATACATCAGCTGGGATTGCTGCAGGAGAAATAGACGGGAAAAGTTCCTTCCAAAATGGAGAGGAATAGAAAGCTTAAGTGAATGAATCTAAATCGGACACTTGGAATAATGCCTACAAAACAGCATTCAGTCAATCATTCGATGACGAAAAAATTGTAGCTGATGCCGTACAATCGGTACATGAGACTTGTTTTCAAAAAGGAGTAAAAAAGGTTGATAGGCTCCTATAAAATCCAAACATATAATTCCGACTAGTATAAATTTTTATTGACAAAATTGATTATTCCCAATACTATGTAGTTAGTAAACGCTTACAAGGGAGGCTGATTTATAATATGCTTTTTAATTTTATAAATTGAGTGGGGAGAGAGGGTGGATGGTTACATTGGTAACTTTAATATCGTTTTGCATGATAGTTTAGGTGCTTAAGTGATAACAGTGCGTTGATTAATTAAGATATTTTCCGTCTAACAGTTTAGGTCCTAAAGTGAAGTCGAAGCATTAATCAACGACGTTTCGTAACTTTTTATACTTAAATAATAAAAACCACTAGTGTTTCACTAATTAAAACCAAACATTAAATTTTCCCTGAACTTTCAAAACCAAAAGCCCTTTGTAATGATATATACAGGTAGTTCCTGTCCAAATCCAATAAATGGGACTCATTCTTGGGCAAAAATACATTAAAAACTTCATTTGGTAAATGGATTGTACCCAATAATTTTGGTAGATTTCAAAAAACCATCAACTTACACAAACGGGATCATTATACGAGGAAATTGACGACGCAGTCTTTTGTTCTTTTAATGTTCTACTCTCATTTGAACGAAATGGAAAGTCTTTACGCAATGGAGGCCTCAATTACAGATGATAACTTACAAAATGCGCTAGGTTTTAGGTTTTACGTCAATCACCGTTTCCTAGCTATCCAGGAAAAATAATGAAGTTGACCCGGCTATTCCATCGAGTCTGTTTATGAATCTTGTCGGTCAATTGAATGCCCGCTATCAACCCTCAAAATTACAAAGGGTGTTGAAAATTTTCGATTTCTTTTTGATTGTCGTCCTCATCTTTCTGTATAAAAGTAGCGAATGTGCAAAGCTACCTTTAATGGGGTATTAACCTTTTTTACAAAAATATCACTAAAGTTATTGCTGAATGTTCAGCCGCAATTTATGCACCATTGGTAAATAAAAACCGAAAAAAGTCCAGGTTTAAAGGGAGGGAAAGTATAATATGACAAAGGATTTAAAATCGGATGAAAATCTAAATGGTGAGCCGAAGAAGAAGCTCAAGATGCCACATTTACTGTGGATTATGTTTGGCTTATTACTACTAGCTAGTCTTTCGACGTATATAGTTCCGGCAGGGAATTTTGGGGTTGATGAAAATGGTGCTGTTTTAGGAGATCAGTTCGAATATATTGGACATCAAACACCTGTAAGCCCTTGGAAGATGTTGATGTTGTTCTTGGATGGATTAACTCAGTCTGGTACCATTATCTTCCTTGTTTTAGTAGCTGGAGCAACTATCAGTGTGCTCCTCGCGTCGGGTGCGATAGATAACATTCTGAACTGGGCCATTTACAAATTAAAGGACAAAGGTCTAGGTATTTTAGTTAGCGCTATGTTTACATTGATTGTCTATATTGGTGGGTTTGCTGGAAGTGACGCCCTAATTGCATTGGTTCCAATCGGTGTGATTTTTGCCAGAAAACTAAAATTAGATCCGATTGTCGCCATTGGTATTACCACTTTCCCAGCTTTAATCGGATTTGGAACTGGTCCCCAAGGGCTGTTTATCCCGCAAATGATGATAGATATTAGGCCTTACTCTGGGTTTGGACTTCGTTTCATTTTTATGAACTTCTTCATGGTTATTGGGCTAATTTACCTAATGCGTTATATCAAAAAGATTCAAAAAAATGAGCAAGCCTCCTTAATGTATAGTGAAGGTTGGAGAGCTCAATTGCTTGGGCAACAAAACGGTGATGATGAAATTATAGAAGAAAAACTCAAGTTGACAAGTATTTTTGCGCTACTGTCCTTTATTGTTCAATACTTGGTTATTATCTCCTACTCCGCTTTTGGAGGAGATGCTGCACTGCTTTACAATTTCATTATTGTCATCAATATTTTAACTGCTCTCGTCATTGGTCTATTGACTCGGATGTCCCTTGATAATTTAGGTGATAGCTTTGCCAAAGGTCTTGCTTCTATGGCTTTCATCGCCTTTATTATTGGGTTAGCCCGAGTAATGTCACTGATTTTAACCGAAGGGAACATTTTGGATACTATCGTATTCAACTTAACACAACCCTTGATGGACATTAATAAGAGCTTCGGTACGATAGGAATTTCATTGATTGTATCTTTACTCAACCCGCTTGTTCCATCAGCTACAAGTAAAGCGGCAATCCTCATTCCAATCATTCAGCCAATCGCTGAAACTCTTGGTCTTACTAAGCAGGTAGCTATTCAAGCCTTCCAGTTTGGTGATGGATTCACGAATCTCATATCTCCTGTTCTTGGATGGACAATTGGTTCTTGTGTTGCAGCAGGTGTATCATTTGTAAAATGGGTGCGTTGGGTTTTCCCTGCGGTAATTCTCTTCATGCTCCTCAGCTTTGTGATCTTGTATATTCTAACATCTATCGGATGGACGGGTGGAGCTGTATAAAAATGACGAATGGGAAAATAAAGGAGGAAGAAAAAATGACACTTACAACAGATGTAAATGAATTTGTGAAAAATAAAGCGAAAGAGTTAGAGCCAGAAACGATTCGTGTGCGTACGTATTTGTACGAACGTCCGGAACTGAGCGGAAAAGAGTATGAAACTGCTAAGTTTTTGAAAGAAGAAATAAAGAAACTAGGCTTAAAAATAGAAGAAGTACCGGGGAGCACAGGTTTCACGGCTTTGCTAGATACCGGCAAGGAAGGAAAGACGCTAGGAATCAGAACAGACATTGATGCGCTTCCTATTGAAGAAAATCCACAGAACCTTACGGGGCCTAGAAAATATTTCTCAAAGAATCCAGGAGTCATGCATGCATGTGGACATGATGGTCATATGTCCATCATCTTGTCCACAATGAAAATCCTTTATGAAATGAAAGACTCCTTAAGTGGAAGAACTTATTTTATCTTTGAAGAAGGCGAAGAAATAGGAAGCGGCATAGAAGCAATGGTTCGACATCTTGAGAATAAAGGAATCGATGCAATCTACGGTAATCATTTAACTTCATTTATGGATAGCGGCACGGTAGGTGTGGATGCTGGTCCGAGAATGGCAGGAGCTATATTGGTTGATTTCTCTGTACATGGCAAGGGGGGGCACGGGTCCCGTCCGGATCTTTCTATTAACCCAGTCTTCGCTACAGCTAACATTCTAACAGGTCTAACAAATGCTTGGGCGAATCAAATTGATGTAACGAAAACGGTGACGCTGGGATTGACCCAAATTCATGGAGGCACTGCTAATAATGTAATCCCTGATAAAGTAAATATAGGCGGATCCTTGCGTTTCTATGATGTTGAAGAAGGGGAAAAAGCTTTAGATATAATAAAGAAAATTGCCGACTTTACCGCACGAGCACATAATTGCGCGGTTGAGTTTAGCGAGAATTTTAAAATTGCTGCACTGCCAGTTATGAATGACGAGAAATTGGCGGCATTAGCACAAGCAGGAATTGAAGAAGTCATGCCAGGATCTGTCGTTCATGATGTCAGATGGTTTGCATCTGAATCGTTTAATCAATATGCAAAAATTGCCCCTACTCTTTTCGCCTTTGTTGGTGTTGGCAATGAAGAGTATGGAAGTGGGGCAGAGCATCATAATGATAAATTCGATGTAGACGAAAATGCCCTTGTCAATGGTGTACTAGCGACTACTAAATTTGCGGTAGATTTCTTAATGAAGTATGAATAGAAGGAAGTGTTGATAATGACATACGATTTTACAACTAGAATTAATCGAAAAAATACAGGTGCATTGAAATGGGAGCAAATGTATGGATGGAACCCCAATGTTGCCAAGGATATTATTCCCCTATCTGTTGCGGATATGGAGTTTAAAAATCCCCCTGAAGTGATTGAAGGATTAAAAGATTTTCTTGACGGAACGGTTCTTGGCTATACAGGTCCTTCTGAATCATTCTTAGATGCAGTTGTCAGCTGGCAAAAAAAACGGCATAACTGGGATATAGAGAAAGAATGGATTGTAAACACGCAAGGAATCGTTCCCGCTTTCTATACCGCTATTCGTGCATTATCCGAAAAAGGAGATGGTATTATCATCTTCCGCCCTACCTATTATCCATTTGGTGCAGCGATTGAGGATAATGAGCGAACAGAAGTGAATGTCCCTCTTCTTCAGGATCATGGCGATTATACGATTGACTTTGAAGGTTTTGAAAAAGCAGCAGCGGATTCAAAGAATAAAATTTTGTTGTTCTGCAGCCCACATAACCCAGTTGGACGGGTATGGAAAAAAGAAGAACTTGAACAATTGGCGGAAATTGCTGTAAAACATGACGTATATGTGATTTCGGATGAAATTTGGTATGATTTCGTCATGCCGGGCTATACACACACAGTGCTTGCCACGGTAAATGAAAAGTTGAATGACCAGCTGATTACTTGTACAGCGCCATCCAAGTCATTCAACTTGGCGGGAATGATGATGTCCAATATCATTATTTCTAATGAAGAAATTCGTGAGAGGTTCCGCCACGAGCTGGAAACTGTCCGTGGAGATATGGTGGGGATCCTAGGATATAAGGCCTGTGAATTAGCGTATGAAAAATCAGAGAATTGGCTTGATGAATTGTTGAAGCTGATTGATACCAATCAACGAGTAGTACACAACTACTTTAAAGAAAACTTTCCACAAATTAAAGCTTCACTGGTTGAAGGAACCTATCTTCAGTGGCTTGATTTCAATGCTTTGGGGATGACAAACGAAGAACTTGAAGAATTCATGCATATGGATGCGCAGTTTTTTACGGATGAAGGGTATATCTTCGGTGAGGAAGGAAATGGCTTCGAACGGATTAACTTAGCCCTTCCAACAGATGCTCTTGAAGAAGCACTACATCGTTTAGGTACAGCGTTGAAAAAAAGGTAAGTATAAACGATAAATGAGAAGGCGAACAGATAATCAAAAGCAGTGAGCAAACCGCAAGTACGGTTTGCTCACTGCTTTACTATAGAGAACTCTTTTAACCAATAAAACAACCGACTTCCCTGTTACGTCAGGTGAGTCGGTTGTTTCTTAAATGTTGCAGGTTAATGAGGTCAAAGAAGCAATCACTTCTCCGTTCATTTTCATTACTTTGTTCATTAAGAATCATAAGCATTTAACGCGTTTACACTATGTGCCAGAGCGGAGCCTGCCTTAAGTGCCGTTGCTACAAAAATAGCCTCGACCATTTCTTCTCGAGAAATGCCAAGTCTTTTTGAACTTTCTGTATGGATCTCAATACAATATGGACATCCGGTGACATGGGCGACCGCAATGGCGATCAACTCCTTATCTTTTTTAACGATTAGCCCTTCCTTCATCGCTTCTTGATCAAATTGATTGAAAGCCCGGAAAGCTTCGGGATTAAGTTCCTTAAATTCCTTGAATCTTCCCATATGGGATTTTTGATAGAGCTCTTCATTATTACTATCGTCATATGCTTGTAAGGCATTCAAGCCATGCGCCATTGCAGAGCCTGCCTTTAATGCCGTAGCCACCATAATGGCTTCTGTCATTTCGTCCTTTGAAACTGCTAACTTTTTTGCAGCAGTAACATGTGCATCGATGCAGTAAGGACAACCCGTCACATGAGCAACAGCTATAGCAATTAATTCTTTTGTTTTCCGAGGAATTAATCCGTCAGAAAGGGCCAATTGATCAAATTTAACAAACGCTTTAAATGTGTCTGGTGAAAGCTTTGCCAATTCTGGCAGTCTTCGAATATAGGACTTTTGATATAAACTATCTGTTGTCATGTTCTTTCCCCCTCGTAGTGGTACTAAGTTCTAGGCGTAGTCATGTGCTTTTCTAATCCGTGTCGGTACCCACTTTAAAGAGATTACATCAAGCGGGCATTTTTATTCTTATACTTTAGACAAGTCTAATAATTCAATTACGTTTATAGTTTAGCACCTTAACTGTAGTATGGTCAACACTATTTATGCTAAAATGGGGATAGTTCAATATTTTGAAGTGAAGAGATAGAGGGATGACGTCTTGAATAGAGAAGAAGTTTTTAACGAATTAATGGAAACGCTTTATGAAACATCTAGACTCATTAATTCCTATGAAAGTATTCCTAGGAAATATGGGACGGAGGATGAGCTCTTTATGGTGGAAGTTCATACACTTGGTTTAATCGGAAATCACAGGAAAATCACGACTTCCGAAATTGCTGAAATAACCAATCGTACAAAGAGTGCTGTTTCTCAAATGGTGGAAAAAATAATCAAAAAGGATTTAGCCGTTAAATATAGAAATCCGAACAATTATCGAGAATTGATCATCGAGTTAACTCCAAAAGGTCAAATCGTTTATGAATATCATAAGAATTTAGATGAAGTAGAATACGGGAAACATTTAAAGAACCTTAAAGAATATACAGCTGAAGACTTTCAGATATTTACCAGGATGACAAAAGAATTGAATTGTGGAGTGGAAAGAGCACTTAATGGGAAAGATGTCCTTGAAAAATAAAAGGATTAGTTGACAGGTCCCTCATTGAATTAGAATTTCGGGCACCTGTGTATGAAACTATTCCGACAATACACTACAATTACATATTTATGAGATAAAAGCGTTAATGTCTAGTCTTTATCGAATATCTATGTAATTGTTTGAGTTGTTGGTTGTTTTTCATCGCACAGCGTATTATGTCAAATACTATTTCTCGATTTTTTGGCATATCAAAAACACCAACCAAATTAAATAACCAATTTTTGGTCAACGAGGAGGCAACTGACAGGGAGCCTCTATAATAACTAACCACTACTTTTCGAGTCTGAAGTGGAATAATGCCTCGTTTTTCATACTGCAGAAAGTGCAACCTGGTCAGTACATTCTTTAAGAGTTAATTTCGGGTACCTGTGTAAGATACTATTCCGACAATACACTACAATTACATATTTATAAGAAAAAAACGTTGAAGTCTAATGTTTATCGAATATTTATGTAATTGGTTGAATTGTTGGTTGTTTTTTGTTGCACAGGCACCCACACAATTCACGCACAATTAATACATAAGGCTAGGTATGGTCCTGCGAAAATCCAGCCTGGACGAGCTACCCCAGCTGTTTAACATCCTCGTAGGGCATATGGCGATCATGGGACCCAGGCCATCTCTTTACAACCAGTACGAGCTTATTAGTGTTGGGTATCTGTGCGTGAAACCATTCAGATAATATACTACAATTACATATTTATGAGATAAAAGCGGTAATGCCTAATCTTTGTCGAATATTTATGTAATTGGTTGAATTGTTGGTTGTTTTTTATTGTACAGGTACGCACATAATTAACGCTTTGCGCTTGAAAAAAGGGTGCACAGTTCCGCCAACATCGACCCTAACACGCCTTTTTCAATCTGCCCATAACGCTTCAACCTCTACGTCTCTCCCTCGCTAAAGTCCAATTCCAGTGGCTTGGGTGGACTGCTTGCTGGCGAGATGCTACCCCTTGATTCTTCCAAATAGTTTTCAAAATTCGCCGCATTGAATAATGTGGAAGGGCGTAAATACTTCTGCCACTGTGGATCATCCAGCCAGTTCTTAATTTCGGGTACCTGTGCGTGAAACTATTCCGACAATACACTACAATTACATATTTATGAGAAAAAAGCGTTAATTTCTAATGGCTATCGAATATTCATACAATTGGTTGAATTGTTGGCCGTTTTTTGTTGCACAGGTACGCACACAATTGTTTTCTGGGGGCAATTAAGTATTAAGTTGTAATGATTTAGAAAGGTAAATCATCCTCTACTGTCTCTACCTTTATAGTAGATAATCTTGCATCTATATTATCTAATACAATTTTTATCTTGTAAGGGCTTAGGCTATCTAGCAATCGATAAAAATCTGAGATTATTGATACTTCAATATCCATATTATTACTGTAGTTATAATTGCCTTTAATAAAGCAACTTGTTAATAGCACATTATCTTGAATAACGTTCTCAAGTGAACTTCTTCTTATTAGATTAGCAAGGTTATTTAAGATTTCATTATCATCACGTATCGGATCGTATTCTGACCAATAATACATTATGACAGCCGAAAGTGCGTTTGCAAACTTTCTATATATTTCTTTTTCTTCTTCTGTAAAATCAATCTCTCCAAGTACACCCTTAGAAATATCTATTGAAATATCATGAAACGATTTATATCTATTCTTAGGGTCTAATTGAATCATTTTTTCAATGATATGTTCAAAATTAAAAGTAATTAGACTCCTGTCGATAACATTGTCCAGTAATTTTCCGAGGAAATAAATTTCACTTTGATGATTATAAATACCTTCATAATCTGTTTCATTCGGCAATTGGGTTACAGGCCAATTTAAATGAACACTTTTAGCGTCACGAACCAAACCTTCCAATTTCTTTCCGAAACCAAAATCAATAACTTTAACATTTTCATTCTTATCTATCATAATATTTGCTGGACGAATATCCCTATGTAAGACATTGTTTGATTCTAAATATTCGAAGGCGGTTATTGTTTCAATAAAAATGTCTGACCATGTTTTTCCACCAAAAGGGTCTGTTTCGAATTCTGCAATTGAATCTCCTTCTATATATTCCATCTGAAGATACCCGGTCTTTTGTTGAGGATACAGATAATAATTATAAACTCGTACAACATTAGGGTGAGATAAATTAAATAAAATTTTTATCTCATCAATAAAACGTTCATAATTTTCATCTATATAATTCGAATCTTTTGGTACGTATTTTTTAAATGCAAAAAGCATATCCGTTGTCTCATCTTTCAAAAGATGTGTGTCTCCGGTTCCGCCACTTCCCAGGGGTCTAACAAGTATGAATTGTTTCTTAATCGCTTCAAAGTTAACAATTTTCGCCATTTAACATCTCTCCTCGCAATTCAATATAGTATTGATAATACCATGAAGAATAATTTCGGGTAATTTCGGGTACCTGGTGTATGAAATAATCAAATTACCTTGATTAACCATAAAAAATCCCCAGCGACTTCAAGTAAGATATAAGTACCTGACAGGGAACTCA
>NZ_UXAV01000059.1 GCF_900609045.1 Filibacter tadaridae
TACTGATGCTGTTTTACCTTTTTCTATGGAGACCGTTTTTTGGTCAACTGAAAGTGTAACTTCAGCTTTTGGTGCTTCCACAGGATCCGTTACAGTAACGTTTACACTTACTGTATTATCTCCATGTGTAATCGTGATTGTTGTTTCACCTTTTGCTTTTGCAGTGATAACGCCTTTTTCTACTGATACAATTGCCGCATCTTCAACAGCGTATGTTGCATCTGCTGTTACGTCTGCTTCTGTAGATTTATCTTCAATCGTTGTTGTTTC
>NZ_UXAV01000058.1 GCF_900609045.1 Filibacter tadaridae
TTGTTGAGTTTCAAAAAAATAATAACCTGGGACTTTGGTTTCGTGCGGCCAAAATACATGAAACATAGCGCTTGACTTATTTCACATTAAACGCTGTGCGATAAAAAACAGCCAACAATTCAACCAATTGTATAAATACTCGATAAACATTAGGCATTAACGCTTTTATCTCATAAATATGTAATTGTAGTGTATTGTCTGAATAATTCCGTGCACAGGTACCCGAATTTCATTTACCAGTACATAAAAAGACGCAACAGTTTACCATGTTGATAAGCTGTTACATCTATTTTGTAATCCATTAATTATAATTTTGCTCGAAGTATTCAATAATTTTGCTCGAAGTATTCAATGATGATTTTCTACTACCCTCATGAATATTCTGCTCAGTCCAAGTATGCGGGGAAGCTTCTTCCCTATAGACAATCATTAGTTTCTTCTTGAGTTCCAAAGGGAAAGGGAACCATTCCTTGTATCCCATTAAATAGTAGTACTCTTCGATTGTTCTTAGATCTCTTATTGTCATAATAGTCATATCATGCTTCTACGCCTAAGCCATGACGCTCACGCATTGAAACATTACCGTCTATTAGGATTTGATAGGAATCATAGATGATACGATCCAAAATGGCCTACGCAATCGTTTCATTCCCCAGTTTTATATGCCATCCGCCGGGATCAATTTGTGAACAGAAAATAACCGAAAGCAGCCATCCACTAGCAACTTCCTCTTCCCCATGTGCACAAAACCTGCGCCCTTCAAAAAATGGCCGCATATGCAATGGCTTCCACACTTGGATGAACCTTGATATTCTTCCGCTTCTAGAGTACCAATCAACACATAGGGCGTAATCTGCCTCTTCTCCGGATCCAAACGTCAACACTGTTAGCTATTTGTGTCCATGGTTGTGCAACAAAAAACAACTAGCAATTCAACCAATTACATAAACACTCAGTAAACATCAAAAGATCACACACTTACCCAATTTCCATCTCATAAATATGTAACTGCAGTATATTGTCACAATAATGTTACCACTGGTCTGAAATTAATTTTTACAGCTGCGCAACGCTATTGGCCACTGGATGTTGAAGGTGAACTGCTCGAAATTTTCGAGTAGTTGGATTGGAAACCTCTGATTAATTATCTCTATCCATTTTTCTGGTTGAATTCCCAAGCATTTTTTTAACTTGAACATCAAAATCTGATTCAATGGGTTGACTCTTGTTGTATTGTTTATACACATCCATCGCTTTTCTTTCGGCTTTTTCTCTTGATATTTTCCCTTTATCTTGGAGAATTTTATACTCGTTAAATTCCAAAAACTTAACGACGCTGGTGGAAAACTCCTCCATCGTGAAAACTTCTCTGTTTTCAATAACATTTTCTATATAATCGAAGAAGCCGGAGATAGTTCTTTCTAATTTTTTTATTTCTTTCTCCTCTAAGTAATTTTTTTCCACTTTGACATCTGAAGCTAATATTCTGCCTTGAGGACCATTTTTCCAAGTTTTCAAACCCATGTGTGGTTCGTTTTCATCAGCTTTTGTATGGATTATTTCTGCTGCCGTTTTACCAGTAATAGCGTAATGAAACTTATTTTGTACGGTAGCATAAAATTCTCGTGTAACATCTGAATTGGGGTCGTAATCAATACTACATTCTGCAAAGATATCTGTTATTTGTTGATAGATTCGCCTTTCGCTAGCACGAATGGAACGTACTCTTTCAAGAAGCTCCTTAAAATAATCTTTACCGAAAACCTTTTCTCCTTGTTTTAACCTTTCATCATCTAACACAAAGCCTTTAATAATATATTCTTTTAAAACTTTAGTTGCCCATATTCTAAATTGGGTGGCCTTTTTTGAATTTACCCGGTACCCTACAGCAATTATCATGTCCAGACTATAAAACTCGATTTCTCTGGCAACGTCTCTACTGCCTTCCCTTTGAACCACTCGAAATTTTCGAGTAGTTGCCAGCTCCTCCAACTCGCCACTTTTAAAGATTTCTTTAATGTGATAGTTAATTGTATGAGATTCTACTTGAAAAAGATCGCCCATCATCTTCTGTGATAGCCATAGCGTGTCCTCTTCTAAATAAATCTTTAAATTAATATCTCCATTCTCCCCCGTGTACAGAACAAATTGATTGATTACTTCCATTCAACATCCCCCATTTTAAAACCGTTTTCTAGTATTAATAATACCATTTCCTGTTCTGTACTACGATTAATTGTGTACGTGCAATAAAAAACAACCAATGATTCAACCAATTGTCTAAACACTCAATAGATAGTAGACAACCACACACTTATCCAATTCGCGGCTCATAAATATGTAATTGTAGTGTATTGTTGGAATATTTTCGTGCGGGTACCTAAAATTCAATACAGTGAACAGCATTCATCATAATCTTTTATAATTCCTGTATCCCTTTCCCCCCTTTCAGTCTATATAGAGGATGAAAGGAGGTGTTCACATGGCAGCAACAATCGAATTTCTACAGGCAAACGGCCGAGTTTACTTCAACGGCGGGATGACGGACGATGGCAAGCCCGTCACTAAATCGAAGACGTATCGTAACGTAAAGGAAAATGTACAAGCGGATAACTTGTACAAAGCGCTGGAGCAACTTGCCCAGCTATCGGATCTCCCCTTCATCGGGGCGGAAATCGTGGAAACATCAAATGTGATTAACTAACAAGGAAAAGGGAGGAATAAAAAATGGTAAAAACATTACAGATGAACTTCAATACGGCAAGTGGTAAAAAGGTGACCCTGACGGTGGATGAACCCCGCGTAGATTTGACAGCAGAAAGCGTGGCGGCGGCGATGCAGGTGATCATCGCCTCGGATGTATTCGAATGGAATGGTGCCACACTAGCGGCGGCAACGGGCGCGAAGATTGTAGAGCGAAATGTAACTGAACTTGTAAAAGGCTAACAGGATGCAATGACCGGTTCACCAGTTTTCGGACTGGGGACCGTTTTTTTATGTATAAAGAGAGGAGGAAACGGGATGGAACAATGGCTAGATCTCATACAACAAGTCGGTTTCCCGATAGTCGTATCATTCTATCTTTTGCACCGGCTCGAAGCCAGGCTCGTCGCAATACATGATGTTTTATTGACGTTGAAGTAAACGGATACCTCTTACGCCCGGTGCCGGTTTCTGACCAGTGAAAGGTGCCTGTGCATGGTTGAATTATGACAATTCATAGTTGTGAATAGGTACTCCATAGAAAGGCAGCCAAATGTTGTTTCGGCTGCCTTTCACTTTATGCAATTGTAGTGAATTGTGTGTGTACCTGTGCAACAAACAACAACCAACAATTCAACCAATTGCATATATATTTGATAAACATTAGACTTTAACGTTTTTTTCGCATAAACATGTAATTGTAGTGTATTGTCGGAATAGTGTCGTGCACAGGTACCCGAAAAGTTAATATAAATTTTGTTCCACCGCTTTTTCCTTACCATTATCGGTGTATCTGTATAAATGAAGCGGCAGACTGACAATCGTTTCTGCCAGAATACGTACACAAGCATATACTGCAGTGGTTTGCATCGCCGTTCTTTCATTAACTGTTTTCCCGCTTGTTGTACCCCCAAAGAAAAAGTTGTAGGTACTTCCTAAAAAATTGTTCTTTGGACCAGCTCTCGATTGAAAAAATTTAGATATGAGTGGCATTTTCATGATCTCACTTCCTAAAATCGGGCATAAAAAATAGCACCTCGGATGAGATGCTATAACGTATCCACAGATTCTAATTATGATTATAAGCAATCGATTGATTAAGTGTGTATCCCATTAACGTTTTTTCAATAACGTGGAAATCAAACAACTTATCAATGCCATTTATGATATCCTCTTCTGGAAACCTTTTGGCTTTATCTTCTGACCAGCGTTTGAATTCGTCTACAATTTCAGCTTGCGTTAATTCTTCTTTTTCTTTTAATAAATACGTAATTGTAGATAAACATTCTAATTCATGATTGGTACTGAATCTGTTAACGTATTCTGCTGCTTTTTTAATAAATGGTTGTAACGTTGCAAGCTTTGATTCAACTTGACCACTTACAATCTTATTATATAAAATACCGTAGGCCTCTTTCGTATTTTTAACCCCATGATATTTCTGATATTCTTTAATGTTCCTACTAATAATAGCAATAGAATTATCGTATGGACCGTATTTATGTCTTGTGAAATTGAAATATTGCTGCCCAGAAAAAACATCCATATAGAAAGCTGTCTTTTGAAGTCGTAACGTATCAAATTTCTTGAGGTGATGTTTGATATCCATTAAAACAAGCCCAGATAAACTTAAACTGGGTTCAGCTTTTGGTTGAGATACGTAATTTTGAGACGGTTCGTATATAAGAATTTGAACATTTTCATCAACAGCCGATAGCTTTTTCTCAATTAGCGATTTCACATCACTCCAAATTAAACCACCATTTCCACTTCCTAAAGGTGGAATAGCAATCGATTGAATACCCAATCGTTCAATTAACTTTACAAGTTCATCAAGCCCTTTTTCTACATATTCAATCTTAGACTTCGCTCTCCACTTATTTTTTGTTGGAAAGTTAATGATGATTTTACCATCTTCTTTAAAGTAATGGAGCTTCCCAATTTGTAGTTCTCCTGTTTTACAGGCTTTTACATAATCTTTATTATTGTTAGGAAACTGCATTTTGAACTGATAAGCAATCCCTTTCCCCATATAGCCTTCACAATTTACAGTATTCACCAATGCATCTGCTGATGATTTTAATAAATCACCTGTAGTATAGATAATCACGTTTTCACCCCCTCTTTCTTCAACAGCTTTTTCTATAGCCAGTGACCAATATCCACAAATGGTGGAGTTTTTGTTATTCCTTTTGACTGTAATTTCTCCTTAACTAGCGACCTTATTTCTTCATTTCTCACATATATACAATGGAAAAGCTTGGCTGGAACAATTAAAGGCGTCAAACATTCAGCCATTTTTACATTCTTAGTATATCGATCTTCCGTTCCTAGTGTGTGCATTGTTTCCCAATCAATTGCTTCGAAACCCTCATCATAATCATATAACTGAAAGTTTTCTTCATCGTTAAGCGGATGTCTTGGGAGTATTTTGAAATTATTATCTTTGGCTAGCCCTCTTCTAATACATATATATATAAATTCTTCATCTGCATATGTGCTTTTTACAGCAACATCAAACGAAGAGTATGGATGAAAGTGAAATGGTGTGAATTCATCGAGTCCAAGTTCTGTCCGCTTGGTAATAATTTTTTGGTCTGCTATATCAAAAAATTGAACATCATTATCTTTTACTAATTTTCTTGAAACTAAACCATGTTCAATTATGGAGTCTAGATTCGATAATCTTGTTAAATGGTACAGTAGCTTACCTTCTTTTATATTCCCCATCGCCATGTTTAAATTTCACCTTAATATAATACTGCTAATATAGCAAGCAGTGTCTTTTTTACTACTATTATATCATAATGTGGAATGAACACATCAAAACTCACATCGTAATACTACAATATCAATATCCCTCGACCATCATAAACACTCTCCCTATTTTCATTTCGAATGGCTCGATCCAGTGCCATTATCAATGCCACAGCACCATCAATTCGCTCCGTACTTTTCTCTTTATTGTGTGGGTGCCTGTGCAACAACCAACAATTCAACCAATTGCATGTATATTCGATAAACATTAGACTTCAACGTTTTTTTTTCATAAATATGTAATTGTAGTGTATTGTCGGAATAGTTTCATGCAGAGGTACCCGAACTTAATTAATACCGTGAACAGTGTTCATCATAAACTTTTATAATTCCTGTATCCCTTTCCCCCCTTTCACTCTATATAGAGGATGAAAGGAGGTGATTACATGGCAGCGACAATCGAATTTCTACAAGCGAACGGCCGGGTTTACTTCGATGGCGGGATGACGGACGATGGGAAGCCCGTCACTAAATCGAAGACGTACCGTAACGTAAAGGAAAATGTGCAGGCAGATAACTTGTACAAAGTGCTGGAGCAACTTGCCCAGCTATCAGATCTTCCCTTCATCGGGGCGGAAATCGTGGAAACATCAAATGTGATTAACTAACAAGGAAAAGCGGAAGCGACTTGGTAGAGGCGACAGGCATAAGGCGGGCTGGCGAAGCGGCGTTCTTTGCCGCATAGCTAGACCGACTTATGACCCGAGCCTCTAGGCGCTGGAGCTGGACACTAAAAAAAAGGGAGGAATAAAAAATGGCAAAAACATTACAGATGAACTTCAACACAGCAAGTGGTAAAAAGGTGACCCTGACGGTGGATGAACCCCGCGCGGATTTGCCCCCGGAAAGCGTAGAAGCGGCAATGCAAGAGATCATCGCCTCGGATGTATTCGAATGGAATGGTGCTGCACTAGCGGCGGCAACGGGCGCGAAGATTGTAGAGCGAAATGTAACTGAACTCGTAAAAGGCTAAAAAGACGCAATGACCGGTTCACCAGTTTTCGGACTGGGAACCGGTTTTTTATGTATAAAGAGAGGAAGAAACGGGATGGAACAATGGCTAGATCTCATACAACAAGTCGGTTTCCCGATAGTCGTATCATTCTATCTTTTGCACCGGCTCGAAGCCAGGCTCGTCGCGATACATGATGTTTTATTGACGTTGAAGTAAACGGATACCTCTCACGTCCGGTGCCGGTTTCAGACCAGTGAAAGGTGCCTGTGCATGGTTGAATTATGACAATTCATAGTTGTGAATAGCTACTCCATAGAAAGGCAGCCAAATGTTGTTTCGGCTGCCTTTCACTTTATGCAATTGTAGTGAATTGTGTGTGTACCTATGAATTGTGTGTGTACCTGTGCAACAAACAACAACCAACAATTCAATCAATTGCATAATTATTCAATAAACATTAGACTATAACATTTTTTTCGCATAAATATGTAATTGTAGTGTATTGTCGGAATAGTTTCGTGCACAGGTACCCGAAAGTTCCATCGCTTAGACGGAACTTTATAGTTACTTTTTCAACCAAAAAGAAAAGCACCCATCAATGTGACAGGTGCTGGTACGATAAACTTAAGCGAAGTATGACCCCGCTGTTGCAAACCGGGCGAACCGATTTTTTCCTTAAAGAAATTAAGCAATATAGTTTTCTTAAGCTTTTACTATAGACCTTAATGTCCAAGAAACTTTTTCTTTAGATCTGCTCTTAGTAGTGACCTTCAATAATGTAGCATTACATTGTTGATCAAGAACAAATGAAGCAACTTCAGGAAGAGCATCTTTACTAATTCTCCCCGTGATTATTTCACCATCACTTGTATTGATTTCGAATGTTTTTGTTCTCACATTCGCTCCCATTAACTTTCCACTTAACAAAATTTCTTCTTCTGAAGGATCTGAGAAGTCACTCAACATTTTATAAATATTTTCAGCCTTGTCAGGATTAATTGTTACTTTTGATGTCCCTCTGTAGGAAGACATCCACTCTACCTCTACTGTTGTATCCAAATCTCTTAATGTTTTAGTCCATTCAGCATAATTCCTTAAAGTACGCGGTCCTAAAAATGAAATTGAATCACTCAGACTTTCCTCGCCTCCAGATGAAAAGAGAAGTTCAAATAACTCTGATAAAGTTTGAGACTGCACAGGTTCTTCAATTGAACTCTGAGGTGAGTGTTTTAATTCCAAGACTGCTTTAAAAGAACCTGCCCTAGCTTCTTTAAATATCATCTCATTAAAACCCAGAATTTCTTGGGGGATTTTCCCCTTTTCACTAGGTTGATTATATAAAGTGTTCGCAATACTGTCTGAAAGGTTTTGAAAACCACCTAATATAGTCGTTAAAGAACGAACGGAAATTTGACCCGATGGTAATTCTTTTGGATGCATCGTAATGATTAACTCTTCTGAATCACTTGTACGAAGAATATCCTCATTTTCTTTTTTCAAAGCATTCATTTTTTTATCTAATGAGTCTAATTGTATTTTTTTCGCAAAGTCCGGTAAGTTGAGTTTATTCAGAATCCCATCGACACCTTTAATAAGCGATTCAGTTTCTTGGATTTTCTCATTAGATCTATCTTGAGGCGATATCATTTTTAGCACCTCCTAATAACTTTTCTATTACATCCTTATTAAATTCAACAATACCTTTAGGATTTCTACTACGATCAAAACAAAATTGTCCCATCCAATAGGTTTCCATTATTTTTTCTTGCCCTCCAAAATTAGCTTCGATAACTTCTTGTGGAAGATGGTCTAGAGAATAACAAAAATAAGCATCGCAATTATAACCATCCGATAATTGATTTATAATCGTTCCTAATTTTTCAGTTCCCTCTTGCCCAAGGTCAACAATATCTTCGGGTTTATAAAAAACGACTAAATCAATATCGTTCGGATTTGTCTTATCTGTCAAGTAACTTCCATCTAACCATATATAACTTGGTGGTAAAACGTCTATTAATAGTTTTAACCAATCTTTAAAGTTTTTATAAATCTCACTTCTTGTAGTTGAGGTAGAGAATTCCGCAACAAATTGTTTTTCAAACTCTTCATAAGTGTACTTATGAATACCAGGGAATAGATTTCCCCCATCCATAAATTCTTGCATATCCCCACATCCATCCGAACTTAATAGTACTTCAATTTTATCCTAATGAGGTTTAAAATACAATTGAGATCGACTTTTCGATTGAGTCAAGTTTTTGTGGGAGGTATTTCAAAGGGGCATATTTCTTTGCTGGTATAGCTACTTATGAATGCGTTTTCATTCCTTTATTTTTCCAAAT
>NZ_UXAV01000057.1 GCF_900609045.1 Filibacter tadaridae
CGCCCATAATAGCCACCACCCCCACCGGACTGTTTCACGATTGGGTTTGTCCCAGCCTTTTTTATAAGCTGTCCTGGATGATCATAGTTCGAGATATCAACAATTTCACTGTAAAACTCGGCTGCCGATACAACTCCGATACCTGGAATGGTTAAAAGCAGCACGCCATCTGTTTGAAGGAGGAGTGCCTCCATTTCTCTTTCTAAAGCTTGAATATTCTCATTGAAATTACCAAGTTCTTTTAGCTTCATATTCAAGATGAGCAGTTCAGGTGCCAACTCTTCCTTTGACCGGGAAAGTGAATGATTGGCCGCATAAAGCAGTTTTTCAATAGTTGT
>NZ_UXAV01000056.1 GCF_900609045.1 Filibacter tadaridae
GGGCCAGATTATGAAATGAATTATTGTATGATTTAAACAACCGGCGATTTATAGGGAGGCGCAAATGAATACTTTTTGGAAACTAAATGTTATCAGTGTGTTGTATGCTGTAATGATTTTCATTCCCATTGAGCTTTTCATAAATGTATCCCGTATTAGTAGGTTAACGGGATGGGATTTTGATGTTATTAATAAAGTGATAGGTGTTAGCGCAATCGTTTCCGTTATACTTCTTTCTGCGTTCATTCACTATTTAACAAAGGCTTGGCTGTATAATCGTAAATCATCCTTTTGGTCTGTTCTTCTTTGGTTGCCGTATTTAATTCTTTTCATTTTTATATTTGCTTCTTTATTTCCTATTACCAAACCAGCAGATAAAGGCGGTCCTGGAGATGGAATATTGATTTTAGGATGTTTAATCCTTTATCCCTTATATGTTTTATTACTCAACGCATTCATCACTTTTACAAGTGATGAAAAAACAGTATAACTCTGGTCTATTCCAGAATCGGGCGC
>NZ_UXAV01000054.1 GCF_900609045.1 Filibacter tadaridae
GGACTGTTGGTTGGAGATCATCGGGAACACCGCCTAGGATAATTGTTACTTTCATTATACAAAAAAAACGACCTTTTCTCTACTGAGTGAAAGATCGTTCTATCTGGGGTACTTTTTTATAGTGAGAACTAGTTGATTGTAGTGGAGAGCGGCGACTCCTGCGGGAACAGCACGAGCTGAAGACCCTGGACTGAGCGCAGCGAGGGAAGCGGCTGAAGCCGTGCCCGCGGAAAGCGTCCGCTCGGAACGGAAATCAACGGTATTTGATAAAGTTGGACTTTTTCAGTGGCCTCGCGGTCTTCTGGCAGGCTTATTGCGGGAGGCATCCCCGAGCGCCGAGCGTTGTTAAGAGGACTCTTTACGTCAACATAAATAGTTAAGTGGTAATCCACCCACGCTAGTCAATTAGTACGAATGTGCAATACTTTCCACTATCTTATGATTTTCGTAGAATTAGCGTTTATAATAGACTTACTACATAAGAGGTTGGAGGTTGCTAGAAAAAGTGTTTACACATACTAAAATCTATCGAATTGTAACGATGTCACTCGTCTTTTTGCTTGCTTTTCCTGCACTATCATTCGCTACAGGAAAAGAACAGATTAAAATTTCAAACGGCGTTCAGTACGACTATAACCAACAGACAATTTCCGGGTACCCGCAAGCTATCCGTCATATGACGGTCGACTTGAAGGATCCTTATACGACTGTTGATGTCGGCTACCCGACACCGTTAAATAAGCTAAGCCCTACGACAAAGCAGGCAAACGCATATACAGGTCCCGGTAAACAAGTGGCCGGTGCCATCAACGGATCGTTTTTCTGGTCAGCTGATCAAGGCCATTTACCGATGTACTTGATCGCTTATCGGGACAGGCTGATGAATGCTGGAATAATCGCGTCAGGATCCGACCAATATGTCAATCAACCGATTGCTTTCGGCATCGACAAAAATGGCAAAGGAAAAATTGATGCGTATAATCTAAGTCTTTCATTCAACCATGCTGGAACGGATTATCCAATTACGAGTACGGACAAACACCGTTCGAATGATAATCTCATTTTATATACACCGCTTTATCCGGAACCGACAACTGAAACAAATGCCCTTGGGATTGAGCTTGTCATTTCAGGCGTGTCGGGTGGAACTGCCCTTAACTTCGGGGAAACGGTTTCAGGTACAGTCTCTGCTGTTAGACAGCGCGGAGATCAAACGGCATCTACGATTCCAAAAGACGGATTTGTCTTGTCTGCCCATGGAGAGGCCATGCAGATTGTAAAAGACATTGGGATTGGTGAAAAGATTTCCATTACGACGAACATCGACGAGCAGTGGAAAGGCTCGTCATTCATGTTGACATCAGGTCCTGAACTTGTGAAAAACGGCAAAGTGGACTTGGGAATCGACGTTACGAGTGACCGGGCTAGAGAACGCGCACCGCGTACAGCGATTGCAATCGACAAGACGGGCACAAAAGTGTTCATGGTAACGGTCGACGGTAGACAAGCGCCGTATAGCAAAGGAATGGCTTTGAAAGAGTTTGCCGAATACCTTGTTTCCATCGGGGCGGATCGTGCCCTAAATCTTGACGGAGGCGGTTCCACGACAATGGCTGTCCGTAAACCAGGGGACTTCAATGTTTCTTTGTTCAATAGGCCATCAGATGGCCGTGAACGTTCCGTTTCAACATCACTATTCGCGGTTTCGACTGCTCCAAAAGGAACATCGGCAACTGTATCTGCAGAGCTTGCGAAAAAGGGTGTCTATTTAAAAGGAACAAAAGGTTCAGTAGTACTCAATCATGTGATGGACAACTATTATAATCCCGTGAAGTTTAGTACAAAGAATATGAAACTTTCGTCACCACAAGGTTTGATTTCAACAAATGGTCTGAATTTCACGGCTGAAAAAGCAGGTGTTGGATCAATCACTATTCAAGGTGACGGTGCAACAGGGACTATTCCATTGGAAGTCGTTGAGTCTATAGCGAAAGTCACACCTTCTACGCCTAGCGTTGAAGTCCGCGCAGGCGAAAAGAAGACCATCACTGTCAAAGCGTTGGACAGCAAAAATAGGGAAGTTATATTTGACCCTTCGCTTGTGAAATGGTCAGTGACGCCGAACATTGGAACAATTACTGCGGCAGGCGTTTTCACTGCGACGACAACAAATGGTAGCGGAACGATTACAGCAAAACTAGCCGATAAAAAAGTGACAATTTCAGTTGCAATCACAGGCGAATACTATCGAATTGATCGAATGGAAAGTATAAAAAATTGGCAAGCGAGTGCGGTAAACGGTACAGCACAGATTTCCACTAACAGTGCAAAAGAACCCGCATTTGAAGGCAGCAACGCATTGAAATTAACCTATGATTTCACTGGGAAATCCGGGACTTCCGCTGCTTACATCAACGCGAAGACACCGATGAAAACAGGCGGGAAACCAGTGAAGCTAACTGCACGTGTGTATGGTGACGCAAGTCAGACATGGCTTCGTGGTAAAATTGCAGATAGTACAGGAGAAGAATATACAATTGATTTCACGCCGGAAAACGGTTTGAAATGGCTTGGATGGAACTATGTAACTGCAGAAATACCGTCCGCTGTAGAAGGGGATGTAACCCTGAAGCAAATCTATATTGCTCAGCCGACTGCTTCTCTCAAAACAAAAGGGTCCATCATGATTGATGATGTAAAAGCAGTTTATAATGCAAAATTCAAAGAAGGTCTCTTCAAAGATACAGGATTGACATTCAGAGCAGAAAAAGAAATTAGTGCACTTGTCAATGAAGGCATCATTGCAGGCTATGCAGATGGCTCATTTGGTCCTTATCAGGAGTTGACCAGACAACAAGGAGCAATCTTGCTTGCACGTGCGTTAAAGCTTCCACTGGACAATGTTAAAGACCCAGGCTTTACTGACATGGCACCAAGCATGGCATTTTACAAAGAAGTGGCTGCGGTTGCAGGTAAAGGCATTATCCGAGGGAAAGAAAGTGGAACAAAGTTTGATCCAAACGGTAAATTGACACGCGCAGAAATGGCCGCTATTTTGCAACGAGGATTTAGCCTTCCGTTGTCCGAGAAGAACTATTTCAATGACAGTAAAGGAAGCTTTGCCTATGAAGCTATCAATTCTCTTGCGTTAAATGGAATTACCGAAGGGATCGGCGGCGGCAAGTTTGGCCCAGCGCAAAATATTAGCCGCGCAGATTTCTCCGTCTTCTTATATAGAACACTATCAAAATGAATTAATAGAAACTTAGTCTTTTAGATTGCAGAAGATTATGGTACAATGTGTATGTAGGATATTCCTTTCATACAATAGAAATAGACGTAGTGAGCCTGGTTGATGGCGCAAAAAATCCGTGGAGAGCTTCAGTTCTCCGCGGATTCTTTTTGTATAAAAAAATAGTTTCTGTGCATTTAGATAATCGACAAAAAAGCGTATTGCCTGTAAATAGGCAATACGCTTTTTAACATACTACACACCCGGTGCCAGTTACTGACACCAGTCGCAATGGAACAAACTTAGTTAATGAACTTAATAGATTGCAAGAAGTTATAAAGGATTTTTGCTGTTTGCGCACGATTTGCATCAGCTAACGGACGGAATGTGTTATCTGTATAGCCATCCAAGTAACCAGCTTTATATACTTTATCAACATGTGTGCGTGATGCTGCACCGATTTTGTCGTAGTCTTTAAAAGAAGTTATTTTTTTCGAGTTATCAAGTTTCACGTCTTTTGAGTCGATAAAGTCAATTGCACGGCTAATCATAATAGCTGCTTGATCGCGTGTAATTTCTTCGTATGGACGGAACGTTCCATCCTTATATCCAGCAATTAATCCAGCTTCAGCTACTGCTGTGATTTCACCGTTTTTATTGACACCTTGGCTAGTTGAAACGTCTGTAAAGCCTGTTTTACTAGCATCAGTTGCGACAATACCTAAACCACGTGCTAAAATCGCTGCAAACTCGCCCCGTGTAACAATTTTAGACGGTTTGAATGATGTAGAAGAAACACCATTGACAATCTTTTTAGAAGCTAACTTTTCAACGTACTCTTCAGCCCATGTCGCACCTTTGTCGACATCGATAAACGTTTTAGAGTGCTCGATTAATGTGTACGTAGAGTTTGTTGAGCGACGTAGTAGAGCACTTTTTTCATCATTGACATATGTCGGAACGGCAATAATGGACCCATCAGCTTGTACAACTACACCGAGAGTAGTCGCCGGATTCAAGTTAGAATTAGCTTCAATGCCGCGAGTGATTGGGTGTTTGAACGATTTAAGTTCAACAGATTTATTATCAGGTGCTACAAGTTCAACCTTAAAGTCTATTGCTTTTGAAAGAACCTTATAGCGTGTGTCTTTATCTAGAATATTCGACACTGGTGTAATGCTGATAGTAAGTTTTAGTTCAGCAGCTGTTACACCTAATTGCTTAGCTGCTTCTGCCATCTCAACATTTTTCACTGGAATTGAATAAGATGCACCTTGAACTTGTGCAACGATAGCAGCGCTACCATTTTTCTCTAGAAGCGCATTCATTACAAGCGCTGGAATTCCTACAGTTCCTTGTGTCTCTTCAACTGTTAACACTAATTCATTTACTTCCTTTGAATCGTTAATCGCATCAATGACAGCTTGTGGGTTGGATTCCATAGAATCAGGTGTTGTAGAAATCTGACCATTGTCGTTATCCGGGATATCTGTTACCGGTGGAGTGACGCCACCGCCACCTACTGGAGGAGTTGCAGGGTTGTAGTTTTTCGCTAATTTAACGAAGGCATCTTTTTGATCATCGGTAATTTTAGCTTTAGCTAGGATACCTTGCAATACGGTAGGAACTTCATCGACTTTAACAGTTTTTCTAATGCCATCTGTAATTTTTGGATAGTTATCACTCGTAGCTGATTGCAATAAAACGTCCCTAAAAATATCATAGTAAGAAGAGAAATTATCCTTTTTTCCTAATTCCTTAAAAACATTTGATTCAACAAATACAAGGAAATTAACGAACTCTATCTTCGTTATGTCTTCACCGAATGCATTCTTTAAATTATCATCGCTTACGTTTTTATCAAATTCTTTGAATGCATTCTCCAAACCGATAACTGAATGGGAGCTAGCCAATAGCTTTACTAACTCTTTGACTACTGTTCTTGCATTATCATTATTTTGGTCTTTCAATAGTGAGTTAATATTATCCTCCCATGCATTTTCTGCAAGAGCTCCATTTATTTGATTCTGGGCTGCAACTAGATGGCCTTGGTCAGCATCACTCAACTTATCGTAGGCAGTGTTTAAATCTGCAATAAGTGCATCAATAGATGCGTAGCCCGTTGCGGCACTAGCTTTATCCGCATTTACACCGACAGCTAATACTGGTGTAAGAGCGACTGCCCCTGCCATTAACACTTTCAATGGCCTGTTTTTTGTTTTGATTTTCGACATAAGAACACTCCCTTTGAATTTTACAATTCTATTTGTTTAAATTATAGACTAGGTTATTTCCAATAGCAAATTGTGTGTGTACCTGTGCGACAAACAACAACACACAATTCATGCAATTGTATAAAGATACGGCATAGTCTAACTTTTCGCGTGCTTATATAATCTCTGGCTTATAAATATGTAATTGTAGTGTATTGTCGGAATAGTGCCACGCACAGGTACTCCAAAAAAGCCCACTACATCATTCACGTAGTGGACTTTCATTCAATTCATCGCATAAAGCCGTTTAAAACTATCAAAATGCTGTGCCCAATAACCTGCCTGTAGACTCGAAATCTGAACACGATCACCACCGGCGTGAATGAATGTATGATTACCAAGATAGATTCCCATATGGGAAATGCCCGCCCGATACGTATCCTTGAAAAATACGAGATCGCCAACTTGCGGATTGCTTACTTCATAAGAACGTGCATCAAATCCAATCGTATTTGTGCGGGGAACGCTCACGCCCGCAGTACTATACACATGATAGATGTAGCCGCTACAGTCAAATCCTCGAGCTGTCGAGCCACCCCATACATACGGTGTACCAATAAGCGAAGTCGCTGTTGAAATAACAGAGCCAACCGTTCCGGAACCCGTGGGAACAGAAGGAGACACTACAGGCGCGGATACCGGCTTCGTGTTTGGTTGTGTCGCAACAAGTGCATTTTCAACTTTCAAGACTTGTCCCACACGAATGTTACTCGAAGTTAGGTTGTTCCAGTTCATCAATTGCGTAACCGTAATCCCTTGTCGGTAAGCAATGCCTGACAACGTATCACCCGCTACAACACGAACTGTGCCGGTCGTTGAGACGGTAGGGGCAGGTTTCTTTGGTACGGCCGGTTTCGATACAACTGGCGTTGAACCAGTTGTGCCCGTCACTTTCAACGATTGCCCAGCAAAGATGCGATCACCAGAAAGTCCGTTTAGTTGCTGAATACTACGGACAGTTGTTTGATGTCGCTGCGCAATCCGGGATAATGTATCACCGGAAGCAACCACATATAGATGTGAAGATTCAACTGTGGTACTTTGCTTAACGGGCTTCTTTTGAGCTGGCTTTGTTGCCACCACTGTAGAAGACGCAGCCAGTTTCAACGTCTGATTCGGATGAATCATATCTGACGTCAACTGATTCCACGATTTCAAATCTGATACCGAAACAGCATGTGCCGCGGCAACTTTCCAAAGACTATCACCAGGTTGAACGGCGTACGAACTAGCTTCTGTATCTGAAACTCCGACAAAAAGGGCCAGTGAACCCGCAGCAAGTGCTGAAAATGCGACTTTTTTCATGTTGTCTCTCCTTTGAAATGGGTAATAGATTAGTTGGATTATAGAAGTGGGACAAGAAGTACTATTTGTCTACTATTCTAGCTATAAATAGAATAATAGGCAATCTATTTTGACAGTAAAATTTGATTATCCGACGGATGTTGTTGATTCACGCTTCAATCAATTAAGGTGCCAGGCTACTGACACCCTAATTGCGTCCCTCAAATTGCGGCAGTACCTGGCATCCCGTAAGTAAAGAAATCGAAATAGGAACTACCTTAACTAACAAGAGCCTACACCTATTCCCCCCCTCAACTTCACCAACATCCGCTCCCGCCGTTTCTTAACACCCGCAACCGTTATACCAACCTTCTCCGCGCATTCCTTCAACGTAAAACCCTCAACGAACAGCCACCGGACAAGTTCCCGCTCAGCAGGCGACAATAGGTCCAGTGCTTCTGCAAGTTCACTTTTTTCGCCGGAATGAACATCGAATTCGCCACCAATTGTAAACGCCAATAGCTCATCATCCATCCGCATGACATTCTCGTCAAACCGACTTTCTCTTTTCAATTCATCCAGCATGGCACCTCGAATGCTTCGATAGGCGAACGGTGTAAAGTTCCCCTTGGCGATGTCAAATCGGTTCCATGCCTGCCATAGTGCAACTCTGCCTGCTTGTTTGAAACTTTCATGATCACGGTAAATACTCAGTTTGCGGATAGAGGCGGAAATCATTGGTTCATATTGTTCCAAAACGTCTTCAAAATTCATCATTTGAGCGGCCTTCCAGACCGTGCACGATACATTGTATTCCCGGGTGACTACATCGTAGTTCATAAGAAACGGGCAATCCAACGAGAGTTCATGACGTTTGGCATACCATAATCGAAGAATCAGGGGTCGAAAAAGGACTTATGGGTAGAGGTAATTGGATTATTAAGTCTTTGTAGAAAACTTGCACGCACCTGTGCAAAAAAAAATAACAAGCAATTCATGCAACTGTATAATTATACGGAAACCATTAAAAATTCAGGCACTTATCTAATCCGCATCTTATAAATATGCAATTGTAGTGAATTAACTGAATGCCTTTATACATGAGGATACGAAAGTAGATGCTTGTAAAATTACTACGAATCAAATTTCAATTCAAAAAATTAAAAATAAAAAGAGGAGAATCGACTTCTTGTGTCGAATTAACAAATACGTAGAAAAGGAGATGCGCTAAGGTTCGACTAATTTCATTGCAACTCGGGAAATTAAGTTAAGAACAACGATGAGAAAATGGCTGAGTGGGATAAGGAGTGGGTGAAGAGTCAAGCTGGATCAATAGCGCTTTAGCATACTAATCCAGGAACAGGGATTGGAAGAATAGATAAAAGGGATTTATACAGGAGGAGAATGAAGAATGAAGCGTTCGGCACAATATATAATAACGTATAACACCATTTTATTTTTACCGGAGTACGATGATGCGGGTAACTTGTACACCAAAGTGTTCGATGGCGGTTCTCCATTCGTGGTAGAGATGAATCCGACCGAACTTATCGATTTCAACTTGAAATACTACGGCTCTAGTTTAAAAGGTGCCAGAGAAAGTGCCAATATGATTTTGGGAGATACCAAAATGCATCCTGTCAATGTGATTGAAAAACTCGGGATCTTTTGGTTTCCGAGTAAATCACCTGAGGAAAATGACTGTGTCTGGTTTGCTTTGCATCATATTGAAAATACAATTAAGCTATCTAGTAAAGAGACGGAAATCATTCTTAGTGGCGGCAGTAAGATTATCATCGCTATAAGCAAAAGTTCGTTTGAGGGGAAAATACTAAAAGCTTATAAACTAAAAGGGAAGCTCGATATTCGAACAAGGGAAATGCCGATGCGAGTGAATGAATCAAAGGGGCTTTATCACATTTTTAAAAGTGGAAGCGGATTGAATTTCGTAGTCATACATGAAACTGAAGAGTAAAGGTTAACTTGTATCCGGTACAGACTTCTGGTTAATCCACGGGATGCCAGGTACTGTCACAATTTGGATGGTGCAAAGAGTGTCGGTAGTCTGACACTCTAGTAGTACACACAGGGGGTGTCGGTATTCCGGCACCCTGCTAGTTGTGTGGGTAAGCCATTGCACTTGAAACTTTCTACTAGAACGCACGGATTTTGCAACCACCTACTGACAGTCCTCGGCAAATCTCAACATAGACCAACAATTCCCACCCAGTATCCAAGATAAAACTACACCCAGACACCACTTCATGGTAAACTAGCTACTAACACGAGAGAGAAGGTGCATGATGAAAAAACCATGGAAGATTGCCATTATCATACTGATTGTCATCATACTAGGTATCGCGGCGTACCTAACATACATTTTGAAATTTAAAAAATACGATGTAGCGGATGCCGAAGTTACGGAAATCATTGCGGATCCATATACAGTCGAATTGCCAGATGGCACATCCATTACAGTGGATGAAAACGGGAACATCATCGAAACGAACGACTCCGGTTCAGCAGCCGATTCCGATGAAGCGAAAACTACGGACGATAAAGCCACAGATGATAAAACCGGCACATCTAGCACCGATAAGTCTTCAACAGACAACAAGACCGATAGTACGAGCAACAACAATTCTTCTACAGACAAACAAGCCGGTACCACGACGAGCAAACCTGGAACAGGTAGCGCGAATCAGGCCAACAAACCGACAGTCGCGACTATCAAAAACACATACACACCGGTTTTCAATAACCTGGAATCACAAGCCAATGGGAAGATTAATGCCCTCGTAGGCCGTGCCAAGCAAGAGTACAGCTCAAAAAAAGCGAACGGCGAAAGCATAAACTACGGTTACTTTTACAATAAATACATGGCCGCTGCGAATGAACTTGAGGCGAGCACGGACGCAATCTTCTACGGTACCCTCAAAGTAGTCGAAGCTGAACTTGTGAATAACGGGTACAACAAATCGTACGCGCAAAGCTTCAAAGATGAATACGAAGCGATGAAAAAAACACGCCGCGACAGCATTCTAAGTAAAGCGGTCGGCCGGTGATTAATCCGAACCAACTAAAAAACGCTCAAGTCAGTTACTAGACTTGAGCGTTTTTTTTGAGTTCGGTCCCCGGGTGTTTATAGCTTTCCACGGCGCTTCCGTTTCCGCCCGCCCCGTGCAACCAACACAATACGCAACACGGCAATGAACGTAATAGCGCCCGCCGTATCCAGCAGTACATCGCGCGAAGAAGGCGTCCGTCCACCCGTCAACGACTGATGATACTCATCCGCTATCGCAAGTCCGAGCGTAATGACCAACGCGATTATAGAACGGAGCGTAAACCGTGGCAACACCGCATACACCGCGGTCGCCAACAAGCCGAATAGGAAAAAATGGGCGCTTTTGCGTAGCAAAAACTCAACAAACGGGTAATAGCCCCGCTCTTCGACTGAAATGATTTTTCCCCAATAAGGGATTTCCAGCTTCGATAGAGGTTCTAACAATGGCTTATCCGGTAGCCATTCAGCAAGTGAAGGGATTAATGTTTGTTCTTCGTACGTCTGTCCGGATGAAAAGAATAGTCCAGCGACAATCAATAAAAGAAATAGAATTTTTTTCATAGTGGAACTTTACCATAGTTCACCAGAGATGTCTTCCTATAAATAGGGTGTAAACGATAGAAATAGTAAAATAGTTAGTCAACCCACTTACGCACCATTTTTTCCGTCAAATATGTCATATTTCCACAATAAACAAGAGACACTTCCGCAATCTGTGCTATAATAAGTCGAAATTGAATGTTAGTGAAAAAGGAGATATGTAACGTATGGAGGAAACCATCAGTTTACAAGATTTATTCAAAACGCTGAAGAAAAGGCTGGTCCTTATTCTGGTAGCCGTCGTGCTAGCAGTAACTGCAGCGGGCGTCATCAGTTTTCTATTCTTGACACCGATCTACCAAGCGTCGACGCAAATCCTCGTCAATCAGCAAAAAGTCGAGCAGAGTCAGTTCAACGCACAAGACATACAAACGAATCTTCAACTCATCAATACATACAACGTTATTATCAAAAGCCCTGCTATCCTTTCGAAAGTCATTAAAAACCTTGACCTCGACACGACACCGGCAGCGCTTTCCGGTAAACTAACCGTCAACAGCGAACAAGACTCGCAAGTTGTCAGTATTAGCGTACAAGACCCTGAGGCGTTCAGGGCCGTCGACATTGCCAATACAACAGCAATCGTCTTCCAGGAAGAAATCCAAAAGCTTATGAACGTCGATAACGTCAATATCCTATCGAAGGCGATCCCTGCGGAAAATCCGGCACCTATTAAACCGGATCCTTATCTCAATATGGCAATCGCTGCCGTCATCGGTCTTATGCTAGGCGTAGGGATTGCATTCCTGTTAGAGTATTTGGACACAACGGTCAAAACGGAAGACGACATCGAAGAACTGCTCGGCTTACCGATACTGGGACTTATCAGCCCGATTCCTGAAGTCAAGGCACCAAGCGCAATAGACGCTCTGAAACAGAGAAGAAAGGAGAGATGAGCAAAGTGGCTAAAAAGAAAAAGGCATCCACCCAAACGATGGCGCGAAAGCTGGTCGCAGATGCCAGTCCAAAATCGCTTGTCGCGGAGCAATACCGCACTGTCCGTACCAACATCAATTTCTCAACACCTGACAAAGAACTGAAGTCTTTGATCGTCACCTCTTCTTCACCTGGTGAAGGGAAGTCGACAACCGCTGCCAACATTGCTATCGTCTACGCCCAAGAAGGCAAGAACGTTTTACTCGTCGATGCTGATATGCGAAAGCCGACGATGCATTACACGTTCCATACGGCGAACACAACAGGGCTATCCAACTTGCTGACCCGCAAATGGAAACTGGCCGATGTTGTAAAAGAGACGAAAATTGATGGTTTGACGCTGATTACATGCGGTCCCATCCCGCCGAATCCTGCCGAACTGTTAGGTTCGAAAGCTATGGACATGCTTATCGATCAACTGGTTGAAGACTATGATATTATCATTTTTGATGCACCGCCGCTGTTATCCGTTGCGGATGCTCAAATTCTATCGAATAAATGCGATGGGGCAATCCTTGTCGTCAATGCAGGCAATACGCAAAAAGCCAGTATCCAAAAAGCGAAAGAAGCACTTGATTCCTCCAAGGCCAACATCCTTGGCGTTCTTATGAACAACTTTGTCCTTGAAAAGGACCATTACTACTACCAATATTACGGAGCCGGAGAGTAACGGGCGATTTACGCCTGTACTCTTTTTCTTTTTACCTAGAGAGGAGAGACTTATATGATCGACATGCATACACATATCCTTTTCGGCGTCGATGACGGACCGGAAACAATCGAAGACACCATGCGCATGTTGGAAAAAGCGGCAAGTGAAGGCATCACCGACATAATCGCCACGTCGCACGCCTTCAATCCCCATTACCACGTCCCGCGCACTACAATAGAAGGTCAGCTCACACTTCTGGCGGATGCTGTCCAGTCAGCCGGCATTCCAGTCAAGCTACACCCCGGACAAGAAGTACGGCTATGCGAGGACCTCATCGAGAAAATAGAGGCCGAGGAAGCGCTATTACTCGCAAACTCGAATTATTTACTATTGGAATTGCCGACACAATCTGTTCCTGCTTATACGACAGCAATCATTCAATCGTTGCTTGAAAAAGAAATCATCCCGATCATCGCGCACCCCGAACGCAACCGGGCCATCGCCGAAAAACCCGCGCGTCTCGAACGGCTTGTCCGCAACGGGGCCCTCGCCCAAATCACAGCGGGGAGTGTGGCCGGTCACTTTGGCAAAACAGTGCAGAAGATTTCGCTGCAACTCATCGAGTCGAACCTTATCCATACATATGGATCGGATGTTCACAACTTGGACACAAGACCGTTTTTATTTGAAAAAGGGCTGAATCTGCTGGAAAAGAAGAGATTTCATGCCGAAGCGGAACTTTTACTAGCCAACAACGAGCGTATCCTAACGAATGACACGCTTGTCATTTTAGAACCAGAATTGATAATTCCAAAAAAGTGGTGGAACATCAAGAAGTGAAGTAGTATAATCAACCTATTGGTATTGGAAATTGGTATTGAATAAGGAAGATTATTAGTCTGTTGGACAGGACCGATACATAGGGAGTCTGATTTGCTAGGAACGAGGGAGTGTATTATGACCATTAAAAAACGGATGACATTACTAGTTGTCGTCGATTCCTTTATCGTCTTGTTTTCCATCTACATAGGTTATTTTGTACTGCATCCCTACATAGACGTATTTACGAATAAGATGTTGCTGATCAGCGTCGTCACCATTCAGCTGGCGCACCACTTCTTCGCATGGCATTATGGCCTGTACAAGAAAGCATGGGCGTACGCATCAGTCGGGGAATTGAAATCGATTTTCAGAGCGGTCACCTGGACGATAGTTGTCGTCGCAGCCGTTCAATTTATACTGACACAAGATATTTACTTACGTGCACTCTTTCTAACATGGATGCTTCATATTCTACTAATCGGTGGTTCGCGGTTATCTTGGCGGCTTGTACGGGAGACGGTTATCCATTCGAATGCGGATGAAGAGATTCGCACCATGGTCGTCGGGGCGGGACAAGCCGGTACGATGATTGTCCGTCAAGTCTTGAAGAACCCGGCATCCGGTATGATGCCCGTGCTGTTCGTAGATGATGATAAAGCGAAACGCGGATTGGAAATATACGGATTACAAGTGCTAGGCGGCACGAACAGGATTCCTGATCTTGTCAAAGATAATCATATCGAAAAAATCGTCATCGCTATTCCATCCATGTCTAAACAAGCCATGGCGGACTTGATGAAGATTTGCGTCGATACAGGTATTCGTACACAAACGATTCCCCGTATTGAAGACTTGATGACAGGGAAAGTATCCGTTAACGATATGCAAGATGTCAAAATCGAGGATTTACTCGGACGTGACGAAGTCCAACTCGATATGAAAGCCATATCAGACAAACTCACTGGCAAAACAATCCTCGTAACCGGAGCTGGCGGCTCCATCGGTTCAGAGATTTGTCGCCAAGTGAGCGAATTCAGACCGAGCAGATTGATCCTTCTCGGTCATGGTGAAAATTCCATCTACACTATAGACATGGAACTGCGTCAAAAGGTTTCACAAGACACGGAAATCATTCCGGTAATCGCAGACGTCCAAGACCGCATGCGGCTTTTCGACACCGTGAGTGAATACCAGCCCGATGTCATTTACCATGCAGCCGCACACAAACATGTGCCGTTGATGGAAGCAAACCCGATGGAAGCTGTGAAGAACAATATTTTTGGTACGAAGAATATTGCGGAAGCAGCGGACACCTTCGGCGTCCCGCACTTTGTTATGATTTCTACGGATAAGGCGGTTAACCCTCCGAATGTCATGGGTGCGACGAAACGCTTTGCGGAGATGATTGTACAGAATCTTGCGAAGAATAGCACTACGAAATTTGCGGCTGTTCGGTTTGGGAATGTACTTGGATCGCGTGGTAGTGTTGTTCCGTTGTTTAAGAAACAGATTAAAGCGGGTGGGCCGGTTACTGTGACGGATCCGGAAATGACCCGTTACTTTATGACGATTCCGGAAGCCTCGCGGCTTGTTATTCAGGCAGGGACATTGGCTGCCGGGGGCGAAGTGTTTGTGCTTGATATGGGTGAACCGGTGAAGATTGTGGATCTGGCGAAGAACTTGATTAAGTTGTCGGGGTATAGTGAGGATGAGATTGGGATTAGGTATTCAGGGATACGGCCTGGGGAGAAGTTGTTTGAGGAATTGTTGAATGATAATGAGCGGCAGAGCGAGCATGTTTTTCCGAAGATTTTTGTTGGGAAGGCGGAGCCGGTTAGTGGGTTGGAGATGGAGTATGTTTTGAGTAGGGTGCTTGAGATGGATGAGGTTGAGCTGAAGGATACTTTGGTTGGGTTGGCTAATCGGAAGGTGCCGGTGTTGAACTAAACTAGTGGTGCCAGATACTGACATCCACGGTGATATTCGACTACACAAAAGAAAGTCCTTTTTCGGAAGCTATCAACTTACCTTATTATAACAGACAGTGAAATCAAACCATTAAGTCGCCCTTGTTCATCAAGTGGGCCTATTGGGCAAGGGTTTTTATGTGAATTAAAGTATTGAGTTTATTGGATATATTCAACTAATATCTAGCGGTTGGGAGTTTGTAAATAGGAGTGAACTTGTAAATCCAAAAGATTACTGACTGACTAACTAAGAAATATAAACAAGCGAGGTAATAGATATGACATATTTGGTGGTTGTAGCGCATCCAGATGATGAAGTTTTAGGCGCTGGTGCTACAATGTTTAAGCTAGCCCAAGAAGGACATTCAGTAAATGTCTGTATATTATCGGGTGAAGTGAATGCAAGAAATTACCGTCCGACAATTGATGAGCTTAATGTAGATGTGAATAACTCTATGGATATACTAGGCGTTGACAAAATTATTATAGGTGATTTTCCAAACATCGCATTTAATATGGTGCCCCATCTAAAGCTTGTCCAGTTTATCGAAAATGCAATGATTGAGACAAATGCGGATGTGGTGTTAACCCATTATCCCGCCGACTTAAATAATGATCATTTACATACATCCCTGGCCTGCCAAGCTGCAGCCCGGTTATTCCAAAGAAGAAATGATGTTCCGCAGTTAAGAGAACTTCTATTCATGGAAGTCCCATCCTCTACAGAGTGGGGTCTTAATACAGCAATGAATCAGTTTTCACCGAATACATTTTTTGAAGTCGGTGAAGTGAGTGTTGATACAAAAATCGAGGCGCTTGCACAATATCGCGGAGTTATGAGAGATTACCCTCATCCTAGAAGCAATGAGGCGATTAAAGGTCTTGCTGCATATCGTGGTGGACAAGCGGGAATGGTTTATGCTGAAGCTTTTGAGAGTGTATTCAGACGAGGATTTTAGTTGTTTGGAGGAAGATGTGGTATGAAAATGAAAATGGCATTTGCAACTTGTGTTCAATTGGGACAAAGTTGCGTCGAAGAAATATACCGAATTGGCGGAAACTTGGACTTACTTATAACGCTAAAGGATGAAAAGGCAAAGAATAAGTCTGGAAGAATCTATCTTGATGATATTGCCACTGAAAACGCTACTCCACTTTTGAAAATTAATAATATCAATGACCAAGAAGTCATTGATACTCTTAAAGCACATAAAATTAATTGGCTATTTATTATTGGATGGTCACAGATAGCCAAGAAAGAATTACTTGAAACCCCGACACATGGATGTATTGGAATGCACCCTACGTTATTACCAATTGGCAGAGGAAGAGCAGCAATTCCATGGTCCATTATTAAAGGGTTAGATAAAACAGGTGTAACGATGTTTAAGCTTGATGAAGGTGTCGATACAGGAGAAATTATTGGACAAGGAGTCATACCACTTAATGAGAAATCAACGGCAACAGAGCTTTATCAAACAGTAGATGAACTTCATATTACGCTGATTTCAAAGTATTGGGATGCTATCGTCAATAACAATATTACACTTACGAAACAAAATGATGCTGACGCTACTGAATGGCCAGGTAGAAAACCAGAAGATGGTGAAGTTTTGGGTCGCATGACTATGAATGAAGCCGATAGTTTAGTGAGAGCTGTCTCCCATCCATACCCAGGCGCTTTTTACAAAAATGGAGATAAAACCATTAGGATTTGGTCAGCCGAAATAAATAAAAATGATGGTGAAATAAAACTTAGTGACGGGTATTTAATCCCTGTTGATTATGAAGTAGAGGGATTTTAATGGAGAATAAAATACTCCCAAAAGTGCTCAAACGTTTATTTGATATCGTGGCTTCCTTAGTAGTACTTATTTTATTTCTTCCTATATGGATTTTAATTGCACTATTAATTAAAGTTACTTCTCCTGGACCTGTTTTTTTCTTACAAGACCGCCCTGGACTTCATAAAAAGATATTTAAGGTATATAAATTACGGACGATGAAAATCGGCTCAGAAACAATGGTGAAAGGTCAAGAAGTGATGAAAGACGATGATCGAATTACTTCTACCGGAAAGTTTCTGAGAAGAAGTAAAATCGATGAAATTCCCCAAGTGTTGAATGTTCTTAAGGGGGAAATGAGTCTAGTTGGTCCAAGACCAGAGCGGATTTCTTCCCTTGACGATTACTCAGATGAAATTGCGAAGCGACTCAATATGAATCCTGGAATGACGGGATTAGCACAAGTAAGTGGAAATATACACCTATCCTTGGAAGAAAGATACAAATTAGACGTTTATTACGTTGAACATTTTAGTTTGTGGCTAGACTTTAAAATCATCATAAGAACTGTTGGTGTAGTCTTATTTGGTGAAAATCGATACGTCAATAAACGCTTAGTAAATATAAACCTTGGGCTTACAGAAATAGCTGCATCTAAAGAGGAGACTGTTTCGAAGTGAAAAAGATACTTATTACAGGAGCAAAAAGTTATGTAGGAACATCTTTTGTTAAGTGGGTTTCTCAATATCCTGGTACGTATTCTATCGATACTCTTAGCCTAAGAGATGACAAATGGAAAGAAACTTCATTTAAAGGATATGACGTAGTATTTCATACAGTAGGGATAGCACATGTCGACGCAAAACCTGAAATGGAATCTCTCTATTATAAAGTAAATAGGGATTTGACGATAGAAGCCGCCCAAAAGGCAAAAAAAGATGGTGTTAAACAATTTGTTTTTATGAGTAGTATTATTGTTTACGGTGATAGTAGTTATATAAACAAACCAAGGATTATCACTAAAGATACTGTTCCAACTCCTGCTAACTTTTATGGCAATAGTAAACTCCAAGCAGAGGAGGGAATTAAAGCTTTGGAAAGCGATGATTTTAATATTTCTATTATCAGGCCGCCAATGATTTACGGTAAAGAGTCAAAAGGGAATTATCCTAAATTAGCTAAAGCGGCTCAGAAGTTACCTGTGTTCCCAGATATCGAAAATCAGCGAAGTATGCTTCATATAGATAACCTATCTGAGTTTATTCGTATGATAGTAGAAAATGAAGAGAGTGGTACATTCTTCCCGCAAAATAGCGAGTATGTGAAAACCAGTGAAATGGTGAAGATAATAGCTGAAGTACATAATAGGAAGATTAAAATGACAAGGATATTTAATCCCATTTTAGGTGCAGTAAGCAAAAAAGTAGGAATTGTTAATAAGGTGTTTGGTAATCTAGTTTATGATCAAAGTTTAAGTGATTATAAAGAGAATTACAGAGTCTGGAATTTAAATGAATCGATCATTGCAACTGAAAAATAATGTAGAGGGGTGGATTATAGCTTGAAAAAACATATTTTAGTTATAGCACAATATTTCTACCCTGAACAATTTCGCATAAATGACATTTGCACTGAGTGGGTAAAACGAGGATATAAAGTAACTGTAATAACTGGGATCCCTAACTATCCACAAGGTAAGTATTTTGAAGGATATGGCTTACTAAAAAAAAGAAAAGAATTATATAACGGAATTGAGATTATAAGAATTCCACTAGTGCCAAGAGGAAACCGTTCAATTATGCTTGCGTTAAACTATATTTCCTTCGTCGTTTCCGGTTTTTTTTGGAGCCTCTTTACTCGTATAAAAGCTGATTATGTATTTATATTTGAAGTATCCCCAATGACACAAGCCTTGCCGGGGGTATGGTATGCGAAGAAGAGGAGGATACCGTGTTATCTTTATGTTCAAGATTTATGGCCGGAAAACTTCGAAATTTTATCAGGGATAAAAAATAAAACCGTTATTAATATGGTAGGTAAAATGGTTGATTATATATATAGTCGATGCACAAAAATATTTACTACATCAAGGAGCTTCGTAACTTCTATTAGTAATCGTGGTGTGTCAAAGGAGAAAATTGAGTACTGGCCTCAGTATGCAGAAGATTTCTATAAACCACTGAAAAAATCGGGTATTGATGAAATTCCAAATGATGATGCATTTAATATTATTTTCGCAGGAAATATTGGAACTTCTCAGGGATTAGATATTCTCCCGAAAGTTGCCTTATTGTTAAAAGGAAATAAATTTAAAAGAAGAATTCGTTTTAATATTGTTGGGGATGGTAGATACAAAGATACCTTAATTGAGCTAGTAAAATCAAACAACTTATCAGATATGTTTAATTTCATACCCAAACAGCCAGCTAGCAAAATCCCTGAATTTATGGCAGCAAGTGATGCGGCTTTTCTTTGTTTAACAGACAGTCCACTGTTTTCAATGACAATCCCTGCAAAACTCCAGTCATATATGGCGTGTGGAATTCCAATTATTGCTTCAGCTACAGGAGAAACGAATCAAATAATCAAAGAGGCAAATGCAGGGTTATGTAGTCCAGCAGGGGACGTTCAACAACTTGCAGAGTCAATTGTTGAATTATTAAGCAATTCAAATGAACAACTTATTGAATTGGGTCGAAATGCAAGGATTTACTATGATAGGAACTTCAATAAATTAGAACTTTTAAATAAAATGGATGAACATTTTAGGGATTTCACGATATTGGAGGACAAAAATTATGTTTAAAGATAAAACTCTACTCATTACCGGGGGGACTGGATCCTTTGGGAATGCAGTAATGGAAAGATTCTTGGATACAGATATTAAAGAAGTTCGTATCTTTTCACGTGACGAGAAGAAACAAGATGATATGAGGAAAATATATAATAATGATAAGTTAAAGTTTTATATTGGGGACGTACGTGATCTTGCGAGCGTGAAATATGCAATGAATGAAGTCGATTATGTATTTCATGCCGCAGCACTTAAACAAGTTCCATCATGTGAATTTTTTCCGATGGAAGCCGTGAAAACAAATGTTATTGGTACAGAAAACGTATTGAATGCGTCAATTGAATATGGAGTAAAAAAAGTCATATGCCTTTCAACAGATAAAGCTGCTTATCCAATCAATGCCATGGGAATATCAAAAGCCATGATGGAAAAGGTATTTGTTGCTAAAGCGAAAACAGTATCTCCTGATAAAACACTCATTTGCGGTACAAGATACGGAAATGTTATGGCTTCTCGTGGATCAGTTATTCCACTTTTTGTAGAACAGATTAAAGCTGGTAAGCCACTTACAGTAACAGATCCTGATATGACAAGATTTCTTATGAGTCTTGAGGAAGCGGTTGAACTTGTAGTTTTTGCATTTAAGAATGCTGATGCAGGAGATATTATGGTCCAAAAATCTCCAGCTTCTACAATTGAAGATTTGGCACAAGCAGTAAAAGAAATTTTTAATGCAGATAATGAAGTGAAGCTTATAGGTACCCGACACGGTGAAAAACTATTCGAGACGCTTCTAACGAGGGAAGAACATGTCGTAGCAGATGACTTAGAAGGTTTCTACAGAGTCCCAGCAGACAATCGTGATCTTAACTATGATAAATACTTCGAGGAAGGTAATGAAAAGCTTTCTACGGATGAAGAATACAACTCACACAATACATATCGACTTTCAATAGAACAAATTAAAGGAAAGCTTTTAGAACTCCCTTACATACAGAGTGAATTGAAAGGGTGGAACCATAAGTGAAAATTCTTGTAACGGGTCCTGGAGGATTCCTCGGTAAAAACTTAGTAGCTGAGTTGAAAAACCAGGGGTATGAAGATTTACTATTGTTTACAAGAAATCATACTTTGAGAGACTTGGAAGAGTATACAAAGAAATGCGAATTTGTATTTCACTTAGCTGGAATAAATAGACCAGAGAATGAAAAAGAGTTTATGGATGGAAACTATGGTTTTACATCTGAATTACTGGAACTACTAAAAAAGCATAATAACAAATCACCTATACTAATTACTTCATCTATCCAAGCTGAAAAAGATAATCCATATGGTATCAGCAAGAAAGCTGGAGAGAATTTATTGTTCGAACACTCATTAGAAACGGGTGCAGAAGTATTTGTATATAGACTTCCCAATTTGTTTGGAAAGTGGAGTAAACCTAACTATAATACGGTTGTTGCGACGTATTGTTATAATATAGCTAGAGGTTTAGATATTCAGGTAAATAATCCTGCGGCTCTTCTTGAACTTGCCTATATTGATGATGTGCTTGAAGAATTCTTAAGAGCTTTAGAAGGAAACCCGACTGCTGATAGAAACCTTTGTGTTGTACCAGTCACGCATAAGATTGAATTAGGTGACTTAGCTGACCGTATCAGAAGCTTTAAAGAAAGCAGAAAGTCTTTAGGCGTACCAACAATGAGTGATGAATTGACGAAGAAATTGTATAGTACATATCTAAGTTTTTTGCCTGAAGATGAATTTTCTTATGGTTTGAAAATGAATGTCGATAATCGGGGATCTTTTACAGAATTCCTTCGTACGCCAGATCGAGGTCAGGTTTCGGTTAATATTTCTAAACCAGGAATCACTAAAGGAAATCATTGGCATCACACAAAAAATGAAAAGTTCCTAGTGGTAAGTGGTAAAGGACTAATCAGATTCAGAAATATCGATTCAGAAGAGATTATCGAATATTACGTAAATGGCGAAAAGCTGCAGGTAGTAGATATTCCGACAGGATATACACATTCAATTGTGAATGTAGGAGAAACAGACTTAGTTACAGTAATGTGGGTGAACGAAAGCTTTGATCCCGAAAAGCCAGACACTCATTATTTGGAGGTATAATGATGAAGAAATTAAAAGTAATGACTGTTATAGGCACCAGACCTGAAATCATCAGACTTTCAGCGGTCATCAACAAACTGGAAGAATCAAATGCGATAGAACATATACTTGTACATACAGGTCAGAACTATGACTATGAATTGAATCAGGTTTTCTTCGAAGACTTTAACCTAAGAAAGCCAGACTATTTCTTGAATGCAGCAAATGGAACAGCTGTTGAAACAATCGGCAATATCCTTGTGAAGATTGATCCAATTTTAGAAGAGGTTAAACCAGAAGCATTACTTGTCCTTGGAGATACAAACAGCTGCCTATGTGCAATTGCAGCAAAAAGAAGACAAATTCCTATCTTCCATATGGAAGCTGGAAATCGTTGCTTTGATCAGCGTGTTCCTGAAGAAACAAATCGGAAAATTGTCGATCATACTGCGGATATCAATCTAACTTACAGCGATATTGCAAGAGAATATCTTTTAAGAGAGGGTCTTCCAGCAGATAGAATTATTAAGACGGGAAGTCCGATGTTTGAAGTACTCAATTCAAGAAAAGAAGACATTGAGAAATCAGACATAGTGGACAGACTGAATCTTGAAGAAGATAAATATTTCGTTGTATCAGCTCATCGCGAAGAAAATATTAGCTCCGAAAAGAATTTTATGGATTTATGTGATAGTTTAAATGCAATTGCAGATAAATATGGTATGCCGATAATCATTAGTACTCATCCTAGAACGCAAAAAATGATTGATACTAAAGGCATTAAATTCAATTCATTAATTAAAACGATGAAACCTTTAGGGTTTAATGATTATGTGAAACTTCAAATGAAAGCGAAGGCAGTTCTTAGTGATAGTGGGACTATTAGTGAGGAATCTTCTATTCTTGGATTTAGGGCGCTAAATATTAGACAGGCTCATGAGCGACCTGAGGCTATGGAAGAGGCTTCGGTTATGATGGTTGGGCTCGGGAAAGAGCGAGTAATTCAGGGATTAGAGATATTAGATACACAAAGGAAAGAAACTTTGAGAAGAGTTTCAGATTATAGTATGAATAATGTTTCTGATAAAGTAGTTAGAATAATATTATCTTATACAGATTATATAAATATGGTTGTATGGAGGAAAACTTCAAATTGAAAATAGTACACTTATGCTTGTCTAATTTTTACATAGAGGGTTTTGGATATCAAGAAAATATTATTCCGAAATATCATAAAAAATTTGGACATGATGTAACAATAATTGCTTCTAGATTTACATATAGAAAAGATAATGGAGAAGAGGACTTGGCGGAATCCGGAAAATATATTAATTCCGATGGTATAAAAGTTATTAGAATTGATTATAAAAATAAATGGTTAGGAAAAATCAATAAGAAGTTAAAAATATATAAAGATACATATAAACTACTTGAAAAAGAGCAACCGGATTTAATATTCAACCATGGTATACAATTTTTAGACCTAATAGAGGTAGCGAGATATGTAGAAGATAATCCACATTGTAAGTTAATTGTTGATAATCACGCTGCATATATCAACAGTGGTAAAAACTTCATTTCAAGGGAGATATTACATAAAGTCATTTATAAATGGGCTATTCAAAAATCATTACCGTTTATTGAGAAAGTATTTGTTTTAGCACCAGGATGCAGAAAATTTGTAAAAGATATGTATAATATATCAGATGAAAAAATGGAATATCTATATTTAGGAGCTGATACAGATAAAATTGACTTCGAAAATCAAGATGAAATAAAAATGAAAATAAGAAAAAATTTAAGTATCTTGGATGATGATTTTGTAATAATAACAGGTGGGAAATTAAGTAAAAGGAAAAATATTAAACTTTTACTTAATTCTATGAAAAAAGTTGATAGTAATAAATTAAAGTTATTAATTTTTGGCTCTTTTTCTGACGATATAAAACAAGAAATGCTAAGTCTTATTGAATCAGATAATAGAGTAAATTATATTGGTTGGCTAAGTGGAGAAGATGTCTATGATTATTATTTAGCTTCAAATGCTGCAGTATTCCCTGGTTCGAAATCTGCATTATGGGAGCAAGCTATTTGCAGTGGTTTGCCATTAATTTGTAAAAGGTGGGACGGAATGGAATACGTTGATGTTGGTGGAAATTGTCTATTTTTAGATGGTGACAATTCTCACCAACTGAAAGAAAATATTAAGTTGTTGATGGATGATAAGACATTATATGAAAATATGGAAAAAGTCGCTAAGACAAAAGGTTATATAACATTCTCTTATGAGAAAATTGCACGACAAGCAATTAGAATTAATTAATGCTCTTTTATTGTAATGGTGATGCAAGATTTCCCTAGCAGTAAATAAAACAATTAATTAAAACGATGGTGCAAGAAAATCGTCTATACTTTGAAGGAGATTATATAAAATAATTAAGACTCAAAAAATAGAGCGGGACCTAATATTAGAAAATAAAATTAACCCTAAAATATAGGTATAGCGTAGAGTGCTTCATTTGTTATTTTGACATTTCAATATTTGGTGCTAATAACATTTAGTTTAATTGATACTCAAATGGAGTTATGGGTTCAAATGGTTTTAAAGATAATCGTAGCCTTTTTCTTTATTTATCCATTTCCCTCAATCTGGAGGAGAGTTGATAAAGAACATATTATAATTTATGGTATTATGACGGTAATATTTTCTTTACGTTTACTCTTTTATCTGCCTATAGATCATACTTGTTGGAGTTAATTTTTCCAGTACTTTTTATGTCTCTCCAAGCAATAGTATACACTTTGGCTTTAAAAGAATTTAAAGAATTCAAGAATGTCTTGAAAATAGTTGCGAATGTAGTATTTTTAATAGGCGTTATTATTAGTGTTTTCATATTAAGTGGGAATGTAATAGCAGGTGTTTATAATATGAGTTTGTCTTACTTTATGCTCCTGCCAGCAATGGTATTCTTGGGAGACTTTTTTAATAATTTTCGGTCCTTTTCATTTTTCCTTTTTTGTACTACCTTTGTTATTATTATTTCTTTAGGATCCAGAGGGACATTATTGTGTATGGCTGTTATCACGATATTAAAAACAATTCTAATCAATTTGAAATACTTAGGAAAAGAATTAGTATTCCGTTTTTGTTTTATTGGTTCAATACTTTTGTTAATAATCCAATTTGAAAAGATTCTTACATAGCCAAACATTCAATTTGCCAAATACGGTACTCTAGTAGGACACTCAGGCTTCTGCAACAAGATGAAAATAATTTAAGTGGTAAGGATAGTATCGTAAATATAGTTATAGAAGGGGTAAATTACAATCTTTTCGTAGGTATTGGCATAGCGGTCTAATCTGATTTTATTCATGGTTATTGACTATTATTTAACTAATTGGCTTGGGTTAATTGGATTTTGCTTAGCGGTTTTATTGTCAGGTATATTTAAATTTATATTACAGATTAGTATTTATTTTAGTGATTTAGATAAAGTAAAATAGTATATAGTTTAGTAATTTCCATATATTGGCTAGATTTTAGGGGTAACCGGGTGGGTTTGGATGTTTTTTAATTAAATTAATTTCATATTTCAAGCATGATACTATAACAATCAAAATAACTAGTAATTTAGATAAAAAGTAATGAAAAGAAAAAATATATTGGTAAAGAGGGGTTTTGTAAACATGAAACAGAAACTATTAGACAAAATTAAAAAAAGAGAAATCACAGTGGGTGTAGTTGGTCTAGGATATGTAGGTCTTCCTTTAGCTGTTGAAAAAGCTAAAGCTGGATATAAAACAATCGGTTTTGACGTGCATGCTGAAAAAGTGAACATGGTTAATCAAGGTGAAAACTATATAGGTGATGTAGTAGATAGCGAACTTGCTCACTTAGTTGAATCCGGTTTACTTTCTGCAACTACTGATTTTAGCTTTATGAAAAACGTTGATTTTGTAGCGATTTGTGTACCAACGCCACTTGATCAATATCAACAACCAGATATCAGCTATTTGGAAGCTTCTACGAAAGAAATTGCCAAATATTTAAAGAAAGAAATGATGGTAGTACTTGAATCTACTACTTACCCTGGTACGACAGAAGAATTGATCAAACCACTTTTAGAAAATGGCTCAGGTTTAGTTTGTGGAGAAGATTTCTATTTAGGATTCTCACCTGAACGAGTGGATCCAGGTAATGCAATCTATAAAACAAAAAATACACCTAAAGTAGTTGGTGCAATTGGTGAAGATGCAACAGAAGTTATTGCTGCAATGTATCGCGAAGTATTAGAAGGCGATGTATATACTGTTTCATCTCCGGCAATTGCAGAAATGGAAAAAATTCTAGAAAATACATACCGAAATGTCAATATCGGACTTGTGAATGAACTTGCGATATTAAGTAATAAAATGGGGATTAACTTTTGGGAAGTAATAGATGCTGCAAAATCGAAGCCATATGGTTTCCAAGCATTCTATCCAGGACCAGGATTAGGTGGACACTGTATTCCCCTAGACCCGTATTATCTTTCATGGAAAGCTCGTGAGTTCGGATTCCATACTTCTATGATTGAATCCTCTATGATGGTAAATGATCGTATGCCTGAATATTGTGCAGAAAGAGCAAGTAAGATCCTAAATAAAGAGAAAAAAGCAATGAATGGCTCGAATATTTTGGTTCTTGGTGTAGCGTATAAACAAGATATTTCTGATTTTAGAGTAAGCCCTGCAATTAAAGTAATTGAAGAATTAGAGAAAGAAGGAGCAGTAGTAATTTATTTTGATCCTAATGTGCCAGAATATCGTGTGCGTGGGGAAGGTAAAAAGAGTGAAGTAGCATTAACAGCTGAACTACTTTCCAGTGCCGATTTAGTGGTTGTAACTACTGCTCACTCGAATGTAGATTACGCATTAGTTCAACAACACTCTAAAGCAATCTTTGATACGAAAAACGCATTGAAAGAAATAAAGAATAGGGGTAATATTGAATTATTATAAAGGAGATATGAAATGGAATTTACAAATAAATATTATATACATTTATTACGAGTTCTGAATGAAAAAGGGTATGAGTTTTGCTCATATCACAATAATGATGAAAATGAGAAATCTGTTATTCTAAGACATGATGTTGATTTTACTATTGAAAAAGCTCTTGATATGGCTATCATTGAGAATAAAATGGGAGTAAAATCAACCTATTTTGTATTACTATCAACTGATTTTTATAATATTTTCTCGAAAAAGTCCTTTGAACTATTAGAAAAGATAATGTTATTAGGGCATGAGATAGGGCTACATTTTGATGAAAAAAGATATGATATTAATACAGTTGACGATATAAAAAAATATATAGAGAGTGAAGCCAGTATTTTAAGTAAGTTGTTGCATAAACAAATACAAGTAATCTCAATGCATCGTCCATCAAAGTTGGTTTTAGAAAATGATATTAAATTTGATAAACTTGTAAATTCGTATTCCTCTAATTTCTTTAAAAACATGAAATATGTATCAGATTCCAGAATGAACTGGCGAGAAAATCCTATTGAATTAATTGAATCTGGTAATTATCAAAAGTTACATATTCTTACTCATCCATTTTGGTATTCTAGTGAAAATGAAACAATGGAATATAAATTATTGAATTTCCTAAATAAAGCTAATATTGATAAATATGATTTCATGAATGATAATTTTAGAGATTTAACCTCAGTTATCAGTAAAGATGAGATTATTAGATGATTAATATTGAAAATATAACAGAGTTTTTAGATGGTACTAGAATCCCATATAAATATCAGGGGAATAAAAATCTGACAATCGAAACATACGCTTCGATAGATAATGTGAAAGCAAAGGCAATTTCATGGATTAAAGATGTGGAAAAAATGAATTCTCTTGTTATTGAAGAAATAAAAGAATCTATTATAGTGTCTAAAGAAGCTGAAAATATTGGCTTTGAAGGCTTGAATTTTATTTACTGTGAAAATCCAAAAGAAGTATTTTTCACGATATTAAATCATTTTTTTATTACTGAAACATCTAAAGAATATAAAAGTCCGAATTCTGTTATAGAATCATCCCATATTGGTAAGGGCGTATATATTGGCCATAATTGCTATATCGGGTATAATGTAGTGATTTCAGATAATGTGAAAATAAAAAATAATGTATCCATTGAAGGTAAAGTAACGATAGGAAAGAATTCGATAATTTCTTCCGGGGTTATAATCGGATCTGATGGATTTGGATATTTTCAAAATGATGAAGGAAAGAATATAAAAGTTCCTCATTTTGGTGGTGTTACTATAGGTGAAGATGTTGAAATCGGAGCAAATACATGTATTGATAGAGGAACCTTAAATAATACTGAAATAGGCAATAATGTAAAGGTGGGTAATCTATGTAAAATAGCACATAATGTCATAATTGAAGAGAATGTAAGTGTAATTTCCCAATCAATGATAGCTGGAAGTGTACATTTGAAGAAAAATTCATATATAGCCCCTTCTGTATCAATTATGAATCAAATTACAATAGGAGAAAATAGTATTGTTGGATTAGGCACAGTTGTTTTAAAAGATGTTGAAGATAATGTCGTTGTTGTTGGTGTTCCTGGAAAAATAATAAGAAGACTTGAGGAGGATAGTTTATGAAATTAAAATATGCAGTCATTGGATGTGGAAGAATTTCACCGAATCATATTGCAGCAGCAGTTAAAAATAAGTTGAACATTGTTGCATTATGTGACTTGGAAGAATCGAAAATGGATGAAACAATTTTAACGTTTAATCTTCCAAATACCGTAAAAAAATATACAGATTATAAAGAAATGCTTGTAAACGAAAACCCTGAGTTAGTGGGTATTTGTACGGAAAGTGGAGAACATGGAAGAATTGCATTAGATTGTATCGAAGCTGGTAGTAATCTAATTATTGAAAAACCAATTGCTCTTTCATTAGAAGAAGCAGATCAAATTATTGCAAAAGCAAAAGAAAAAAATGTGAAAGTAAGTGCATGTCACCAAAATCGTTTCAATAAATCTGTTCTAAAAATGAGAGAAGCAGTGGAAGAAGGACGTTTCGGTAAGCTACTTCATGGAACTGCTCATATTCGTTGGAATCGTGGAGAAGATTATTATAAACAAGCACCATGGCGTGGAACTTGGGAACAAGATGGCGGTGCACTTATGAATCAATGTATTCATAATATTGATCTTTTGCGCTGGATGATGGGCGATGAAATTGTAGAAGTTGTCGGAATGACGGATAATTTGATGCATGAATTTATTGATGCAGAAGATTTAGGGATGGCATTAGTTCGATTTGCTAACGGTAGTTATGGGCTTATCGAAGGTACAACGAATATTTTTCCTAAAAACTTAGAAGAAACGCTTTATATTTTTGGTGAGGAGGGTACTGTCAAAATTGGCGGTAAATCAGTAAATATCATTGAAGAATGGATGTTTGCCGACAATAAAGACGACTCAGAAGAGGTAAAAGAAAAATATCATGAAAATCCTCCAACAGTTTACGGATTTGGTCATAATCCACTCTATGCAGATGTAATTGATGCAGTAAATAATGATAGAGCTCCATATGTAACAGCGGAGGATGGTAGAAGAGCACTTGAACTTGTTCTAGCTATTTATAAATCAGCCGCGGAAGGTAAAAGTATTAAACTTCCAATGGAAAAATGCAGCACGATTGATTTTAAAGGAAGGTTTGATAGATGAACTACTTTGTTCATGAAAGTAGTTATATAGATGAAAATGTTACGATAGGTGAAGATACTAAAGTCTGGCATTTTAGCCATGTTCAAAAAGGTACTCAAATAGGAGAGAAATGTTCATTAGGCCAAAATGTTAATATATCTAATAATGTTAAAATTGGTAATGGAGTAAAAATTCAGAATAACGTATCGGTTTATGAAGGTGTTGAATTAGAGGATTTCGTATTTTGTGGACCTTCAATGGTATTTACAAACGATTTAACTCCAAGAAGTAAATATCCTAAAGGTACTGAAGGCTATAAAAGAACCCTTATTAAATACGGTGCATCAATAGGAGCAAACGCTACGATAGTATGTGGTAATACTGTCGGTCGTTGGGCGATGATTGCTTCAGGTGCAGTAGTAACAAAGGATGTGACAGATTATGCTATAATGGCAGGAGTACCCGCTAAACAAAGAGGTTGGGTTTGTGAGTGCGGCCAGGTTCTAAAAGATGATTTGAAATGTAAAGATTGTAGTAGAGAATACATTCTTATTGATGGAAAACTAGAAGAAAAATTCAAATAAAGTTTATTATAATTATATGGCGATTGGGGGTTGATGATTTATGGAATTCAGAGATTTAAAGGCTCAGTATCAGAAATATAAGCAAGAAATTGATTCTAATATACAAGATGTAATTACTAATGCAAGTTTTATTGGCGGTAAAGTGGTAAAAGAGCTAGAAGAACAATTAGCTGACTATGTTGGTATTAAGCACTGTATCACGTGTGCCAATGGAACAGAAGCAATGACATTAGTGATGATGGCATGGGGTATCAAAGAAGGCGATGCAGTATTTGTACCTGATTTTACTTTCTTTTCAACTGGAGAAGTTGTTTCATTTAGTGGTGCAACTCCTGTATTTGTAGATGTAGATAAAGATACATTCAACATTGATACAAGTAAATTAGAAATGGCAATCTTGAAGACAATTGAAGAAGGTAAGTTAACGCCTAAGGTTATTATTCCTGTTGACTTATTCGGCCTTCCTGCAGACCATTATGAAATAGAAAAAATGGCAAAGAAATACAATTTGTTAGTATTAGAAGATGGTGCCCAAGGTTTTGGAGGTAACATCAATGGAAAAAGAGCTTGTAGTTTTGGCGATGCAGCAACTACATCCTTCTTTCCAGCAAAACCATTAGGATGTTATGGGGATGGCGGGGCTATTTTTACGAATGATGATGACTCAGCAGCATTACTAAAGTCTTTGCAGATTCATGGAAAAGGCGAAAATAAGTATGACAATGTTAGAATTGGAGTTAACTCAAGACTAGACACAATCCAAGCTGCTATTTTAAAAGTAAAGCTCAAAGCATTTATTGATCATGAAGTGGAAGATGTAAACCGAGTATTCCAACTATATAATGAAAGATTAAGTGGAGTTGTTGAAACTCCATTTATACCTGATGGGTTTTATTCGAGTTTCGCTCAATATACTATTAAGCTTAAGAATAAAAAGCAACGGGATGGGTTGCAGTCTTTTCTAAAAGAATATGAAATTCCTAGTATGGTTTATTATGTTAATCCGATGCACAAAATGAAAGCATTTTCAGAATTGGATTATGATGATCAAGAATTTAAAGTGACAATTGGACTCTGTGATGTTGTACTTTCATTGCCGATACATCCTTATATTTCTGATGAAGAGATTTGTAAAGTTAGTAATATAGTGAAAACATTTTTGATATAGAACTACTAGATTCACTTTTATTGGAATGAATATTTGTTTTTTATAGTGTATTAAATAAAATTAATATTGCTTCTATAGCTTTCTCGATTTAACCCTCTGTTGGGAAAGAAGTCGTGAGGGGCTAATGTGGTATGGTTAAGTAAGCAGTACGGAAGTTAATCTATATAACAGGGAAAAATAAAACACTGTTCATATCAGAACGAAAAACGGAATCGATCAAAAGCATGTTGACACAGAATAATGAACCCGTGGCGAAAATTTCAAAAGAAGAAGACATTACAGAAGTGATGCTGCAAAAATGTTTTAAGGATGCATGCACAACTGGGTTGGCAACACCGGGAGATGGACAGACAAGCAACAATTAGAATAGCCTTGATAAGTTTTTAATCGTGATGGAAACATTTACGATGAATGTTGCTGAACTGGCTAGATTATTGTCGGGAAAAGGTTTGTGCCGGGAACAGATTGAAGTGTGTAGGGGTGTTTGTTTTCAAGCAAATGGACAAGCTTTAGATCAAGCGAAGCACTTAAATATTCAGTTGAAAGAAGGAAAGAAACGTGCGAAGGCTTTGGAGAAAGATTTCCTCGAAAAAGAGAAAGCGCTAGCGGATGCCGCGACAATACTCCTTTTGTGAAAAAGGCCAAAGCTATTTTGGGGGACGACGAGGACGAATGATTGACCAGTCAAATCACGCACAAGCAGAGAGTTAATTCAAGAAGCCAATCAAAATGGCGCACCATTAGCGATGGCTTGCCAGGAGTTAAACATTAATATGCGTACGTATGAGCGCTGGATTGCGGATGATGACGTAATGGTCGATAAGCGGCTACTGACGAAAAGGCTGTCGCCTAGAAATAAATCGTTAGACGAAGAAAAAGCCGAAATCATCGCGATTGACAAACAAACGGAATATGCACATTTACTGTTAACGCAAATCGTTCCAAGGTCCTCCGATTAAGGCCCCTATATTGCGTCAAAATCTACCTTTCACCGTGTTTTACGGGAAGAAAAAATAGAGAAATCACCGAGGACGTAGTAAAAAACAGGAGCGTAGAATTCCAAAAATCCATTTAACCTCGCCAAATCAGGTGCGGATATAGGATATTACCTGGTTAGGTGGAGCAGTTAAAGACTTGTATTACCAGCTATATTTAATTCCCGATTTAGTTAGCAGGAACTTAGCAGGAAATTAGTCGGCAGGGAAGTATGGCCATTAAAGTTCCTTTTCAAGACTACGTGTGAGTAACGATAAACCAGATTCAAAAGTAGTGTTTTGAATATTCAAGTACCTACCTAATTTCCGTGCAAAGGCTTTTCATCACTAAAAGAAGCGAGACAATGGGCGCAAATAATTATCCATTGGTACAATGACAAGCATTTACATAGCGGGCTCCATTACGTGACGCCCGTCCAATGCCACATTGGAGCGCATGTGGCTATATTAGAAAAACGAAAAGTAGTATACGAATTGGCAAGGGAAAAGCATGCAGAGCGATGGGCCTGAAAAACAAGAAATTGGACTACACATGAAAAATCAGCATTAAACCCGATGAAAGAGGAAGGAATAGAAGAAGCCTTAGGTGAAAGATAAATCCCCATTTTTATCACCAGGCAGCAAGCGTAGCGCGGTGGCCTTGATTGAACCTTGGGAATACAATATGTTTGAAATTAGTTTTGGAGAAAAATAAACTAGCCAAATACGACAATTAGATTGACAACCACCAATTTTAAGGTTTAATAATTAATTTTAAAAAACTATGACTAGTCTTTTGATTGCAAAAGTAGATCCCGGTGTATTTTGATTTGAATCACTGAAAATCATTGTCCTAACGGTAGTCATTGCCAAGTTTAAATTCACTTTTAATGGATATTTAGTAATATTGAAATTAAGGCAGTTTTATTAAAAAGCTACTGGTTATTATTATAATGTCCATACATCTATACTGCTCATTACTATCTAGAAAATTAAAAGGAAGTATATAATTATGGAGAAGTTCACAGCAAATAAACTTTATGAACATGAGGTAAAAAAAAGAAACAATACTTATCTATATATATTAGGAAGCATATTCTTATATGCATTATTTGCATTTGATAGAGTAAAGAATTCTTTTTCTTTTCATGTTGATAATAAAGTTACAACAAATGAGGTTTGGATTATACCAATATTATGTTTAGTAATTTTTTTTATAGGGAAATCAAATCCATTAGAAAGTATTAAAAAATATAATTTAATTTTTTTAGTACTTATTTATATGTATATATTAAATATTGCTGTTAGCGGATTTCATATCAATTCTATTGCTCAATATATATATGCTGGATTATTATTTATTATACCAATGTTACTTTTTTTCCCAATGTCCAAATGTAAAAGTGATGATATAAGAATTATAATAAAGTTTTTTATTGTTATTTGTTTAATTTATGCTGTTTTCGCAATAATACTTTCCACTAATTATGCCTATTTTATGGAGTTAGTAGGAAATGATGTGACTAATTATAGATTTTCTGCACAGTATAGAGCTTCTATGATGTTAGGATCTAGTATTACAGTAAGTTATTATTTTAATTTAACATTACCACTTTGTTTCTATATTTATTTTACTGACAAGGAGAGAAGTTGGAGAATAATTTCTCTTTTGGCTATAATAATCATTATTATTGCAACTTTAGTACTTTTATCACGTACGGCAACATTATGCACATTATTAATTACATTATATTTTTTGATTTTCATAAAAAATGAAAAAACTAAAATAAGCGGAAATATAAGTATAATTTGTGTTGTAATAGCTGCATTGTTTTATGCTTTTAGTAATTATGACTTAACTAGATTATTAGGGGGCTTAAGTTTTTCAGGTGATTCAGAAATAGCACGACTGGAAGCGACTTCCCTAGGTTTATATATTTTTTCGAAATATCCATTGTTTGGTTCGGGTATGGGGAATTTTTTTGAAAGGATATATGAAACTAGATTTATCTCAGTTGATGATATTACTGGATTAATTGATCCTCATAATATGTATATATTAATTTTAAGTGAGTTAGGAATAATGGGATTCGTAATCACTTTAATATTATTTTGTCTTTTAATTAAGAGATTTAGTGGGATAAAAGAAAAAGCTTTAAGACGAACTGCATACATTATTCTTTTTGCTTTTTTATTTGATGCAATGGGAGGATCCCATTTTGTGAATGAAATTAGTTATTCTGTTGTATTTTGGATTTATATGGGCTTTTTTAATTCCATTGCTATAACAGATATAAAAAATAAAAAAAGTTTGCATAAGGTGACTAAATGAATGAGCTTTTTAATAAAATAAAAAGTAAGAAAAAGAGTGAGTTTTTAAAGAACATGTCTTGGTTGTTTTTATTGGATTTTTCTAACAAATTAATCCCCTTTTTCACTTTCCCATATATAACGAGAATATTTCTTCCAGAGGGGTTTGGGATAATAACATTTTGTTTAGCGTTTATTGCTTATTTTCAAACGTTTATTGATTATGGATTTAACTTAACTGGAGCAAGAAAAATAGCAATCGTTGAAAAAAATAAAAAAGAACTATCAAGAATATATACAGCGATTTTAGCTACAAAGTTGTTATTCTTTTTTGTTTCTTTCCCAATAATAATATTACTAACTTTTTTAAATGCTAAGTTATTTGAATATCATGAAGTTATTTTTATATTCCTTTTAATGGTATTAAGTAATGTATTAATGCCGACATGGTTATTTCAAGGTCTTCAGAAAGTAAAATATATGACTATTATTAGTTTTTCAGTTAGAATTGTGTTTTTGATTTGTGTGTTTACATTAATTAAATCGCCAGATGATATACAACTTTATGCCTTAATATACTCGGCTTCTTTTTTTCTTATTGCAGTTATTTCGTTAATTATTATTAATGTTGTAATTAAAGTGAAAATGTGTAAAATTTATTTTGTAGATATATTAGAAATGATAAAAGATGGTTTTCATGTTTTTACTTCTAGTGCTGTTATTTCACTTATGAGTTCGACAGGTGTTATTGTATTAGGGGTATTTTATGTAGTAGAGTACAGTGGATATTATTCAGGTATAAGCAAGATTAATCAAATTATAATAATGCTGTTTTATCCTATTGGACAGGCTTTATTTCCTTACCATAGCAAAAAGTTTGTTATTTCTTTTATGCAGGGCTATTATTCTGTAATTAGGATTGCAAAAATAGTAATACCAATTTTTGTTTTTATATCGGTTTGCGTTGTCTTGTGTAGAGAGCAGTTAGTTTGGTTAATCTTGGGTCAATCCTTTGTAGAGAAGGCAAATTTATTAGTTTTACTCGGATTTTTACCAACGCTTAGTATTATCTCCAATTTCATGGGCACTCAAATATTAGTTGCAAGCGGGTATACAAAAGCCTATAGTAGGGCCTTTCTAAAAGGTGCAATTATTAGTATATCTTTGTATTTTATTTTAGGCTATAATTTCGCAATTTGGGGAGTAACTATTGCAGCAATAGTTGGTCAAATTGTGAGTTTAGTGTTTCTTTTTGTTGAAGTTAGAAAGATTTTGAAAACCGAAAAAGAAGGAGGGCTATTGTGAAAGTAATGTTTATTGTATATCATGATATACAAACTGAAGCTAGAAGCCAAGAAATTCTTGAATGTGCAAAGAAATTGAGCGATGAAACAATTTTAGTTTCATATTCTAAACCATTTGATACTTCTAATTACAAATGCATTTTAACAGGAAATGGAGAAAGAAATTATTTTTCGTTTATAAAAGGGGCTATAAAAGCGATTAAAAATGAGAATCCCGATATTGTTATTTTACATGATAATTATACTTCAACTATATTGAGATGGATAACAAAACATAGAAAAAATATATATGTGATATATGATTCAAGTGAATTATATATTGGGAAAAACGGAAAACGTAGGACTTTGAAAATGAAAATAGCAGAGCATATGAGGTATTTTGAAAGAAAATATTTAAAATATGCTAATATTGTTATTGCAGCAAATATTGAGAGAGCAAATATTATGAAAGATTATTATGGATTAGATGAGGTTCCAATAGTTTTTGATAATATCCATAGAATAGATGATACATTTAATGTTGTTGAATGCGAACAAAAATATGGGCATTTATTTAATTCTGACTCATTCAATATTTTGTATGCAGGAGGAATTGCGGAACATAGATTAACTTTTGAGTTAGCAGAAGCTGTAGGGAAATTAGGATCTAAATATCAATTAATAGTTATTGGACAAAGCACAGCAAAGGATAAGGATAAGTTTAATTCAATGCTTTCAACAATGAAATATTCTAATATATTTTATGCAGGATTTATTTCCCGTGGTGAAATGAAATATATGTTGAAAAATACTAATGTCAGTGTTTCTATTTTTGCTCTGGATACTGTAAATAATATAAATTGTGCTTCGGGTAAATTATATGAAAGTTTGTTCGAAGGCATACCATTACTTACTTCTGAAAATCCACCTTTAAAAAGAATTTGTACAGACTATAAGGTAGGTATTAGTTCAAATGACTTCTCTCAAGCAATAGTTGAGTTGGAAGGAAATTATGATTATTTTATCGAGAATGTTAAGGTATATACCGAAAGTTTAGATGTAGAGGGTAGGATTGATACTCTAGTTGAGCAATTAAAAGAGAAAATGAAAACTGATAATATAATAATTTGAATTTCAGATAGCTGTGTATCAAATTTCGGGTACCTATAATGTTAAATAGATAGTCGGCAAATGAAAAAACCATTGTTTTCAGGGTATTAATTTTGGGTACCTGTGCACGAAACTATTCCGATAATACACTACAATAATTAATTTCGGGTACCTGTGCACGACACTATTCCGACAATACACTACAATTACATATTTATGCGAAAAAAACGTTAGAGTCTAATGTTTATTGAATAATTATGTAATTGGTTGAATTGTTGGTTGTTGTTTGTTGCACAGGCACCCACACAATTCACGCACAATTAATACATAAAGCTAGGTATGTTCCTACGAAAATCCAGCCTGGACGAGCTACCCCAGCTATTAATCATTTCAGGTACCTATTATGTTAAATAGATAGTCGGCAAATGAAAAAACCATTGTTTTCAGGGTATAAGAGAAGTACCAATCACAGAACTTCCAATATACAATTCCCACCAAAAAGGAGGAGCTGAAAACAATGGTTACACTATCATTTAATCATATTCAGGGGAAGAATGGAAGTCATTGGAACCGCTTAATGCGGGAAGAAAAGGCAAAGGAATATTGTATTGTAGCGATTGATGCGGCAAAGTTTGTAAATACAGCGATGGTGTGCACGATCTACGGCGATATTTTACAGGAGCCATTTGAGTTTGACGGGTCAATGTCAGGCTATCAACTGATGAAGAAACACATTGATGCGACTTGTGAGGCTTACTCACTTACGCAAGTGATTGTCGGAATTGAAACGACTGCGCATTACTATGAAGACCTCGTAAGGCTTTGTATGGTGGAAGGATATATCGTCCGTATATTGAATGCGGCGACGACCGCCAGGGAAAGAGAAACCGTGTTAAATTACACGAAAACGGACCGTGTGGATTTGATGGCGATTGTTCAGTCGCTACTTCATGGACGAGGTGGAACGAGCGTTGAGTCAATGCTGGAGCTAGAATCGTTAAAGACATTGACAAGAGCCAGACGGACGCTTGTGAACGCACAAACGAGGACTATCAATCATCTACGTTTGTATATGGACCATATTTTCCGTGAGTTTCAAGGGAAAAATCTAAAGGTTGATGGTGAAAATAAGGTGATTAAAATCCTGGATCAGTTCGTTTCAAAAACGTCCCTATTCTTGATGAGAAACCATCCTCACCCGTCAGATATCTTAACCCTTGGTAAAGAGGGGCTGAGAAAGATTTCAATAGAAAATAATTTGAAGCTCAGGAATGATGTCATAGACAGGCTATTGGATTACGCCGGGAACTCGATTTCCAAACCAAAGTCTATGCTTGAAAGCGAATTGATTTTACTCAAACTAAAGTTGGATGAGTATGCGTTAATTCACCGTCAAATCAAGGAACTTGAGGATGTAATTGAAGAGAAATTATTGGAGACTGATGGTGGTATTCTCTTGAGTATGCCTGGTTTGGGCATCACTACAGCAGCGGAATTGACTGCTGAAATAGGGAACGTCCATGACTTCTCGCATGCAGGGCAACTCATCAAAATGGCCGGTACGAATCCGATTGTAAGACAATCTGGTGGAAAACGTGCGAACCATTACCGAATATCGAAACAAGGTAGGGCTGCTTTCCGAAACGTGGTCTATCAGGTAGGAAAAAATGTTTCAATTCAGAATCCGGAAATGAAAATACGTTACCTGGCGATGAAGGACAAAGGGAAGAAAGCAGGTCAGTCCTATATTGCCTTGGGGAATCGGATTCTAAGAATTGCCTTCGCCATGATCAAAAACCAACAGCTTTATAAAAGCAATCAACCGGATTATTGTTTAGAAAAAGTCATCGCTGGCAAACTAAGACACACTGAAAAGCAAAAGCTGTTCAATCAACGCTATCTAAAAGCAGAAGAACTGTAAACGTTCCATTAAGCAATAAACAAAGGCGTTTTCCCGGAACGTAGACCACATTGTTCAAGGTACCTGAGGCTTTAATGACCTCGTTACACAGCGTTATGGGTCTTGTTCCACAAATACGAATAAAACGTTAAAGAAACTTATTTTGTATTTAATAGGATGTATCCCTGTGGAATGAAATGCAAGACCTTTCACGTTGCGGAAAAACGCCATTATAGAGTGTTCTGTGATTGTTGAGTTTCAAAAAAAATACCATTATGAGGCTTAATTTCGGGTACCTGTGCACGAAACTATTCCGACAATACACTACAATTACATATTTATGCAAAGAAAACGTTAAAGCTTAATTTCGGGTACCTGTGCATGAAACTATTCTGACAATACACTACAATTACATATTCATGCGGAAAAAACGTTGAATCCTAATGTTTATCGAATACATATTCAATTGGTTGAATTGTTGGTTGTTGTTTGTTGCACAGGTACACACACAATTAGTATGTAATTGTAGTGAATTAATTGAATACTGACGGTTACAACGCATAGGTGCCTAAAATAAAATTAATTACTCTGATCTTCATTCTGTTATTATAGAATCACAGGGAGTTATTCTGAATAGTTCTATACACAGCTTACCCGAATTTATGTAGTTTGAGCATGTATTATCTGATAGACGGTTACAGCAATACTACAGAAAAACTAATATTAGTAGGTTGGTGATAAGAAATGGCGATATGGATAAATAGAAATCATTTAGTAGGTCGTACTAGTGAAATTATAGGTTATAAGTCTGGTTTAGGTCTTACTCTTGAAGAGTTTAATGATATTGTTCCCATTCAATTTCATTCATTATGGTTCGGCAATAGCACCGACTTACTAAGAATTAGATCGGAGGAATACGAAGAACTCATTACATATTTATTATATAAAGTGGGGAATACGCAAAGTCCTAGCACTGTCCCTTCTTCCATACTGTTGCATAATAAATACAGGAATAATCCGGAACTTTTAAAGATGTATATGGATTTAGCCGCCTCTGCTATTAATTTTCTTTCAGAGGCAACACGTAAATTTGTCGAGAATAACAGTAAAAATGGCATAGATCCTTCACCTTATGTAATAGAATCGGGCATTAAATATGAAAAAAAAGGTGTTGAAATGGCGATTGAAATAATGAAAGGATTCAATTCAGACCTCCATAGGAGCCCTTGGGGGGAAATCAGACAAATTAATTGGACAGATATCGCACAACTAAAAAACTTGTTTGAGAGTGAATCTTTAGAAACACTCTATGGTAACTTTATTGATCAAAGATATATTGATTACCTCAGTCACAACTTTGACTCCATCGGAAATATCCATTGGAGAAAGTTTGAAGCACTCACATGTGAATTCTTTGAAAAGCAGGGATATTACGTAGAAATTGGAGAAGGACGAAATGATGACGGCATAGATGCGCGATTGTGGACTCATGAAATAGATAAATTAGGCCCTCCAACTATTATTATACAGTGTAAAAGATATAAAGATAAAATCGAAAAAATGGTTGTAAAATCGCTTTGGGCTGATATTCAGGAGTATGGTGCAGAATCCGGTTTACTCGTTACCACAAGCTCACTTTCTCCAGGCGCTGAGAAAGTTTGTACCGCCAGAAACTATCCAATAACGCAAGTTAATAGAGAAACTTTAAAACTATGGATAAAAGTAATGAGAACCCCATATAAAGGAGTGTTTATGGCTGAATAATTGTATAAGGTTTATTTCATAACTGAAAAGTGAGCCATTTCGTAACTTAATTTTGAGCCAATAAATCATGATTATTTTCAATCCATTCTTGTGTTTCTTTCATGCGATATGATGGACCAATCATATTTAGAACGTGCGATTTATGAGTTAATTGATCAGTAAGTGCTGCATTTAACACTGGTGTATTTTGCAAGAAAAAAGTGCAGAAGAATGCAAGAGAAAATACACAAGCTTGCCAGCCTTCAATTTAAGTTCGGGTACCTGTGCACGAAACTATTCCGACAATACACTACAATTACATATTTATGCGAAAAAACGTTAAAGTCTAATGTTTATCAAATATATATGCAATTGGTTGAATTGTTGGTTGTTGTTTGTTGAACAGGTACACACACAATTAGGAGTAGAGAGAATATTAGAGAGTATTTATATTACGTGAAAGACGGTCAGAAATAAGCAGTAAATACAGAGATGGCTTCAAGTCATTCAGGAAATATTGATGATATATAATTGCCCACTAAGTTAGCGTATGGATTTTGATACGGCTAATTGGTGGGCTATTCCGCTTATATAATAACTTTCGAGGCCAATTTAAAATAACTGTAAAAGTACTTGGTGCAGAAAAGTCGGTATGAGTAAAATGTTTGTGGGTGAATAAATAGTAACCGCTCCCTGCAAGTTGGAATCCCGGTTTTGGATTCCAACTTGCAGGGAGCGGAAAGTAAG
>NZ_UXAV01000068.1 GCF_900609045.1 Filibacter tadaridae
GATGGGCTCTATGTAAAAAGGCAAAAAGGCAGAACGCGCGGGCGCGAAGAAAAGATAGCAGCTGTACATGAGGGATGGATTGTTAATGGAAAACGCACGAGTTTAGTTGCGAAACGCCATTATATTCACAAGGGAACTATTCCTTTTTGGGAAGGTTTCGAACAATATTTAATGGACACATATGAATACGATCCAGCTGTCCACTTTCTTGTGATAAACGGTGACGGAG
>NZ_UXAV01000053.1 GCF_900609045.1 Filibacter tadaridae
AACACGGAAGTTAAGCTCTTCAGCGCCGATGGTAGTTGGGGGTTTCCCCCTGTGAGAGTAGGACGTCGCCGGGCACCAAGAAAGTCATTGCTGAAAAGCGGTGGCTTTTTTTTAATGCCGAAAAATAAAGGATCCAAAGAGCGAAAAGTAATTCAGGCATTATTTCAACAAATCCTCCAGGGCAAATGTAAAGATGGGGAGTTTTTTTCGTTTAACATAGCTTTCGATGAGAAAGAACCTTATATCCAGTCATGGATCTACACAAGCGATTACTGTTTTTCGGATGTCGGAGTCTTGAAAGTTTAGTCAAGGGAAGTTCAAATGTTCATTTTTTCTCTGTCCCTAATAATCGGCAAACCCTTTTGGTGTGTGAGGGATGAAGCCCAATGGTAAATTATTAAAGCAATATAGAGGTAAAGTAGATTTTGAAATGAATATCATTAGCCGATGACTCCGCAGGAAAGGTGCTACGTAATTAGCAACAGGGTAGCAAAGGTAACCCCCTGCAGCAGGTGAGTACTGGTACGTAAAGAAACCACCCGTTTTTTGATGGTATAAAATTTAGCCCGTCCTAAATAGTTGGAAACAGAACTTTTAAATTTGGACTGCTAGGTTCGCAATTGTTTAGAATGTCCTCTTTGGATAGACTTCACAAAGAGTCAAGATAACTGAGTCTGGATGGGCAAGCGACGTACGCTAGTTGGAATACACATATAGAAGAAAGCCTAGCTTAGTGGATGCAAATAAATTGATGCATACTTTTTTAAAATAGAGCTTGCAAGTTTCAAGATAGGATGTTATAGTTAATAACGTTGCTTCTCCGACATATTGTAAACAATAAAAACGACTTAAAAAATAAGTTGAAAATAGTTGTTGACAAAGAGAAGATAACTTGATAAGATATAAGAGTTGCTGCTACAACAACGGCAGACAACGATGAACGATATGAACCTTGAAAACTGAACAGCAAAACGTCAATGAAATACAGCAAGAGTACCAAGTGTACTTGAGTAAAACATTTCTAAGTAACCGACTTACGTCGGAGCGAAGAAATACAAATTGTCATTAACAAAGAATTGAAATATATTCTTTTAATTAATGCCAGCAAGAAATGAGCTTCTCATTTTCTTCTATTATGGAGAGTTTGATCCTGGCTCAGGACGAACGCTGGCGGCGTGCCTAATACATGCAAGTCGAGCGGACAATAAGGAGCTTGCT
>NZ_UXAV01000078.1 GCF_900609045.1 Filibacter tadaridae
AGTTTCAAAAAAATAATAACCTGGGACTTTGGTTTCGTGCGGCCAAAATACATGAAACATAGCGCTTGACTTATTTCACATTAAACGCTGTGCAACAAACAACAACCAACAATTCAACCAATTACATATATATTCGATAAACAGTAGGCTTTAACGTTTTTTTCGCATAAATATGTAATTGTAGTGTATTGTCGGAATTGTTCCGTGCACAGGTACCCGAAATTACCACCTGAAATCAAGGTTGATGAAAGACCAATTTCATAACTTTCCACTTCTTACTACTTTCATTCTTTCAAATGCTTGTTCATTATTATATATCTTTAATTCCTCAATTGCAGCTTGCTGTTCAAGGATTCTAGATTCATATTCCTCCATTGCATTTAAGGGAACCTTAGAATGAATCATTGCTCTTAATAAATTCGTTAACGGTTCTCCGATTGCTTGTTTAAAATTAAATCCAAGCATTTGCAATATAGCAAAGGTTTCCTTAGATAATAGTGGTTTAAAGACACTTAGGGCTTTTTCCGCATTTTCAGCAGTTTCCCCGTCACTCTCCGCCATCAACTTTTCTATAATAGGAATGATACTTTCAGTTATGTACTCAATTTCTTTATCAGAAATTTTCTGCATTATAACCTGTTCTTCGTAGACTTGAATAATTTGAATCAGTTCGTTCTTTTCAGAAATCAAATCACTTATAATTTCTTCTAACCTATTTACAGTTTCATCATTATCCTTGGCTTCTTTCGCAACCTTAATTTTATCCATAACCATTGGAACGCTATTTTTGGCCATCAAACTAGCAAATTTTGAACCTAAGTCAACCAAATCCAAATTCATAAACTCCACTATCAACACTCCTCGTATATAATTGTGTGCGAACCTATTATATGAAATAGATTGTATTAAACGCAAAAAACCATTGTTTTCAGGGTATAGAGAAGTACCAATCACAGAACTTCCAAACCCACCCCACTATT
>NZ_UXAV01000052.1 GCF_900609045.1 Filibacter tadaridae
AGAATTGAATTCTTCTCGGTTGATTCTTGATTTGTTGCAATCAATGTCGTTTTATCCAGTTTTCAATGAACAAGTTTTGAAAGATTCTAGTATAAAGTGAAAACACCACTTTATCATGAACCTTCAAAACTGAACGCAAAACGTCAATGTATAGAATCTCGTTCTATATTCCGTATGTCCGGCTCCAAACGCCAGCTCACGCGCCCACTTCAGTCTCTCAGTCGAAATGCAAGCATTTCTATTCGAGCCTTCCATT
>NZ_UXAV01000073.1 GCF_900609045.1 Filibacter tadaridae
TCACAGGGGGAAACCCCCAACTACCATCGGCGCTGAAGAGCTTAACTTCCGTGTTCGGTATGGGAACGGGTGTGACCTCTTCGCAATCGTCACCAGACTCGTATATTCTTTTCTCAAAGACAATAATTATTATATCATCTTTTCATAAGAATTGCAAGTACTTTTTTTATGAACGGTACTTATTCGTTCAAAACCGAATAAAACAGACATTGTTTTCACAGATCAGGGCCAACCGTGCCCTTCTTAAATTAGGTTAAGTCCTCGACCGATTAGTATTCGTCAGCTCCACACGTCGCCGTGCTTCCACCCCGAACCTATCAACCTCATCTTCTTTGAGGGGTCTTACT
>NZ_UXAV01000064.1 GCF_900609045.1 Filibacter tadaridae
GAGGTCACACCCGTTCCCATACCGAACACGGAAGTTAAGCTCTTCAGCGCCGATGGTAGTTGGGGGTTCCCCCCTGTGAGAGTAGGACGTCGCCGGGCACCAAGAAAGTCATTGCTGAAAAGCAGTGGCTTTTTTTATTGCCGAAAAATAAAGAATCCAAAGAGCGAAAAGTAATTCAGCCATTGTTTCAACAAACCCTCCAGGGCACGTGTAAATATGGGGAGGGTTTTTTTCGTTTAACATAGCTTTCGATGAGAAATAGCCTTATATCCAGTCATGGATCTACACAAGCAATTACTGTTTTTCGGATGTCGGAGTCTTGAAAGTTTAGTCAAGGGAAGTTCAAATGTTCATTTTTTCCCTTTCCCCAATAATCGGCAAATCCTTTTAGATGTGTGAGGGATGAAGCCCAATGGTAAATTATTAAAGCAATATAGAGGTAAAGTGGATTTTGAAATGAATATCATTAGCCGATGACTCCGCAGGAAAAATGCTACGCAATTAGCAACAAGGTAGCAAAGGTAACCCCCTGCAGCAGATGAGTACTGGTACATAAAGCAACCACCCGTTTTTTGATGGTATAAAATTTAGCCCGTTCTAAATAGCTGGAAACAGAACTTTTAAATTCGGACTGCTAGGTTCGCAATTGTTTAGAATGTCCCCTATGGATTAAAATTGATGGAGTCATTGTAAGAGAAGAAAGAATTATGCACTCCGGCTAAAGTACAAAGTCTATGGATAGACTTCACAAAGAGTCAAGATAACTGAGTCTGGATGGGCAAGCGACGTATGCTAGTTGGAATACACATATAGAAGAAAGCCTAGCTTAGTGGATGCAAATAAATTGATGCATACTATTTCTCAAATAGAGCTTGCAAGTTTCAAGATAGGATGTTATAGTTAATAACGTTGCTTCTCCGACATATTAAAAACAACGAAAACGACTTGAAAAAGAAGTTGAAAATAATTGTTGACAAAGAGAAGATAACTTGATAAGATATAAGAGTTGCTGCTACAACAACAGCAGGCAGCGACGAACAACATGAACCTTGAAAACTGAACAGCAAAACGTCAATGAAATACAGCAAGAGTACCAAGCGTACTTGAGCAAAACATTTCTAAGTAACCGACTTACGTCGGAGCGAAGAAATACAAATTGTCATTAACAAAGAATTGAAATATATTCTTTTAATTAATGCCAGCAAGAA
>NZ_UXAV01000051.1 GCF_900609045.1 Filibacter tadaridae
AATCGTCACCAGACTATTTTGAGCTTGTTCGCTCAAAACCGGATAAAACAAACATTGTATTCGCAAATCAGGGCCAACCGTGCCCTTCTTAATTGTCCAGCCCAAGCGGCCAGACTCTCGGGTCATAAGTCAACTCAACTACGTGGCAAAAAGCGCCACTTCGTTGATTCGCCTTATGCCTGTCGAGTCTAAACGGCCGCTTTCGCTTTTCGTTTAGGTTAAGTCCTCGACCGATTAGTATTCGTCAGCTCCACACGTCGCCGTGCTTCCACCCCGAACCTATCAACCTCATC
>NZ_UXAV01000049.1 GCF_900609045.1 Filibacter tadaridae
GGCTGGATCACCTCCTTTCTAAGGATTATTACGGAATATAGAACGAGGTTCTATACATTGACGTTTTGCGTTCAGTTTTGAAGGTTCATGATAAAGTGAGGAATATCACTTCATATAATCGGATACCGGATGGTTTGGATAGGAATGCTTGCATTTCCATTCAAAAATTAAAGTTTCCCTTTGAATTGATATTTATGACTGGACATGTTATTTAAACTTCATAAGAAATCCCGGAAGGGGCCTATAGCTCAGCTGGTTAGAGCGCACGCCTGATAAGCGTGAGGTCGATGGTTCGAGTCCATTTAGGCCCACCATATATTTCTGGGGCCTTAGCTCAGCTGGGAGAGCGCCTGCCTTGCACGCAGGAGGTCAGCGGTTCGATCCCGCTAGGCTCCACCAACTACTCCATAATGGGAGTATTTTTGTTCTTTGAAAACTGGATAAAACGACATTGATTACAACAAATCAAGAATCAACCGAGAAGAATTCAATTCTTCTTCGAATAGATCACTTCTGTGATTCTATTCATGCAATACCTTTTTAAGAATCATTATCTG
>NZ_UXAV01000048.1 GCF_900609045.1 Filibacter tadaridae
CCTGAAGACATTGGAGGAAATCGCTTGTTAGGAGAAGAGTTCTATAATCGAATAGGAAAATCAAAAAGTCTATTTGCGGTATTCGCCACTATAAACATTCTTTTCATTTCGGGCGTATCATTTACGTTTGTGATTCCAGGACTGAAAGGGTTTAGTTTATATTTTGTGGTGTTGACATTATTAATGTATTTCATTGCAGCCAACATATTTGTAGGCTTATTTAAAGACAGAATGTGGTTTGTTTTTACGATTTGTATAATTTTGAGCAGCCTTGGAATGGGATGGCGTTTATGGCTTGAATGGGGAGAATTTACTTTAGTCGAGCATACGAGTCTGGCAGTATATATCGGTTATCCAATTGTTAGTGCTATCATCATTACAATAATTTATGTCATCAGCGGTTCCTTATTTGGAAAGAAAGTTAATTTTTCACTAAGATAACATAGCATTTTAAATGAGC
>NZ_UXAV01000047.1 GCF_900609045.1 Filibacter tadaridae
GATGAGGTTGATAGGTTCGGGGTGGAAGCACGGCGACGTGTGGAGCTGACGAATACTAATCGGTCGAGGACTTAACCTAAACGAAAAGCGAAAGCGGCCTGCTAAGACTCGACAGGCATAAGGCGAATCAACGAAGTGGCGCTTTTTGCCACGCAGTTGAGACGACATATGACCCGAGAGTCTGGCCGCTTGAGCTGGACAATTAAGAAGGGCACGGTTGGCCCTGATTTGCGAATACAATGTCCGTTTTATCCGGTTTTGAACGAATAAGTACCGTTCATAAAAAAAAGTACTTGCATTTCTCGTGAGAAGATGATATAATAGTTATTGTCTTTGAGAAAAGAGAATATAAGTCTGGTGACGATTGCGAAGAGGTCACACCCGTTCCCATACCGAACACGGAAGTTAAGCTCTTCAGCGCCGATGGTAGTTGGGGGTTTCCCTCTGTGAGAGTAGGACGTCGCCGGGCTTGTATAATCCACTTATGATTGTACAAGCATGAATAATCAATTGTAATTCTACCCAGGAGGATTAGCTCAGCTGGGAGAGCACCTGCCTTACAAGCAGGGGGTCGGCGGTTCGAGCCCGTCATCCTCCACCATACAAAATTGTATATCAAAATTTATTTGCCGGAGTAGCTCAACTGGTAGAGCAACTGACTTGTAATCAGTAGGTTGAGGGTTCAAGTCCTTTCTCCGGCACCACTTTTCGAGCCATTAGCTCAGTTGGTAGAGCATCTGACTTTTAATCAGAGGGTCGCAGGTTCGAATCCTGCATGGCTCACCATTTTTTCTTGACTTATTTAGTCATGATTTATATTGCGGGTATGGCGGAACTGGCAGACGCGCTAGACTTAGGATCTAGTGCCTTCGGGCGTGGGGGTTCGACTCCCTTTACCCGCACTTATAATGCGGAAGTAGTTCAGTGGTAGAATACGACCTTGCCAAGGTCGGGGTCGCGGGTTCGAATCCCGTCTTCCGCTCCAGTTTTTCAATGCCGGGGTGGCGGAACTGGCAGACGCACAGGACTTAAAATCCTGCGGTAGGTGACTACCGTACCGGTTCGATTCCGGTTCTCGGCACCAACATCAACAAAAAATGTATCTTTTTATATGCGCTCGTAGCTCAATTGGATAGAGCACCTGACTACGGATCAGGAGGTTGTGGATTCGACTTCTGCCGGGCGCACCATTATACTTTTAATATGTTTCCGGGAAGTAGCTCAGCTTGGTAGAGCACTTGGTTTGGGACCAAGGGGTCGCAGGTTCGAATCCTGTCTTCCCGACCAACTTACGGGGCCTTAGCTCAGCTGGGAGAGCGCCTGCCTTGCACGCAGGAGGTCAGCGGTTCGATCCCGCTAGGCTCCACCTTATGAACCTTGAAAACTGAACAGCAAAACGTCAATGAAATACAGCGAGAGTGCCAAGTGTACTCGAGCAAAACATTTCTGAGTAACCAACTTTTGTTGGAGCGAGGAAATACAAATTGTCATTAACGAAGGATTGAAATATATCCTTTTAATTAATGCCAGCAAGAAATGAGCTATTCATTTTCTTCTATTATGGAGAGTTTGATCCTGGCTCAGGACGAACGCTGGCGGCGTGCCTAATACA
>NZ_UXAV01000077.1 GCF_900609045.1 Filibacter tadaridae
TAATTCACTATTTTTGGCTTCGATTTTGTAGCGCTCTTTCATTTTCATTTTGAAATAGTCGCTTTCTTGGAAAGCCTCCTGCTCTGTATGTTCCGTCGATTTAATCGTGGTGGAATAGGATTTGCTTTTGGCACCGTCTTTGTAACAGCCCTCTCTAAGTGGGCACACTTTACATTTTTCCACGTCGAAGAAATAGGTATCACGAGGATTCTTTCCATGTCTATTTTTGCCGATTATGATTTTTTTGAAGGCGATGTGGCCAGCTTTACAGACATACATGCCGGCA
>NZ_UXAV01000021.1 GCF_900609045.1 Filibacter tadaridae
CCACCCCGGCATCCGCCACTCCTAAACGGCTAGTTGGCTCGTATATGTCTATAAGAGGCACTTTATCACCGACTCAAATAGTTATCACCGCCTTCACGCACTTTATCACCGGCACGAACCAGGTTATCACCGCCATGAGGCACTTTATCACCGGCTCAAATAGTTATCACCACCTTCACGCACTTTATCACCGGCACGAACCAGGTTATCACCGACTCAAATAGTTATCACCGCCTTCACGCACTTTGCCACCGGCCCGAACCGGGTTATCACCGCCCTTTATAACTCCACATAAAAAGCGCACTTATAATTAAGTGCGCTCACGATGTTTCGTTTTAAAATCCATTCTATATGTTCGGTTACGATTGGCTCCTTCCGTATACAATTCCATGCTCTTCATTATGCGATTGGCAGTTTGTTGTTTTTCAATATGAAGAAACTTTCGGCAATCTTTATTCATCATCTTGCCACCGAAGAGTAGAAACCAGTCGCGAACGGCTTGCTTATGTGCATCGGGGCTTGTACTGTTACAACCCTCGCAACGCCAGCCTTTCATATACTTTTTCATGCCAAAGAAGCTACAAAATGGACAGGTGACACCCGTCCTTATTTCATTCCTTTTAATCTGGTAGGTCATACAGATTGGTGGTGGGGTGAATTCGCGATGACTATTGCAAAGATCATTCGTTATCTTTTTAAAAGTTTCGTCATCCAACTTTGGGGACTCGGTTGGTAATTGGCGGATATAAGTGGGGACCGTATTTGGGTAAAGAAATGGAACATTTGTATCAAACAATTCCACGCGTTGCTTTGCGTATGCCAGAACCACTACACCATATATAGGTAATGAGGTATTCCGACTGTACAACCAGTCACGCAGCAACTCGCAATTATTTTGTACCTGGGCAATGGGACTTTTAAAACCGTTAACTTGTCCAGTGTCTAATTTACGTATAAGTTGTGGAGGATTTTCGGTTACTTTCAAATCACCTGTAATGTTTTTCACTTCAAAAATCACTGCGTAGAATGGGGTTATAAACAATGTGTCCATTTGAAAATGGGTGCTTGATGTAAGTGAAATATCATGAAACAAACAATGTTTCATTGGAAAGGTGTAATTCTCAAAAACCTTGTCCAGTTGTTGCTCCCCTCCAAAACCGGCTTTGAGGCTAGCAAGTTTCGATTCAATCGAAGGTAAACTCTTATGTCCGATCGGAAGACGCTTGATTGCCGCATCAAGTCCTTCAAGCAGCAACGGTTCTTTCCTTTTCTTGCTAATTAACTCCTCCATCCCCCTTCATTCGTTTATAACTATCCTGCTAAATTATAACATGCCCGATTGAGAGAATCTATTACGATGATCAAATTTTCAGTTGTAATTTCGAGTCGTAACTTTTCCATCGACACGCACCTTTTAATTACGTAATGAAAATAGTGTGTAACCCACCATCTAACTTTTCAAAAGCCCCTCTACCCGGTACACTAACAATAACAAAGGAGATGATTATCAAATGAAAATAATACCCATCGGCATTTGGGGTGGATACCCGAAAGCGAATAGCGCAACGTCTTCTTTTTTGATTGAACATGATGGCTTCCATTGTTTAATTGATTGCGGTAGCGGCGTACTTTCCTCATTACAAAATTATTTACCTCTAGAAAAACTGGACGCCGTCGTTATTAGCCATTACCATGCGGACCATATTGCAGATGTGGGTAGCCTGCAATTCAGTAAGGTAATTAATTTCTATTTAGGTAAACCGACACCCGCGCTACCGATTTATGGACATATGAAGGATCAGGAAAACTTCGACAAGCTTTCTTATCAAAATCAGACAATAGGCATCGGAATTTCAGAAGAAGATGTCGTCCAAATCGGCCCTTTTGAGGTCTCTTTTTGCCGGACGATCCATCCTGTTTATTGTCTAGCAATGAAATTCAGCATCGGCGGCAGCTCAATCGTACTCACTGCAGATACAGGGTGGCGTGATGAACTGGTTGATTTTGCACGCGGAACTGATCTCTTAATTAGCGAAGCGAATTTGTATGAAGAACATCTCGGAAAATCACCGGGGCATATGGCAGGTAGCGAAGCTGGGAAACTGGCAAAATTGTCCGAATCGAAACAACTCGTGTTGACCCACTTGCCGTTACATGGAAACATTAAAAAGATTCTCAATGCGGCTGTTGCTGAATTTGACGGCCCCACTGAACTTGCTGAAGTTGGAAAAGTATACGACGTGTAAAGTAAATAAATCATTTTTTCATAAAGAAAAAGGACTGTTCAGGAACAGCCCTTCATTCTTCAATCATCATCGCGATCTTTTTCGAATTCCAGGACTTCACCTGAAATTGCGTCGATGTCGAAGTCGTATTCATATGTGTCGTCCTTAATTTCGATTTCGTAAATTACACGGCCGTCGTCATTGTCTAGTACGATTTTTGAAACTGTGCCTTTTGCTTGTTTCATAGCAATTTCAGTAGCGGCCTTCTGCGTTATGAACTTTACATCCGTGGGGACGACGTTATCGTCTTGGTCGTCATCATCCATGTCGTCTTTGTCTGTACGCAATACTTCACCTGTTTTCGCATCGATATCAAGGTCGTATTCAATACCGTCCGATTGAACCTCGACTTCATAGACGTCGCCCAATCTTTCCCGATCCAATTCAATTCCCACTACTTTACCGCCGGCTGATTTTACAGCAATCGTTTCGATTTCCTCAATCGTCAATAAACCTTTTTGCTCCGCTGCTAAACTTTGCTCCGCGTTCGTAGCCACCGCAACTCCACCTATTGCAACCACACCAGCCAATGCGGGAATCATCATCCATTTCTTCATCTTGTATCTCCTCCTTTTGTTGTTATCTTAATTGTATTCGACGTAGATGAGAGGACATTGTGAGGATTATTAGAATTTGATGAGAGAAATTAATCGTCCCATGTAGTGGACAGGATTTCCCCTGAAATTGCATGGATTTGAATTTCAGCCTCTTCGTCTTCCCCGTCGATTTCAATCAGGTAATATCCCCCGTCATTCGTTTTTTCGAATGTAACGTATTCCACTTCACCTTTTAATTGTCCAAGAGCAATTTCAACCGCCTGCTCTTTTGTAATAAGGGCATGTTCAACTGTTGTTTCTTTTACATTTTCAGAAATAACTTCTCCTGATAGCCCATCAATTTCCACTACCAATAGTTCTTTATTTTGAGCAATTTCTACTTCATACACTGGTTTGTCTCCGCTTTTATCCAATGAAATGCGTTTAGTTGTACCGGTATATTTCTCCGCTATAACTTTTTGTACATCAGCTTCCAAAAGTAGCTGTCCTGATATATCCCCCGTTTTCCCGGTCTGAACGAGCGATAGAATACTGCCTGTCACTGCATCTATTGTTGCGGAATAAACTGCTTCTCCCCGAATCATTTCTGCATGATAAACTTCGTTCCTTATCGATAATTGCTTAACAGTTCCACCATAAATGTTTTCAAGGCGTGCCTGGATTTCACTTTCAGGCAACAGCTCTTCCTTCGTTACTAGGCTTCCCACAAATACCCCCCCCGCCACCAAAATAACTACAGTCAACAGAGTTGGGATGAACCAAGGTCTCTTCAATATCTTCACGCCGGTCCCCTCCTTCCACTTACCATACGCCCGCAACATTAAAAATCGGTGAGAGGCCCCTCTTTGGGTATGAAAAGATCCACTGTCGTCCCCATACCTACGATGCTTTCAATTTTCAGTTCCGCACCGAGTCCATCTGCAATTTCTTTTGCAATGGCGAGTCCAAGCCCCGTACCACCTGTTTTTCGATTGCGATCTTCATCAACCCGATAGAAGCGATCAAAAATATGTGGGAGAGCATCCGCCGGAATACCGTTACCATAGTCGGTGATTAAAACAGAGAACCCATGAACACTTTCAGTAATGACCGTTTTAATCTCTTTTTCACTGTACTTCCTTGCATTATCAAGCAAAATGAATAACAACTGCCTTAACTTCCCGGCATCAGTGACGGCGATTGCGTGACTGTCCCCCTCAAGGATGAATTCCCTTGCATACGCTTGTCGCATCGGTTGCAACGTTTTTTCGATTAATGCCCGAAGATTTATTTCCTTCAGATCAATTTCGTTTTGTTCATGATTTTTTGCTAGTTGGAGCATTTGCTCAATCATTTCTTTCATCCGGACCGCTTCACCAACAATCGCACCGACCGCCTCTTCCGCAACCGAACGGTCATCGAAACCACGTCTTGAAAGAAGTCGTGCGTAGCTTTCAATGACTGTGAGTGGTGTTTTCAATTCATGGGATGCGTTTGAAACGAACTGCTCTTGCTTTTTAAAGTTTAGCTCAAGCTGTTCCATCATTTCGTTGAATGTCCTACCCATTTGTGCCATTTCGTCTTTCTCATTAGCAGAAACAACTATTTTCCCATATGTTCCAGCGTTCCGACTTTGTGCCATTGTTTTCATGAGTTTTTCAATCGGTCGCGTAACAATACGGCCTAGAACCATACTTGAAACGATGATCGGAATCATTGCTACAAGCGTCACACCGATAAGGATGAGCACAAGCGTATTTAAATTCTGTTCCATATCATTCAGCAACTGGATCATTTGCAATTCAACCACATCTCCGTTTGTCCAAATACCTGGGACGCGTAAGGATAGGACTGGGGTACCGTCAAATTTATCGATTGAATAGCGTTCTCCTTGCTTAATGACAGGGTTGAAACTTTTAATACCTTCTGCTGACGCTACAGTTACTTTTTCTTTCCCCTCCGAGTCTAAGACGCGAATGGCCCCGTTTGGCGGTATATAGGCACGTAACACGGTTGCTGAATCGTTCTGGCTGGTCATTTTACTAAGGGATGATGTGAGCTCCTCTGCTTGCATTCGCAACTGATTGTACTCCGTGTCGTAAGCCATTTTTTCGAAAAGAAAATAGATTCCAACGTTTGTCAGCGAAAGGATGACAAGCATTAGTAATGTCGAAAACAAGTGAATTTTCGTCTTAAGCTTCATTGACTTGTTCCTTCAAAACATACCCAACGCCGCGGACAGTTTGTATGAGTGTACTTTTTTCACCCGCATCAATTTTCTTCCGAATGTATCGGATATAGACATCAACAACATTCGTATCTCCGTAATAATCGTATCCCCAAACGGCATCAAGTAACTGTTCGCGAGATAATACTTGGTTCGGATGCTTTAATAGATGAAGCATGAGGTCATATTCTCGCGGTGTCAAATCGATTGACCGACCATTTCGTTTCACCTCACGTGTTTGTTCGTGGATGGAGAGACTTGCGAATTCATGGAAGAATTCATCCTTTCCATGTACTGAAACCTTTGAAAATCTAATGGCTGAACGAATCCGCGCAAGTAATTCCTCAATTTCGAAAGGCTTTGTCACATAATCATTTGCTCCAAGATCCAGTCCCGCCACTTTATCTTCCATATCATCCTTTGCAGTCAATAAAATAACTGGTGTTTCATTTTCCGTTGCTCTTATTCTACGTAGCACATCAAGTCCATTTAATCCTGGAAGCATCAAGTCGAGTAAAATAAGATTCCATCCTTGTTCACGATATTTGATAAGTCCATCTGTACCTGTATGTGCAATACCCGTCTCATACCCCTCGAACTCAAGCTCAAGTTGTAGGACACGCGCGATATTCTCTTCATCTTCAATGATTAAGATCCGCTCTTTCATTCAAGACACCCCTACTTCTTTTTTACTCCATTCTAGCAGAAGTAAAGCAAGTACATGGCTATTGACCTGCCTACATAAAAAGGATAGCCCATTAATGGACTATCCGGCAGATTATTTAGCAGGGTTATGTTGAAAAGAGACTTCATATAGTGCAAGTTCTGCGTCAATAATTGGTCCTTTTTCGGGTTGTTTACCATTTTTTCTTTCTTCGGCTTTGCGAATGGTCCTCGCTTCTCGCCACTTATCGAAAAACTTTCGGTCTTGCCATGTGGTACATATTTCCAACACGTCGTATTCGGGACTATCCTCTTTCTTCAATACTTCCATGAGAATAAAGCCTTCATATGTGTGAACGGATTTCGGCGTATTAAAACGGGGAAGTATTTCATCCACTTTCCCTTTTTCAATGCGGACTGTGTTGACGGCTTTCATCATTTGCATTATTTTTCCTCCTTTATTCGGTGAAAGAAAATATGAACTTGAATGAGTTTTTCATAATATAAATAATGAGAATTATTCTCACTATCTTCATGATACGCACAGGCTTTGACCCTGTCAATGAGGGCATTCTCTTATTTCCGGTTTATTTAATGGCACAAAAAGAGACCTTCCTTTACGAAGGCCTCCCCACAATTTTTAACTAATCCATCATACTTTTCACAAGTGTTTCGAGCATGACGGGCAATCGGACAAATGCACTTTCGATGTGAAGCCTTTCCGTGCGCTGGTGGGCGTCTTTTCCGAATGGTCCTACATTCAGGACAGGTGCATTAAGTTCAGCCATTTCAGGAAATGGAATGCTGTACGTTTCACCCCATACAGGCGTGTTACGTTCAAAGGCCGTCCAGCCATATGCTTCATCCTTATAATGCACATAGCTCAAATCGCAAATCCCGTTGAAGTAATGAATCTGCTCTACTTTGGTTCCGAGTGAAGCGGCCGTTTTTTTCATCAATTCAATGGTCTTGGTAACTAGTGGATCATCGGACGTATTGACCGCCGGGTAATACGGCGGAGCGTAAAGCAGAATTGTTGCCGGTGCAAGTTCCTGACAACGAATCATTAATGAATCGACAATTTGGAATGACTTTTCACGATCATCCCAATCCGTGTTTTCAGTCGTTTCTTTTTTCAAGCGGTTTATTTCTTCTGTGCCCAGTTTTTCTTCCGCGTAAACAAGCAATTGTTCATAACGCATCACGCGGATATCCCCAACTACATCGACTCCTTCACGGTCGCAAATCTGACGGTATGCCGCGTTGCAATCACTCATTGACCGCAATGCAGTTAATTCGAACAAATCCATGATTTCCGCGGCGGACCGGTTCATCAAAAAGACGTTGTATAGTGCAGCTGCGCGATATGGTGTCTGGGCCGAATATTCCGATTTCAAATCCTTTTGTTGGAGTGATACGGGCAATGGCGTCGTTTCACCATGGGATGTTTCCTCGAAGAGATTGTTCCACTCCATTTGCTGCGTCAGGAAAGAGGCGATATAGTTTGCCGTAATCCCTTTCATCGGTTCCCCAACATGCGTCTCTTTTCCGTAAAACAATGCGGCTGGCATGATTTTACCGATTGTCCCCGAGTATACATACTCTTTCGGGTCGCCCGGTTCTTGTGAAAATGTCGGCTCTCCATTTAAAAATAATTTATATTGAAGCGCATGCTCATCCCGCAGGAGAACGAGTTCTTTTACGGCAGTGCGCATCCCTGTCGAATTCACTTCTTCGTCAGGAACCGTTAATAGAATGAGATTGATCGGCCAACTTTCAACACTCGCTTTTTCAATCAAAGCCATATGAAGCGCAAGTCCCATTTTCATATCCATCGTACCCCGTCCGAAAAGATAATTCCCAGACTCCAAATCAGCACGTGCATCATCAGGTAATTCTGATTTATAATCCATTAATTTTTTTGTCAGTTCTTCGGGATGAAAGGCGTACGGCTCCAATGTACCGTATTCCTCTGTCCAAACGGTGTCGAAATGGCTGATTAATACAATCGTCTCTGTCGCATCGGGCTGTTTATATAAAGCCGTAACCGCATGCCTTCCAAGACCGGCATCATGCAATGCCAACTGATCAGGATGACTTTTAAAGTAGTCCAGTTCTTTTAATTTATCAGCAACTTTCGGAGCGAATGCACGCTCTCCATCTGTTAACGTCCGGCTATCCCAACTTACAAGTTCACATAACAATGACCGTAGCTCAGAGGGCGTACCCCATACTAATTCACTCATCACCGTTTCCCCCTTATTCAACAAAATCTGCTAGCAATCTTTACTTTCTTCTTATTCTTAAAATAGCATACTTACGTCTAAAAACCGAGTCTTAAAGTTGTATATAACAAGAAATTTGGCACATAAAAAACGAAGAAGAGACAACTACGCCTCTTCCACGCCTTCGCTATTCCTATTATGCATTCCGCTCCGCGTAAACCTTCATCACATCTTTCATAAATACCGCAAGCCCTTCACCGAACTGGTCGATGTTTTTGGTGAACCGTTCGTCCGCCACGTACATTTCGCCTAAGCCGGCGAATGCGTCTAATGAATAGTTGCCCATTTTATTGAGATGTATAAACCATTCGGCAATCGCATCTTGTGCTTCGGTAGATTCTGACGACAGATGACGAAGTTCGGCCAATTTGAAGTAAATTCGGTTCATTTCCCCTCCTAATTCAGGCCCGAATTGCGCGGCTTTTTTATTAGAATCATCAACCGTCTTGTCACCCCAGCGATCTCGTGCTTCCTGTTCATACGGATTATGACCAAAGTCAAACCCTTTAAACTTCTCTTCGTTTGTCATTAATATGTCCCCTTTCCCATGTTGTATTGTTTTCTCGATTGTATCGATCATCAGATCAATTTTCTTTCGCTTTTCAATCAGCATATTTCGCTGCATTTCAAAGGCCTCTAGCCTGTTAAATGACTCACTCATTAGTAAGTCTTTAATCTTTTTCAAAGGAAATCCAAGTTCACGGAAAAACAATATTTGCTGCAACGTTGCTAAATTATCGTTCGAATAAAGTCGATATCCCGCCTCCGTCGAAGCGTCCGGTACGAGTAAACCGATTTCATCATAATGATGCAACGTGCGCACACTGACACCGGTCAACTCGGATACTTCTTTCACTTTCATCATGTAAGCCTCCCTTCAATTGCTAACGATAAAGCATGACGTAACGTGAGAGTCAATAGGCAAGTGAGAATTTCTTGCTAATGAATGATATTCGTGAATCTACATATTTCAGTAGATGTAAATAACCACTTTGAAAGAATATCGTACAAAATGGATTGTATTTTACACGCTCAATAATTCCAACTTTAAAAACAAATGATTTTCTACGTAACCCACAAAATATTTGAGAGTTTTCTATAGCTTACTTCGATATAGTTAGTGAAAAGGCCTTTTCAGATAAAGTGAAACTTCAATCCGTGGGGGTTTTCTCCATCCCCCACGGATTGTTAGTTGAACCATTCGGGCTTTTACGGGCAGTTGATTCCCCACTTATTCTTCTTTTTTCCACGAGGACTCGAAGTTGGGGATCTCACTGCCCGTTAATGCGGGATAAAGGAGACTAGATAATGCGATGTAATTCCAAAAATTTCGTTACACGTTTACAAAAACAAAAAGAAGACGGGCTTGAGTATGTAATAGAGCACTATTCAGCCTTCGTAAATGCAATTGCTTATAAAGTCCTCTCCGGAATAAGCATGGACGCAATTGATGAATGCGTGAATGATGTTTTCTTGGCAGTTTGGCAAAATGCAGGGCAATTTAAAGGTGAATCAAAGGACTTTAAGAATTGGATAGGAATGATAACGAAATATAAGGCGATTGATCTATTTCGGAAACTCGAAAAGCAACAAGCGCGGGAATACAGTGACGATTTACTCGAACAAAAATCCAAATACGAGGATTTAGAGGAGCAACTTGTTAAAAAAGAGGCGAAGAATGATCTATTATTGGCAATCAGTAAATTAGAGATTATTGATCGTGATATTTTCATGATGAAATATTTCCTACATCTATCCACTATTGAAATTGCGGAAGCACTAAACCTATCCAAAGCAGCAGTTGAAAACCGACTTTACCGTGGTAAGAGGAGACTAGCTACTACTAATCGATTAAGGGAGAGGTTAATATGACAAACAGTTATAAAGACTGGTTGGACCTAGATATAGAAAACATTGAACCGATGAACTTATCTGATTCTAAAAAGGCTTCTATTAAAAACGATATACTCGCAACTCGAAAAAAGAAAAAATTGGTACGGTTACGTCATCTACTAGCAGCATCCATTATTGTCGTTAGTACTGTTGCAACAATTGGTTTTACATTTCCAACACTCGCCGCCCAAATTCCTTTTTTACAAAACATTATTAGTTATTTTAACGACGAAGATACAATTTATGAGAATTATGGTGACTTTGCAACAGACATCAGCCAACTACAAACGAGTAATGGTGTCTCCGTGATGATTGAAAATGCAGTATTTGATGGTACATCCCTAACTGTTTCATATGCTGTTGAGACAGAAATCGATTTAGGCACCAGCCCTCGTATGTCAACAAGCTTTGATATAAAAGGAGCTAGTGGAATGGGTGCTACCGGTTCTCTGCAAAAAATTAGCGACTCGACATATGTAGGGCTTGAAAGAATAACACCGCATTTTAATAAAGCAGTTCCTGATGAACTGGAAGTATCTTGGCAGCCCCTAGCCTTTAAGGATTATAACGCAAATACCGAGGTCAAAGGAGATTGGCAATTTAATTTTAAGCTCCCAGAACTTGATAGTAAGCTACAGCTGATCAATCAATCCGTTACGAACCATGGCGTCACTATGCTAATCAACTCTTTCGAAAAGAATGGTATGTCCACGGTCATTCGATATGAACAATTTGTGGAGGCGGATATTTTGAAGCAATGGCCAAATGTCATCATTCAATTTGACGCCATTCAAGATAATCTTGGAAATACGTATATAGTTGAGGGAAATGGCGGAAAAAGCACTGATGATGGATTATCTTACAAATTGAGCGGTACAATCAAATCTTTAGATCCGAATGCACAATCACTTAAAATCGTTCCAACCATATACTTTTCATTGGGATCAGGAAAAGGTATGGAAACAAAAGAAATGGAGCCAATACTAATCGATTTACGATAAGTTTTTATGTTTATCCTTGTCTAACACGAGGATCTCGACTTTATTCAAACAAGTAGAACCAGCTTGCACTCTCCTGGAGGTTGGCAAGCTGGTTTTATTATGGATTGTAGCCCCTGGGCGATTTCATCATAAAAATAAAACTGATAAGATAGCTGAAACTGGTGACTCCAAACAACAGAAATACACCGGGGGCCATAAGAAGATACAAACTTATGGGCAAGGACCAAGCGAAAGCAATTAACATTAAAACTTTTTTTGATAGTAGAAAGGAAGCTATCGCCAAACAGGAGGGCAAAACCAACATGCCGAAGGTTAGTAGGATTGTTCCGCCTTCCACTTGGTTTAAGTAAGGATTGAAGAAGCTAAAAATGATCCATGGAATTATGGATAAAACACCTGCCATTAATCCAATACTGGATAACTTTCTTTTCATACCAAATCACTCCTCTTCCAATCAAGTCCCTCTTTTGTTAATGACTTTCAACCCTTCAACCAAAAAAAGAAGATCATCGTATACGCAAGCTTTTCCTCAGGTGAAATATGCGTACCAAAATGGACATGCTCATGGTCGGCGGTCGCTTGAAACGCGGGATGTAATGCGTATGGAAAAATGCCGAACCGATAGGACGCTGTTATCATCCCTTCTGCGTCTTTCACATCGATGTCACCCGCCATGCTTTTTGCTACTAATTCCCGCCAAATCGTTCCATCCGCATTGTATAATGTGCCCCTATTTTTGAGAATCGATTTTGACGTTTGTTGAATGAAGGTGGCGATTAATTCACCATTCGGTTTGGATAATGAAAGCTCAGCACGCTTCAGTGTATTAAGGGTGCCAACTATGGCAATCTGCCGATCATTCATATCTTTAATCAAATAAGTAACTGGGATGAAAAAGCCCTTCTCGAATAACTCAAAAAAGGTCAGCCACTTCGACAGCTGGCCTTTTGAAGGTTCAATTTTGAATACGGGATTGCCAGATGAGTCGACGTTGACCATTTTCAGCAAAAAGGATGGAATCCGTTGAAGGTTCAACTCATGCAGATTCTCCAAATCCAATACACCCGTGTCATGTTCAATCATCTTATTCTTCAATTTTTCATATGCGCGTTTATAATGAAATCCTGCTATAAGCGAAAAGAATATGAGTAAACCAGTCGTCAGTAGTATTTCCCTGTCTTCTGAAAAGCGTTTATAGAAGAGAAAATAATAAGAAACAATGAATATCGCTAACGCAATCCCGAAAGCAAAACTTGCGATGGACGTTTTTTTGTAAACTTCCTTCATTCTTTAAACCCATCCTCCCTTTCACTCTATAGTCCTTGTCACTTAATCTGTTCTTTTAAATATTTTATGAATACATTTAAACTTTTCTTAGGAAACCTCGATGGGATTTCAACTAACCATAAGTCCCTGATAATATGCACTCCAGAAATTGACACATGTTTTAAAACGCCTAGTTCAAGTTCTTTTTTCACAGACAACTTAGGTACAATACTAATACCCAATCCTGCTTCTACCGCACTTTTAATGGATTGGGTACTACCGAGTTCCACACGACTTTTCACTTTATCTAAAATATTATTTTTCTCTAATATACTTTCCACAATTTTTCTAATACCTGCATTTTCTTCTCTAAAAATCATTTTTTCTTCAACCAGTTCTTCTATATTTATCTCATTTTTATCATTCCATCGATGATTACTTGAAGTAATTAGGATAAGTTCATCTTCTCCAAATTTCTTGATTTGAAAATCATCATGTGACACGATACCTTCTATTAACGCGATATCAATATCGCGATTTTCTAAACTAGCCAAAGTGTTCGGGGTATTTCCGATTGTAATATTCAGTTTTACATTTTCATGCTCTCTTTGAAATTTCCCCAGTATACTTGGAAGAAGATAATCACCGATTGTAAGGCTTGCTCCTATATTCAATGTGGCCGCATCTTGATTTGCAATACCATTTACAGCCTCTTCAGATCGTTTATAGTAATCGATAATCTCCTTCGCGTAAGGGTAAAGTGTGGATCCAGCTTCTGTAAGCATTAGTTTTCCGCCGGTTCTATCAAACAACGCAACACCATAATGTTTTTCCAACTGACGAATTTGACTGGTGACCGCTGGTTGTGAGACAAAACTAATCCGAGCAGCTTGACTGATGCTTCCTTCCTCAATTACTCGGCAAAACATTACTAAACTTTCCTTTTTCAATGATAGTCACTCCCTAACCTGTTCAGTCCTCTTGTATGCCCTTATCATACCATGATAGTTTACTCCATAGAAAAATGCCTGTTGCATAGTTAGGGTATGCAACAGGCATTTACTTATTTTAGTTTTGAGCAACCTCTCCGATAACTTGTTCCTCTTTACTATTAAAAATTTCTTCATCCAGTTGTTTTGTTATTTTACTAGTTATGACACCCGTCGTCATGGTTCCGCTAACGTTTAATGCAGTACGCGCCATGTCTATGAGTGGTTCTATCGAAATAAGTAATCCGACAATCGCAACAGGCAAGTTCATCGTTGATAAGACGATTAGTCCAGCAAATGTTGCCCCGCCTCCAACGCCCGCAATACCGAATGAACCAATAACCACGGTGACGAGTAACATAGCTATAAACGAAGGTGTAAACGGATCAATTCCTACCGTAGGTGCTACCATAATCGCAAGCATCGCGGGGTAGATTCCAGCGCATCCATTTTGACCAATTGTTATACCAAATGCTCCTGATATATCCGCAATCCCTTCAGAAACGCCTAAGCTTTTCTTCTGTGTGCTTACATTCAAAGGTAAAGTTCCTGCACTGGATCTAGATGAGAAAGCGAATATCAGAACCGGCATTATCTTTTTGATGAATGTAATTGGATTTAAACCTACCATTCTAATCAGCAGTAAGTGAACTAAGAACATAATGAATATCGCAAGGTAAGACGCTACGATAAACTTCCCTAAATTCCAAAAGGCGACTAAGTCACTGGTCGCGGCCTTATTTACCATTAATGCCAATATCCCATACGGGGTTAGACGTAAAATAAGTGTGACGACTCGCATTACAACTGTAAAAATAGCCTCTACTATTGATGCAAACAGCTTGGCTTGCTCAGGTTCTTTCCTTTTTACGCCCATAAAGGCCATTCCTAATATTGAGGCAAAGATTACGACTGAAATAACAGATGTAGGTCGAGCTTCTGTCAAATCACTGAAAATATTACTTGGTAACATTGACACAATCTTACCTGGAATCGTCATTTCATTTAACGTATCCAGTTTGTCTCCATGTCCTGCTATAGCAGACATTTCCGCTTCACCTTGTGTAATCTCCATTCCTTCCAATTGGAAAATACCCGCTGAGAAGATCCCTACCGCAGCAGCAATTGCGACAGTTCCAGCCAACATCGCTATTACCAAGCCGCCAATTTTACCGAAGTCATTAGCAAGCTTCGATTTAGTAAATGCCGATAAGATTGCAAAGAATACTAAAGGCATGACGAGCATTCTTAATAATGTTATAAACCCATTCCCGGCAATATTAATCCATTCCGCCGATTCACTAATAATGAAAGATGATTGTCCATAGATGAACTGTAGGGCAAGGCCGTATACAATCCCAACTACCAATGCAAGTAACACACGTTTAGAAAACGATACAAACTTTTTTTGCATATAGAACAATACCGCACACATGGCCAGGAACAATGCGATGACTAAAATAATATGGAATGTTTCCATTAATGGACCGCCTCTCCTTCTTTTATTAGGTATTCATTTACCGCTTTCTCCACTCTTCGCAATCCTTCTTCCAAAACGTGCCGTGGGCAGGCCATGTTCACCCTCGTAAATCCTTCGCCGCCCAGGCCAAATGTATATCCTTCATCAAATGCTACCTTGGCCTCTTTGCGGAAAAAGTTCTCAAGCTCTTTTGCGTCCATCCCAAGTGCTCGACAGTCTAACCAAGCAAGATATGTCCCTTCGGGAGGAATAACTTTGATTTCCTTCAAGTTTGTTTCGATAAACTCTGTTAAAAAAGTTAGATTGCCTTCTAGATATTCCAAAAATTGATCCAACCACTCTTCCCCGTATTTGTACGCATTTTCAACTGCAGTCACACCAAAAGTATTGGATAATCCTAAATGGAGCCTGTCAATGATTTTTGTAAACGAATCCCGTAATTCTTTATTCGGAATAATAATATTTGCCATTTGAACACCAGCAAGATTGAACGTTTTACTTGGTGCTGTACAGGTAACGGAGTACTCAGAAAACTCTTCAGAAATACTTGCAAAAGGGGTATGGGTATACCCTTTATAAACAATATCGAAATGAGCTTCGTCAGATATGACCAATACGTTATTTTCTATGCATATTTCCCCGAGTCTACTTAACTCTTCTTTCGACCAAACCCTCCCGGCCGGATTATGCGGGTTACATAAAATAATCATCTTCACATCTTTGTTCTGGGCTACTTTTTCCAAGTCTGCGAAATCCATCTCATACCTTTCATTTACAAGCTTGAGTGGATTTAACACGACCTCACGGTTGTTTTTTTCAATAACTTCCATGAATGGCGTGTACACAGGCGTTTGAATAATAATTTTATCTCGTTCACTTGTGAAGGATTGGATAGCCATACTTAGTGCAGGCATAATCCCTGGCGTACAGCGAATCCACCGTTTTTGAATGGCCCAATCGTGACGTCTTTCCACCCAGTCAATAAATGCACCGAAATAATCATTTGATCTAGAAGTATAGCCAAACACTCCATGTTCCGCTCTTTCTTTCAGTGCATCCACAACAGGTTTTGGAGATGCAAAGTCCATATCGGCAATCCACATCGGGAGAATGTCTGTCTGGCCAAATAGTTTTTCTGTGTGATCCCATTTTACTGAATTCGTATTGTATCGATTGATTACTTTATCAAAGTTATGTGTCATTCAAAAAACCTCCAGTTTGTATTTTCATTAACCACTACCAGAACCCATAGAACTATCCGAAACGTTCAACTTGGTTGTATGATCGGTAACTACTCTATCAATCGCGCCTCGGCGTGATTGCGTCCAGATTTTGAATTGAGCTTGTGCCTGCAGGACGCAGGTATGCAACCTTTGCCGCAGGATGCGGCGAACTTAGGTTGCCTTTCTTCTCCCTTAAAAATCTGTGACATCCGCCGGAGGCTTGGGCCAACAGGATGTTGGTCACTCAGACATTGCCGCAGGACGCGGCGTTCTTAGTCTGAGATCCCCTATTCAGCAGGGGTTTGAACCCCTACTGAATTGAATGCATATCCAGCATTCATCCCGCCACTTATGGAAGTGGGGGACTTCTGCTGAATTAAGTTAAACGTTGACTGGAAACTTTTCTTTTTTCCATGCTATGTAGCCGCCTTTTACATTTTTCACATCTTTATAACCATTTGCTTGCATCAGACTCGTGGCGATAGCTGAACGTACACCAGATTGACATTGAACGAGGTATGTCTTCCCCTTAGGCAAATCATCCAGAAGATTTACCAATTGACTAAGCGGCTTATGGGTGGCGCCTTCAATTTTGCCTGCATCCCACTCCGATTGGTTTCGTACATCAATCAAATAATAGTCATCATCATTCAATATATCCTGCAACTGTTGAACATTCACTTCCCCGTAACTTTCCGGGTCTTTTTCCGTTGCGAGTACAACTGATGGCTCAATGAAAGCAACAACACGATCCAAACCGATTGAAGCTAAACTCTCCATTATCGCTTTTAGTTTGTTTTCCATCGCGATAAGAATAATATCCTGTTCATAACCAATTAGCTCCCCTGCCCAATTTGTAAAGGTTTGATTGAACGGGATGTTGATTGCCCCCTTACAATGCGCCTTTGCAAATTCTGCCGCTCTTCTCGTATCTAACAAAATCGTGTTAGCTTCAAACCTTTCCATTTCATCTACTGTTTCCAGTCCAGTGATATCTGCTTCATTCACTACCGGTGGTCCAATTTTGTTCAGCTTTTTCATCATCGAGAAGTAGTTGGGAGGGGTAGATTGACCTGACAACAAAGTCTCTACAAACTTTTCCTCATTCTCCTCCAACAAAGCCCAATTGTTTAACTTTTCATAGCCAACCGTGGACATTGGAACCGCTCCAAGTGATTTACCACAGGCACTCCCGGCACCGTGAGCTGGCCAAACCTGAAGGAAGTCTGGCAGTTGTTTGAACTTCTGCACCGATTCGAACATTTGACGTGCACCGGTGGCGGCGGAACCCCTAACACCTGCTGCCTTCTCGAGCAGATCTGGTCTGCCAATTTCACCAACAAATACGAAATCTCCTGTGAAAATACCCATCGGATGAGAAGAACCGCCCCCTATATCCGTTAAAACAAATGAAATACTCTCTGGTGTATGACCGGCTGTATGCATAACCTGGAATTCAATATGGCCTACTTTAAATATGCAGTTATCTGTAAGTAACGTATAGTTGACCCCTTCCACCTGATGGTATTTCCAATTTTCATCTCCTTCATCCGATACATACACAGTTGCACCGCAATGCTTCGCAATTTCTCTAGAGCCGGAAAGAAAATCAGCATGAATATGTGTTTCGGCAACCGCTACTATTTTTAATCTTTCCCTTTTCGCCGTTTTTAGATAAGATTCAATACTGCGAGCTGGGTCAATTACAATGGCTTCTCCTGTTTTTTGACAACCAACCAAATAAGACATATGAGCTAAGTTTTCATCGAAAAATGAACGAAAAAACATATTAATTTACCTCCATAAAATTATTTTTAATTCCTAATTGATGGAATTCTCTATAAGCCATACTAATAGATTCTTTGTTGAAAACGATTACATAGCTTTGTAGAAGTCATCCATATTTCTTTCTATTCATTTAAATATAATAGGAGTAAGATTCTATTAATTTAATCTATCTTAACGCACTTTAAGAGTTTTGGATAATTAAATTATATTATAGGGTATAAGGGATAGTGATTGTTGCCAATTACTCAAGCAATCAAAGTCCATGATTATCTACGGATTTTTTCTTCAACAAAAAAAGAAAGTCTTCGTATTCGGAAGACTTTCTTCTGCTATTTCAATTAAAAGCTGAATTTCGTTAACGGATCCACCCCTGCTTCCCTCTCAATTAGCGCCTACAGTAAAGGCGGTTTTGTAGCCACTTTCTTCAATTTTATTTTTTTGATAAAGCTTAATTTCGTTTCCGATATAACTATTGCACTTAGTATAAGCATTGCACCGACTATTATTTTGAAAGTCAATACTTCACTTAAAATGACAACTGAAAACACCATCCCCCAAAAGGATTCGGTGGAAAGAATGATCGCGGCCTTTGTTTCTGTTATGAATTTCTGGGCGACCGTCTGTAAAAGAAATCCGAGTGTCGTAGAGAAAATGCCCAAGTAAATGAGCGGGACAAAACCTGCCGATTCTACTGAAAAGGACATTTCTCCTTTGGCAACTACGACAATGAACCCTATTCCTGTAGCTACGGCCATTTGAATAAGTGTCAATAGAACCGGGTCCTCATCCTTCACATATTTCGAGGTATAAAAAATATGGAATGCAAACGCAACTGCACAGCCCAATGTAAGCAAATCCCCGCTATTTATTTCCGAAGTTAGTTTAAGTGACAGTACTGCAACACCTAGCATCGCTAGAACCGCACCGCAGAGTTCAAACAGATTGATTTTCTTTTTATAAAGGATGAAACCGATGAAAGGAACAATAATAACATTCACCGATGTTAAAAAGGCATTCTTTGAGGGCGTCGTGTATTGTAATCCTATTGTTTGGAGAGCGAATGCGATATATAAAAACGTACCTAGCAACGCACCTTTTGCAAGTGTGCTTTTCTTTATCCCCTTCAACTTTTTGTGGAAAATAACACTTAAAAGGAGTGCACCGATTAAAAACCTGCCTTCTAAAATTTGATAGGGCGTATAATAATCCAGGGATACAGCACTCGCAACAAATCCGCTGCCCCATATAATCGCCGTAATTAATAGACCTATTTCACCAAAGTATTTTCGCATATGCCCCTCCACTATATGTACCTAAAAAGTATTCACTTGATTGTGTATCTTTAGCAATCTAACTTATCATCCCGTATTCCGAGTAAACAGGCAATACCTTTTTTCAAATAAGTCACTCTAACGGTTTGACTTTCCATGTTTACGCCACCACACAAAAAAGAACCTCAACACCTTTTTTTCAAAGTGTCAGAGGTCCCTGAGATCATTATATGCAATCGTTGATGAATCAATACATTACTCGATTAATAATTTAATTCGAGTCAAAGGAATGGATACTGCGAAAACCCGGCTTCTTTATCAATAAACCGTTCCACAATCTCTTTCACAGTTCCGCCCTTCGTCAAATGTACTTTTTCACCTGCCCACAGAGACATGTATTCAGGTTTCCCTTGCGCCGCCGCCTCTTTACGGAGTCGTTTTGTTAAATCATTTTGATAAGGATACGGGGCGATTGGGATACCTTCCATATCTTCGATAAACTGATTCCGTATGCCACGTGCTGGTTTACCGGAGAATGCATTTGTGATAACGGTGGAGTCTTCTTTTGCATGTAAAACGGCCTCTTTATAGATTGGGTGTGCACCGCTTTCATCCGCTGCGAGCAACGCGGTGCCAATTTGAACAGCTTGGGCCCCGGCAGATAGCGCTTTTTTCAGCATGTCCTTGTCTGCAATGCCTCCTGCAGCGATGATTGGGATTTGAACGGTCTCCCTCACTTCTTCAAGTAATTCATGCAATGGGGTGCCTGTCATTTCCCCGGAAATAGTTCCCCGATGTCCGCCTGCTTCGCTTCCTTGCATAACGACCGCATCCATTCTCGCTTGTTCAACCAACATAGCTTCTTCTACTGTCGTAGCCGTACCGATCAGAACTATGCCATGATCGCTCAACAATTGTGTGGTCTCTTTCGTTGGAAGGCCAAAAGTGAATGAACACACTTTCACACCTTCTTCGATTAATACCCAGACCTGTTTCTCAAACTGCGATTCAGACAAGGATACTTTCCAAAACGGCAGACCCAGTTTCTCGCCAATCGGTTGCAAGGCGGTATATGCAGTGCGCAACGTTTCTTGATCCATCTCCACTTGTTGAGGCACAAACAGATTCACCGCAAACGGTTTATCCGTAAGACTTTTCACTTCGCGAATGAAATTACGGGTTTCATCCGCTGAAAGATAGCCTGCACCGATTGATCCAAGTAACCCCGCTTCAGCAGATGCCGCCACGAATGCAGGTGTTGTCACTCCCGCCATCGGTGCCTGAATAATCGGATACGTCATTCCTAAATCTTCTGCCCCTATCATCGCAACCCCTCCTCATTCTTTTATAGATACATACCTCTATGAAACTTCTACTCCTAATTCATAAACCCTTTTTTAATCTATATATCCAACCAACGATTCCATTCAAAGCTGCTACTGCACTTGGAGGATGCCCCTCGGAAGACGCTTTCACTTAGTTCGTATGTATGCCCATTTGTTCAACATATGTATAATGAGAAAAAGTGGACTAATTACAACGAGAATAACTTATTATTACACGTAAAGGAAGGATGCGGTAAAGATGCCTACAATCAAACTCGATACTTTTATAGAAGCGCCCGTCACGGTTTGTTTTGATCTCGCCCGAAACGTAACGGTCCATACAGAGACAACAGCCAGTACAAAAGAAAGTGCCATCGGTGGTTTCACAGAAGGCTTATTGAATCTTGGTGATAGCGTCACGTGGGAAGCGACCCATTTTGGGGTTAAACAAAAGTTAACGGCTAAAATTATCGCAATGGATGAACCACATATGTTTATAGATGTCATGGTTAAAGGAGCATTTCACTCCTTCACGCATACCCACGAATTTATTGAAAACGAGACAGGCACGATCATGAAAGATACATTTGACTATACATCCCCTTTCGGCATCCTTGGAAAACTGGCTGATAAACTATTCTTGGAAAACTATATGAGAAAATTTATCGGCAGTCGTGCAAAAGAATTGAAGAAAATCTCTGAAAAGGGATGATTCCATGAAAAAAGACTTGATCCCATTATTGCAGGATCAAGTCTTTTTTATCTTTCACAAAATATCGCACACGCGTCCAACTTGTCCGTCTTCCAACCGCACTTTAATGCCATGGGGGTGGAAGCTTGAGTTCGTCAGTAAATCCTTGACGACACCTTCCGTTTTAACGCCTGAGCGTTGGTCTTTCTTGAGGATAACTGCTACGTTCAAGCCTGGTTTTACATCACTTCGGTTACGTCCGTCCATTGATTAGTTCTCCATTCTTTTTTTGAATATACTTTGCACAACATGTGCTGTTCCTGTATGTAGTTGTCCTTCTACACGGTCCACTTCTCCTACATGGAAATGTTTCACGAAGTAGCCGTCAAACTGTGCCAATAGCTCTTTTGGATCAATGAGCATCGCTTCGTCACGAGGACCGCCTGTTTTGTACTTCAACTGTTCTTTTGAATACAATTCACTTATATAAAGGCCGCCTGGTTTCAATGCCTTTTTTATCCCCGCAAGGGTCCGGTCTGCAATAGCTGGCGGAAAGTGGCCAAAGATTTGTACGATGGCATCCCACTGTTGGCCTTCCCACTGGACATCCGCAAGATCATGGAGTTCCGTTTTTACATGGACACCTTTTTCATCCGCCAATCGGTTTGTTTTGTCCAGCCCGGCCTGCGCATAATCCCACGCGGTTACATCAAAGCCGAGTGATGCCAAGTAAACTGAGTTGCGTCCTTCTCCTTCAGCGATGCATAATACGTTCCCTGTCTGCAGCTGTTGTGCCGCCTCCACAAGAAAGCCATTCGGTTCTTTTCCATATACATACTCAACGGCTGAAAATTTGTCCTGCCACGGATTTGTCATAAGTCCATCCATCCCTTTCATAACATGCTTTTATCAGTTTACCATACCTATATGACCACATGAACTGATTGACATAAAATCGTCCATCCCCTAAACTAAGTCTATTGGTTGAGGGGGTAGACTAAATTGAAAGAGAGACTGCAAGAAGCTGTAGAATTGTTCGAAGAAGTCATGATTTATGGGACAGAGCATGTCATCAAAAACATGGATATCCCTATTTGGAAAGACTACTCGCCCGAACAGATTCAAGTGTTGAAAATTCTATCGACATATGGCGATCTGTCTAGCGGCAAGTTGGCGGAAATCCAAGGGGTCCATAAAAGTGCTATCTCAAATCGGTTGAAAAGGTTGGAAGAAAGAAGCCTTGTTACATCCAAGCGTGACGAAAGCGACCACCGATTGAAGGTCATTCACCTGACAGCCGCAGGGGCAAAAGTGCTTCAAGTCTCCAACGATGCTGTCTATGAAAATATTGAAAAGCTCTTTAAGGATAAGATTGATGACCAAGAACTTGAATCATTCGTCATGACGTTCCGTAAATTAAAAGCTATTTTACAAATGAAGGGGATGTGACTGTTGAGAACTATCTTAAAACTCAAATGGCCGATATTCATCGGTTTAGTTGCTTTAACAATCGTTTTATTCCTATTGGCGCCTAACTTGGCTGAACAAGCGGAAGAGGCAGGGTCCATGCAACTTCCAAGTACAGCCGATTCGCAAAAAGCTGCTGATATATTAGAAAAAGCGGGTGCAGCAGAAGATACGATTTCACTCGTTTACCCACTAGACAAACCAGTTGATGAGTCATTGAAAACTGAAATCTCGGCTATCGCAAAGAAGATTGAGTCATTGGGTGAGCCTGTGACTGCCGTCCTTGATCCGTTTGAAAATGAAGAGCTTGAAAATCAGCTCGTTTCAAAAGATAAAAAAACGATACTCGTTCCGATTACAGTAGACGGAACAGAGGAAGAAATAATTACGCTTGCTGATAAAATCCACGATGACGTCTTGGAGAAGGATCAAACCGTCTATTTAACGGGCGAGGCGATTATCAATAATGATGTCAATATGAGTGCGCAAGAGGGCTTGAAAAAGACGGAGATTATTACAGTTGTACTCATTTTCGGCCTATTGCTTCTTGTATTCCGTTCGATTGTGACACCTTTCGTACCACTCATTGCGGTGGGAATTACGTATTTACTCAGCCAATCATTTGTAGCGTTTTTCATCGATTGGTTCGGTTTTCCCGTGTCGAACTACACGCAGATTTTCTTAGTCGCCATCCTATTTGGACTCGGTACGGACTATTGTATTTTATTATTAAGCCGTTATAAGGAAGAATTGTTGGCAGGGCATGCGGTAGAAGATGCGGTTGTCAATACGTATAAAACGGCAGGTCGGACATTGTTCATCAGCGCAATTGCTGTGTTCATTGGATTTTCGGCAATCGGCTTCGCGGACTTCCCGATTTTTAAATCAGCTGTTGCGGTTGCCGTCGGGATTGCTGTATTGATAGTCATCTTGTTCACGGTCGTTCCGTTATTCATGGTTTTATTGAAAGACAAATTGTTTTGGCCTTCCAAGGGGGCATCATCCCATAAGGATAGTAAAATGTGGATAGCCTTCAGTAAAGTTTCTGTTAAACGACCACTCGTTTCCATGCTTATCGTGGCGGTCATTACCATTCCATTGCTTTTGACATATGATAACGACCTGTCATTCAACACTGTTGACGAAATCGATAGTAGTAAAGAGTCCGTTATGGGCCTCAATCGAATTTCTAAAGCATTCGGTGCGGGCGATTCGTTGCCAGTTCAAGTCATCATGAAAAAAGATACATCTCTTGTCAATGAAAGTATTATTACGTACTTAGAGGCAATCAGCCGTGACCTTGAAAAGGTAGATGGCGTGCAAAGCGTACGTACGATTACACGTCCAACAGGTGAAATCATGGAAGACTTGTATGTCGACCATCAAATTGGCCTTATGGCGGACGGACTTGGTGAAGCAACTTCGGGTCTGGATGCTGTACAAGATGGGCTTGGGCAAGTCAAAGGTGGACTAGACGGAATTGGAGGCCAGTTACAAGGTGGTTCCGGGGTTCCTGCTGGTGGAATTCAAGCACAAATGGGGGCACTTAGTTCGGGGTTACAAGAACTTTCCGGTGGTGTTGGAGCGGCAAATGAAGGTATTGGTGAAATTGGTACCGGTCTTAATGACCTTCACGCAATGCTCAAAGACATGAGTGATTCGAAAAGTGTTCGCGATACAGGTCTATTCATCCCGTCAGGAACGCTTGACAATGAAGCGTTTAAACCAGTCATCGACCGTTATACATTCGGTGATGAATCCGGTATTATTCTTGAAGTCATCCTGAAAGACGATCCTTATTCACGAGAAGCAATTGGTACCGTACATGCTATTAAAGAGACGGTTAGCCGTTCTGTCATCGACACACCGTTTGAGGATGCAGACATTGCGTACAGTGGTATTTCAAGCATGAACTCAGATTTGGATGATATTTCATCGAAAGACTTCACGCGAACAGTTAGCATTATGCTCGTCGGGTTATTTATCGTATTGACTGTGCTGTTCCGTTCAGCCATTATGCCGCTTTACATGATCGGCTCATTACTACTCACATATTACACGTCTATATCTGTCACGGAGCTCGTTTTCGTTAATTGGCTTGGCTATGACGGTATTAGTTGGGCAGTGCCGTTCTTCGGATTCATCATGCTTATCGCGCTTGGGGTCGATTACTCAATTTTCTTACTCGATCGGTTCCGCGAAGAGAGCATCAATGGATTGACGATACGGGAAGCGCTCATGACGTCAATGGCAAAAATGGGGACCGTTATTATTACAGCGGCCGTCATCCTTGCAGGGACGTTTGGTGCAATGATGCCATCCGGCGTACTTAGCTTGGTGCAAATTGCGACCGTCGTTATTTCAGGACTTCTGTTGTACGGTCTCATCATCTTGCCACTTCTTATTCCAGCGATTACAGTATCGTTCGGTCGAGGCGTTTGGTGGCCGTTTAGAGGGTAATTGTTCATATGGATTGCGTCCATTCCCAGTGGGGAGTGGACGCTTTTTATTGTTGATTGCTTGTACATCTTGTCATTCGCTCATAAATCTTGATAAGTGTTCATTAAACTTTGGGGTGCGCTCATTAAACTCGAGTTGCGATCATTTGTCATCCCTTGCCGCTCATTTAACCCCAGTTGCGATCATTTATCATCCTTTGCCGCTCATTAAACAAAAAAAGTGATCATAAACCACGCCAAATCCTCTCCGGCATCGTTTATGATCACCCTACTTCCTCTTCCATCTGTACAATAGGCATTTCATTCACATTACGCTGTTACCCCATGCCGCTCACCCGCTATATTGCACTTCTCCCGCTATAACGGTCATAACAACGGTTGCTGCCAGCATTTCTTCATCTTCCACTTGAAATAAATCCCGGTCGAGTACGGTAAAATCCGCATCATATCCGGCAGCGAGCTTTCCGCGTACATCCGCTTTACTGATGGTTGCGGCGCTGCCTGTTGTAAAGAGGCCGACTGCTTCGAAACGGCTCAGTTTTTCACTTGGCAAATAACCTTCATGGGTTTCACCGGGTTTGCGTCTAGTGGCTGCCGCGTAGATACCCAGTAAAGGATTCACTTCTTCAATCGGCGCATCCGACCCGCCGCCGCAAATAAATCCGCGGTCCAGCAAGCTATTCCAAGCATACGCCCAGTCGAAACGAGCCTCGCCCAATCGATCCATGACCCAAGGAAAATCGGATGATACAAAGACAGGTTGAATATCGAGGATGACCGGCAGCTTTTTCATGCGCTCAACCAAGTCTTCACGTAACACATTGACGTGGATAAGCCGGTCAAGTTTACCGGGCGGTGCCGGGTATTTTTCGATTGCATCGAGTGCTTTTTCGATAGCGCCGTCTCCGATGATATGTACCGCGATGGCTTCGCCGTATTTACGTGCGAGGGCCACTAATGAATCAATCTCCTCATCCGTATGAACCGCCATTCCGCGTGTTTCGGGTGCATCTGCATAAGGTTCACTTAACAATGCAGTCTTACCGCCAAGTGCACCGTCGATGAAAAACTTCATGGCGCCCGGCTCAATCCATGGTTCATCGTATGTAGCTTGGTCTTCCATCAATTGCGGGAAAACAGGTGACCGGCGGAGCAAATGCGCACGGAATTTCTTTTCCTGCCCGATAATATTCTTGAATGCTTGAAGCGGGTTGCGATAATCGCCATAATAACCCAGATCATCCGTTACGGCTCCCGTAAGTCCAAGCGACAACAAATCCCCGACTGAAGTCCTTAATGCGCGAGTCAACGCTTCCTCCGTCGGTTCAGGAATCATGCCAAGTACGATTTCTTGTGCGCCTTCCAATAAAAATCCGGTCGGTTCACCCGCTTCATCCCTCACAATGACGCCGTCTACGGGATCTGGCGTCTCTTTTGTAATCCCTGCGAGCGCCAACGCTTTTGAGTTTGCAAGTGCCGCGTGCCTGCATGTCCTCTTTAAAACCATTGGAGAATCCGTTACATTATCAAGCTCAAACCGCGATAAAATCTTCTTATCAGGGAAATTGTTTTCATTCCAACCTTCCCCAATGAACCAATCATGCACGTCCAACCCTGTATGAGCACCACGTAGCATGTCCATCATTTCATCCGCAGAAGATGCTTTAGAGAGATCCAAACTAAGCAACTTTTCACCATGCCCGATCATATGCATATGGCTATCCACGAAACCGGGGTAGAGAACTGCCCCTTTCAAATCCATTTCCTTATCTGCTTGTTCCTTCAATTGTTCGTAATTGCCAGTTGCTACTATTGTGCCGTCCTCCGTAAGAATTGCTTCAACCGTTGCGTGTTCTTTTTCCATTGTATAAAGCGTGCCGTTATGCCAGATTTTTTTCATCACAATTCCCCCCATCTATTCATATTGTAATCTCTTAAGCAATAACGAGCAATATTCAGAAATTGAATGCTACAATAAAGGGTATAAGGGAGGGATTCATATATGCGTTTAACCGTTTATCTTGCAGGGGAAATCCATAGTTCATGGCGTGAGGAAGTGAAGCAAAAAGCGGCTATGTTGAAATTGCCGATTGATTTCGTCGGTCCAATGGAAGACCACGACCGTTCCGATAATATTGGAGAAGAAATTTTAGGCAAGCAACCGGATGCAATTTTCAAAGATGCCGCGGCGTCAAGTTTCAATAATTTGCGAACCGAGATTTTATTGAAAAAAGCGGATGTCGTCATTGCTTTATTTGGGGATAAATACAAGCAATGGAACACGGCGATGGATGCAAGTGCCGCCGTCGCTTCCGGTAAACCGCTTATTCTCATCCGCTCAGAAGCAAATCATCACGCATTGAAAGAGCTATCGCGGAAAGCAAGCGCCACTGTAGAGTCTGTCGACCAGGCCGTCAATGCACTGTACTATATTTTTGAATGAACAACAAAGGACCTTGCCAATACTATCGACAAGGTCCTTTTCCATTTCCATGGGTAACTCCTACCCCACGTCCGGCTTTTAAGCTTAAATGATTGACTTCTTTGCTATCATGACTTCAGTCGTGGAAAGTTCAATGGCAGATGCGGTTCAAAAAAAGGACCGGAAACTTGATGCTATTCGACATTTCCGGTCCGTATATATCTTACTTATTCTGTTCCCATCTCTTCACGTACAACAGTAGCAATTCTTTCAACATAGCGCATGCATTCGTCCTCGGAAGGCGATTCTACCATAACACGGACAAGCGATTCAGTACCTGAAGGTCGAACAAGTACACGACCGTTTCCAGCCATTTCTTTTTCAACTTCTGCAATTACTTCTGCAACATGCGTATTTTTTGTTACGGCATTTTTGTCAGTTACACGCACATTGATAAGCTTTTGCGGATAAACAGTCATTTCACTGGCAAGATCGGATAGCTTACGACCAGTGCTTTTCATAATATTGACTAATTGCAGTCCCGTTAGCAACCCATCACCTGTTGTATTGTAATCGAGAAAAACAATATGACCTGATTGTTCGCCACCAAGGTTATAATTCCCTTTTCTCATCTCTTCGACAACATAGCGATCACCAACAGCCGTCTGGACACTCTTCATATCATTTTCTGTAAGTGCTTTATAGAAGCCTAAGTTACTCATGATTGTTGAAACGATTGTATTCGATTTTAGGCGCCCTTCCGAGTGAAGATGACGACCGATGATATACATAATTTGATCGCCATCCACGACTTCACCATGCTCATCGACTGCAATTAGGCGATCCCCGTCTCCGTCGAATGCTAAACCGATATTCGCACCTTTTTCGATGACGAATTTCCCTAAACCTTCAGGATGTGTTGAACCGACTTGATCATTTATATTCAATCCATTCGGAGAAGTACCCATTGTCGACAGATCTGCATCCAAATCAGCAAATACATGTGTTGCCAATGTTGATGTCGCGCCATGTGCACAATCGAGCGCCACGTGTATACCAGTAAACTCCTCATCAACTGTTTGTTTCAGATATTGAATATACTTATGGCCACCCTCAAAGTATTCCGTGATTGAACCAACATCTGCTCCAATCGGGCGCGGTAATGTATCTTCCTGCTCGTTTAACAATTTTTCGATTTCTTCTTCTTGCTCATCGGTTAGTTTGTATCCATCTGCACCGAAAAACTTAATACCGTTATCTTCCACAGGATTGTGCGATGCTGAAATCATAACCCCTGCTTGTGCTTTCATAACACGTGTCAAATAAGCGACGCCCGGTGTACTAATTATCCCTAGCGTCATTACTTCAACTCCGGTTGATAACAACCCTGCTATTAAAGCACTTTCAAGCATATGGCCTGAAATACGTGTATCGCGACCTACAAGTACTTCCGCTTTTCCTTGCGTTTCTTTCGTTAATACATAACCGCCGACTCTACCAAGTTTAAACGCAAGCTCCGGTGTTAATTCTTTATTTGCAACTCCACGGACGCCATCGGTCCCGAAATAATTAGTCATTTCCATTCTCCCTTTCAATGCTGTATCTATAGTCGTATTTCAGGCAAGTTTAATAGATAATGATACTTCCTCTTCTGAAAGTTTCCATCGCACGTCTGTTGGACCTTCCACTTGTATAGGGAAGGTCTTTTCTCCTTCTTCCTTCACGTGTGATGCATCGACGTATACAGTAAAGTCTTTTTTATCTAAAGTATCGATTACATCTTGTTCTGCCGTGACAGTCAAGACGATTAAACCGTCTGCAGGTTTGTGAAAGGAACTGTTGAATTGCTCATCCAATCCATTCACTGTAACCGCGAACTCTGTGAACTCCTTCGTTGCAAGCTTTTCCGGTTCGACAGGTGTTTCTGGGTTTGTCGCTTCCAGTTCTTCTTCCACTACAGTTACATCCACCTTAACCTTGATTTTGTTTGTAGACATTTTTGAAATACCATCAGGTTTTTTTAACTCTATGTCAAATGTTTCTTGTTTTTCCACCTTCGAAATATCTACATCTACAACGAATTCATCCAATGATTCCAACACTTTTCGCGATCCGGATAACCAAATCGTTTTTTCATCGGTCTCAATCGAATCTAGTGTCACACCAGCCGGAGGTTTCCCTTTTGCTTTAAGAACAATCGGTATTTCTTTATTATATTCAACAATGTCAACTTTGACGTTCACTTGTTCAGGAACGATTGTCACGTTCAACTTATTTAGATCCTTGTCCAATACACGAACCCGTGCTTTTTGTTCGAATGACTCCTTTAACCCATCGTCACCTGTTACAGATGCTTTCACAAAGCTAATGGATTCGATAACACTTTTCGGACCTGTCACTTCGATTGTCGATGGGTCAACTTCCATTTTTACCACATCGAAGTCCTCCGCCAACATCCGTTCATTCATTTCAGGGTCCACTTTGAACGATTTCGTGATCTTTTCTTCAATGACAACCTTAATTGTCGCTGGGTCAAGGCGAGCGTTCAACTTACCGGAAATATTTTCGTGTTCGATGGGGACAGTATGCGTTCCCATAGGTAAGCTTCTCAAATCTACAAATAGTGTGAAGTCCTTTATTAGTTTTGTAGTTTGAACAAGATTTGCTGGTCCTTCGATTGCCATATTGACCGTTTCGGGTATTCCTGTCACAACCAAGTTTTCATTGTCATAATACACTTCGACTTTAATATCCCGGATGATATCCGCCGAATCCCCGACGGGTTTGCCATTTGCATTCTCTTCTCCCGCTCGAACAAAGACAAACAGAACAATTGCAAGAAATAAAGCCGTGAATCGGAGAAACCATGGGTTACCCATCATTTTATCCATTTTTTCTCCTCCTCCACTTCCATCTGGAGGTATTCGTCTGCTCGGTCGTGTTACCAAACCAAACTCTCCGCAACCGTGCTTCAAATTCCTCCATGCTTAGATTCCGGTCTAAATCACCATCTGCCGTAATACTCACTGCTCCAGTCTCTTCTGATACAATTACCGTGATTGCATCTGTTACTTCACTCAACCCGATAGCAGCCCGATGCCTTGTGCCGAGCTCCTTTGAGATAAATGAACTCTCTGAAAGTGGCAAGTAGCATGCTGCAGCTGCGATCCGGTTCTTCTGAACAATGACTGCTCCATCATGCAATGGTGTATTGGGGATGAAAATATTAATAAGCAATTCCGATGTCATAACCGAGTCCATCGGGATACCTGTTTCGATATATTCACTCAGGCCGGTTTCCCGCTCGATTGAGATAAGCGCACCAATCCGTCGTTTCGCCATATAGCTTACTGATTTAGTGATTGCTTCCATAAGACGTTCTCGTTCTTCTTCTTCCTGCATTGCCGTTCGGGCAAATAACCGACCTCGTCCAAGTTGTTCAAGCGCGCGGCGCAGTTCAGGCTGGAAGATGATTATGATGGCCAGAAAGCCCATCGGGAGCACTTGATCCATCATCCATTTAAGCGTATCCAACCCAAAAAACTCTGTCAGTAGACGGGCGATTAGTAGTACGAAAACTCCTTTTAACAGTTGGACCGCTTTCGTCCCTTTAATAATCGTAAACAATTTATAAAAGACAAACCAGACCAGAAGCACATCCACGATATTTATAAGTACCCCGACTGGACTAAAATCAATTATAGTATCCCACTTGGGCATGTGCTTCCCCTACCTTCTTACACAATTTCATATGCGTATAGTATAGCATATCGTCAACGGACAATGCTTATTCAAACAACGGGAAAAAGCGATTGGCACCACTGTCAGCAGGTGCCGCCAATCGCTTTATTTACTTTTCCTGTTTTTCATCTTCTTTCGATGATGGGAAAATATCTTTCACTGTATTTTTGATTTTATACCAAAGCCAGTCGAAAGCCTTGTCGATTTCCTCACTTTCCCCTGTAACTATCGCCGTCGATGCCATGAATTTCGAGCCATGGATGACTGTTACATCACCTTCGACTTGTCCCTCAATCCGTAGCGACCCATTTTTCACGACAATATCGCCTTTTATCGTTTCACCTGCCGGGACAAGCACCGTCTCACCTTGAACGACAAGATTCGGTTGCTTCGATACTGAAAAATGTTGGTCATTTCCGTAACTGGAGAAAAGTGTTGCACTCATTAATAGAAGAAACATTGCTGCCGCTGAAAGAAGCGGATGACGCCGTAAAAAGCGTTGCGCACCCACTTGCGATTTTTCTTTTGGAAGACGGGCTATTACTCCATCGACAAACCCGGCAGGCGCTTTTATTTGGGTAGCACTTTTTAAAAATGAAATAGACTCCTCCAGCCCATCCATTATTTCTTTACATTCGGAACAGTTTGCCAAATGTTCCTGTAGTTCCCGTTCTTCTTCAGGACGAATGTCCTCGTCTAAATACGCGTGCATATAGTCAATAATCTTTTCCGGACACGTATTCATACATTTCCCCTCCTACATAGTACCCATCTGTTTTCGAAGAGCTTCCCGTCCTCTGTGGACACGGGTCTTTACGGTTCCTAATGGTAATTCCAAAATATCGCCGATTTCTTGCAACGGTAGTTCCTCGAAATACCGCAAAATGATTACAGAGCGGTATTTATCCGGGAGTCTACCAATTTCATATCTTATCCGTTCTTGTGCCTCCATTTTTTCAATTTGCTCTTCAGGCAAATCCCCTGCCGCCGCGATTTGCGAGTACATGGTCAATCCTTCTGTGCCCGGTACTTCTGCATCAAGATGATAATCCGGTTTCTTTTTTCGGATACGGTCAATGCAAAGGTTAGTCGCAATCCGAAAAATCCATGTTGAAAACTTTCGTTTCTGATCAAATGTATGAATGTTTATATAAGCACGTACAAACGCTTCTTGAGCAATATCTTCTGCTTCCTGCTTATTATTAAGCATCCTGTAACAGACATGATAGAGACGATGCTGAAAAAGAATGACAATCTCTTCAAATGCATCTTGCTTACCTTTTAGCACTTCATTTATTCGTTTATTGATCAATTCATCCAATGCATATCTCCTCCGCTCCATGCGGCTGTCCCTTCTATACGTTTGAAGGGTTCAACAGGTTTCATTTTTTTCGCTATTATTATTTTACCAGATATAACCGACTCTTTCCTCTTTTTGTCTAAATGAAAAAAACCGAAGAGAATTTGAATTCTCTCCGGCATTGCGATTCTGTTTGACAATACGTTTGTGTTTTTAATAGGTCTGTATTAAAGAAGCTTTTCGCCAAATAGAGAACCCATTAGGCCAACTGCAACATCAGCGGTCTTGTTCTTGTCATCAAGAACCGGATTCACTTCAACAAATTCAGCAGAAGTAATTATTTTAGAGTCTTCCAGCATTTCCATGGCAAGATGACTTTCTCTGTAGCTCATGCCGCCTGGTACCGGCGTTCCAACACCCGGCGTATACAATGGATCAAGTCCATCGAGATCCAAAGAAAGATGGACGCCGTCAACTTGGCGGTCTTTCAAGTAAGCGATTGCATCTTCCATAACCGTTGTCATTCCATGACGATCAATCTCATGCATCGTATACACTTTTATGCCCTTTTCTCTAATCAACTCACGCTCACCAGGGTCGACCGAACGTGCTCCGATAATAACAACATTTTCAGGTTTAACCTTTTGACCTTCGTTATGTAGGTTGACAAGTTTGTCGTGACCAAGTCCAATCAAAGCTGCAAGAGGCATTCCATGAATATTGCCCGACGGTGATGTCTCTTCCGTATTCAAATCAGCATGTGCGTCGTACCAGATTACACCAAGGTTTTTATACTTTACAGCCAAGCCTGAAAGTGTACCTATCGCTATGCTGTGATCTCCCCCAAGAACAAGCGGGAAGTTTCCAGATTCAACGATATCAGTGACTTTCTGAGCAAGTCTAGTTGTCGCTTTAACGACCTCATCTAAGTTTTTTAAATTGGTTTCATCCGAGTCCCTTTGTTCCGCGGCATCAACATAGATATCTCCTTCATCCATCACTTGATGGCCGATTGACTCAATTCGTTCAACTAGTCCTGCATAACGGATTGCGCTCGGTCCCATATCTACTCCACGTCTATTTTGGCCGAGATCGAGCGGAACACCAATTATTGAAATATTTTTTTCCCCCATACTATAAAACCTCCCCTTCTCACTCCCTCCATTATAAGACCCGAACTTACATTGACTCAACCTCGCAAGTTTCTGAATAATTATTCATAAACTCTTTTCATAAACGAAACACACTTATCCGGAGTAGTGGGTCTGCTATAAAAGTACCCTTGTCCTTCTTCACAACCGTATTCGTGTAAAATGGCAGCTTGCTCCTCACACTCAATTCCTTCGGCAATGACACGCAACCCAACTGTGCCCGCTACCGCCAAAATCGCCTTAACAATTGCACGACTTTCCTCATTTTCATGTATATCGCCAATAAAAGCCCGATCAATTTTCAACGTGTCAGCAGGTAACTCTTTAATATAGCTGAATGTACTATAACCCGTTCCGAAATCATCGATGGCGATGGTGATACCCAAATCCCTAATCTCCTGGATGACATCTTGCATTCCGGATCGATCCGCAAAAGCACTCTCTGTTAACTCAATTTCGATTCGCTCCGAAGTTACACCCGTTTCAACAAGAATGCGTTTAATCGCCTCCACAATACCGGGCTCTTTCAACTGAATGGCGGAGATGTTAATCGCAATTCGGACAGGTGCGAAGTCTGCGTCCTGCCATTTCCTCGCCTGTTTGCATGCTTCGTGTATTATCCATTCCCCTAATGGCAAAATGAGTTTCGTCTCTTCTGCAACGGGAATAAACTTATCAGGTGGAATTCTGCCAAGATCGGGATGATTCCATCGAACAAGCGCTTCCACGCCCATCAAGTCCCCTGTCTTCAAGTCCACTTTAGGCTGATAATCCAAATTAAAATGGCCGAGACTTATACTTTTTCGCAACTCATTCTCCAACAAAATCCGTTCAAGCGTTTTAGCAGCTGTTCCGTGCTCATACATTTCAAATTTGCCGCCGCCCTTAGCCCTAGCATTGGAAAGTGCTTTTTCTGCTTTCATAGCTAACTCAGAAGGCTTTTGAGCATGCTCGGGGTACAGTGCAATCCCTAGGCTGAATGATAATGTATAAAGTTGTCCCATCACTTCAATAGGCTCCTCAAGAAATTGCTGAATTTCCTTTGTCAACTGCTCGGCATGTTCTGCACCACGAATGTTTTTCAGCAACAATGCAAATTCATCGCCTGAAAGCCTCCCATATACATGGTCATCTTGTAAGTTCTCTTTCAATCGATTCGAAACCATCGATAAAATATAATCACCCGCCTCGTTTCCAAGCGAGTCATTTACATATCTAAGTCGATCAATATCAAAATAGACAAACCCTAGTTTTGTATTACTTTCGTTTGCAAATTCTACTTCTCTTTTCACAAGTTCACGGAAAGACGAACGGTTTGGTAAACCTGTCAACTGATCCTTACAGGCAAGGTTTTGGATAATCCGCTCCGACTCTTTCCGCTCCGTAACATCATATCGAATGGAGATATATTGATAAGGCCTTCCTTTTTCGTTTAGCGATGGGACAATCGTCGTATCTACCCAATAAAAAGAACCATCTACTCTCCTATTACAAATTTCACCACGCCATATCTTTCCGCGACCAATCGTAGCCCACATCGTTTTAAAAAAATTCCGCGGGTGGTAGTTGGAATTTATAATTCTATGATCGGAGCCAATAAGTTCTTCCGCAGTGTACTGAGAAATCTCCGTAAATAATTCATTGACATATGTTATTTTTCCTCTTCTATCCGTAATTGCGACAATGGCAGATTTATCAAGTGCATAAATAATATCCATCAGCAGCTTTTCCGCTTCCTCGCTTCCGTCGTGGTGAATAATCTCTGGCATTGTATTATTACTGTCTAACATACTATTACCTCTTTTTTATAGTTGTCTATGATTGATATTTTTCTCTAAATGACTTCTTTAGGACTATTGTACAACAAACTTTCTGTTGGTACACCACCTCGGGATTATGGAACTTGAGAAGTAATTATAAAACGCGAGGGAAGCCCATTAAACTTGGGAAGCGATCAATTAGCGTGGGGATTCGCTCATTTATCCCAAGAAGCGATCAATTAGCGTGGGGATTCGCTCATTTATCCCAAGAAGCGATCAACTAGCGTCGCGAGGCGATCATTTATTTCGTGAAGTGATCAATCAGCGTCGCAAGGCGATCATTTATCTCTTGAAGCGATCAATTAGAGTCGCTAGGCGATCATTTATCTCTTGAAGCGATCAATCAGAGTCGCTAGGCGATCATTTATCTCGTGAAGCGATCAATCAGAGTCGCAAGGCGATCATTTATCTCGTGAAGCGATCAATCAGAGTCGCAAGGCGATCATT
>NZ_UXAV01000055.1 GCF_900609045.1 Filibacter tadaridae
GTGATCTATTCGAAGAAGAATTGAATTCTTCTCGGTTGATTCTTGATTTGTTGCAATCAATGTCGTTTTATCCAGTTTTCAATGAACAAGTTTTGAAAGTTTCTAGTATAAAGTGAAAACACCACTTCATCATGAACCTTCAAAACTGAACGCAAAACGTCAATGTATAGAACCTCGTTCTATATTCCGTATGTCCGGCTCCAAACGCCAGCTCACGCGCCCACTTC
>NZ_UXAV01000028.1 GCF_900609045.1 Filibacter tadaridae
ACGAGATTGAGCGCGGCGACCCCGGTTTGATCGGTTCGATTGCTTGATTGAGCGCGGCGCACCCCGGTTTGATCGGTTCGAGTACGAGATTGAGCGCGGCGCACCCCGGTTTGATCGGTTCGAGTACGAGATTGAGCGCGGCGCACCCCGGTTTGATCGGTTCGAGTGCTTGATTGAGCGTGGCGCACCCCGGATTGATCGGTTCGAGAGCTTGATTGAGCACGGTGGGGTTTCGTCAACACATTATGTTTCACAAGAAAAAGCCGACTCATCGAAAACTCCTAGAGTCGGCTATCAATCCTTTCATTACTCTTCCATCAAATCTTTCTACACCCTTACAACTCCCTCAACCGCAGACTTAACGTGTTAAAAGCCTTATCCAGCTCGGCATATGCGTCGTCGCCGGGTTTCAGTAGGCTCAATTTTCCAAGGACTGCTTGCATTTCCGTTTCAAGACACATCCGTTCCGCTGCTGTATGATCTGTTCGGGAAAAGGCCCGTCGTTCTTCCCATTCTTGCAACGTCATCGGCATCTTGCGGATGGTCTCACCGTCAAAAATAAGCAATCCATCCGCCATGCGTTCCGTGAAATAGCGGTCATGTGAAGCGAACAGCAATGTTCCAGGAAATGTCTCCAATGTCTTCTCCAGTTCTTCTCTGGAAGGCAAGTCGAGATGGTTGGTCGGCTCATCCAGCAACAGGACATCCATTCCTTCCAAAACGAACTGCATCAGCTTGACTTTCACGCGCTCGCCTTGGCTCAGTGCGGAAAGTGGCAAATTCCAGTGCTTCTCGGAAAAACCAAGATTCGTTAACTGAATACGAATCCTCCCTTGTTCCTGAAAAGTTTCCGCATGGAAGTATGCCGCCATCGTCATCTCATCGGGAAGGTCCATCACCGTTTGACTCAAGTAACCAATCTTCATCCCACCCGTTTTCCACAATTCACCCTCATACCCCTCTTCATCGAGCGCCATCTTAAACAGCGTTGATTTCCCTGCACCATTCGGTCCTACAAGCGCAATCCGTTCCCCCGCCAGTATGGTGAATGAAACGTCTTTAAACAACTCTCTCCCTGCGAATGCTTTGCGGACGGCTTTCAATTCCATAACCCGTTTTCCCTTTTTATGCTGTCCTTTGACGTCGAAAGAAACGCTCACTTCATCCGCCGGCTTATCGATACGGTCTTTCTCAAGCTCCGCCTCCAATCTCTTACGCTTGGAGCGAATTTGTATATCCCGTTTCTTCGCCTTCTTTCGATAATATTCTTTGGCGCCGCCCTTTTTCGTCGATTCCGCATGCGCCTTCCCGGACCAATGCGCCAACACCGCAATTTGTTCTTCCACCTGCACAATTTTCCGTTGTTGCTGCTCATAATGCTTCTGTTGGATTTCCCGGTCCGCATCTTTCTTCTTCCGATAATCTGTATAATTCCCTTTATACACCGTCAACTTTCCGTGCTCGATTTCAACTACAAAATCAGCCGTCCTGTCGATGAAATGCCGATCATGCGACACGATGATATACGTACCTTCCCTTTCATTGATCATCCGGATAAGCTCATCCAAACTGGTGCTATCGAGATGGTTCGTTGGTTCATCCAACAAAACAACTCTGCTTTTCTCCGCCAGCGCAGCCGAAAGACGCATCTTCATCCGTTCTCCACCGCTTGCAGATGCATAGGTAGCCTTTTTCGGCACATGCCATTTGCTGCGGTTCATGGGGGTTTCCGTCCGCTCCCAATCGACTATTCCTTCGTCTTGTTGTTCTTGCCTGAAATACGTCACAGAAGGCGTATTTCCAACCCAGGCAACCGAACCCGACGTAGGGGCAACCTCCCCTGCCAGGATTGACAATAGCGTCGTCTTCCCGGCGCCATTCGCGCCAACAACCGCGATACACGCCCCTTCCGGCAGATCCGCAGTCACACCGTCCAAAATCACTGTTTCGCCATGTACAAATGACACATTCGAAATTGTTCCAATCAGCATGTTCATTCCTCCTAAAAGAGGGCATAAAAAATCCCTCCGAAATCGTATCGGAAGGATCAGTCAGTTTGTATCCACATTTTTTTGTAACTCAAAAAACCCGTTGCATACGCAAAGAGATCGAGAACAACTAAATAGCGGACAGACCAATCCTGTTTTTCGTTCGAATCAAAAATTCAATTTCACGAAAACTGCAAGATTAGTTAATCATTGTCCACCCGTCATCCCTTTCTCTTTATAATTATGCATTTCTATCCTCATTATACATCAAGGGTTCAAATTATTCAAACTTCCGCGGACCAATTTTTATCCACTAGCGCCCCATCATCTTTTACCCGTACGCGGTAGACATCCGGATTCGTCAACTCCTGCCATTCCTTAAACCCGAACCGATCATCAAAGTGTTTAAGCAACAACGCCATCAAATTACCATGTGTCACGAGCACCGTCCGTGAACCGTCTCCAAGCCCATCCACCACAGCACATATCCGGGCCATCGCCTCGCTGGAAGACTCGCCATCCTTGTATTTTAGCTGAAGATCCGAAAAGGACATCTTCAACTTCACTTGCCAATCCTCCAACGATTGCGAGCTAAGAATGCGCTCCGTCAATCGGCTGTCTCCTTCCATATGGATGCCTTTTGAAACGGCAATGGGCTCAGCCGTCATACGCGCCCGTACAAAAGGGCTCGTAATAATTCGATCCACTTCGATTCCTTCAAAAAATGCCGCTAATTTCTCTGTCTGCAGTATCCCTTCCGCCGTTAAATCCGCATGAGGCGATTGTCCCTCCGCGGAACAATGGCGTACAATATAGATTGTTTTCTCCATTTCCTCAACCCATTTCCTTTGCGATGAATGCCAAACAGAATCATCCTCGCCACTCTTTTCCCCTGTATAGTCCCAGGAAAACATAGACAAGTACCCCTTATTGTGCGATACAGACATAAGTGGACAGCGGTTTTACTGTATGATTCTTTTGTGCTTCCTCCAACAAACCGACTTCAGACTCGATGAGTGCCTTTAATTTGCCAGGTACATCAACAAGCACCCCTATCTCCGTCTTATAATCGTCAACTGTCATGTCAATTTCCCATTTCCCGTCCTGCAAATCAGGCGAATAAATGGATTGTTCATCGACAATGGTCCAGGAAGCGTTTTTCAGAATGCGCTTTATGTCCGCAGGCGTAAACAGCGTACGTATATTTGAAAGGCTACTCTCTTTAAAACATTCATATTGGGATTGGATGAGTACAGCTAAAAAGTGAGGGTATTGCTCAACCGTTTGGATTCGCGCATCCCATTCAGCAAAACAGAGCTTTTTGCCCCACTTTCTAATTTTCCGCAGCAGTCCCTCCAACTCCTCGGCTGACTGCAAATACCAAGAGCAGTGTGAAAACACAATATAGTCAAAAGCTTCTTCCGGAAAATCAACGGTAGCATCTAAAATATCTATATTAAACGTCATTTCCAGTTGTTTCCCCAACTTCGAGTTTTGCAGATGACGGGCAGCTTCCCCTAAGGTGATCGGACCGCCGTAACTAGGTGATGCAATATCCACCCCTTGCACAAATCCCTCTTCTCCGACGGAGTAGGCCAATGCAGCCGTCGTATCACCTTGTCCACAGCCGATTTCCAACACACGGCTCCCCTCTTCGATTCCCCAGAATTCCACAAGTTTCAGTCGATGCTCTGTCTGGATCCGTTGGATAGCATCCAGTCCATCAGTCGTCGCCATACATTCAACAATATATTTAATTGCTTCAGCATTCATTTATACACCCCGTTTTTTCTATCTGTATCGAGTCTCCCCATTGAGTAGATCGATGTCCAAGCTACATTTAAATCTTGTATGTCATAATCAATAAATCAGTCTTATCCAAAAAGCCACTCTAACATTTCTATTCGAGCTAACAACCCCTATCTCCTCTTTTTGCGCGTTGAAATACAAATCACCATTAAAAAAGCGACAACCCATAACGAATGGATTGCCGCCTTAAATGATGTAGGATTCTTTTCAATTAATACTAATCAAAACTAGTTTAAAACCAAGACCCCAGATACTATTTATTCATCTGCGCAAGGAAGTCACCAAGGGGATCCACTTCTTCTTCCTCTTCAACGGGCGTATTGCCTGTATCTTTCATCGATTCCCAATCAAAGTTATCCAGATCATCGTCAAAATCGGTGCTCATGGAGTCGTTTTCCGTTACCGGTTCTTCAGCAGCAGCTGTTTCTTCTTGAAGATATAAGGCATCGTTCACCTCGAGTGCATTGCTGTTCAGTGATGCAAAAAGGGCAGCCGCACGGTTTGGATCGGACATCAGCTGATAGACGATACTTCCGAGTAGTGCTTCGGAATGTTCATGCTTTAACCAGGCCCGTTGCGCTTTACTTAACCCTTTTGGTAAAGGAATCACGATAGCCTCACGATGCTTTAATAAGGAGTCATTCACCCCGTCTATCACGAACTCGGCAATTTTACTGGAAAAGTTTCTTCTTTCGACTTCTTTTAACTTTTGCAATTGCCTCAAAGTGTGATCAGTTGTATCTGCAGGGAGACGGAACGTAATGGGCTGACCCCTTTTCAATCCTGTTTCACTCATGACTTATCACCTTATTTTGTTTTAGCGAACTTTTTTTCTTCTTCAAGTTGTACTTTTTTATTTTTTCTAGCGAAATCTGAGATTAATTTGTAATAAGCGTTGGCCATCATCCAGACGCTTTCTTTTTCATCTTCAAAGAAATCGATGTTATAGCCATCTAAACTATTATTCAATGTTTTAAGATACTCTTTTAAGACAATCGATCCCCCACCGATGAAATAGCAGATTTCCGATTGCGAATTTCTTTGCCATATATTCCGTAAGTGGCGGTATTGTTTTTTCGCCAAGTCTAACAAGATCCGGTCTACGATATCATGGACACTTGTCCGACTTCCTTTTACCATAATATGATTACGGTCGTTTTTCTTCGTAATAATATCCACAACATCCAGGCGGCTATCCAACTCTACGCCATGCCTAGCGTAAATTTCTTCCCGAATGGCATCCAATGATTCCGAAACGCCCAAGTTGAATCCTTGTGCCTTGTCATCATCCACTTTGCGGTTTTTAATGACTGCAACATCCGTTGAAAGTCCACCGATATCTTGAATCAGGATTTGTTTGTCAATCAACTCTTTGTTAATGACATTCAAGTTATTATCCATTACTAGGTTTATAAACGCGGCAAAACCTTCTGGATATATTTTCACTTCATCAAACTTAATATTCACTTTTATGCCTTGGTATTTAGGTGTAACAAGAAACTCCACTTGGTGAACAGAACCAAGCAATCGAGAACGATAACCAACATCTTTCCCTTCCTTCACTTCCCTAAGCGGAAGTCCAGTTCCCAGTGTATACGTAGCCTCGATTACATTATTATTACGTTTGAAATTCACTTTATTTTCATCCCGTGCCGCATCTAATGCTAGTGCCGCAAACAACATGACAAGCGTTTGATCTTCTTCGGATTTATTGCTTCCTGGATCCAACTCCGTTGAACTCCCGCTTTTCGTTGCTAAGTTTCCTACACGGTAAATTGAGTTGTTGTCTTTTAATGTAGGGGAGTGCAAACGAATATGAATGCCATCCGTCGGCTCTTGATTGTTCAATTCCTCAATACCGATAACCGGACGATCTGCAATATCCTGCGCAATTACATTCGGTATATTGAGCTCTGCTTCGAGTTTGCCAAAAATTGCTTTCAGTGAATCATTTCCTACGTCAATTGCTGCAATACGAGATTCTGTCAAAGAAATCACCCTTCCCATTCGTCTATGCTTCTACTAAAATGTTATCTGAATTTCGACGATTGTCAATCCTATTTAATGATTTATCATGGAAATGTAATGTTGTGTACTTATTTGTATACATGTACACAATACCGTATACCTATATGAACACTGGATGTGTACGTGTTTGTATACTTGTTTACTTATTTGTGTACATATGTATACATAATCGTGTACAACATTACTATTAATGTATACATCCATAAATAGGATAATGTAAGGGCTTCATTTACTTTTTTCTTCCCTTTATACAATCCGGTGCAGAAATCATTTTTATGTAAATGGGCATCATATCCTTCAATTTCATTTCAAAAATAGAACTTTCTTGCCTTTTTGAAGTGAATTACAAGTTCCACCCAAAGAAATCGACTTCACAGTAGCCCTTCCAACACGCCTTTAAAAGAAACGGAATACTAAACTATACTCCTCATTTATATCCGCACTGTGACCACGCAGGTGGCCATTTTCAAGACATGTATCGAGCTCGTTCTAGAAACACCACTGATATGTACGCCATTCGTAGTGGAATTGACCTTTCTTTGGGAAAACGTTGCACAGTACCAGATCTCACTTTAACGGTGCAACCGACATGCAGAAACAGAAAACTTGCTCTTAGTCTATAAGTCAACCGAACAAAAATAAGGTATCCGCTTCCAAAACAATTTTAAATTGCTTCGGAACCAGATACCTTATTTATAGAGATTACACTTTAACTTAAACCTCTTGAGAATCTCTCAACTTCGCGAATAAAATTTCCGCACCCTTTGGACTTAAGATTAAACCAGGGGCATACTCCTTGTTTTCACTTAAAACGTCGCCCGTTACTATACAAGCGCCCTGTGCATTGTACTTTTTAAGAAGGATTAGATCTTCCTCGACGAATATTTCCATTGGATCACCTTCGTTGATGCTCATCGTTTTTCTGAGTTCTTTAGGTATTACAATTCTACCCAATTGGTCTATCTTTCTCACTACGCCTGTGCTTTTCATTCGGTTCCACCTACCTATTATTTTTAAATTGCTAGTGTAATTGAACTTTACAGGATTAATATAACAACCGCAACTTATTTTAATTAGTAATCTCAAAACTTCCTTTATTCAATTTACCGAACCTTGAATTCGATAGCTTTCACACCTGTTTCACATTGATTAACTATTTTTTAATCTGATGTATCCTTTTCCCTTGTTCTCTTCTATATAAAGAATAAAAGGGGATACTTTCAATGACTACATACCTGGCAGACTACGCACACTTCACAAACAAGCACGATTTGGACGAGGCAGTACAGCAACATGTTTCAGCCAACTGGGATAATATGAACAAAACTGAGCGGGCTGTCCTTGATATGATTCGCCACTACTCCGTCAAATATGGTGCTGCACATTTGAAACATGAAACAATCGAAAAGACTCTAGAGAAATCAAACGCAACTGTACGTCGTGCAATCCGCAAATTGGAACAACTTGATATCATCGAACGCATTCACTATATCCGCCCCGTCATGAGCGGTCTCGGCGCCAACATTTACGCCATTAAACCTTATAATGACCAGTCGAAGTTGAACAGTCGGGAAGATGCGGACAAGCCTTCAGACAACAAGGTTCAAGCGGCCGATTCGCAAACTGAAAATTCAATCATAGTGGGGTCCATCCCCCTCTGATTGTTAGTTGAACCATTCGGGCTTTTACGGGCAGTTGACCCCCCACTTATTTCTTCTTATTTCTTCTTGTTTCCTCAAAGAATTTAAGTGGGGGCCTTACTGCCCGTTAATGCGCGATAAATCTTCAAGTTCCAAAGATCTTAAAAGAACGTCTCCTCCGGAAGTGTTGCCTACATCTCTTTTCGGTAAAATGAAAGTTCTCCTTTCCTCAACGATTGGAGAGGATACACTAGCACGCAACATTTTTGGTGTCTATCGACATCAGTCTAGTCGAATGCTGAAATTCAGTATTCATGAGGATAAAGGGGAGCTTTTTGAAGTATTAGCGCTACAAACCCTGCAAATTTCTGTGCAGGCAACTAAACTGAAAAAAGTACGGAATCTGCCCGGCTACTATTCAGGCGTTTTGCGTGAACTCATCGTCAAAGCGTTATTTAGCGATGCTTTTATGGATTATAACGTAGCGGTTGAGGGGTTTTTCTACCGATAGAAACAATGCGGTGGGAGATATGTATTTCTAACGGAGGTTTGTTGGAGGCTCTGATGGATTGATTCGAAACTACAACAATGGCGCCTGTCACCAAAACTAATATGAGCGACAGGCACCCAATATTTCAGGTCCCACAATAGGTCCGATAAGGGGTTTTCGACTTAGGCAGTGTAGTGAATTCAACCTGCTCGTTGGAGTGCGCATAGGGATTTGAAAGAACATCCACCAGGCGTTCCATCACGTTATAGTCTCCTTGTTCCACTGCAGCTTCCAGTGCAGCTTCAACGCGATGGTTCCGCGGGATTATTGCAGGATTGCTGTTTTGCATCAACTGATTTGAGGCGGTTTTCAATTCTTGTTGCCTATTTAGTCTCGCATGCCAGAGCTCGTACCAACTGGTGAATTCTGACGTCCCAAACAGAACCGTATCTTCCGGTATATCAACAGTTAATGCGCGGAAGGTATTAGTATAGTCAGCACGATATTTTTTCATCATACCGAGGAGGTCATTGATAAGAGTTTCATCGTGTTCCTCTTTGTTAAATAGACCTAGTTTCGCCCGCATTCCTGTGAGCCAATTGGAATGATACAAACCAGTAAATTCTTCAATCTTTTCTTGGGCTAGTTTAACGGCCTGCTCTTGATCATCATGCAACAGTGGCAGTAAGGATTCAGCAAAACGTGTAAGATTCCATTGAGCTAATAGCGGTTGATTGGCATACGAATAGCGCCCCTCGGTGTCAATGGAACTGAACACCGTCGCCGGGTCATAAGTATCCATGAAAGCGCAAGGACCGTAATCAATCGTTTCTCCACTAATGGTCATGTTATCCGTGTTCATCACCCCGTGAATAAAACCGACCAGTTGCCACTTGGCAATAAGTTCGGCCTGACGCTTGATCACTTCCTCAAGTAGCGAAAGATAGCGGTTCTCGCCGGCCCCCACTTCTGGAAAATGGCGCTTCAGTGTGTAGTCGGCTAGAATCTGGAGTTCTTCAACTGTGCCCCATCTTGCAACGTATTGAAAAGTACCGACGCGCAGATGACTGCTAGCCACACGGGTTAGAATTGCACCAGGTAGCTCGGTTTCACGGATTACCGACTCACCGGACGCCACAACCGCTAAACTACGGCTGGTAGGAATACCAAGCGCGTGCATGGACTCGCTGATGATGTATTCGCGCAGCATAGGTCCAAGTGTGGCACGACCATCACCCCCGCGGGAATACGGCGTTCTACCAGGACCCTTAAGCTGAATATCTACCCTCTTGCCTTGAGGCGTAATCTGTTCGCCTAGTAGTATAGCCCTGCCATCGCCCAACATGTTGAAATGACCGAATTGATGTCCCCCGTAGGCTTGCGCGAGTGGAGATGCACCTCCCGGGATCCGATTTCCAGCCATCACAGCTACGCCATCTCCGTTTTTCAACGACTCAACATTCAGGCCCAGAGAAGCCGCCAACCGGTCATTAAGAATGATCAACTTTGGCGAGCGTACAGGAATTGGGTCGGTGAAGGAAAAAAATGATTCAGGTAGACGGGCATAACTGTTGTCGAAGTTCCATCCTATTTCATTGCTCATTGTCATAACCTCTCCTTTTCAGCCTTTCGTATTGGTACCTGTCACTAAAGCTAACATGATAGATAGAACGGTCACAAGAAATCAAACTTTCGCATTTGCATGAGTGACAGCAGTCGAATGCGTTTCAGTAAAAAACGATTGCACAATATGGCAATCGTTTTTTAGTCACTATTTCGTTTGCTGGTTGTTCTTCTTCTCTTCCTCTTTCCTAACTTTATCCGCCTTCTTATATTCCTCCTGGTACAAAACTTCTTGCATGCTACTCGATCCGTTATTTTTTTCCGTTAATTGTTCATGTGGTGCCCTTTTCTCGCTCATTTCCATACCTCCTCTCCCCATGGGATTGACTTAAGTTTTTCCAATTCAATCAGTTTGTAGACATTACGAAAAAATTGTAAGGGTGTAATGAATAAAAATCTGAATCCTGTCCATAATAAGTTTTGAGGAGCAAATCCCCCATTCCGAAGTAGCTCAGCGGTAGAGCAATCGGCTGTTAACCGATCGGTCGTAGGTTCGATTCCTACTTTCGGAGTTCCTTATACAAAAATGCCAACCCATCATATAGTGGGTTGGCATTTTTTATGTGATGCGTGGTTGTCCAACAGAGTTATTCAATATCTGATTCAATCCGTTTCATGAATTCTTCCGCAGCACTATAGCCTTGTTGCTTTAAATACCAGTTATTCGCCGCAGCTTCGATCAAACCCGAAATGTCCCGCCCCGGTTGGAGTTGAATTTGGATATGGGGAATCTTAACGTCCATGTATTCCACAAACTTCGTCTCCAACTCCAACTCATTGTTCAGCGCATTATCCTCCCATTTCGTCAGTTCGATATCCAACGCAATCCGCGTTTCTTCCTGGAATGCGGCCCTTCCATATAGGCGCACCACATTTAACAAGCCGATACTACGTAAGGCAAGAAATTCTTTATTGTTTTCATCGTGTGTGCCAAGAAGGGTTTGCGGACTCAGTTTTTTCAACACGACGATATCGTCGGCTACAAGTCGATGTCCCCGCCCAATCAGTGTATGGGCCGTTTCACTCTTTCCAACACCCGACTTGCCGCGCAACAAAATGCCTATCCCTGAAACATTGACGCAAACGCCGTGAATTGCAATTTCCGGCGCCATCGCCTTCACAACATACGCATCCAATTTCGCACTCAGCTCACTCATGGAATCAGGCGTGCGCAACACCGGTATCTTTTCTTCCGTGCAATATTGTATCAGACCCAAAGGTTCTTCCTGTTGAGAGGTGATAATAATGCATGGTGGATCATATTGAACAATATTTCCAATCCGCATCTTGCATTCCTCGATTGTCAGCGTATGCAAGTAATTGACTTCATTTTTCCCGAGAATCTGGATATATTCCGTTGCGATGAAATCGAATTTCTCCATAAACTCCAACCCCGGTCGGCGGACCTTGGACTTTTTGACAACACGATGCAATTGGTCCTGCCCGCTTAATACTTCCAATGAAAACTTTTTAATGATCTCTTCAATCGTAATCGTTTTCATGACGTTCCCCTATTCTTTGGTCTTCCAATCTCAACCACTTTGTCTAATTGTGCCCTTAAAATACTACAGGCATTACAATTTTGTATCTGAATGAAATAATGCTGATTGCCAACGAATGGCTATAATCACCACTAGTCAATATAGCGATTCAGAAAATGATCCATTTTCATTTTATATTCTTCTTTGGCCAATGCAAAGGATTCCCCGTGGTTTGCTTTCGGAACAAGTAGGAGTTCCGCGTCACTTGATGTATGCTGATACAAGTTCTCTGCCATCTCCGTCGGAACGAATGTATCACTTTCCCCGTGGATATACAGAATCGGGACATTCGCCTTCTCCACCGCCTTCAGTGCACTGGCCTCCCTGAATGAATACCCCGCCCTGATTTTCGTCAACACGCTGGTGCTATCCAACAACGGAAATGCAGGCAGATGAAACATCCGACTCATTTGGTACGCAAATAATTGATAGACGGACTCATACGGACTATCCGCTATAATAGCCTTAACTTGGCCTGGAAGTTCTTCTTCTCCACTAGCCATTAAAACGGTCGCCGCCCCCATCGATAAACCATGGTAGGCCACTTCAGTATCATCTCCAAGCTTCTTGACCAAAAGTTCGGTCCAATCAATCAAATCCAGACGATCCGGCCAACCGAAGCCGTAATAATCCCCCTCGCTCTTTCCATGCCCCCGTGCATCAGGCATGAAAATGTTGTAACCCAACTCTTTATGATAATACTGTCCAAATAGTCCCATTTGCTTTGCGTTGCCTAAATAGCCATGCGTTAAAATGACCAATTTATCTGTTGGCTTTGACGCAGGCAAATAGTAGCCTGACAGTTTCAGTCCGTCGCGTGATGGTAACGTAAGGCGTTCAAACTTTTGTGCTGCCACCCAGTCTATCCAATCGCCTTTCAAAAATAGGTCCATTGCCTGGTTCGACACTTCCAAATCAGCATTTTCCTGCAAGAATTCTTTTGGTCCCCGTTTGACCGCCAATCCATAGAAAAAGAAGCTGCCAATGATTTGGAATACCAGGAAGACAGCGAAAAAAAGAATAACAACCTTCTTCCAATTAATTCGAATCTTACTCATTCCCCTTTACGTCTCCGTCTTTAGGCATGCATAATGCCTATGAATAGTATAGTAGAAAAACAAGTGAAAATGAAAGAAATCATACCGATTGCATGAAATTGCCAAGGAACAATATGACTGTGTTTCAACCCATATGAATAGTTGAATACTTTACACTACTTAAAACGTATACTATGAAGTTATGTCATATATACAAAGTGATGCAGAGAAAATACAAGTATTGGGGGAAGTTGTATGAAAAAAGCGTTCGTAATTAGTGTATTGATGATGATTCTTTGTTATTTTCCATCAACTGCATTAGCAGCAATAATTCAGGGCAACACGCCATCCGGAATTGCTTATTCCGACCTAAAACAACAGGTGGATGATTATGCCGCTGACTATATCGGCAATACGACTGTTGGTGCATCTATCGCTGTAGTCAAGGACGGCGAGCTCATTATTAATACGTCCTATGGTTATGCGGATCTTGAAAAACAAGTGGAAGTTACACCGGATTCGGTTTTTGAATGGGGTTCCGCTACGAAGCTCCTTGTGTGGACCAGCGTGATGCAGCTTGTCGAGCAAGGCAAACTAGATTTGGATGAGAATATTCAAAAGTACTTGCCCAAAGACTTTTTCACGAAGCTGCACTACGATACACCCATTACAATGTTAAACCTCATGCACCATGATGCTGGATGGGAGGATAAATATACTGATTTATTCTACCTCTCGGCCGATGACGTAAAACCGCTGCTGGAAGTGCTGCATATTTCTGAGCCTAGTCAGGTGAACAAGCCGGGTGAGGTTGTTGCCTATTCCAATTACGGCGTGGCACTGGCAGGCTATATTGTAGAAAGTATCACTGGTCAACCGTTTTACGAGTATGTGAATGAACATATATTTACTGTTCTTGACATGAAGGACACAGCAATCCATCCTTCACAAAAAGATAATAAAGGTGTGGCAGAAAAAAGGGAATCAATTCATGGCTATTCGGTGGCGAATAAAGGGGAATTCAGTCGCTCGAAAAACGAACGGGTTTTTATTGGTTTGTATCCAGCCGGTAGTGCAATCGGTACCGCGGAAGACGCGGCAAAGTTTATCGCGACGTTGATGCCCGCTGACGGAAAAAGCAGCCCCTTGTTTCAAAGCAACGACACGTTAACCAAAATGCTCACTACTAGTGGCTTTTATGACAACGGGATACCTAGGAATGCACATGGTTTCTGGGAAGGCATGTATGGTGTCGACGTGTTGGAGCATGGGGGAAATACGGATAGTTTTTCAAGTAACTTCACTTTTTCAAAAGAAGAGAAACTAGGCGTTATAATCATGACCAATCAAACCGCTGAATCGGGGTTAAGTTACGGCTTGCCAGTACTGGTATATGGCGACTATGCCACGACAAAAGACGAAGAGATGCTACCGGATACGCATGAACTTAAAGGGGACTATTTTCAGGCAAGGCAAGCATACAAAGGCTTCTCGAAGCTGATGGGAGTCCTGATGACAGGACATTTAAAAGTAATAGATGAAAACTCATTTTCAATGCTTGGTATGACTTTCAAACAAATTGCTCCTTATGTGTACAAATCTACAAACGACTACAACATGTTCATTCATTTCACAATGAATGCCGGTGAAGTGGAGAAAGCATCCATGATGGTCACCGATTTACTACCCGTATCCAAAAGTATGAATCTGTTCATTATGGTAAGCTTAATCGCTTCGGTTATTGCCATTTTGTCTATCATTGTATCCCTACTAACCATAATTATTAACGCCTTCAGAAATCGTAAAAAGGCAGTTTCCTTTACCCCAATGAAAAAATGGAATGCTTTGTTGAACTTGGCGGGTGGTGTTGCCTTACTTAATTTCGCTATCATGGCCTTTAGGGTATATTCGTATGTCTCTTATGAATCGCTCATGATTCACTTCGGGATTTTTTATGGCTATATCGTTTTTGTCGGAGTTTGTGTAGGTATGATTGGCGTACAGTGGAAAAAAGCGTCTTATACGAGAATGCAAAAAGTCGGCTATATCCTATCTTGTGTGGCGGCTTTACTACTTGTAGGCTTGATCGTCGGATGGGAGCTTTATAAATGACAAATCGCATACCTGTGGTTCAAATACCGGTAATGTCACACACATAGGCACCTGATTTTATATCGAAGTAAAAAGGAGTTATTACCCTTCACCGTCGGGATAATAACTCCTTTTTTTGCACATAAATTATAAAGGTCTTGCGGCAGGTACCTAACCTTACTTCAACAACTCTTCGGGAACCTGCTTAAACCCTTCAATTACCGTGTCTTCCTCTACCTCGATTAATATGCAACGTTTACCATCGACAGTGACCTGCCTTACATATCTCAAATCTTGCGGGCTGATCGCAATATTCGCTACCTTTGTTTCGATTTTGATGGACTTGGATGCATAACTTGGAACGACATGGCTTGCTTTCATTTCATATGTTTTGTCCTCGAGTACTTTTTGAAACGCTCTCTCCACTTTTTCCGTGCTGACATCTTTTACTCCACTTGCCTTCAACACACGTTCCATTTCTATAGTATCCAAAGTAGGAAGGTATTCACCCTCTCCTTCGTCTTCCACAACCAACATGCTGTTGATTTCATCATATACATTGGCAAGGGTTTTTGTATTCACCTCTTCACCAACCACTTCTTTTATGATTTCTTCGAAAACTGCTTTATCATCCTCGGCAGTCATGATCTCCTCACCGTCTAACACATCCTCGATGAAACGCATATCCGGCTTATTTGTTTTGCCTGCGGCATACAAGATGTGATTGACGTCTGCCGCATTGTCCGTGAAAACAGGGAACAAAAAGCCACCAATTGGAGAAGCAAGATTAATGATGGGATCGGTCATCGCACTCGACTTAAATTCTCTCCCGATAAAATCAAACACAAGTGACCGTTTCGGCAGCTCCGTCTGATTCATACTACAGAGAATGAAGGGGTTCTTGTATACTTCATCCCGATCTGCGACTTCCTCTTCATCAGAATGCCTTTTCGTCGGTTTAAAATAATTCCCGCGAATGAACGTCACAACGATATCCTTTTCATATTGGACATCCTGTACCATCTTCTGAGCGATGCTTTGCATATTCGATTTCCAATCCACTACTTCTTTCGTATGAAGACCTTCATATAAAAGCCGTTGTGTATGGTCCGTATGCTCCTCCGCTTGAGGCGCAAAACTGACTTCAAACAGCTTCATATCCAGTTTTCCGCCCAACACTTTTTTAAAGTTGGTAAGGAATAACTCCTGTTGCTCCTGATCCAACAAGGCAAACGGTTGGCTCTCTTCATGAAAGATGTCGCTACTCTCTTGCTTGATGTACACTTTATAAATGTCGATAATCTTCAGTAAATCCGTATCCAACTTAAATTGTTTGCGAAATGCGGCAACGTCCTTTTTATTCATCTCTATTTCAGCTCCCTGACTAATTTAAGATGTTATATCGAATCCAAAATTCCTGTTGTAAATGTAAATAGAGCGTCAAAGCCGGGGTACGGCATTTGACACTCCCTTATTATAGCAATGTTTTTGAAGAGGATAGAACAACAATTAATTTTGAATGATCTTCGATGTCTTTCAAGGTGATTACAGCCGATGAATGACAGACAATTTACCGTTTTAGTACCAGGTACCTACTTTTATTTATTCAACAAAAAGACTGTTTGAAGCCCTTTCCCTTAAAAATCGAGAAATGGTATTCAACAGCCTTTTTTAGAATCAATTACGCTTTGCATTTCAGCATTTATCCCGCTCTTTTTAAAGCGGCGAACTTCTGCCAAAACAAGTTAAACGCTAGCGCTTTCCTGTTTTCCTTTTACTAGTTGTCCGCCGTTTTTTAGATACTTTTCAATTCCTTCAGATGCACGATAACCCAATGCACCAATTGTCGCGGTCGGGTGATGGCCCGCAAACTGCGGAAAGGCGGATCCGCCAACTACGAAAAGATTATCGACATCCCACATTTGTAGGTAATTATTCACTGCAGACGTTGCCGGGTCTGCCCCCATAATGACGCCACCTGCGTAATGTCCGCCATTATAGACATGATTAAATTCATGTGGTATCTCATCCTCATCAACAATGTCCGCACCCATCTCTTCCATGATTTCTCGGCTCTTTTCTATACCGAACTTAGCCATTACCCGATCTTGATCAGTATATTTATAAGTTATACGCAAAAGCGGATCATTGTAACTATCCGTATACGTTGGATCTAAATCGGTGAAATTATGCCAATAAGACATGGTTGCCATTGTATACCATGCAACAAGTGAACGATTTGCATAATAAATTGAGTTCTTCTTAAATTCTGGTCCCCAATTTGGCGTGCCTTTTGGGACATGATTTGTCGCGATAGCTCCGTCTCCATATTGTCGGAGTTCAATCCCCCCACCGTTAATGAAATTCAACTTCGAGTGATCGAAATTATCTCCAGCAAAATCACTTAAGGTGCCGCCTAAAGCACCTGCGCCCATGTAATAATTAAATTTCTTGTCTTTAAAATACCCTCTAGCACCGAGAAAGGTAATACCGAACTGACCGTTGAAGTTTCTTCCGATTACCCCTTTTTTTGTTTTCGGATTATAAGGCTCTCCGATACCAGATAACAGTAGTAAACGATTGTTCGTAAATGTGAACGCTGCAAGGACTACTACAGTTGCGGGTTGCTCGTATTCTACTCCCGTCATTTTATCGATATAGAGGACGCCTGTCGCTTTGCCGCTTTTGTATAAGACACGCTTGACATAAGCACCTGTTCTCGCTTCAAAATTCCCGGTCTTCATAGCCGTTGGGATTACCGTCACAAGTGGGTCGGATTTAGCTCCAAAGTCACATCCGTATTGCGTACAAAATGAACAAAACATACACTGATTAATCTTTTCCCCATCGGGATTTGTATAGGCTTGTGATAAATTCCCCGCAGGGACCCGGTATGGATGGTACCCCATTTTTTTGGTGGTTTCCATAAACAAACCAACGGCCGGTGATTCCTTCATCGGCGGGTTTGGATAATCACTTGACCGCTTGTCTCCAATAGGATCGGGCTCTCCTGAAATTCCTGCTGTCTTTTCCCACCGATCATAATACTTTTCCATCTCGTCGTATGTGATACCCCAGTCCTGTATCGTCATTCCTTCCGGGATTTTATCCTTCCCGTAACGCTCGATTGTTTTGCTTTTAATTTCAAAATCATACGGCTTCCAACGGTAAGTGGCACCGGCCCAATGGACACTACCGCCACCCAAGTCCGTGCCAACCATCATTTCTTTCCGCGTTCTAACCGGCAATGCGGTTTCATCCAAATAATTTCGGGAAGTAATTGTTTCGGGATCCAGATTCTGCATCATCTCATAGCGATTTGTATAACGCAGTTCATCTTTCACTCCAATGTAATCATCCCGATTTACATTTTTCCCACGTTCCAACGCTACCACTTTATAGCCCGCCTTCGACAGTTCAGCTGATACAACACCACCTGCCCAACCTGTACCTACAACAACCACATCTACTTTGTCTAATTTAACTACCATCTTATCTACCTCCCTTAATGACCTTGGTAATTTCGTAAGCTTATCGGTTCCATTTTAATGAATTCTTTCTCTTCAATTTTATCCAGATAGCTTGCTCGTGGACCTGGATACTCTTTCATCTTCCATCCCATCATATCTTTATTCCCGCCATACACCGGATCCGCATATGCCCCTTCAATCGTAGTCTGCTGAAGTAAATGGAAGAAGTTTGCAGATCCTACGCCTTTCATTTCGACTTTATCCTCATCAAACATACGCAGCACTTCATCTTGCTTGTCTGGGCTCAACTCAACAAACCTTGCCCCGAAATCCTCTTGAGCAACTTGATCTATTTTCCGGAGTCCCAACGTAAAAATTTCACTTCGATTTAATATAGATTGGTAACGCGGAGTAGGAATAGGCACTTGGGTGGCCGAATTCGGTCCTTGGCTATCCTGATCCCGTTCATCATTGTGAGTACCGGCTGCTTGGATATTTGTAATAAAAGGGCCCTTCATATATTCCTTCGCATTCACTCCCCACTCACCGGCTAATTGCTTGTCAATAAAGTAAGGTACACCTAGTTCAATGGCGCCCGGACCTAGATCATCTTTTGGAAAAATACGTTCGGTTGCGGCCGATAGAATAGCAAAGTCTTCGGCACGATTGATAGACACCCGTGCATCTTGTAATTCTCCATTTGTATTTCCATGTGGGGTTACTGGTTCTTTCTTTTGTAACTGGTTGGTAAACAAGCCTCCAAACAAGCCTCCTCCAACCACACCTCCAGCAACTAGTCCTGAATTCTTTATAAACTTCCGACGGCTCATACCACTTTTCTCGTTTCTATCCGAGGGTTTATCTGCCACTCCGTGTTCCTCCCAACGATTCTGTATATTTACTGCTTGCTAACCATGCTTGCCAGTATAATCCAAATGTATTCATTTTTAATTGGGATTGAGTTGTTTAATAGTGGGCAAGAAGAATTTGGGATGTATCTGCGTTATACTTATCAATACTACTTCCAGTAGCAAATCTGTATACCAAAAAAAATAACCCTCACAGGATTTGCCTGCGAGGGTTACCGTCACCTATTACTGCTCATCCACAATCCCTTGGACATCGCTCAATTGCCGCTTCATCATGGCTAACTGTTCTTTGTTTTGCCGAACTAAATCATTTTCCTCATCATGCTGTTCTGCATTTGCAAATGACTTTTCTGCACGCAATATCGAATTGAAAGCATGCTCAATAGCTATCTCCTCCGGATGTGACATTGCTTGCTTCACCGCACGATCTGCCTTTTCAACGGAGTTGCTTAAAAAAGTGTTCGGATTGTCCCTTCTCCTTCTTGCGTCTGAACCCTTGGCCATTTATACCTCTTCCCTTCCTGCACGTAAGATAAGTTACAGCGAGCTTAGTATCGTAAAATATCCTGAAAGTATGCGCGGTCGAGGCTATTTCTATTTAACAATAAATTTGTCTTACGAAATTAAAAACAGGACTTATTTTATAATCTCTACAAAGTGTTTTAAAATCCTAGCTGTTAAACCCCAAATTGTATACTTTTCATAATCAAAAAACCATTCTTCCGTTGAACGAGCCCTCCATTGATACTGGGTACCATTCATTATTTTTTCAAAAGGAAAGTTCGGCAAAGGCACTGGTTCAACAGATACTAAATGCACATAAGGCTCATAATTCAATAGCCATTTGATGGGTATCGTAAATACTTCTTCAACTTCTTCTTTGTTATAGGATTGAATAATTTGATCGTAATCAATGGTTGCTACAAATGGGTAGACAACAAATGATGAGGAGGCAATATAAGGGCTTAATTCCCCTACAATCGTAACCGTATTTGGGTCAATGCCTAATTCTTCATGTGTCTCCCGTAAAGCCGCCGCCATCGGGGATGAATCTGTGGGGTCGATTCGACCACCAGGAAAACTACTATCACCTGGTTGTTTTCTCATGGTCAATGAACGTACTTCGAAAAGGATATGCCATTCTTCATCCACTTGAACGAGCGGTATTAATACCGCTGAACGAAAAGCCGTTTCTTCCCCTATAAACAGGGGTTGGTTTTTGCTTAGTTGGTTTTTTAGTTTGTCTAAAAACATGAAATCCCCCTTATGTCGATATTTTATATTCCATTAATCGTACCACTAAAAGATTGCTGAATCTTTTAGTGCTATTTATCGCACTTACTTGACTATATAAAACAAACAAAAACTTATTACATCAAAAAAAGCAGGCGCTTTTTGTTCCGAGAGGATGCTTTCCTCTCCAAGCAACTGCATCCACTCGAATGGGTGCATACATGTAGTTTTTTAAGTATGCCTTATATATGATTTTTTAATTTCTTTACCATCTGTTCTGCAGTTTGTTCTGAACTTGCATTTCCTTCATTTTGTAACTTATCGATGATGTTAGTAAAATCCGTTTCATTTCGGTTTTGACTTAATTTATATGCAGCCTGGATTTCTTCCACCTTAATCTTAAATCCAACTATCCCTTTCAGTTCGCTTTCCAAAAGTTGTGGAGAAAGTTTATCCCACAAAACAGGTTTTTTACGATTTCCTTCATACTTTTCTAGCATTATTGTTAAATCCTTTATTAATTCATCTTTCTCTAAAATGCTTGCCTTGCCATATAAATGGACGGCTTGATAGTTCCACGTCGGGACGTTTTCCTTTTCATACCAGGAGGAAGAGATATAAGCGTGTGGACCTTGGAACATTACCAATACATCTTCACCTGTTTCAAATGTTCTCCACTGAGGATTTCCATAAGCCATGTGCCCGGTAATATAGTATCCATCATCTTTTTCATCTAACCCAAAAGGTAAATGAGTGGCAATTGGTTTCCCTTGTTCTGTGGTGACAATCGTGCCGAAAGAGTTATTTTGAACAAAATCTCGGATTTCATCAACGCTTGTGACTTTAAAGTATTTTGGGATATACATAGTATTCCACCCTTCAAAAAAGTTATATGAGTGTTTTTGTCATTATAATGTCCATTTGTTCTTCATCACCCAATTAATCAAATAATGGCGCATGCCACTCAAACTAACATGTAATTCCAACTTTCATGTTTGCATGAGTGACAGTGCGCCAAACACTTTCTTTCATCCCCAAACCTCTTTCAAAGTGTTTCTGAATAAATTATCCAGATCATTTGTAGGATCTTCCGCTTCTATCGAGAGAGTTTTAATATACGCCTCAAGACGTATGATTTCGTTTTCTAAGAAATCATTAATTACTTCGATTCGTGGTTCAATATCTAATTCGTCCCCCGTTATCTTACGTTTTAAAAGATGTTCAATTTCATTTTTTAATTCGCCTTCCGGAACCATAGTTTGCACTAATTCATGAAAACTGATTGGTGGAACTGTTTGATATTCCTCAATCCACTTACAAGCCAATACAGGTCGAAGTACATAGAAATACTTTTTTATTTTTACTTCTGTTCCTTGCAGATACTCACGATAATTATTTTTCGCCATATTTAAATAGTGGTACAAACTAGCATTTGGATAAAAAACGTCTGATTCCAGCAATCGCAACTTATCGATAAATGAGTACTGCTGAAAATAAATTATATTGCTTCTCATCCATTCCAAAAGGGGTGGATTACTTTTTCTAAAAAGCCGCAATGCCTTCGTTATTTCCCAACCGCTTATATCCAATAAATCATTGATTGGCACTTCAATTACATCCCTTTTAGGACCAATTCCTTGTGGATCAATCGAAAGATACCACTGTAGTTGATGAATATAAATAAATCGAACATCATAATCACTGTCTTTTGAAGGAAAGCCCCAAGCACGGCTACCGGATTCGACCGCATACAGAACCTTTACTTGGAACTTCTCTTCAATTTCAATTAATTTATTTTGAATTGTTTCATTCATATATACACCACTTTCAAAGTTTTAAAGTTTATTAAAGGGAGGATATTCTTTAAATACGCTTCGGCGCTTGGGGATGCCTCCCGCCATAAGCCTGAACGCTTGCGCTATCAGTCTTATGGCGGGAGGCTACCCCTGTAAGGCACCTACGCTAAAGTCATCTATTTAACCTATAAATTTAAACCTTTGGCACACTGATTAGCAAAGTCCCTACCAAACACACCCGCCGGGTAAACAGACTAAGCAACTGCATTGTGACAGCAGCTGGCACCACTTATTGAATAAAAAAGACCACGCCAAACAATCTCCAAAGCCGTATCTGAGTACTATCATGAACAAGTACACGGAATTTAAAGTCCCCTTATAGCCCCTTTAAACTCCTATTTACACCATCAATAGCAAAGTCCTGATACTGCTGCATCCGTCCCCAATTAGTCAGATGCTCATGTTCAGGGTGGTTGGGATCAGCAAGGACTTTGAGAAACTCCTCATATCCATGCTCGCCACCAACATCTTCTGGCGGTGTATTCCCCTCTCCGTCCAAGCAAACAGAGTAGTTGGACTCATAGTTCTCTATATAACTTTCCACTTCGATATCATGTTTCCAGTCATCGCCGAAATCATAGTTATAGGTAAGCATCTCGCATGCAGGGATATATTCCGATAGCATCACGCCTTTTTCAAGCTTCATGTCCACTTCACCAGGATAAGAAAAAGCTTCAGGATCACAAACAAGTTTAATGATTGGTTTTTGAATTTTTTCAGGATGGCCTTCAGTTAAATTACTTTCTGAATTGAACTCATTTCCATAAACATGAAAGTCATGAAGATGGCAATCTTGCCACCCAAAAGCCGTCTGTATAATCTGGTGCAATTGGTCAAACGTTTTGTTTACAGGGACCACGAGTCGTCGCCATACTTGACGATTTTCAAGCCTAAGTGTAACTTTCAAAGTTGCTGCATTCGCTTCAAAAATGGATTGGCCCGCAAATAGACTAAGATCCTTATACATCTCTTCATTCGGGTAAAGATAACTGCCTTTTCCATCTCCAACTAACAAAGAGCTAATTCGGACTCCCATGGTCGGCTGAAAAATAGAATCCTTATCCCAAAGCTCATCAAAAAAGTAAGCATTATCACAAGCCTTATTCATCCTTGCTACAGAAGTCCGATCCTTTGTCTTCGTAATGGAAACTTCACCAGTATGCAGTAAATACCGGTCAATCACCTTGTCCGATATCCCTTCCTTCTGGAACGTTTCGCGGACTCCTTGCATGGCAATCTTGTTGAACTTTTTAAAGTCAGTTGCTTTCAGACCGTAGAGCACAACGGCGTAACGATTACGGTCATTTGTTAACACAACCACTTTCTTACGGTTTACAACGATGTTATTCGCATGCCAGGAGAAAAGCGGATCTACTTCTTCGACTAATCCGGGTTTGACTTTGAGTTCGTCTAAGAGTTTTTTTGTACAGCGGATATGCATGATTTAAGGCTCCTTTGGTTTTTTGGGATTGGATTGATGTTGTTTTATTGTCGAGTAGCAGGTTATAAAACAAATTCGATTCCGTTTCATCAGCTAGAACCTCGTATATACTTAATTATACTCACTATATTTGGCCATCCTATGAACTTTACGACGAAAGGATTGTTATAAGCAAACTGGCCCGTTATGTTTAAATTATAGAAAGCAATATTGTTTCCAGGGGGGATAATGATGGTAAGTTGGTGGGATGGATACGCGATATTCACTGGAAACATTGATAACATTTCAAATCTCATTACAAAAAGGTTTATATATGAAGGAAAGCATGTACCTACAAAGGTTGAAGAAAATAAAATTGTTTTTCCGGAAGATTTCATTCCATGGGATTTGCTTTTACTGGATGCGGTTTGGGCATTTATTGGCTTTGAGCAAAACCATGATATAAAAAAAACGGATACACCTGGTATTTATGAAGTTAGTGTTTCTTGGGATCAAGTTGGTTTTCTACCGGCAGAGAAATTGTCAACCATAGCTAAGCGAAACAACTTAGCTATTGAAGCCGAGGGCATAATATTAGACTGGGAGTTTAAGCAACACATTATCGTTAACAATTGTGGAGAAATACTATTGAATGAATGTATTGAGTATCACCGTGAAGACTATGACCCTTATGATGATTATAAGAAAATAAAATAATAATGCCTGCCACTAATGCTAACATATTAGTTTGAACAAACATGAAAAATTCAACTTTCATGATTGGATGAGTGACAGGTACCAAACACTAAAGACTTCCGATAGTTCTAACAGCATCGGGTCAACAGCACCAATATTAACGGCAAGTTCCCATTTGCTTTTTAAATAATAATTCAATTCTACGTAACTTTCCCAATATAACCTTCCAGTAAGCTAATGGTCTTTTTTAAATTTGATTACAGCCAATGAAATGTACCACCAGTGACATCTTTTTTACCACTGAGTGCCAAGAAATGTACCATTAAACGCCAAGGACTTACCACTCCTTACCTCTGTATAAGTAATGTTGTGCACACTTACACAGGTGGGACATTACTTGCATGGAGGTATTTTTTTATGTTTCACTATCGAAAGATATTGGAATTACAGGAGTAGGGGATGAGTCTTAGAGGCATAAAACGCTTTGCGCTTGAAAAAATCATGCACGGTTTCGCCAACATCGACCCTAACACGACTTTTTCAATCTGCTCATAAATCTCTATCCTTTACGTCTCTCCCTCGCTAAAGTCTAATTCAAGTGGCTTTGGCGGACTGCTTGCCGGCAAGTCACTGACCCTCGATTCTTCCAAATAATTTTCAAAATTCGTCGCATTGAATAACGTGGAAGGGCGTAAATACTTCTGCCAATGTGGATCACCCAGCCAGTTCCTAGCTTTCGTATCGATAACTTTCTTAAAATCCGTTAATTTGTACCCTTCACGTAAACGTCCTTTCACCAATCGCGCTGTTGCTTTCGAAGACGCTTTGAATTGCGTACTCGCCTTGTCATTCAAATATTCAATGACAGACACAACGTCGAGATCGTTCTCGACAATATCTTTCTTAATACTCTTAACCTCTTTGGTTATTGCTAGGGGCATTTTGCCTTCAGTAGAGGGGGCAATTTGCACTTCCTCTTGGGCTAATTTCGCTGTAGTCGATGGTGCATCTTGCACTTCCTCTTGAGCTGATTGTGCCGTCGTCGATGGCGCATCTTGCATCACCGAACAGTGCAGCATTTCATAGTTAATCCGGTAACATTTTGTCTTGTCCATTTTCGTCCGATTAAACGAAGCTGTCGAAATAATATAACCGCTATCTTCCAGTCTGCGAATCGCTCTTTTGATCGTATCAACAGACCAAAACGGAAATTCCTCGTTTTTCCACTCGTCAACTGTCTTGTAAACCCACTTATGCCCATCCCGCACGTTCGTCGAGATGAGCGATATAAAATGAAGTTGTTGGAGTACAATCGCCTCGTTCAATCCCACTTGCTTCACAAGCGATGGAAGCACCTGAAGCGGTGACTCTTCGATTAATAAATTCATCATGATTCCCCCTCTGTATGAAATTCCTGTCCACTCGATAAGTAGTGTCAAACATGTTTTTTAAAGATCACATGACGCCTTGTGCACAGACGAAAGATGCTTTCACTTGTTATATAGACAATACATTCGTAAAAGTAGACAAGGTGGTGGTATTTATTTTTGGTGAATGTGCAAGGCAAAGTTCGGACAATACAAGTACATATTTATGAGTTGGCAGTTGGGTAAGCGCATGATTTTTTATGTGATATTCTTGAATTGTTTTTTGTTTTTTTGCGCTGCACGGACACAAATAAAAGTCATCCGCAATGCGGGTGGCTGAACATCACAGGCTATGACAGTACGGGTGGCTATAGATATGACAAACTTTATGACTGCGGACACTTATTAGCTGGAATGGTCGAAATTTCGTACATGATATTTGAGATTGGTCGGGGATCATAAAAAAATGGGGAAAGGTTCAACGTATACACTTCATGAATAGTTGATTGTTACCTATTATATTAAATGAGTGATTACAGCCATGCGGTCTTACCACTTGTGACATCTTTTTTACCATTGAACGCCAAGAAATTTACCATGCAACGCCATCCTGTGTACCAATACACTAAGACGGCATGCCAACTGGGAGGGGGGAGAGTGGCTTTTTAACCAGCATGGCCACAATTGTAACCGTTATACTAAAAGAGACAGTTTTCGCTTGAATGCCGTGAACACTTTCGCCAAAAATCACGCCATCTAGTAAACTATATTTATTAGTTTACTGGAGGTAAGGACTTGGAGGAAAAGTTAGTGTTATACGTAGAGATTCAGCAACTATACAAACGTAAAATGAAGATTGCACAGATTGCAAAACATTTGAAGGTAACGCGTGGAACTGTTTATAAGTATTTGAATATGTCATTCGAGGAAGCACAAGAATATTTGGGGAATCCTTTGAAGAAACCTAAGAAATTGGATCCCTACAAGGATTGGATTGTCGCATGGCTAGAAGAATACCCACATTTAAGTGCAGCACAAATTCAAGATTGGTTAATCGAGCGCTATCCTGATTTAGTAATCGGGGAAAGCACAGTTCGAACCTATGTAAAAGAGATTCGTGAGATTTATCAAATTGAGAAAAAGGCGATTGTTAGGCAATATGAGGCCGTTCCTGAACAGCCGATGGGCAAACAGATACAGGTGGATTGGGGAGAAACAAGGCAGAAAACGACGAGGAAAAAAGAAGTGAAATTATATTTTATTGCCTTTGTTTTGGCACATTCGCGGTATAAGTACATGGAGTGGCAAGACCGACCTTTTACAACGAAGGATGCCATTCGTTGTCATGAAAATGCCTTTCGCTTTTTTGGAGGTCGTACGGAAGAAATTGTGTATGACCAAGATCATTTACTATCAGTCAGCGAAAACGCTGGGGATATCGTGTTAACAGCAGAATTCCAAGCGTATGTAAAAGATCAAAAGTTCCGTGTTCATTTATGTCGAAAAGCCGATCCGGAATCAAAAGGAATGATTGAAAACGTGGTGAAATATATAAAGGGGAATTTCGCAGATAGTCGTGTGTTTAAGGATATTGAGGACTGGAATGAACGTGCGCTCCAGTGGTTGGAACGTACAGGAAATAAAAATGTACATAACACAACAAAAAAGAGCCCAGTCGAAGTGTTTCTCGTCGAAAAGCAACACTTAGAACTAGTCTCTTCACTACTTTCAAATGAAAGTACACATGCAGGTATTATAACAAGAAATGTAGGCAAGGACAATACGATTCGCTTTGCAGATTGAGTCAAGTTTTTGTGGGAGGTATTTCAAAGGGGCATATTTCTTTGCTGGTATAGCTACTTATGAATGCGTTTTCATTCCTTTATTTTTCCAAA
>NZ_UXAV01000018.1 GCF_900609045.1 Filibacter tadaridae
GGATCAAACTCTCCATAATAGAAGAAAATGAGTAGCTCATTTCTTGCTGGCATTAATTAAAAGAATATATTTCAATCCTTCGTTAATGACAATTTTTATCTCTTTGCTCCGACGTAAGTCGGTTACTCAGAAATGTTTTGCTCGAGCACACTTAACACTCTCGCTGTGTTTCATTGACGTTTTGCTGTTCAGTTTTCAAGGTTCATTTACTTTCGTTGTCTTAACGAGAGCTTTATCAGTATAACATTTAGTTGTTTTAGTGTCAACAACTATTTCGAAACTATTTTCAGATGATAATCATCTAAATGGTATGGAGCGGGTGAAGGGAATCGAACCCTCATCATCAGCTTGGAAGGCTGAGGTTTTACCACTAAACTACACCCGCATTATAAGTTTGAATTTCTATCAATTGCCTCTTTATTTATAAGAGGAAATGTAATGGTGCGGTAAAGAGGACTTGAACCTCCACGGGGTTAACCCCCACTAGGCCCTCAACCTAGCGCGTCTGCCATTCCGCCACTACCGCATTGTTATAGCGACAAGCTTTATTATACACCTTTATATTAATTTGTCAATAACTTATTTTCAAAGTAATAAATGGTGAGCCATGCAGGATTCGAACCTGCGACCCTCTGATTAAAAGTCAGATGCTCTACCAACTGAGCTAATGGCTCTCTATTATATAGAAGAAGTAATCCGCGAAATCTTAGAACCGGGATACCCTTCCTTTGCTCCAAGCGCTTCGCGCATGTCGCAAAACTTTTCGAATGCTTTAGCATTCTAAAAGTTTGGCTGGGGTAGCTGGATTCGAACCAACGATGACGGAGTCAAAGTCCGTTGCCTTACCGCTTGGCTATACCCCATTAATAATGGATGCAAACACATTGTTGTTAGTATGGCACTTATTAACTCCTGCTATACTAACTTAATTATAATGGTGACCCCTACGGGATTCGAACCCGTGATACCGCCGTGAAAGGGCGGTGTCTTAACCGCTTGACCAAGGGGCCGTTAATTCAATTATGTCGCTTCAGATAACCGCTAGCTTTTCGAAGCTGTTTAGTTATTTCCTAACCGACTTTTTCTATTATAGACAGGTCTAATCGTTTCGTCAACACTTTTTATCATTTAATTTTAAAAAGGTATTAAAAAAGCGTTAGGAAACCCATAAGTGACCTAACGCTTTTCGTTATTACTCCATAGATTGCATGTCCATAATTGTCCCTTTGCATTTACCGCATCTGTATTTCCGGACATCCATTCTTCTTTTACGCTTGTACTGTAATTCGCAAGATGTGCATTGATATAGGTGATAGATAGACGGCTTTTGATTTTGTTTGCCGAGCGGGTTACAGAATCTTGGCGAGCATGTCTCTTTGAGTAACGTTTTAAAGTCTGCATCACGATGGCGGTAGCCCTTTCCTTCTATATGAAGGAGGTAATGACATAGTTCGTGCTTAATGACTCCAATCAATTCATCCATACCATGGATTTGAGAGACAAGTGGATTGATTTCAATTGAGTGATCCGAAAGCATATAGCGACCACCTGTTGTTCGTAGCCTTCCATTGAATCGAGCTTTATATATGAAAGGCTTTCCAAATACATCCATAGAAATATTCTCAATCAGTTGTTGTAGGTCTTGATCTGTCATTACTTAATCACCTCTGAGGCAGGTTTTTAGTTTGCGGATGGAGGAAGCATTGTTAACGAAATCCTTCCTTTCGCCTTATCCACACTATCCACCCAAACTGTAACGATATCTCCCGATGAGACGACATCTAAAGGATGTTTAACAAATCCTTTTTTCAATTTCGAAATATGAACAAGTCCGTCCTCATGTACGCCGATATCGATAAATGCACCGAAATCAACGACATTGCGCACAGTCCCTTGCATTTCAAGTCCTTGGTAGAGGTCTTTCATGTCAAGCACATCAGCTTTCAATAATGGTTGTGGAAAGTCATCGCGCGGATCTCGGTTGGGTCTTTGCAAAGTTTCTATAATATCTTTAAGTGTAACTTCACCGACATTAAGCCTTTCCGCCAACATTTTACTGTCCAGCGTCGATAAGGCTTCTGCTGTTTCTTTCTTACCAAGCGACTTCTTAGTTGTTCCAGCTTCTTTTAATATTTGCTCCGCTAGCGCGTAACTTTCAGGGTGAATACCTGTCGCGTCAAATGGATCCACTGCTTCAGGCACGCGAAGAAAGCCGATTGCTTGTTCATATGTCTTTGCGCCAAGACGGGGCACTTTCTTCAATTGTAACCGTTTCGTATAAAGTCCATTTTCTTCTCTAGACTTCACGATGTTTTCTGCTACGGTTTTAGATAATCCGGCAACATATTGAAGGAGTGACGAAGATGCTGTATTAACATTGACTCCAACACGGTTAACCGCAGTTTCAACAACGAAAGATAGAGATTCAGATAATCTTTTTTTCGCCACGTCATGTTGATATTGTCCGACTCCGACAGAACCGGGATCTATTTTAACCAACTCCGACAACGGATCCTGCAACCGCCTAGCTATCGATACGGCACTACGTTGTTCGACTTGAAGGTCCGGAAACTCTTCTCGCGCTTGGGATGAAGCCGAATAGACACTCGCCCCTGCTTCGTTGACGATTACATAGGAAACTCCCGGTTCCGCCTCTTTTAAGCAGTTGGCAACGAAAAGTTCCGATTCACGCGAAGCTGTTCCATTTCCAATTGCGATTATCGTAACTGAGTATTTTTTTAATATGTCTAAAATGATGCGTTTAGACTTTTCAACTTCAGGTCTTGGCTGATGTGGATAAATCACGGCAATCTCAAGTAATTTCCCCGTTTCATCTACTACCGCCAATTTACAACCTGTCCGAAAAGCTGGGTCAAGTCCTAATACTACTCTACCTTTCAAAGGGGGCTGCAACAGAAGACTCTTCAAGTTTTCAGAGAACACATGAATCGCCTGTTCTTCCGCTTTTTCTGTTAACGCCGTTCGGACTTCTCTTTCAATCGAAGGTGCTATCAACCTTTTGAAAGCATCTTCAATCGCTTCTTTTATTTGTGCTGCAGAGGACAGATGCGGTTTGCTGATCAATTCACGTTCAAGGCCCCCAATGATCCGGTCCACCGGGAAGGAAACTCCGATACGCAGTACTTCTTCTTTTTCACCACGGTTTAGTGCAAGTACACGGTGAGGTACAATCTTTTTCAAAGGCTCTTCATATTCATAGTAATTTTCGAAGACTTTACGTTCATCTTCTGCTCCTTTTCGAATAGTAGAGACAATCATTCCGTTTGACCATGTAAGTTTCCGGATATTTTCCCTGATTGTAGCGTCATCTGCAAAGCGCTCAGCTACGATGTCACGTGCTCCTGCTAATACATCCTCAACCGTCATCAAACCAACTTCTTCATTAACAAAAGGTTTAGCAAGTTCTTCAATCGCTGTCTCTGGGAATTCCAACAACTGATTCGCTAGTGGTTCAAGTCCACCTTCGATTGCAATCATTGCCCGCGTCCGTCTTTTCTGTTTATAAGGTCTGTATAAATCTTCTAGACGTTGTAGTACAGTTGCACTTTCAATAGACTTTTTAAGTTCGTCGTCAAGTTTTCCTTGTTCGTCAATAAGGCGCAACACTTCTTCCTTACGCTGTTCAAGCCCTTTTACATAACCGTAAGCATCTTCAATGGCTTTGATTTGTACTTCATCCAACGAACCGGTTTCCTCTTTACGATACCGCGCTATAAAAGGGACAGTATTCCCCTGATCTAAAAGGGCAATAACCTTCTCAGTCTGATTTACGCTAACTGTCGCTCTACCAGCCGTTGCCTCAACAATATACTTAGTCAATAAAACCACCCTTTCATCAATACCATCATTTTACCACATAGAAAAGTGAAAGTTGCCGTTTAGCCCCAAGCAGTAAAACGCAAAAAGCCCACTTCCTATTTACAGAAGAAGGCTTCCCGCTATAAAGGTTGCGTCATCGCCATGTTCGATTGACTGCAATACATTTCGATATAAATCATAAGGTCCTCCACTTTCTTTCATTGCAGCTTTCGGACTTCGCACTACCACACCATCTGAATGAAGGAGGAATAAATCGCCCTTTTGGTACCCGTATTCCTGCGTTTTCATCTTTTGAGGTCTGCCGGACAAGTAGCCCATAACAGGGAGTGGATAGATCATCTTGCTACGATCTTGTAACATATAAAAACGAACATTACCTACACAACTATATTGGATTGTTTTCTTGTTATAATACACTTTTACAATCGCTACTGCGGCACCGCGTTTTTGCACCATATACTCATTGCAGCGGCTGAGTAACTCGTCAATTGTTTCGTGATGATGTTCATCCAGTACTTTAGGTATGATTTGAGCAGATTGGCGGGCAATCGGACCATTGCCTAATCCGTCTGCGATTGCGAATAAAAAATAATCTTCCTCGGAACGAGTATAGTAGACATCTCCCGATTCCCGGTTTCCGTACTTAGCTTCTTGAAAGACGTATGCTTCAACATGATCATTCAGTATAGATTCCATTAGGTTGCACCACCAGCCGCCAAAATGGCTTCTTGTAATTTTTTAATCGCTTTACGTTGAAGCCTTGAAACATGCATTTGTGAAATTCCAATACGTTCCCCAGCCTCTTTCTGGCTTAACTGTTCAATATATGTATACTGGATAATTTGTTTTTCACGTTCAGATAGCACGTCAAGTGCATTCGCGACTAACATACGCTGATCTGTTCTTTCATAGCCCTCATCAGCTTCTCCGATAATATCGAACAGCGTCATTGTGCCACCCTCGGAATCAGCCTCGAGTGCATGATCCATTGAAAGTGCATGATAACTTCTACCCATTTCCATTGTTTCGAGAATCAATTCTTCGTCCACGTCCAAGTATTCAGCGATTTCACCGACAAGAGGTGAGCGTTGCATTTCAGTCGTTAGTGTCTCGACTGCCATCTTGATTTTAGGTCCGAGTTCTTTAATACGACGCGGTACATGGACAGCCCATGTTTTGTCACGCAAAAATCTTTTGATTTCCCCGATAATTGTCGGAACCGCAAACGCTTCGAAACTACGTCCGAATTCAGGGTTATAGCGACGTATTGCACCTAGAAGTCCAAGCATACCTACTTGAGCAATATCTTCGTGATGCGGCTTCCCATTTGAGTATTTACGTGCAATCGATTGTACAAGGCGTTCATAATGCAAAACAAGATTGGTTTGTGCTTCATCGTCATTTGTTTCTTGATATTGTTGAATCCAGATGAGAACCTGTTCTTTTGTTCCGGATTCACGAGGAGATTGTTCGTTCGACATCCTCATCCCCCCGCTCTCCGCCGAGATACTTGGTCATAAAGACTGTGACACCCTCCTCATGATGCACTTTCACGTCATCCATGAGTGTTTCCATTAGGTAAAGACCAAGGCCACCCTCCCGCAAAAACTGTACTTCTTCCTTTTCGTTATACGGGCCAACAAGTTTCTTCGTTTCTTCGAAATTAAAACTCTTGCCGCGGTCCGCGACCATAATCTCTAATTTTTCTTCATAAAGAGCGCAACCTACTACGACTTCGCCTTCTTCATCATCTTTATAGGCGTGCTGAACTGCGTTCGTAATCGCTTCACTGGAAGCAATTTTCAGATCTTCGATTTCATCGTATGTAAAGCCTAGACGACTCGCAAGTCCCGAAATCGTAAGACGGGCAACCCCGATGTACTGTGCTTTGGCAGGAACCCTTATTTCAATATAATCATACGGTTGCATCATGGTCCCCACTTTCTTCCACTTCAATATCCATAACTTCGCCAAGTCCTGTTATTTCGAAAAGACGTTTCAAACGTGCATTCACGCCAACAATTTTCACGTGTCCACCCTTTGCTTTCACAGCTTTATAAAATCCGACAAAAACGCCAAGGCCTGTACTATCCATATATCCGACTTCCGACAAATCCAATTCTATTTGCATTCCCTCAACATCTTCTGATTTAGCGAGCCGTTCTTTTAATAACGGAGCAGTAAATGCGTCTATTTCACCAACTATTTTAAAACGCTGAACACTATTCTCTTCCAACAATTCTATTTGCAAATTCATTTTTCCACCCCGAGTTTCTCTATTTTTAAAAAGACATACTAGCAATTTACCCTTTACTACGAGATTTAAACCTTTTCAATCTCTTTTTTAAATATGACAAGTGTGAAATCATCTCTTAATTCATAGTTCTGTAACTGATTCAACTTACTAAATACCGTATCCGCTATCGACTGAGCGGATTCATCTTTTACTTCCATAAGCAGTGATTTTATCTTTTCCTCATTTATGAATCCTGTTTCTGTTCTGATTTCCGTTACGCCATCGGTCATCATCGCGATAAAGTCTCCAGCCTCCAGCACGACAGACTTTTCCTCATATACGACATCTTGTTGCACACCTAGAAGAAGTCCCTTTGCATCCAGCTCTATAAAGTCTCCAAGGGATGCTTTGTATAGAAGTGCAGGTTCATGACCAGCTGAAGCGTAAGAAAAACTCGAATCGTCCGCATTGTATTTTCCGTAGAACATGGAAATAAACATCGAATCATCGACACTTTTTTCAACAATCCGGTTAATAACATCAAGAACATGATAGGGATTTGTGTTCTCATTTTGCAAACTATCCATCCCGAACTTAATCATCGACATACACAGCGCCGCCGGTATCCCTTTACCAATCACATCGGCAACTGCAACGCAAGCTTCGTTGCGATTATCATTCAAAAAGTATATATAATCGCCACTCATTTGCTTTGCAGGCTCCGTTAAGAAACCAATATCCAGCCCTTTAAAATCCGGAATTTTCGTTTTCAACAATGTACTCTGTACCTTCGTCGCTAAAACCATTTCCATTTGCATTTCTTCTTGTTTCTGAATAAGACTTTGATGCTCTCTAAGCGCAAGTCCATAATGAATCATCATTTCTATCAAAAAGTCAAATGAATGCGCGACCTGATCCTGCATTTCCGGAAATACATCCGTAAGTGCATTTTTATGGATGCTGATGACATCCTCAGGGGGAATCTCCTTCTCAATGAACTTCCTGCTAATTTGTTGTCCTAGATAGAGGTCCTCTTCACTTTGGCTATCAATATATTGTTTCAATAGTTCCTTATATTGCTTTCCAACTTCCAGTGGCATCTACATCAACCCTTCCTACCTTATCGCAACCATTTCGTAGCTGTGATTGTCGTTCCAACACCAGGTTCCGTATCTACCTTGAACCCATCCATCAACCTTTTTACACCAGGCATTCCCGCTCCAAGACCGCCCGAAGTTGAATAGCCGTCTTCCATCACTTTACGCATATCCTGGATTCCCGGACCTTCGTCAGAAGCAATAATCCTTATTCCATGCAACCCATTTTCAGAAAGACGTTCGATTTCTAGTCTGCCCTTTCCGGCATATAAGTATATATTACGGGCTAACTCGCTAATTGCCGTCGTAATACGCGCTTGGTCGACTGTTCCAAATCCGGAGTTTTTTGCTTCATTCCGGCCAAGTTGCCGTGCAGCGACAATGTCCCATTCCGTGTATATATCTACAAAAGACCGGTACTCCATACTTAGGCCTCCAACTCTTTTTGAAGTTTATCCAATCCGTTTTCAAGATCTAATGCCGTTAGTACGTCTTCCAGACGAATACCAAGCTCAATAAGGGTAATTGCAACGGCAGGTTGGATTCCTGTAATTACGACCTTCGCTCCCATCAAACCTGACATACTAATTACATCACCCAGCACTTTAGCAATGAAAGAATCGATAAAATCGATGGGTGTCAAATCGATGACAATGCCCCTCGCCGTCGTTTCGTGCATTTTATTCAACAGGTCTTCTTGAAATTGAAGAGCTGTTTTGTCGTCAAGCTCCCATTGAATAGATACGATTAGTGTGTCGTTCAGTTTTAAAATTGGAATTCGCATGTTCATCATTACTTAACCTCCACTATTGTTCGGTTTGTCAGCTCCAATGCTTCCTTCATACCTTTTTGTAATGTACTAGTTGTTGTGAAGTCCTGAAGATTAATACCTAACGCAACAATTGTTTGCGCGATTTCTGGGCGGATTCCTACAAGCATACATTTCGATCCGACGAGTCGCACCGCATCTGCCGCCTGTATAATATGATGTGCAACCATCGTATCTACAACCGGAACACCTGTAATATCCAGTAGCACAACTTCCGCACGTTGTTTCACAACGCCTTCAAGTAAATTTTCCATAATCAATTTAGCTCGTTCCGTGTCGATTGTTCCCACAAGCGGCATGACTGAGATCTTTTCAAAAACTGGAATAAGTGATGCGGAAAGTTCTTGTAAAGCAATTTTTTGCAAATTCACCGTACGTTCCCACTCAACAGAATAGGCTTCGATAATGGTTTCACGAAGCGGCGAAATCCAATTCGCGAACGTTCCGTGAAACAGGCGCACATTATCGTGGTGAATAATCTCTTTTTCTTCCAATAAGTCAAAAGTGATATTCGAGAAATTATCAATCGCTTTATTTACAAATTTGATGGACCAGCCGAAGCGAACGACTTTACTGGCAAAATCAGTTAGCTTTTCAGCATTAATTATGTTATTTTCTGCAATATTTGTAGTCATTAGTTCTGCAAATTCTCTACTTGTTTTTTCAACAAGATTTTCAGGCATGAAGTGGAAGAACCGTTCACCTTTCTCGTTCTTCATCATCGCTTGCCATTTTTCTATAATCTCGTCCATATTCTCATTTATACACTTTATCATCTGCTTATTCATAACCGCTCCAATAAGCCTCCTTTTAATGTGAAAAATACTCATATTTCTATTGTAACTAAAAACACCTTGTAAAACACTTTTTTTGTCGCACGATTGAAAAAACACCATGAGAAATGTCTCATGGTGTCCTTTTTATATGTATGTTTAGAATTTGACGAGGCCAAAACTCACTTCTAGAGCTTCGTCGACCTGTTCCATCAAAAATTCGTCTAGATGCGTAATCTTATCAGTAAGTCTAGACTTGTCAATCGTGCGGACTTGCTCGAGCAGGATGACCGAATCCCGCTCGAATCCATACCGTTCCGCATCAATTTCAACATGTGTCGGTAACTTCGCTTTTTGAATTTGGGCAGTGATTGCCGCAATAATAACTGTCGGGCTGAACCGATTGCCAATATCGTTTTGGATGACCAGAACAGGTCGAGTTCCTCCCTGTTCAGAACCAACGACAGGCGATAGGTCTGCAAAAAAGACGTCTCCACGTTTTATTGCCAATTTTTCATCCTCCGCTTACGAGACGTTCCACCGTATGCTGGGCTTCATATTCCACATGCAAGCATTCCGCAGAGATATTGAGGTTAATTTGCGACATTTCAACATAACCTGTCATCATCGCTTCTCTTATTGTTTCCGATTCATAATCAGTTACGTATCGTTTTGTCGAAATATATACAAAATCTCCACGGTCAGGCTCTTGATGGACGACCGTATGTTCATTTTCATTCAGCATTCGTTTCGGGATCTTAACTATGACTTCTCTTATGTTTTTATTCATTCGCAACGTCAACACCTCCGACAAACCCGTTCCCTCATTTCAATACAAGTCTATCTTATCATTGATATTCAACAATGAAAAGACATATAGAGAAGTTAATTGACAGGGTTCTACAAAATGAGATGGTTTTTTGTCGAAAGAAGATTTATTATTCTGGCTGTCCACTAATTCCTTTGAAAAACCTCGGTACTCGCTTCGAAATGGAAACAGCAATTTCATACGGAATCGTGCCGAGACGTGTTGCCCACTCTTCCATGGTGATTTCTTCATCACCTTGACGACCAATCAATGTGACATTTTCACCTATCGGCATTTCCCTCGGCAATCTAACCATGCACTGATCCATGCAGATTGTACCTACAATCGGTATTCGTTCTCCAGCAATCAGTACTTCCTGGCCCCTCAAACTACGTCGTAATCCATCCGCGTAACCAATAGGAATCGTGCCTATCCATTCTTCTTCCGTCGTTTCATAAGTGCCGCCATAACTAATTCGATTGCCTGACGATAACCGTTTTACATAAGTCAATTCACTGACTAGAGAGAAAGACCTTTCGAGACGCAACGGTATTCGTCCGCCTACATATTCAGAAGGGGCAATGCCATATAATGCGATTCCGAAGCGAACAGCATCAAGTGCAAAATCGGGATAAAGAAGAGCAGCCGCACTATTTGCAGCATGAACAAGACGTGGTTTTTCAGGCATTGTATCTACCAGTTTCATGAATAACGCAAACTGTTCCTCAGTTCTTTGCGAATTCTCTTCGTCCGCACATGCAAAGTGTGTGAAAACTCCGTCTATCACGACATGCTTTGATTTATTAACAAATGTCACTAGTGACTGAAGTGCTTCTTCGTCCCTTAGTCCAATTCTACCCATTCCAGTATCAATTTTAACATGGATTTTCAATTGTTTTTGTAAATCCTTACAAGCATCCTCTACATTTTGTAGCCATTCCACATTCGAAACTGCAATTGTTATCCCGCTTGCGGCTGCTTCTTTTGCAAAACTGATAGGAGACGGCCCCATGACGAGAATGTCCCCGCTTATACCCGCCCTCCGGAGCCGTACTGCCTCATCAGGTGTTGCAACCGAAATCATTTCCACACCCGCTTCTAATGCGGTTCTGGCTACTTCAACCTCTCCGTTTCCATAGCCATCCGCTTTGACAACTGCAATTATTTTTGTTTCAAGCGCCAAATAGTTGCGTAAACTGTTGATATTCGTACGAATCGCTTCTAGATTAACAATTGCTTTGGTCGGTTGATAAAAAACAGAGTTCTCCACGGCGCTTCCCTCATTTATAGTGTAGTCCCTCTATTATCAATCCTCTTACTTCTCATCGTCAACTACTATTATTTACTTTCCTCGGCCTTCATTGACGTTGCAACTGTAATCATTTCATCCTGCGTCAATGAATCAGATGCGATGAAGAACGAGACGCCATTGCTATCCCAACGAAGGGATTTTTCTGTCATAGCCGCTACCGTAAATCCTAGATCTACTGGATCACCCTCAATAGATACCGGCATTTTGTTTTCTGGTTTAGTCGCGACTTCCTGCACAATCGTGAATTCCTTTTGACCGCCAAAAGTCATGATTGAACGTCTTTCAACGCCCTCTCCAATATTCACTTCGTCAAGGAGTGTAACGTCTTCTAATTTGACTGTTGGGTAATGCGTTATAAATCCAGTTTTCTCATCTTCCGCTTTCGCATCTTCTTCTTTACTCGTATCGCTAGCATCTATCTCCACAGCATAATCTGACGCTTTGTGTTCCTTACCGAGTGTAATCTTTTCAAATGTAACTCGAATCTTTTCTTCTTTATTTTCATCCAGAACGGATACATACTTTGGCAATAAAGACTTTTTGTCAATGTGGATCTCTTGAGTCGGGAGTACTTTCTTGTGATTGTTTCTTGTTGCCGTTTCAAAAACATATGTTTTATCTTCTTCTGTCATGGTTGCATTTTTATCCGCTTTAATGTCATCGGATAACGCACCAATCAAATACGCCTGGCTATTTTGTTCCGGCCAATCACTCTGGAACTTGTAAGTCTTGCCAAGTGAAGGTGTAACAACGAAAACTCCTTCGTCATTACGTACAATCATTTGAGATTCATCATTTCCTTCCTGTGTAACATTAACACGATAAAAATCGGGTTTCGTATGCCACACTGTGACATCGTACAAACGAGGCTCCGCACCAGTCTTTATCTCCATCGTGGCTTGTAGTTCGTACCCTTTCGTGTCATTCCATTTCCCACTCAGCTTCTTCATAACATCCTCTTTCGATTGTGCACCACATGCCGCGAGGAGTACCGCGACTACAACTAACAAGAGAGCTAATATCCGGCTACGCATACAGTTCATCCTTTCTCATTTCAATCGGGTAGGTCATCTTATGAGGACTGGAGGACAAATATGCGGACGTTTTAAGCGAGTAGGATAACTTGTGCAGCTGCCACAGTTTTGGAATGTGTAATGGAAACAAATCCATTTGCCAATTCGCCTTTGAAATAAAGGACCGGTTTACCAAACTCGTCCGGTAAGACCTCAATATCTGTAAGATTACATTCAGATCCGATTCCTGTTCCGTTCGCCTTTGAATACGCTTCCTTTACTGCAAAACGCCCCGCCAGGAACTCAGTTTGGCGATGTCCTTTCAATGATTCGAATAGAAACAGTTCTTTCTGCGTAAGGATGCGTTGCCTGAATGCAGAAGAATCGGAATTCAGTTTGGCGATTCGGTCAAGTTCTACTATATCCAGTCCAATTCCACTAATCATTTGACATTCTCCTTTCCAACCTATCTAGTTGAACGGTATAATGGTTCTTAGATTGAGGTGACTATATGTTCAGCCGTACTGAAAACTTTTCACAATACATCCGACTCTATCCAGTTGTAGCCTTCTTCCTGACTGTTAACATCCTAGTGTTTCTGATTACGATTATTCCAGGAATAGGAGATACAGTGCTTTACGCTGGAATGGGCGTCAATTACCTCATTTCCGACGGGGAATGGTGGCGGTTGATCACGCCAATGTTTTTGCATGGTGGTCTTATGCATATTTTGTTTAACATGTTTTCCCTTTTCATTTTCGGACCCGAACTTGAAAAAATTGCGGGTAAAGCAAGGTTTTTAACCATTTACTTACTATCGGGTGTTTTCGGGAATCTTGCAACATTCTTTTTACATGGTCCTGACTATGCAAGCGTCGGGGCAAGCGGTGCCATTTTTGGAATTCTGGGAGCGTTTGGCGCACTTGTTCATTACACGAAGCGCATCCTCCCTCAGTTGAGACAAATCATCTTACCTATTATCCTTGTCAGTGTTGTGATGACATTTGTTCAACCAGGCATTAATGCTACCGCACATATCGCAGGGCTTATTTTCGGTTTTCTGGTTGGACTTAGCTACTTCCACCCGAAACGAATTGCAAACTGGAAAAAAAGATAGGACAGCAGGTTATTCCTGCCGTCCTTTTTTTTCCGTCTTTGGTTCGTACCACGATAAAATACGTTCCGCCTCCGCCTCTTCCATATGGAGTACTTGTGCTCGAAAAGTGCCGATTCCCGATTTGATAGCAGCAGTTACTGATGCAACTTGTCGTCGTTTGTGGAAATAATTCTGCTTCACTTCCATTGACTGAATCCTTTTTCTCATCAGAAAGGCAGTTTGCAAACTAAATCCTCTAAAGCGCAACGTTAATTGATTGCCCGATAGTTCGTATGCTCCCGAACGATGTTGCCAGAGTCCATAAAAGATAATAACAGGTACGATGAGTAGTGATAATAACCCATACGGGAAAAAGAAATACGCCATCGCACCGATTGCAGGAACCATCCATAAAAAGTCTATACGATAGTAGAACCGCCTGCTTCTTGCAGGGAGTTTCCGAGTCGGCTCAACAAGGATAAGATCCGGAAATATTTCTTTCAAAGGCCCATTGATATCTTTTTTCCTAACCAAAGGAAATAAATTAATCTTGGCACCTTCTGCCCCTCCCCCGCCCGCACTGTCAATCGCAACTGCCGCATAACCGAAAATTTGTCGGAACGGATTTTCAATAACCCGGATACTTTGCACTCTGTTTAGTGGTACTGTCATTCTCTTTTTTTCAAGTAAACCGCGCGTAATCACAATATCCTGTTGGTCCAACGAAACAGAAAAACCGTAATAAGACAGGAACGTCATGCCGACCGATAGCAACCAGACAACGAAGAAACCAAAGAACACCGCAATCGCAACAAAAAGCAAGCCGAACTTGATGAACCCGGAAACTTCTTCATACATCCATTCAAATGGAATCATTTCCGCAAATTGCGATAAGAATATCCCCGCACCGGAGAGAATAATGCCAATCCCGCCTGAAGTTGTAGCTAGAATAAGCAAATCTTTCACCGACATTGTGAAAATGGATTTGACCTGAGATTGCTCTTCTGCTTCAATTCCTTCAACTACTGTACCTTCTTCCAAAGATACTGCTTTCTTCGTCATTTTCGCCGCCGCGATTTCATGTTCGATTATTTGGGCGGCCTCTTTTGTAATTGCAGTCAGTTCCGCCTCCGACTTCTTCAAAGAGGAACTGCCCGCAGTTTCCACTTTTACTTTGACTAATTTGAGTGGACGATGCAAAATACCTTCCGTGTAGTCCAGACTTTGAATTCGGTCAAACGGAATATATCGCTTCTTCTTAACGAATAATCCATATTCGATTCGCAGCTCATCGTCTTCAAACCAATATTCGAATCGCTTCCACTTAATGATGCCTGTAATCGCGAATACAATAATAAATGCGCCGAAAATTATGAACGACAAATAATCCAAATACCATACACCTGAACTCGAGCTATTCAATCCATTTGCAAAAACGATGACAAGGAGCGGTAAAATCATCTCTTTTACTGTTTTAAGTACTTGGATAACCGCAGTAATCCAATGCAATTTATAACGTGTTTCAGACATCATCTTCCGCCACCCTTGCGAGCACAGAAATCCTACCCCTTAGTCCATCTGCTTCTTCCGTCAACAGTGCCGGAATCGTATGATTTGTCGCCGCAGTTGAAATGGTGATTTCTGCAAGATCATATTTTCGTAGAATGGGTCCTTGTGACGTATCCACATGTTGAACACGTACCATCGGGATCAACGTCCGCTTTACAATGAATATGCCATGTTGCAATTCAATTTCAGATTCCCGTACTTCATAGCGCCACCGTGTCCATCTGACTTTCGGGAATAAATAGATCAAAAAGTACGCAAAGAATACGACAACTACGGCAGCGATTGCATATAGCCACCCTGGCCATTCAAATATGTATACCAATACTCCACTACCTATCGCCAACAGCAAAATGACAATAGTTTGCATGATACCATATAATCTCCAAACTCTAAGTCCCTTTTCTGAAATCTGATTTACGGGTTGAGCTCTCATATATCCACCTCTTTCTATCCATTCTATACGATTGAGGGAGTGAAATGTTTCAACTTTTCATGTTTTGCCTGAAAAACCATACACATACACAGTATTTGATAGTGCAGTGGTAAAGAAACCGTATTCTCATTCAAAATAAAAAAATAGCCGAGATGCGCATTATACGCTTCTCGACCATTTTTAACAGTCAGTTATGAATCTGTTCTGTTTGTGTTGCGTGAACGGCTATTGCCTCTGCTTCCACCATCACGACTTCCACTTCTGCTTCCGCCATCACGGCTTCCACCACCGCTACGACGTGAACCGCCGCCATATCCACGACCGCCGCCGCTAGTTGAACGACCACCGCTTCTGTTACCTTTGTAACCGCCGCCACCTTGTCCGCCTCTACGTGCCGGTAAAGGACGTTCTTCAGAAATAGTAACAGGCATGTCATTCGGTTCGCGTGTTAATGATCTAATAGCTGCAGCAACTAAATCAGTCGCATCATGTTTTTCAAGTAGCTCGTTTGCAAGTTGAGCGTAATCCGTCAATTCTTTTTTCTCAACGATTTCAACTAATTGTTCAACAGCAAGACGTTGTTGACCAACAAGCGCTTCGTCTGATGAAGGTGGACGCATAGCAGTCATTTGCTTTTTAGTCGTTTCTTCAACAATGCGAAGATAACCCATTTCCCGTGGAGTTACAAATGTAATCGCGACTCCGCTTTTTCCTGCACGACCTGTACGGCCGATACGGTGAACATAGCTTTCAGGGTCTTGTGGGATATCGAAGTTGTATACATGTGTAACGCCAGAAATATCAAGACCACGTGCAGCAACGTCTGTTGCAACAAGAACATCAATTTTGTTAGACTTAAACTGTTTAAGGACTGACATACGTTTTGCTTGCGTCAAGTCGCCATGAATTCCCTCTGCAAGGTATCCGCGGATACTAAGTGCTTGTGAAAGTTCGTCTACACGGCGTTTAGTACGGCCGAAAATAATTGCAAGTTCCGGTTGTTGAACATTCAACAAACGAGAAAGAATATCAAATTTTTCGCGCTCTTGCGCTTTCACGTAGAACTGATCGATATTTTCGACAGTCATTTCTTTTGACTTGATCTTAACTACTTCAGGGTTTTTCATGAATGTTTCCGCAATTTTGCGGATTGGTCCAGGCATTGTAGCTGAGAATAGAAGCGTTTGACGCTCATCAGGTACACTTGCAAGAATTGTATTGATATCTTCGATGAAGCCCATGTTCAACATTTCATCCGCTTCGTCTAGTACAAGCGTTTGAACACCGTCAAGCTTCAATGTCTTACGTTTAATATGGTCAAGAATACGTCCTGGTGTTCCAACGACGATTTGCGGATTATTGCGCAATGCGCGGATTTGACGGCCGATTTCTTGTCCACCGTATACAGAAAGAATGCGTGAACGTTTGTCAGCACCGATTCTTGATAGTTCTTCGGAAACTTGGATTGCCAATTCACGTGTCGGTGCAATAACCAATGCTTGTACTGCAGGATTACGTGTATCTATTTTTTCAATGATTGGAACACCAAACGCTGCAGTTTTACCTGTACCTGTCTGTGCTTGACCGATAATGTCGCGTCCGGCCATTCCCATTGTAATCGTACCTTCTTGGATGGGTGTTGCTTCTTCAAACCCCATTTTAGCTAAAGCACGTTGTGTTGATTCACTAATATTCAGTTCTGAAAAGTTTGTCAAAATTCTCAATCTCCTTCTTACTCATTTGACAATTGGTTACATTTGCAAATGAAAGCGCGGCAAATTCGAGCCTATAAAGGGAACGTTTCCGATATTTTTCATTCTCTGTATAAATAGAGGTTATGGTTGAAAAGGAAAGCCCGGTCTTTGCCGAGCGGTTCGGTCAACAGACAAATGCCTGTTCTATATGATCAAACCGTTTAATTCAAAAAAAAGTACTCTTCATTGATTGAAGAGCCCCGTGAAATGTATCCAATGCTCATTACAGTGTAGCATGTGTTTGAACCCTCTGCAATCAATCCGCTTAAATACCAATAATCAGTTTACTCATGGTAATTTTTAGTACGATTTGTTTCATTTGATTACGTCTTGGCGCGTTTATGATTTCCTGTTTAATACACCTCCTGTTGCATGAACGCTAATACTTTTTAGATCAAAGTATCGCTATCATCGCTATAACAGATATGATGCTTCTAAACGTCCCATCTTATGAACGTCTTTTTCTGGGAACCGAGGGCTTTATAGAGAAACCCGACAAAGATGAACGACAAGACGCTTATGAACGCAGGCGTTGCGAGGAGTGGTGTGTGGGCCAATTTGTAACGCAGGTATGTTTATTTTAGCGGAAAGTCAAAACCATTATCGTCATCATTGTATCATCCATTGAAAAATCGACCGTGCTAACACGGTCGACTTCTTGCTTCATGCCTTGTATTAAAGTCCTTGGAGGATGCGTTCAAGCGCCATTCCCCTTGAACCTTTTAATAGAATAATCGAGTTCTTATCCGTATATTTATTAATTTCTTCAATAATTGGGTCGTATTCTTTTTCAGACCAGGTAAGTCGCGCACCGACGCCTTCTTTTTCCAGCTTTTCAAAGAGCCATTTCATACGCGGCCCGAAAAGGAGGATCCCTTTTAACTTCATTTGGACAAGCTGTTTTGCGAGCTCTTCATGGTAACGGCGTTCTTCAGCGCCTAATTCAAGCATGTCGCCTAGAACGACCCACTTTTCATCCCGAAGTGCCGTTTCTTCCATAAATTCGAGCGCCGCTCGCATTGATGTAGGTGCCGCATTGTAAGCGTCGTTTATGAATAATGCTTGGTTATCCGCGATAACCGGTTGCATACGCATATCTGTTAGTGATGCATTCAAAAGTGCAGAACGAATATCTCCATCAGTTACGGATACTTCATGTGCAATAAGGATGGCTGCAAGTGCATTTTTCACTTGATGCGCCCCGTAAACAGGAATTGTGAATTCTCCATTAAGCAATCCAGCCACATTAAAATGACTGCCTTCATCACCGGATTCTATTTCTTTTAATGATAAAGCGGCATTTTTTGAATAGCCGAATGAAATAGCTTCAACATCCGTATGTTGTCCAACAAGCTCAAGTAAATACGGTTCATCAGCATCGAAAAATAACTTTCCGCCCTTTTGTAGTCCATCGATAATTTCGAATTTCGCTTTCGCAATTCCAGCCCGTGAGCCAAGGTCCTGCATATGTGCTTCTCCGATATTCGTGATGACAACATAATCAGGTTTCGCCAGTGTTGACAAAAAAGAGATTTCGCCGAATCCGCTCATCCCCATTTCCAAAATCGCAAATTCCGTTTCTTCTTCAAGCGATAATATCGTCAATGGAAGGCCAAGCTCATTATTGAAGTTCCCCTCCGTTTTTTGAACGTTGAAATAAGGAGACAAAACGCTTGCTACTAAGTCTTTTGTAGATGTTTTACCGTTTGAACCTGTGATGCCGACCACTTTACAATCCAGCATATCACGGTAAGTACGCGCCATTTCTTGGAGGGCAACTTCAGCATCATCTACAAAGATGAGCGGGAGATGTGCCGGTGGATTCGGTTCGTCCTTAAGCCACAATGCTGCTGCCGCTCCTTGTTCGATTGCTTTCTCCACATATTTATGACCGTTTACTTGTTCGCCCCTGAACGGAATGAAAAGATTCCCTTTAGAAATAGTACGTGAATCGATTGAAACACCGTTCGCAATCACTCCAACCATATTTTGCCCATCCGTTTGTAGCCATGCAGCGATTTCCGTCAACTGTCGTTTCACTTTAAATCACACTCAATCCATCGTATATTGTAATCTTTGCTTTTCTTCATGACGTTCCATTGCAAGGCCAATTAGCTTTTCGATCAATTCGGGATACGCCACACCTGTTTTTTGCCAAAGCAATGGGAACATGCTTGTCGGTGTGAATCCCGGCATCGTATTCACTTCATTGATCAGAACTTCATTTTCTGCTGTAACAAAGAAGTCCGCGCGAACAAGACCGGAACAATCGAGCACTTTGTAAGCACGTATCGCAGTATCTTTCATCGTATCCAACACTTGCTGATTTACTTCAGCTGGTATAACGAGCGCTGTATTACCATCCGCGTATTTCGCTTCATAATCGTAGAATGCAGCTACGGGTTTTATCTCTCCCGCGACTGAACATGCAGGTTCATCATTACCCATAACGCCCATTTCGATTTCACGTGCATCTACACCTTGTTCGACGATAACTTTCCGGTCGAATTTCAATGCCATTTCCACAGCTTCGATTAAACTTTCACGATCCGTCGCTTTACTGATGCCAACACTGGAACCTAAATTCGCCGGCTTCACAAACACCGGCCAACCGAGCTCTTTTTCCATCTGTTCAACTAATCGCTCTTTCTCGGTCGCCCAACCGCTTCGGATGAAGTGGACGTACGGAACTTGTTTCAGACCCGCTTGTGCAAACAATTGCTTCATGACTACTTTATCCATCCCGGCTGATGATGCCAACACGCCATTTCCGACATATGGAATATTCATCACTTCAAATAGACCTTGTACGGTTCCGTCTTCTCCATTCGTCCCGTGAAGAAGCGGGAAAACAACGTCGAACTCTGCTGTTCCACCTTTGAGAAAATCATGGATACTGTCAGGTCTACTTCCGTCCTTTGCAAGGCGAAGTTCTTCAATTGTTTCCGCAGGTTTTTCGAGCGCCTCCCCTTTTCGCCATTCTCCGTCATACGTGATATAGACCGGAATCACCTCGTACTGATCAAAATTCACAGCCTGCGTTACTGCACGCGCAGTTGATAACGATACCTCATGTTCTGCCGACTTACCTCCATATATTAAACCTAACCGTTTTCTCATCATTTCCCCTCGCAATCCAATCATTTTCGTTACTTCAGTTTACCATGTCTAGGCGCCTTTCATGAATAAATTACGAGATTTAATCATCCAAAAAACTTCAACCCTGCAACACCTGCAATAATGAAGGTCAAAAATAAGAGCTTCAGTGCACTCCTCTTTTCATTAAAAAAAAACATTCCAATCAGTACACTGCCTGCCGCTCCGATTCCCGTCCAAATAGCGTAGCCTGTACCGACAGGCAAATCTCGTAGCGCGACAGATAATAGAAAGAAACTGAGTCCCCCGGACAAAACAGTAAGTGCTGTATATTTTTTGTTTCGAAATCCTTCTGACAATTTCATCGTCACAACGAACGCCACTTCAAAAACCCCTGCGATGACCAAGATAATCCACGCTATCATTCGGATTCCCCCTTTCCATCCGCAAGTTTAAGGCCGACAATACCAACAAGTAATAAAAGTAGAAAGAATAACTTCCCGGCTCCTGCACCCTCATCAAATAAAAGAATCCCGACGATAGCTGTCCCCGCCGCTCCAATGCCTGTGAAAATTGCATACGCCGTACCAATCGGTATTTCCACCATCGCTTTTGCGAACAGAAAAAAGCTGACGACGATAAAAACGATGGACACAGTCGACGGAACTAGAATAGTGAAACCATGGGCCTCTTTCAACCCAATCGCCCACACAATCTCCGAGATACCTGCGATAACTAAGTAAACCCATGCCACAATACTGATCCCTCTCGATCGGGATTATCATCCCTGAATTTCCTACAAGTCTAGCACGTCCGTGTTTGACCGGGCAACTTCGTTACAGACACATACGTCCAATAGGAGACTATGCATAAGTATTGTATTTACGTTATACTAGGGAATGCACAATTACATCATTAAACTTTGAGACAAAGGTGAATATATGAAAATAAAAAGTAAGCCCACAGAACGTTTTGACTGGACACTTGCATTCATCCTTCTTTTATTTTGCTTAATTAGCCTGTTTGCAATCGCTTCAGCCCAAACGACTGGGCAATATAAAGTGAATTTCGTACCCTCTCAAATTCAATGGTATATTGTCGGGTCAATCATCATTGCCATAACGATGTACCTGGAACCCGAACAATACAAAAAAGCCGCTTGGATTATATACGGAGGCGGGATATTTTTATTGGCTCTTTTGGAATTTCTTCCTGACTCTATGGCTCTTGTGGCGGAGAGAAACGGTGCGAAAAGTTGGTTCCATCTTCCCGGCGTGGGAAGTATCCAACCAGCTGAATTCATGAAAACATTTTTCATCATTGGTATGGCACGTATGATCACACAGCATCACGAGAAATTTGCTGACAAGACTTTGAAATCCGACTTTCTCCTACTAGGAAAAATTTTCGTTGTTTTCATGATTCCATGGACATTCATCATGCTTCAAACCGATCTCGGAACAGGCCTTGTTTTCATAGCCATTACAGCGGCTTTCATTATCATTGCTGGGATTACATGGCGTATTATTCTCCCCCTATTTGCAGGGGGGGCATCGATTGGAGCCGTTTTGCTATGGATGGCCCTTTATGCACAGGAATTTCTTCAAAAACAATTCGGTTTTAAAGCCTATCAATTTGAACGTATCTACTCTTGGCTTGATCCGTACTCGTATTCGTCTAATGAAGGCCGACATCTCATCACAGCGCTCAATGCGATTGGATCTGGTGAAATCTTCGGTAAAGGGTACAAAGGGCGTGAAGTGTATGTTGCTGAGAGTCATACGGATTTCATCTTCACGACAATTGGGGAAGATTGGGGTTTCATCGGCACTAGTGTAGTTATTTGTATGTATTTCTTTCTTATCTATCATTTGACGAAGATTACGCTTGAATTGAAAGATCCATTTAGTACGTATCTTTGTGCCGGCATCATCGCGATGCTCACGTTCCACGTTTTCGAGAACATTGGCATGACAATTCAGCTTCTCCCAATTACGGGGATCCCACTACCATTCATCAGTTATGGCGGAAGTTCGCTTATGGGGAATATGCTCGCAATCGGACTGGTGTTCAGTATGAAATTCCATCATAGGACGTATATGTTCAGTTCGGATGATGAATAAAAAGAAAAGCGCAAGCGCCTTGGTAGACCCGAAAAGCGCTGGAAGGCCTTAAGATAAAGGCGCTCTTTGCCTTTAACTTAAGGCCTGAAGCGACTCGAGGGGCTAGGCGCTGGAGCTAGACACTGCTCAGGTTGAAAAACTTATACTTTCTTATCTAACAAAAAAAGCGTTTGTCCATTAATAATGGGCAGACGCTTTTTTATTATGACTGTATTTGCGGGTCTTGTGCAGGCGGCGCAAGGGCTTTCAGCATTTCCAGACGGGATTTCGTCAGTGTAGCCGAAACACCCAACTTCGCCAAGTTGGAAATGATCCTTTTCAAATCAACTTCTCTTGCCATCTTTTCCACCTCGACCTTTCTAGTAGGTAATGACGTTTATGTGCATGTAAAGTTTCTTCGTTCAATCAGAATTTCACTCCATTTGCTTGTACATATAGTATACCACTCCTATCCACTTTTAAATCTTTCATTTCTGTTACAATTATGGCTCTTTTGTAAATGATCCATACGCCTTTATTGGAATAAGCAATTTAATTGACATACCCCATGCAGGTATCATACGATGATTATAGTAAAGGAGGCGGCGAATTGACAAAAGACTTGAAGATGGATGCGTTTCCGGAAGAGATACAGGTACAGCCCTGTCGCAAAAGCCACCACCCCGAAAGCGTTAAAACGAATTTGGTTCACCGATTGAACCGGATCGAAGGGCAAATTCGAGGCATTAAGGGAATGGTTGAGAAAGATGTCTATTGTGATGATATTATTACTCAGCTATCAGCGACTCAATCTGCGCTAAATAGCGTGGCAAAGGTACTGTTGGATGGTCATCTAAAAGGCTGCGTCAAAGACCGCCTCGCTGAAGGCGATGATGAAGTTTTAGATGAATTGCTTGTAACAATGGCGAAATTAATGAAAAAATAAGGGGGAAATTAAAATGGCAGAAAAAACAACATTGAACGTTTCAGGAATGACTTGCGGGCATTGCGTAAAAGCAGTTGAAAATAGCGTCGGTGCACTTGAAGGTGTCGAGAATGTGAAAGTAAATCTCGAATCAAACAGTGTAGAAATCGACTACCAAGCTGACACAGTCAATTTGACACAAATTACAGATACGATTGAAGATCAAGGATACGACGTACAACAATAAGAAATACAGACTGCGGGCAGCCGCAGTTCTTTTCGGATTACATTATACCCCTACAGGGTAAGTAAGGAGGCTTGATTTACATGAATGAAAAGAAAATGGACATCGCGATTACGGGAATGACCTGTGCCGCCTGTTCCAATCGTGTGGAAAAAGGATTACAACGAATGGAAGGGGTAACTTCTGCAACTGTCAACTTCGCAACAGAAAAAGCGATTGTGTCTTTTGATCACGAAAAAATTGACGTTCCCGCCATCCAAGAAAAAATCCGTTCACTTGGTTATGACGTCATTAAAGAGGAGGCCGATTTCCAAATCTCCGGCATGACATGCGCCGCCTGTTCCGCACGAATCGAGAAAGGATTATCTCGTATGGAAGGCGTCCATTCGGCGAATGTCAATCTTGCATTGGAAACCGGTAATGTGGAATTTGACCCATCTGTTCTGCAACCCAAAGATTTCATCTCAAAAATTAGAGCTTTAGGTTATGAAGCTGAATTGAAAGGAGATATTCCCGAAGGCCAAGAAGACCATAGACAGGTAGAAATCAGGAAAAAGACGCGATTGTTTTATATTTCTGCGGCTTTCTCCCTTCCACTTCTTTGGACGATGTTTTCCCATTTCTCGTTCACGTCGTGGATGTATGTACCAAACTTTCTCATGAATTCGTATGTACAATGGGCACTTGCTACTGTGGTTCAATTTGGAATTGGACGGATGTTTTACAAAGGCGCTTATTTTTCACTTCGCAATAAAAGCGCCAATATGGATGTCCTTGTGGCACTCGGGACATCTGCCGCCTACTTCTATTCAGTCTATCTCGTATTGAGCGGTTCTGCACACGGTCTTTATTTCGAAACGAGTGCGGTACTGATTACGCTTATCCTTCTCGGGAAAGTATTCGAAGCACGGGCTAAGGGACATTCATCCGATGCGATTAAGAAGTTGATGGGCTTGCAGCCGACGATGGCCGTTCTGGAGCGGGATGGTGTAGCGGTAGACATTCCGATAGCGGATGTAGAAGTCGGCAATATTCTCGTTATTCGTCCCGGCGCTTCCATTCCTGTCGATGCGGAAGTTATTTCAGGTACATCGGCTGTGAATGAGTCGATGTTGACAGGTGAAAGTTTACCTGTCGATAAAACGGAAGGTGATACGGTATTTGCAGCTACTGTTAACGCAAATGGTTCTTTACGGGTTCGTGCTAGCAATGTCGGAAAAGATACGGTACTTTCAAATATTATCCGCGTCGTGGAACAGGCACAAGGCTCGAAGGCACCGATTCAACGGCTTGCAGATCGGATTTCAGGTATATTCGTACCGATTGTCGTGGGTATTGCGATTGTTACATTCCTTGTTTGGTATTTCGTCGTTGCACCCGGTGAATTCGCGGTTGCATTGACGAGTACAATTGCAGTGCTTGTTATCGCTTGTCCATGTGCCCTTGGACTAGCAACGCCGACGTCGATTATGGCAGGTTCAGGGCGTGCGGCGGAACAAGGTATTTTATTCAAAACTGCGGAAGCGATGGAAAATACGAAAGCTATAGACACAGTTGTGTTGGATAAAACCGGGACAATTACGAAAGGCACACCTGAAGTAACGGATTTCCTTGTCGTAACCGGTTCTCCACGTGAACAATTGATAGCGATGGCAGCAGCGGCGGAAAGTGATTCTGAACATCCTGTCGCTAAGGCAATTACAGTTTATGGATTGGAATTGGTAAGTGAGTTGCCTGTAGTTAAGCATTTTGAAGCAATTCCCGGTTATGGCATCAAAAGCGTTATCGGTGCTTCAACAGTTTTCATGGGCACACGAAAATTGCTTGCAAACAATGAAATCACTCTGGATGCTACCATTTCAGATGCCAAAAAACTTGAAATTGACGGGAAAACCGTAATGTATATGGCAGTCTCCGGTTCACATGTAGCAACACTTGCAGTTGCAGACACGTTGAAAGATACATCGAAGCAAGCTGTTGCGGAACTTCATGCACTTGGGCTAGATGTCATTATGCTCACTGGCGATCAACAGCGTACCGCGGAGGCAATCGCGAAAGACGCGGGTATTGAGCATGTAGTAGCGGAGGTCCTTCCTGATAAGAAAGCGGAAGTCATCGCATCGTTACAAGCACAAGGAAAACGCGTCGCTATGGTTGGTGACGGTATTAATGACGCTCCTGCGCTCGCGGTTGCTGATATCGGAATGGCAATGGGAACGGGGACGGCCGTTGCAATGGAGGCGGCGGATGTTACGCTGATGCATGGCGATCTGTTAGGCGTTGCGGATACGATTAAAATGAGCCGAGTGACTGTACACAATATAAAACAAAACTTGTTTTGGGCACTCGCTTATAATTCCATTGGTATTCCGATTGCTGCAGCAGGGCTTCTTGCACCGTGGGTAGCTGGAGCCGCGATGGCATTTAGTTCGGTGTCCGTCGTGCTGAATGCATTGCGATTGCAGAGGGTTAAATTAAGAGATTGAAGATAGAGTAGCACTGCAGGCATTTCTGCGGTGCTTTTTCTTCGACTTTCTTTTGAAGAGAGGCTTATTGAATGGCGGAAATCTTGAAAGTGAGTGCCCGAGTGATAAGACTGACGGTTTTCTTCAAGGCCACCGAAAAAGCTCTTTCCTATAGTGAGAACTAGTTGATTGTAGTGGAGAGCGGCGACTCCTGCGGGAACAGCACGAGCTGAAGACCCCGGACTGATCTTAAGGAAGCCAACCTAAGTTCGCGGCGTCCTGCCGCAACGGTTGCATGACCTACATCCTGTAGGCCCAAGCCGTGCCCGCGGAAAGCGTCCGCTCGGAACGGAAATCAACGGGCTTGAATGTACATATTCTTTGTACGTTTAAGGAATGCAGAGTAGTATAAGAATATTGATAGTGGTAGAAAGTAGGTTTAATTTATGAAAAAAGCAATTCTTCTTCTCATGTCCGTGCAATTTTTCGTCTATCTAGGATTTGGTATTATTATTCCAATTTTACCTGAAGTAGTTTTGCAACAAGGTTTTTCCGAAGTACATGTGGGCGGTTTGCTGACAGTTTATGCTCTTGCATCGTTTTTCACCGCTCCACTCTGGGGAGCATTGTCAGATCGAACTGGAAGAAAGAAACTCATTTTGACTGGACTTATAGGATTCAGCCTTAGCTTTTTCTTGTTTGCGCTATTCATGGACAACTTGCCTCTTCTATATGTGTCGCGCATTGTTGGAGGAGTTTTTTCAGGTGCACTTTACACTGCAGTTACGGGATTTGTTGCGGATATGACTGATGAAGAAAATCGTAATAAATACATGGGTCTGCTAGGTATGTCGATTGGTCTTGGGTTCATTTTCGGTCCAGCTATTGGCGGTGTGCTTGGTCATTTCAGTTTGCAGGCGCCATTCATCGGATCGGGCATCTTGACATTACTTCTTCTCATTTATGCAAGCATCATTTTGAAAGAGCCTGAACGACGGGGCGAGGCGAATAAACGGGCCATCCTTCCAAAAGGCGGTGCAACTCTTTGGCAATACCGCATCCGAAATCTGTTCCTGATGTCATTCATGGTCACATTCGTTCTTGCAGGTCTCGAATCGACGTTTCAACTGTTTCAAATAGACAAGATTGAAATAACACCCCTACAACTGGGCTACTTATTTATGGCAAGCGGGTTTGTTGACGCGGCTATTCAAGGCGGTGTTGTGCGGCGCGTGAAAAATGGCTCTGAAACAAAATGGATTATCGGCGCACAAATCGTGACCGCAATAGGTCTACTTCTTATCCCATTCACCTCCAACCTTTTCTGGGCGGGATTCGCTTTAAGTGTATTCACCGGTGGTAATGCATTGGCACGTACGGTACTTGTTTCATTGACCTCGAAAGAAGCCGGCGGGAAATACGGTACAGCTGCCGGAATGACGTATTCGATGGACAATATGGGGCGCATTATCGGGCCACTCCTGTTCACATGGCTCTTCACACAAGAAGCTGGCAACATCTATTTCCTTTCCGCAACGCTTGCGGTGCTAAGTATTATTTTGATCATCCTTTTCGGAAAATCATCTAAATCGTTACGTAATTTGGAAGCTTCGGCTGAATAACGTAAAGACGTTTGAATTAGTTACAAGTTGAAGAAATCCGCAGAGGACATTGACATGTCTTCTGCGGATTTTTTTGTTTTTTGGGTGGTTGGGCGGTGTTTTTGAGCGGTGCGTTTTCCGCTTCATTGAGCGCGGCGGCATCTTGTTTGAGCGCGTATCCCACTTCATTGAGCGCGGCGGCATCTTCTTGAGCGCATATCCCACTTCATTGAGCGCTACGACAGCTTGTTTGAGCGCGTATCCCACTTCATTGAGCGCGGCGGCATCTTCTTGAGCGCGTATCCCGCTTCATTGAGCGCGGCAACAGCTTGTTTGAGCGCATATCCCACTTTATTGAGCGCTTCGCCGACTTGTTTGGGAAACGAAACCTTTTTCCGATGCATACCATAGAGTAGAGCAACAAGCAAAAGTAATCCTACGATGTTAAGAACTACTAGTAACGTGTCCGTCTTTAACTTTTCCTTTATTTGTAATTAGTAAGTACAAGGTTAGTATATGTTTATAATTCCTATTATCCAACTAGGTTTTAAAATTTAATTCCAGCGGCTTTATCTTCATTCTTCTTACTAATCCTGTATACTGTATAAAAGAATTCATTTATGTAGGAGGGCGATTATGACCCAATTAATTGGTATCTCTGTTACAGCTGTTCTCATTTTGAATATCTTTCTTGCGATTGCCCTGATTTTCCTTGAGCGTCGTGACCCTACCTCCACGTGGGCATGGTTACTTGTCTTGTTCTTTATCCCATTCTTCGGTTTCTTCATTTACCTATTACTTGGCAGACAACTTCGGAAAAAGCATCTCTTCCGCTGGGAAGGCCGGAACAAAATCGGGATTGAGCAACTCATCGACTATCAAATTGAAGCCATTGAAGACGATACACTTGAATTTCGCCACGATGACACAGCTGAATATAAGGATATGATTTACCTCCACCTTCGAAACAACCACGCTGTATTGACACAAGATAACGATGTTCAAGTTTTTAATGATGGCAAAGCTAAATTTGATTCTCTTATCCATGATCTTGAGTCGGCAAAAGATCATATCCACTTTCAATATTATATTTTGCGTCTTGATAATCTAGGGACTCGAATTTTGGAGGTATTGATTCGAAAAGCGAAGCAAGGGGTTAAAGTACGCGTTTTGTTTGATGATATCGGCTCCCGTGGTCTGTACAAGAGACATCTGCAAGCATTGGTTGATGAGGGTGGAGAAGTTGAAGCTTTTTTCCCTGCAATACTTCCACTCATTAACCCTCGACTTAACTATCGGAATCACAGAAAAATCGTTGTCATTGATGGTCGCATCGGGTATGTTGGCGGTTTCAACGTTGGGGATGAGTACCTTGGTTTAAATAGAAAGTTCGGTTACTGGCGTGATACGCATCTTCGTATTGAAGGTAGTGCGATCCACCCACTTCAAACAAGATTCATCTTAGATTGGAACCAAGCATCGGGCAATCAAGACATCGAGTACGCAGAGCACTTTTTCCCAGCTATTCCCCGCAAAGGATCAGTGGCTATGCAAATTGTCTCCAGTGGGCCCGACTCTGAGTGGGAACAAATTAAAGACGGCTATTTGAAAATGATTTTTCGGGCGAAAGAATATATCTATATTCAAACACCATATTTCATTCCAGATATCAGCTTTTTAGATGCACTTCGTATTGCCTGTCTTTCCGGTGTAGATGTACGAATTATGATTCCAAACAAACCAGATCATATGTTTGTTTACTGGGCTACTTATTCAAATGTTGGAAAGTTGTTAAAGGCTGGCGCACGCGTATATATTTACGAAAACGGTTTTCTGCACACGAAACAAATCGTTGTAGATGATGAAGTATCGACAGTCGGCACGGCCAATATCGATGTTCGAAGTTTTAAGTTGAATTTTGAAATTAACGCTTTCATCTACGATCGGGAAAAGTGCCACGAGCTAAAGGAATTATTCGAACAGGATATGCAATTATCTACCGAATTAACACTTGTAGCCTACGAAGATCGAAAACGTTTCATCAAGATGAAAGAATCCGTTTCAAGATTACTTTCACCTATTTTATGACAAATAAAGGGACACCCTCTGAAGTCTCGAGGGTGTCCCTTTATTTAGTGTAAAGACGATAATCATCATTCAGATTTCAAGGTATTCTTCCAAAGTAATTTCCCGATTAAAGATTTCCTTGGCAACAGCCACACCGACATACCGGAAATGCCATGCTTCGTACATATAGCCCGTCACCGCTTCTTTTCCTAAAGGATAACGCATGATGAAGCCAAAACGGTGCGCGTTTGCTGCTATCCATTTTCCCGCTTCCGTATCTCCGAAAGATGACGATGCAAAGTGTTGTTCATAATTGACTTCACCAATGTCAAATGCCAGACCTGTTTGGTGCTCCGAGTAACCCGGGCGCGCGCTATAACGATCAGCCTCTTCTTTGCCATCTTTAGCTACATATTTCTCGTAAAGTGTTGTTTGATATTCGAATGAGCGATATGTACTAAATGCTGTGAGCGTGTAGCCTGAGAGCTTCGCTTCTGCCGCCATCTTTTCAAAGGCTACTCGAGCATCTTTACTTTCTCCAGGTGCAAACGTTTCGGGAAGCGGATATTTTTTATTGGCGATGAGTATTTCATTTATATATTTCGGTTCCAAAGGAAGTGTCTGCCCTTCAATATATCCACCGTTAACAGATGGATTGAAAGACTCTCTAACTTTTTCCGGGACTTTTTCATCCGTTTTCAAAGGGGGTTGTTCGTTGGTCAAAGTATCTACCTTTTTTTTATCTATATCTGGAATTGCCGCTTTTTCTGTTTCAGTATTTGATAATCCAATGGCATTACTTACTGTCTCATAGCTTTTTTTTAAGTCCCAATCATTCATACCTATCCAAATTACTAGTCCGGTCATTACAATACCTGAAATGAGTAATCCTATTGTAAGTCCTTTGCCTTGTTTCTTTTTTTTCTTTTGATAACTATATTTGTTTTTTTGCTTCATCGGTAACCGGCCTTCCTTCTCGCATATACGTATAGTTTACCATCATTTTTCATTCTGGTCTTCGTGTGCTATCATTTATTTTCAAGACTACATGAATGGAATGTGAGGGACCACTTTTGAACAACCAACGCTGGCTTTCGACGAGCTTTTTAGTATTTTTCTTTACGTGGGGCGTCTTTCTTCCCTATTGGACAGGTTGGTTGACGATTGAAAAAGGCTTATCCGTTACTGCAGCAAGCATTGTTATGGGTGCAGGAATGGTAGCCCGCTCATTTTCAACTTTTCTTGTTTTCCCCTATTTAACACGTAAGATGTCATTAATTCGAGTGATGAAATGGATGACAATTGCTTCGCTGTTATTGGCGCTGCTTTACATTCCAAGCTCTTCCTTTACCGTTCTTCTCGTCATAACTATCTTATTCAGTGCTGTATATCCGATTATTTTACCTGCAGTGGAAAGTGGCGCATCTGTTTTGATGCAAACTGGACATATTCATTATGGGAAAAGCAGATCTTTTGGCTCGATTGGTTACACGGTGGCACTGCTATTAATTGGAGCTGCAACAGCTATTTGGTCGGAACAATCTATTCTTTATATGATGTTAATCGGTCTTGGTGCGGCATCATTATTTTTTATGCGTTCAGCACCTACCGCCTTGCGAACAGCACCTGTAAGGACAGAAACCGATACAAAAAGCACCGATTTCAAAGCCTTATTTAGTTCTAAAGGTTTTGTAGTCATTTTAATACTTACTATTCTTTTGCAAGGCGCACATGCTTCCTATTATAATTTCGGGTTCATTTTCTTGGATGAACTTGGTGTCAACGGTTTGTATATCGGCATCATCTTAAATATTGCTGTTTTATTTGAGATACTATTTTTCACACGGGCCGATCGATTATTTGCGAATATGAAAACATCTACTATGTTTTTAATCGCGGGAATCGGATCTACGTTACGCTGGCTACTGATTTACTTGTTTCCTTTTACGTCCGTTTTCATTGGCACCCAAGTGCTACACGCAGTGTCATTCGGTGTTGCCCATTTCGCTTTTATTAAATACATATCGAAAAGTCTTCCTGGTAGCCAAATCGCAGCTGCGCAAGGTATGTACGCTGCGTTTGCAATGAGTCTTAGTACAGCCATTTTAACTTTCCCAGGCGGTTACCTATATGATATTTCGCCTAGACTAGCTTTTCTTGGTATGACGATCTGTACAATTCCCGCAATCGTTATTGTACTTACAACACGAAAGAAGTATGCATACTGATTATATAAAAAGCCAGAGAGTACCCTCTCTGGCTTTTCGTTCGTTCTATTTTTTTTCTGTTTTATCCGTTTTTCCTTTTTCCGGCTTTTCCAAGTCTACCTTCGCCGATGTAGCTTCTGGCGCTTCTACTGTGACTGGTTCAGGGTGCTTGTAGTAAAACTTGCGTCCTAAGTAAGTTTGGAATATAAGTAGAAGTCCACCTACAGCCCAGTAAAGCGGAAGTGCTGCCATCGATTTGAATGAGATGAACATAATCATAATTGGAGATAAATAAATGAACGCTTTCATCTGTTTCTTCTGCGTTTCAGGCATTGTCCACAGTGATACGCGCGCTTGGACGAAATAGACTGCCCCTGCAAGTACCATCATGATCATGTCGGGTTCCCCAAGGTTAAACCATAAGAACTGATGCGACTTGACATCTGACGAATAAAGAATTGCAAAATAAAGACCCATGATAATCGGCATTTGAATGACAAGTGGTAAACAACCCATATTCAATGGATTAACGCCATGCTTCGAGTAGAGGCCCATCATCTCTTGTTGAATCTTCATCTGCTCATCTTTTGATGCTGATTCTTTTGCTTCTTTCAACCGTTTTTGAATATCCTCCATCTCAGGACGAAGTGCATCCATTTTGACTTTCATATTCTGTTGTGACTTATAGTTCTTCAGCATCAGCGGCATAAGAATCAACCGAATAAACACTGTGATAAGTATAATCGCTATCCCATAACTCCCATTAAACTGGCTACTTAAGAAATCCAATAGCCATTCCATTGGTTTTACGAATATACTATAAAACGTTCCTTCTTTGTTTTGAACACCAGCACAACCACTCAAGAAAACCGCTGCTGTCATCAGAATCGCTACTAATCCAATTTTCTTCTTCATTTAGCTCACCTTCACTATTTCAAACTACTGAAAAGTATACCTTAAACAGACTACATATTACAATAATTGACCGTTCATCTACTTCTTTTCTTCAATTGGGAGGATAAATCGGAACTATTTTATAGTCGGTACACTACAAGCAGCTGCGGCAACTTAAATGGAATGCATACGGGGATTCTCCCCTGACAAGGTTAAAAAACTTTTCAACTACGTATATTTGATTAAAAAAAAGGCGCCCCTATTTAGGGAGCGTCTCCAGATAATCCATTATTTTTCTTTGTCGGATTGTTCGCTAGTCATTTCTTTAGTTTCTTTTTTATTGTATAGACCATCTGTTTCAGGTGTTGTTTTTGATTTATCTTCAACTTCCTGATTATAGTAATGCACGCTCGTTTGGGCACCTTCACTTACCATTTTGTTGTCTTGAAGATCATAAGGATCCGAGTGACCTGCCTTTGTATCAGTAGAGCGGTTTAATTTTTGGGTTTCAACGAAAGAGTTGACTTTTGTTTTAACATTGCTAAAAGCGACTTGTGCTTTATCCCTGTTTTCTTTTTTACTGAAATACGCGTATGCGCCTGCTGCAATTGTTGCTAATAGTAGATTATTATTACGTTTACGTGCCATTTTAAATCATCCCTCCCGGATATAATAGAAAAGTTAGTCTGTCATGTACTAAGTATACCCCTCTCCATCAATAAAGAAACTCTCATTTTCAAAAGGATGTGAAAATCATATCTACATGCGGGATACCATCTTCATCATAGGGCTCGGAAACTTTATCGAATCCATGCTTTCCATAGAAACCAGATAGATGCGTTTGAGCCTGTAGGCGGATTTCATCTGGCTTCCAACTAGACAGAATGTAATGCATACTGCGTTCCATCAGCGTATGTGCCAGTCCAGTTCCCCTGTGGTCTTCTTTTATGATGACTCGACCAATAGACGGTTCTTTATATTTAACACCCGCCGGCAGAAGCCGTGCATAGGCTACTAACTCCTGTCCATCCAAACAGCAAATGTGAATTGCCCCGTAGTCATGGTCGTCAATCTCGTGATAGGCACAACTTTGCTCCACAACAAATACATTTACACGTAGTTTTAGTATTTCGTATACTTGCCGACCGCTTAATTCATCAAATTCATTCGCTGTCCAATTCATTCCAACCCTCCTCATATATATCATTTTCATTACAGTCAGGTGTATACATAGTTTTCAACGCCTCTTTTTGATATGATAGCAAAAAGACAAGCTGAGGTGACAGTGCCATGATCCGACTGATGACAGCCGAGGATATCGAGCACGTGCAACATATAGCTCGTGAAACTTGGAAACACACTTACCAAGATAGCATTCCGCAAGATTCACAGATGGAATTCATCAATCGTTCTTATTCAAATGCAATGATGATGAAACGTATGGAAAAAACAATCGTACTTATTGCAGAGCACAGAGGAGTTCCAGTTGGTTTCGCCAATTTCACGAAGAAGGACGAAGATGGGGATTCCGAGTTAACTGCACTGTCCATTTTACCGTCATGTCAGAAATCTGAATATGGTCGAAAATTAGTAGAGTATGCATTGTCGATGTTGCAAGGTGCACAGCAATTATTTGTCTATATGGATGCCCATAATACCGCAGGACGAACTTTTTATGAAAAACAAGGTTTTCAATTGCTAGATGTATTTGATGAACTTTTCGAAGGGCGTCATGTAGTAACGGCGCAATATGTCTATTACATTAAGAAACCTGTTCTAGCCTAATCAATTTGAAATGCATTCCCGTTAATAGTAACTGGGAATGCATTTTTTCTTTTCTTATAGTGGTCTCATTGTGCCCTCTTGCTGGTCATCTGTGTAAATCGTTTTGTCTTGCAGGGGAGGCTTTTTTGTAAAGCATAAAATCCCCGCAATATATAACAAGATGGAAGTTAGGGAAAGAATACCTGCAAGCAAACCACCGATAATAAACATCGTGCCGGCAAGTTTCGGATTCTTGTTATTCCATATACTCACAATACCGACAATGGTTAGGATCAAGCTAATAATCAATGCAATAATGATTAACCACATGAACCCACCTAAAGCGTCAAAAATACCAAAAACAATTTCCATATCTCCTGGTTTAAAAGCAGGGTCAGTCAGCAGTTCCGCTTCAATTTCACTTCGGACAGCAGGATCGGACTTAATATAATTTAAAAAAGCCATTGTGATGAAGCTAAGAATAACTCCAATTACTGTAAATACTGCACTAATGATAGACAGTACCTTTTCAGCTGTTCGATTCATTTGAATACACTCCTTTCTATTACTCTATCTGTAATTATACGTTCCAACCTCGCATTAGTTTCAATAATCTTTAAAAAGGATTCCCAACTAGCGAAAAATGTTTCAAATCGACTTCATTGGGTATTTAAAATAGATATAACGCATTATATTCTCAAAGGAAGGGGACGTTATGAATGGAGAAGAAGCTAATTTTTAGCCAGGCTGATATGTTTTATACGGTCGCCGGTGCATCTGTTTTAACATCCATCCTGTACTTCATTACAGTATTGTGAGGGATTTGAATGCAACTTGTATTTCTTTGTAAAATATAAAAGGCAATCCGTTTATGAGAACTTAACGGATTGCCTTTTTGTATGGCTGCTTATACCTTGACGTCATCGTACTCTTTGTACCTCTCAAATGCTGTAACAACATAAGAGCAAACCGGTTCCATCTTCAAGTTATTTTCCCGGGCATAATCAGCTGCATGGTCCAATAAACTTTTTGCGACGTTTTGACCGCGTAGTTCGGGATCAACAAATGCATGATCCATCACCATAACGTCCCCAAGAAGTGTCCACGTTATTTCAGCTAGCATCTTCCCATCCTGTTCATTACGATAGGCAAATGCATCTCCGCCAAGTTCAGTAAATGTAAAGTCCATTTAGACCCCTCCTATTCTAAAAGTTCAGTTCAGTATACCTTCAGTTTATCACCCTAATTATGGAATAACAATAATCCGGTTTTGCACTTCAGATACATTCATACTTACTTGAACCAGGATTGAATCGATTCAAAGAGATTTGTAAAAAATTCTTTAACACTTTCCCAAAATCCAGGATCAATCTCACCGATTTTATCTTTAATCTTCGAAGCCATATCTGTTAACTGTCCGGATAATTTGGTAAAGTCGATGTCCAAATTCCGAATTCTGTCCATCAAATCAATTAGCAATTGACGGTCTGCATCACTTAATTCGATGTTTAGTTTTTTCAACTGTTCAGTTACAATTTTTTCAACTTCTTCTTTTGTCGCAGGATTCTGTTCTGCAATCTGTTTCTTGATTTGCGTTAGCAGTTCCCCCACTTTATCTTTGTCAACACCAGCATCTTCTGAAAACTTTGTAGCTAGATTCAATTCGTCATTCGCGACATCTGTTCGTTCAGTATCAAGCGTTTCACCCGTTACTTCGTATGCTTTGTAAATACCGACCAGCGCAGAATGGCCCGTCACTTTTTTTGGTGCTGCCACTTCAACGATTGCATCTTCAATTCCTGCCGTAAGCATCGCATTCGCATACATCTCAGAGGTCACTTGCGTGATATTCCCCTCTGTAACAATTGAAATAACAAGACCTTTTCCAGCCTCTTGGCGTGTAATCTTTGCTGATGAATACATTCTTGCTTTACTATTGCCGTTTTTGATGTATTTTACTAGGTCATTGCCATCGACCGTAATTTCCTCAACTTCAGCCTCATTTTCAACACCCAGGCTTTTCTTGACACTTGCTTTTTCAGTATCGGATAAATTCGCACCATAAACGACAATCGGTACACCCAGTTTTTCATTAACAACCGGTTCTGCACCCGTAGAACTTGGATAGATAACTGCAAGTGATAGAACAATTGCCATCATCATTGTTAGGATACGTTTCATAAACACTCCTCCTCGTTATACAAATTAATACGATACGGGTGCCGGAAAAGTTCCCACTGGAATTGTGGTTACTTCAACATCGTCCATCCTTCACTTTGCGTAATTTTGCCTTCTTTCATAAGTTTCCCTAGTGCACGTTTGAAAGAAGCTTTACTCAGATTGAACATTTCTTTGATTTCATCCGGGGATGATTTATCGGAAAACGGCATGCGTCCCCCTACTTCGCTCAAGTATCGGATAACTGTTTCGGCATCGTCTCCTAAACGTTCTTCTTTTCTAGGAAGCATCGAGCCGTTCAACGTGCCATCATCACGATTACCGATAACTCGCACCTGAATTTCCTGTCCTAGGCGCGGTTCTTTTTCCTGTTCTGTATTATGGATAAAAATACGATAGTTTTCAGGGATACTGAGCATGAATGAACCTACCGGCAATAATCGATAAGCTCTCGCTTTCAAGTTTTGATTGAAAACAGATGTCGGTGCTTCTTCAATCTGTTCAAGTACGCGTTCTTCTGTCGCGAGTCTTCCGAATATAGTACCACCAAGGTCTGTCCGCAACGTCATGTACAATTCATCGTCAACTGCCGGCCAAAGCGATTTCACTCGGGGCATATCTGTTTTATTGACCAATACTTCAAATGAAGAACCGATATCCACATACACACCCTCATTGTCATCCACGCGAATGACACGCGCCCAACCAAAGGATTCAGCTGTCATCGAAGGCATTTTCATCGTCGCAGTTAGTTCTCCACGTCTATTGGTATAGAGGAAAACATGCACGGTATCGCCTTCTTGAATCGTCTCTTCCGCGTCGGATGCGTTCATCATGATATCTTCTCCACCTGCATCCAACACCCATCTCGAACCGTCCTTCTCCAGTACTTCCAACTCGGCCGTATAGCCTGACTTATAATTATCTGCTTCCATCTTCATCAACCTCTTTCTTCAAGTCTATTGCCCACTGTTCAACTTTTTCACGAACTGGTCATCTTGTTCCATTGCTTCAACGAGAGCTGTTATGCGATCCATCGCATTCCAACTTAGATGATGTTCAATTCCTTCAACGTCACCGTAAATGTTTTCTTCATCAACTCCAATAATTCGGAGAAACTGTTCAAGAAGTTCATGGCGCATGACAAGCCTTTTACCAAACTTGAATCCTCGTTCGGTCAGTTCAAGTCCTTTATATCGTTCATAGATAATGTAACCTTCCCGATCCAAACGTTGCGCCATTTTCGTTACTGATGAAGGAAGAACTGCAAGAGATTCTGCGACGTCTGATACACGTGCAATTCCTTTTGCTTCAATGTGTAAATAAATCTGTTCAATATAGTCTTCCATACCTGGTGTTGCCAATCTTACCGCCTCCAGTATGTATTCCCGAACCATGCCCAATTACTCCTGCTCTTATTCCACAAGGTTTATCCTTTATTTGGACGGGGTAAATAGGAAGTACGAAGCAAAGGAGTGATGGACGTGGGCAAAATTCTTTGGATAATAATTGTAGCACTAATCGTATTTTGGGTACTAGGACTAGTTTTAAAAATCGGTAGTGGTTTAATTCATATTCTACTTGTTATTGCAGTAATTATTTTCATCTTCAATCTTATTACCGGGAAGCGATCAGCCTAACGAAAGGGATGCCAACATACGTCGGCATCCCTTTTTCTTGGCCAGCTCCAGCGGCCAGATGCTCGGGTCATAAGTCTGACTGACTTTGCAGCAAAGTACGCTGCGCCGTCAATCCGCCTTATGCCTGTCGCATCTTAACGGCCGCTCTCGCTTTTCTTGTTAGTCTATTTTCGCATAGATGCAGGTGTTTCGTAAAACATTACCATCCGGTGATAAGGAATCTTGTTTTAATGTTCCTTCAAGGACGAAGCCTGCCCTTTCTGCTACACTTCTGCTTTTTGCATTTCCTTCATCACAACGAATTTCGACTCTACGTGCCCCAAGTTGTTCGAAAGCGAATTGTTCGATACGTTGGACCGCTTCTGTCATATAGCCCTGCCCTTCAAAGTCCGTCGAGAGCCAGTAACCAATTTCAAATTTAGGAATCGTCCAGTTAATCCTGTGAAGCCCCGATGAGCCGACGAATCGACCAGTCTCCTTATGAATGAGATGAAAACGTAAATCCTCACGAGTTATGAAGTTCGCGACGGCATCTCGTAAACTTTCTTCTGTCATATGCAGTTCCGGTTCAGGCTGCGCCCATGGCATCCATTTACGAAGGGCTGGTAACGATACCCGGATTGCATTCCAGGCCTCTTGCGCATCTTCAAGTTTTGGGGCCCGGATGATAAGACGTTCTGATTCAAATGAATCCGGAAAGTTTGGAATTTTAAAGGGTCTTTTCGTGTTCTTCCCATTTTCCACGTCCTCCCAAATTACCGGCGTAGTCGTTCCAGCCATAAAGTCTTCACGGGTTATCCCATAGGTCACTGCGTCATAATAAGAATTCTCTTTTGGAGAAAACCATGCTTGCCTCAAATGGGCTTCTTTTACAAAACCAGCTCGTTCGAACGTTTTTCGCATCGCTAAGTTATCCTGTCTTGTATGTCCCTCTAGCCGGTTTTTCTTTTCCGACAAGCCAAATACATATTCCGCCACGAGTCGAAGTGCTTTCGTGCCATAGCCATGCCCTCTTGATATGTCCGCAATACGCAGATCAAATAGCGGGATTGCGTCCTGCAAGTCATAAATTTTCACAATGCCAACTTTTTCTTTGTTGTCATTTTCCACCCAGAAAGTCTTCACTTCATCTGATTCGTAACCGCCTTCTTCAATTGCTTTCTCAATTAGATTTCGACCAGGATCTGAGTTACCGTGGTAAGGCCACGTATTAGTCGTCATAAAATGGATAAGCTGTTCTTGCTCTTCCATCGTCCATTCTTGTAAATGCATTAGGATCCGCCTCCGTTTAGGCCTACTTATTTGTGAACACGCAACAAGCGTAGCGAGTTCAGTACGACGAGAAGCGTCGCCCCCATATCCGCGAAAATGGCAATCCATAGTGTCAGCCAACCAGGGATGATAAGAAGTAGCGCCACTATTTTTAAGCCTAATGCAAACATAATGTTTTCCTTGATGATTCGCAATGTTTTTCGGCTTAATTTTATCGTATAGGGGAGCTTTTCAAGGTCGTCCGCCATTAAGGCGATATCCGCTGTTTCCAATGCCGCGTCCGTACCTGCTCCTCCCATTGCAATTCCGACAGATGCGGCTGCTAATGCGGGTGCGTCATTAACACCGTCGCCAATCATAGCGACACGTCCGTATTTATCGCTTAGTGACCTGATAGCCGTCAACTTCTCTTCCGGCATCAGTCCTGCACGTACATCCGTTATAGTAAGGTCGCCGGCAATCGCTTCAGCTGTTGCCTGATGATCCCCAGTTAACATAACCGTATGTTTTATGCCAATCTTTTTCAGGTTTTCAAGTACACGTTGGCTTTCTTTCCTCACCGGATCTGCCACGGCGAGTAATCCACTGAACTTTGCATCCGTTACAATTGCCATAACCGACTTTCCCTGACGCTGAAGAGAGGCTGCCTGCTGTAGGTACTCTTCCGGCAAAGCGACCTGTTCTTGCGCCCAACTGATACTACCGATAGCAGTTCGAATGCCGGCAATTTCCGCATAGGCTCCTTTTCCCGTCACTGATTGAAAATTAGTAACTTCGACTTTCCTAGCCCCATTTTTTTCCGCAAAATCGACAACCGCTTTTGCAAGTGGATGCTGTGACATGGATTCAACTGCCGCAATGGCACTAAGCAACTCACTTTTCTTTATATCATCACAGCCAATAAAATCCGTTACTTCCGGATAGCCTTTTGTCAACGTTCCAGTTTTATCAAAAGCAATCGCATCAAGACGGCCTGTTTCCTCGAGGTAGATGCCGCCTTTAATAAGTACACCTTGTCTGGCGGCGTTCCCAATTGCTGTGACGATAGCAACTGGCGTCGACACAACAAGTGCACACGGGCAACCTACGACGAGCACAGCAAGCCCTTGATAGATCCATGCACTCCAATCTCCTCCGAATAGCGGAGGCAGTATAGCAACGAGCAGGGCAATTACAATGATGGCAGGCGTATAATACTTTGCAAACTGATCGACAAATTTTTGTGAAGGTGCTTTTTCCGCTTGTGCATCTTCAACAAGATGTATGATTTTCGCAATTGTCGTATCACCTACAAGTTTAGTTACAGTGACTTCAAGCGCCCCTTCTTCGTTGAGCGTACCTGCAAATACATTTTCACCCGATGTTTTATAAACCGGGACAGATTCACCTGTAATCGCGGCTTGATTGACCGTAGAAGCCCCTGCAACGACAGTACCATCCATTGCAATCTTCTGGCCGGGCTTCACAATGAGTACGTCGCCTACCACGATGTCTTCTGTCTGAAGTTCAATAAGCTTCTCCCCACGTTTTACGATGGCAGACGGCGGTGCAATGTCCATCAGCTGACTGATGGATTGTCGTGCCTTGTTCATCGAATAGGCTTCAAGTGCTTCACTGACCGCAAATAGAAACACAACAACTGCGGCTTCACGCCATTCTCCAATGATTGCAGCACCTATTATCGCAATGGTCATAAGTGTTTTCATATCAAAATCAAAATGCACAAGGTTTCTGAGGCCTGTTTTGAAAATACCTGCTCCACCAACAACAATTGCAATAGCAAAAAGTGCTATTACGACCGGATGCGATTCGGTATAGCGAAAAGAGACAATCAGTCCAGCGATTAAAAACACCAGTGAGAACAAGGAAACGATATTCTCTTTTCTCTTGAAGAACGGTATCTTCGTTTCATTCTTCTTATAATTAGACAATGGAATTACTTTAATACCGTCAAATGCACCTGCCGCCTCAATGTCTTCGATTGTTGCATTGCCTGTAAATGATAATTTCGATGCACCGAAATTCACTTGGGCACTTTTTATGGAAGGTAAGTTATTTACGTTATTCTCAAATTTCATCGCACAGCTGGCACATGTTAAATTTTCTAAGCGGAATTCTGTTTTCTCAACCGTTGCCATGTCGATCACCTTCCATTGCATGTTCATAGGCAACTTTCACAAGCTGATGGATGTGATTGTCGGCGAGCGAATAGTAGACCATCTTTCCTTTTTTTTGTGATTTCGCAAGTGCGTTTTCACGTAGGTATCGTAAATGATGGGATGCAGTGGCAACAGATGAGCCAATAACAGCTGCTACATCGCACACGCACATTTCCTCTTCCAATGTAAGTGAATAGGCAATCTTTAATCTAGTTTCGTCGGCGAGTGCTTTGAATAGCTGCACAACTACGCCAAGATCAGGCATCATTTTCTGCACACGGTCTACAATATCATCATGGACAGCTGTCACTTCACAAACTTCTTTAATCGTCATGTCTACACCTCATTCAAATAGTTGTTTGATTATAAATCAGTATATGCACTATTTCCGAAATTAGCAAGGACAATCAAACCACTATTTGAATAAATAATAGACGAAATTCCGCGTTTCTGATATAGTATGGCACGGCTTATTTCTATTTCGTCATTTATGCGGCGCTTATACAAGAAAGAAATGGATGTGATTTGGTTTTGAAAATAATGACTTGGAAAGAGGCATGGTTCGGGAATATACGTGGCGATATTCTCGCCGGGATTGTCGTTGCTTTGGCATTGATTCCTGAGGCGATCGCCTTCTCATTGATAGCTGGCGTAGACCCGATGGTCGGTTTATATGCGTCATTTAGTATTGCTGTTATTATCTCGTTTGTCGGTGGGCGACCGGGCATGATTTCTGCTGCAACAGGTGCGATGGCCCTTGCAATGGTTTTATTGGTTAAAGAGCACGGGCTCCAATATTTGTTTGCTGCCACCATTTTGACTGGTGTATTACAAGTTTTATGGGGCGTACTAAAAATTGCACGTTTCATGAAGTTCATCCCCAGGGCTGTCATGATGGGATTTGTAAACGCACTTGCCATTTTAATATTTAGTGCACAAGTACAGTACATATTCGGGATATCGGGTATGACGTATGTAGTAGTCCTTGCTTCACTTGCCGTTATCTATTTATTCCCTTTTATCACAAAGGCGGTTCCAGCACCACTCGTAGCCATTTTGGCGCTGACCGCAGTCGTGTTGTTGTTCGGGATTGATGTTCAAAACGTCGGCAATCTTGGCACGATTACACAATCACTACCTACATTCCTAATTCCCGATGTAGCTTTTAGTTTCGAAACACTCAAAATTATTTTCCCGACAGCTCTTGCGATGTCCATCATCGGGCTATTGGAATCACTTCTTACTGCATCCATTATCGATGATATAACGGAAACAGGTTCCGATAAAAACAAAGAAGCACGCGGCCAAGGCATTGCGAATATCATTACTGGTTTCTTCGGTGGTATGGCAGGCTGTGCGATGATTGGACAATCTGGCATTAACGTCCGATCCGGCGGGCGTGGAAGACTGTCCGCATTTACTTCGGGTGTTTTTCTAATGTGTTTAATCGTTTTTCTAGGTGAATGGGTTGTCTTAATCCCCATGCCGGTACTTGCGGCCATTATGGTAATGGTGTCCATTGGAACATTCGATTGGTCTTCATTCAGCTATTTGAAAAAAGCACCACGTGCAGATGCTTTAGTTATGGTTGTCACTGTTTTGATCGTTGTATTGACAGGGGATTTATCCAAAGGAGTTCTCGCAGGGGTCATACTTAGTGCTGTTTTCTTCACTGCAAAAATTTCTAAAATCGAAGTTAAGAAGAAGGTTTTCCCGGACAGTTTGCAGAATATCTATACTATTCACGGACAGTTGTTCTTCGCTTCCGTACAGGATTTCACAAAAGAATTCGATGATGTGCAAATTGGAAGTCGTATTATCATAGACTTTACAGAGGCACGCATTTGGGATGATTCAGGAGCGGGCGCTATTGATCGGTTGATCGCAAAGTTAACGCAGAAGCAAGTAGATTTTGAGCTGACCGGTTTGGATGCCTCAAGTATTCGTCTACTTGACAGCCTGTCCATCCCTTACGCCAAGTAAAGGAGGAGCATAAATGTATAAAAGAATCCTTGTTGCGGTTGATGGTTCGGAAAACTCGGTACGCGCTGCGAAACACGCCGCCCATATTGCATCGTTAGACCCCGATACAAAGGTTGATGTCCTCTACGTGCTCGATTATGACCGGACTCGTTCTGACGTCATCCATAACGCCGGCCGGGATGACCTTCATACCGACAGAAAAAAAAGACTAGCGCCGATTGAAGCTATTTTTGAACAGTATCATACCTCTTATGAATTCACCATAAAACACGGGGACCCTGGTCCTGTCATTATCACCCATGCGAATGAACATGACTTCAACCTCGTCATCATCGGAAGCCGTGGATTAAACACATTTCAGGAAATGGTGCTCGGTAGCGTCAGCCATAAGGTAGCAAAAAGAGTCACAGCACCCGTATTAATTGTAAAATGAAAAGTGACAACGCCCAGGTAGCCCCGACAAACGCTGGAAGACCTTAAGGAAAAGGCGCTCTTTGCCTTTACCTTAAGGTCTGAAGCGACTCGAGGGACTGGGACTAGATCATAAAAAAAGCGGGGCGCATTAGCGGCCCGCTTTTAATTTTAATGTATATCCATCTTCAATCTCACCATCAGTACTGGTCTCGTGATAAATCCCTTCTGCCCAGTCGTCCGCCTGGTCTTTGTACCATTTCGATTTCATATGCCCACTCTGCCCCGGACCGACGACATGATACGCTTTCGACAAATCGGAAAAGTCTGCGACGAATCTCCATGCCGCACCGTGATTGACGGTTCCGTCTTCTTTAAATGCAGCTGCCTGGACGGTAACATTCGAGCCGCCTATTGCTTGTTTCTTCGGATTCAAGAAATACTCGAGTATTGGTGATGCACTTGCCAGTGGATGCGGGAATGATAACTGATGGAAATCTCCCCATTTCCAATCCATCATTTTATCTCCATACAACCCTTCAATATCTTCCAACGCTTGTTCTAATGAAGCGAAAACCCACTTATCAACACCACCATATTCAGTTACCCATGTACCCGGTTTTCCTGCATACGCGTCCCTAAGCATTTGATCAATAATCTGCCCTTTTCCAGGCATCAGTTTATACACATCTTCCGGCATTTCCTCGCTGAACATCGTAATCGGTAATTGCTTCATCCATTTATGAAATACAAGTGGAGCGGGAGAATCTTTTGAATCAATCTGATCCCACTCACGAAGCATTTCCGCAACGTAGCTGTACTTTCCTTCATACTTTGTTTCAATTGTGTTTAACATATCATCTAGAAATTCACGCGCATACAAGTTTTTCTGATCCATTTGTAGCGCCATCATATCTTCAGCTGTAAAGTCGTCCCCTTCGCTAAGCACCTCCGCAATGCGTTCATAACGATAGGGTTGTGCCCACAAATTTGTAATATGGTACGGGTACGATTCGTCAATTACTCGGTTATTTGCCGTTGCGATAAACCCTTTTTTCGGATTCACAACACGTGGTAATTCATCGTACGGGACATAACCCGTCCAGCCATAGTCTGAAGAATCCCCCGGCACTGGTAATTGAGCATCTCCTTTTTTACGGATCGGGATACGTCCATTCGCTTTGTATGCGATTGTCCCATCCTGTGCTGCAAACACGAAATTCTGTGCTGGCGCATTGAAATTCTCTAATGCCTTTTCAAAACTATCCCAGTCGGATGCTTTGTTCATATTCATAATTGCCTCTAGCTCTTTTGTCGGTTCAAGCGCAGTCCACTGCATTGAAAATAATGCACCCGGATCCTCTTCCTTGTAAAGAATGTTTGAAATAATTGGTCCATGCCTTGTAACGACGACTTCAAACGGTACATCTGGCTTACCTTTTACAGAAATTGTTTCGTCCCTTACTTCAGCTTGTTCCCATTCACCATCATAGAGAAACTGTGTCGGGTCATCTGGGTTGGGCTTTTCAATGTACAGATCCTGAACATCCGGCCCTACGTTCGTTACACCCCACGCAATGTCTTCATTATGACCAAGGATAATTCCCGGAATTCCTGCGAAAATAACTCCGCTTACGTTCTGTTCAGGTGATTGCAGATGCATCTGGTACCAAATGGATGGTGTACCGAGTCCAAGATGGGGATCATCCGCAAGAATAGGTTTTCCCGATGCTGTTTTATCTCCAGAAACAACCCAGTTATTGCTGCCATTGAATTCTGGCGGAACGAGGTCCGGATTGAATCGCCCTGCAACTGTTACTGGATTGGCAACATTTGCAGCAATAATGGAGGGCGCATTGTCGGGATACGTGATGAATAGCTCCTTTGCCTTATCTTCCGTAAAATTGTTGAGTGCCCAGTGACGAACAGCTAACGTGTCCCAATGTCCGCCAAGGTCATACGCCATGTACTTTCCGATTGTCAATGAATCAATTGGCGTCCATGGTTCAGGTGAATAGCCTAGAACTTTAAACTCGTATGGCAACTTACCGTCCTGCTTTGCTTCTTCCATATAGGCATTGACTCCCTCTGCAAACCAGTTAAGTACCTTTTTAGCTTCATCCCCATAGCCGTCATAGGAAGCTTCGGCTGCTGCCCGCAAACTAAATGTCCGGAACGTCTTATCCGTTCCAAGTGCAGCCTCCCCTACCACTTCGGAAAGTCGTCCACTTGCTTGCCTCCGTGATAAGTCCATCTGAAATAGACGGTCCTGCGCCTGTGCATACCCTTGTGCTCTGTACATATCAGCATCCGACTCCGCTGTGATATGCGGTACACCAAACGAATCCCGCACGATGGTTACATCCTCATCGAGAAATGCAGCGGATACCTCCCCATCAATAAGCGGTTTCGACTTCCCTATGTACATATTGACAACAATCACTGCAGCCACGGCCAAAACGACAAGCACCCCAGCTATGGATAGCAGCCATTTCAACCATTTGTTCATCCTTTTCTTTTTTTCTCCCATTTCCCACACCCCATTTTCTTCTTCCTTTAAAGGTATTCTACTATTTTAATAAAATACCTTCTTTTACTTAAAAAAAAAGGACCAAACCGTCAACGGTCTGTCCCTTCCTCATCCACTTTATGTATCACATCATATAACTCATCCACTGATGATATATCTGCCAGCCTCACTTTGGAGCGATACGCAGCCCGTACAATTAAATGCCCTGCTACCGGGGCTGTTAGAAAGACAAAAACAATTCCTAAAAGAAGCCTCACACTGATGAAATGCTCGCTAAACCAAAAATAGATGAAAGCTCCTAATAATGTTAACAGCACAGCAAGCGTCGAACTTTTTGTAGCCGCGTGAGACCTCGTATATACGTCAGGTAATCGGATAAGCCCGAAAACACTGATGACACTTGAAATCGCACCCATCAAAATAAGAAATGCGCCTATAAATTCACCGATCATGCTTTCGTTCAACGATAACCCCCCTCTCGATAAACTTCGAGAAAGCAATCGTGCCAATGAATGACAAAATCCCTAATATAAGAATTGCTTCCAAAAAGGCCTTTGTGTTTAAAATAATTGAAATGACCGCAATCGTGGCAATCAGGTTTACACCAATCATATCTAATCCAATCACCCTGTCCGGCATCGATGGCCCAATAATAATCCGTATGACAGCAATAGCAATCGTTATTGAAAATAGGATAAGTGATAGCTTAAGCATCGTTTCAATCATCAGCGAGTCACCTCCATAATTGCTTTTTCAAAGTTTTTTAATTGGCTTACTAGTGCATTTCTGGACAGTTCCACATCCATCGCATGGATATAGAGAAGGTCTCCCCTAGGTGATACTTCCATCACCACTGAACCTGGAGTCAGCGTTAAAAGCAAGGATAGCATGGTCACTTCCATATCACTATGCAAAACAGTTTCATATCTGATAATCCCTGGTTTAATCTTCAGCGTAGGACTTAAAATTTGCTTTAATACAATAATACTTGATTTCGTCAATTCTGATATAAAGATGAGTAGCAACTTTAGTGTCGCATACAACCTACGTAAATAGAATTGCGTCCCAAAAAATCGATACATGAAAAAAATGATTCCAATACCGACAAGAAACCCGGCAAAGAACGTAGTAAAATTAAGCTCATCTTCATCCATTAAAAGCATCCAAAGGAATGCGATGAATAAGTTCAACAGTAGCTGGGCTGGCATTTACGTTCACCTCTTCTTTCGGTTAAAACTATAAGACGTGGCAATTGGCCAATTACTGATTGCTGTTTAAAACCGCCTCAATATATACCTCAGGATTCATAAGTGTGTGCGCAGCATCTTGAACGAATGTCGATAGACCCTCAGCACCCAAACCGAGCGTAATCGTAAGGATTCCAAATAATACGCACGGGATGAGCATTCCCTTTTTTAAAGGCACTTCATCCTCTTCACTAATAATAGTTTCTCCCCAAAAACAGTTCAAGAAAATACGCAGTAACGAGTAAAGTACGATGATACTTGACATGAAACCAATTACCAGCAATATATACGAACCTGTTTCAACCGTACCTTGACCGATATATAGCTTCCCTATGAACCCACTTAATGGAGGAATACCTGTAAGTGATATCATCGTTATAAAGAACAACCAACCCAGAAGAGGGTAGTTGCGGATCAAACCGCTCATCTTTTCAATTTTTGCTGTACCCGTCAAATAGAACATTGTTCCGACAAGTAGAAACAGCAAAGCTTTAATAATCATGTCATGTATTAAGTAGTAGATGGAACCTTGGAATGCCGCTTCCGTTGAAACCGCAAGTCCCACTAATATAAAACCTACGGCAATCACAATATTATAGACCGCAATTTGTCTTATATCCTTATACGCAAGTGCTCCAATACTTCCCCCGACCAACGTCAAAACAGCCATGATACCAATAATTGTATGCGTCACGTTTATATCATGGTAAAAAATGAGGGTGAAAACACGGAACATCGCGTAAATACCGACTTTAGTTAAGAGTGCACCGAATAGTGCTGTAACGGCTGTCGGAGGAGCGCTGTACGAGCCAGGCAACCAGTAGTAAAGCAATAGTCCCGACTTCAGACTAAAGACAAGTAGAAAAACGAGGCTGATAACCGTAAGTAACGGGTCTTGACCCACTTCTGCAATTCGAACGGATAGATGCGCCATATTAAGCGTACCTACCGCGCCGTATAAATAAGCAATCGCGAGCAGGAAGAACCACGAGGAAAGGATATTGATTACAACGTATTTAATGGATTCTACTAGTTGGATCTTCCTGCCTCCAAGTGTAATCAGTACGTAAGATGACAGTAGCATCACTTCGAAACAGACGAATAAGTTAAACAAATCCCCTGTCAGAAACGATCCATTCACGCCCGTAATCAGGAAAAAGACAAATGGATAGAAAAATAGTTTCTCATGTTCTTTTCCAATCGATGAAAAGGCATAGATAAGCAGGATTCCTGTGACGATAGACGTCGTTAACACAAGTAACATTGCAAACGAGTCCGCAACGAACGTTATTCCATACGGGGGTAACCACCCACCAAAATCGATACGTAAAATACCATCGAGTTGAATACGTTTCAAAATATAAATACTCACACCAGTCATCGCGATGATGGACAGCATGCCGAGCACTCGCTGAAGAATGACATGGCTGCGTAAGAAAATAAGTATTATTCCAGTTAACAATGGAATAATCATTGGCATAACAACTATATTATTCATTTTTAAACCCTCGCAATGTATCAAGATCGTCTGAACCTGTTTCTTTATATGTACGATAGGCAAGTACGAGTAAAAATGCAGTAACAGCAAAGCTGATAACAATCGCTGTCAAAATGAGCGCTTGCGGTAGAGCGTCTGTATATTTTTCCGCATGCTCTCCCAGTAAAGGAACACTGCCTTTTTTCAGGCCGCCCATTGTCATTATAAGTAAATGTACGGCATGGGAAAGGATTGCCGTTCCTAAAATGACACGGATTAGATTTCTGGACAGCAACAAATAGACAGCAACGGTTACAAGGACTCCAGCCAGTATCGTTATTAATGTTTCCACTCGCTACACATCCTCGCTAATACTTAAAATAATCGTTACAACAACACCAACAACAGTTAGCGCTACCCCCGCCTCGAACAAGACGACGGTTGCAAGCTCAGTATTTCCGAAAACAGGTAAATGCAATTCACGAAACGTCTGTGTCAAAAAGGAAGACCCGAAGATAACTGCGCCAACACCTGTCCCTACCGCAAGTAGGACACCGAATGCTGCAATCTTCTTAAAGTCGAAGGGTATTCCTTTGTGTACAGTCTCAACATCAAACACAAGGTAAAGCAGGACGAAAGCAGAGGAAAGAACTAAGCCGCCTATGAAACCGCCCCCCGGATTATTATGTCCCGAGAGGAAAAGCTCCACCCCGAAAGTCAAAATGATGAACACAACGATTTTCGTCACTGTTCGTAAAATAACATCATTCGTCTTCAACGTCCGGTCCCTCCATCCCTGCCTTCAATTTAACCAATGTATAAACACCAATCCCGGCGATGAAAAGAACGACCACTTCGAGCATCGTATCGAATGCACGGAAGTCACCTAATATTGTATTCACGATATTTTTCCCACCCGTCAACTCATCCGCATCTTCAAAATAGATGGATATGGAGGTGAACAGCTTATGACCTTGGACAGACAATGCAAGAACAGTTACGACAGTTCCTACTAGTATTGCGATAATGCCATTGACCGCTTTCGCGGGCAAGGACGATTTCTCTTTTTTCCATTCAGGCAAAAAATGAAAGCAAAGAAGAAAAAGAGAAGTCGTAACAGTTTCGACAATGATTTGTGTCAAGGCAAGATCCGGCGCCCGGAAAACGACGAAGAAAATAGCAATCGAATAGCCAAGGACCCCATTCAAAAGAATGGCCGTAATGCGGGACTTTGCAAAGAGAATAGCAATACCGGCACCCATCATGACAAAGACGATTATGTACTCATTTATCGTGATAGGGGCGTCACCTGACATATCGAATGAAAATCCATTCGTCAACAGCAAACCTCCACCAATTGTGATAATAAAGAATGTGAAAATATAAAGAAGATAATCCCGTAGGTATCCTGTCATATAAAAACTTGTCAGGTACGATGAACCTTTCTCCGTTTGTACAAGGAATTTATTATAAAGTGAATCTAGACTCCAACGCATAGGTTCAATCGTGAAAATACCTTTCCAAAAACGTAAGAATACATATAACAACGCACCGACAACAATGACGCCAATCGTCATCAGTAAGGCCGGCTTAAAACCGTGCCAGACAGTGATTTGTGGAACAAGCCCTTGTGCGCCTTTAAATGGCGGATAGACCGCTTCCATCGCAGGACTCAATAGATACTTGCCAACAATATTCGGAAAGAAGAAGATGGCTACAACGAAAAAGGCCAAAATCATCGGTGCAAGTAGCATGCCTCTCGGCCCTTCATGGGCTTTACGGTCAAGTCTTGCCGGTTGGTGCTCGCCAAGAAAGGTTTTGAAAACGATGATCATACAATAGACGAATGTCAATACACTCGCTACCCAAGCTATGATTGGAAAGAGATTGCCCCATGTCCCCATTTCAAAAATCCCTAAACTTCTAGCATTTACAATTGATTCGAAGAACATTTCTTTACTTAGGAAGCCATTGAAGGGCGGTAGTCCCGCCATTGAAAAGCTTCCAATTAGGGCAATGGTGAACGTCACAGGCATTAAAGACATTAGACCTCCAAGTCTTCGAATATCCCGCGTCCCCAGTTCATGGTCAATAATACCAACCACCATGAACAGAGCACCCTTGAAAGTGGAGTGATTAATGAGATGGAACAAAGCCGCGAATGTCGCCTGTGTATAGATGACTGAATCTGCGCTGTATCCCTCATTCAGCGCAGCCGACCCAAGCCCGAACAGACTCATGATCAAACCCAGCTGACTAATTGTCGAGTAAGCAAGTAACGCTTTTAAATCCGTCTGCCTAACCGCATTCAACGAGCCCCAGAACAATGTGAAAATACCGACGCATGTAACCGAATAGAACCAGACAGCCTCTCCACCAAAAACAGGCGTAAAACGCGCAACAAGGTAAATACCCGCTTTCACCATCGTGGCAGAGTGTAAATAGGCACTAACAGGCGTTGGTGCCTCCATTGCATCCGGTAACCAGATATGGAATGGAAACTGGGCAGACTTTGTAAATGCGCCTAGTAAAACTAGAATCATTGCGAATAAGAACAGGCCGCTATCCGTGTAGTCCCCAATGGACTTAATTATTTCCTGTACACTAAATGTACCCGTCAGTATATGTAACATGATAAAACCTGCAAACATGGCAACTCCGCCAGATACCGTTATTAGCAACGACTTCTGTGCTCCATATCTCGACTTTTTTCGGTGGTACCAAAATGCGATTAACAGAAACGATGAAATACTGGTAAGTTCCCAAAAAACATAGAGCACCATTAGATTATCCGAAAAAATGACACCGAGCATCGAACCCATGAACATGAGCAAGTAGACGTAAAAGTTCCCTAATGACTCCCTTGCAGATAAATAATAAATTGAATAAAGGATGACCAAACTCCCCACTCCGGTAATGAGGAGTCCGAATATCATACTAAGACCGTCAAGGTGTGTCGTGAAATTGATTCCTGCGGATGGTATCCACGGAATCGTATGTATGTACGTTTCCCCCGAAGAAACAGCAGGGATGAACCTAAGAAGTACAATGAATAGCGCAAGCGGAACGCATAGGATGAACCAACCGATATTTCTATTCGGCACACGCTTATAGATGAATGGGACGAGGATTGCAGCGAGAAACGGGATGAAAATAACCAGCGTAATCGTCAATAAATATTTACCTCCAATACGTATTCGATTGGACCAATCGGGCTAGAACCATGGCTAAAATGCATGGTGAAAAGTGATTTAAGTTTAGGTGGTAGTGATTTTGTTTCAAGTATTTAGTGGACTCGCTTGACTCATACCAAGACAGACGGGATAATAGGTGGTTATAGCTACCAAAACAAAGGGGATATGGATAGGATTACACAATAAATTATACACTATATACAGCTTCTCTGCACTTTGAAACTATTAAAGCAACATTTTCTTGCTATATAAGTGCGTTTCATATACAATGACTTAGTTTTCAAAAGACCGAACTCTTCGTGGGAAATTGCGAGTTAACTAAAATCATTTAAGAGGTGAATACCGTCATGGGTAAAGTGAAAGGTCGTATGGATGAGAGTATTCTCGTTTGTGTTTATTACGGTCCGAATGGTGAACGTCTCATTAGGCGTGGGCATAAAATGGCGAGTATAATGGATTGTCCATTGTATATTTTAACGGTCGATCCGCTTCCGTATGATGAGTTTGATGCAGATAAATCGGATTACGTCGACCGCTGGAAAGAACTAGCCGAAGAATTAGACGTAGAAGAATTTATCATCCGCGACAACGAAAAACGTCCTTCTGCAAAAGTAATTGCGGAAGTCTCACATAAACTGAACATTACGCAAATAATTATCGGTCAAACTGCGCAAAGCAGATGGGAAGAAATCACAAAAGGTTCTTTTATGAATGTATTGTTACGTGAAATCACATTTGTCGATTTCCACGTCGTCTCTGTCGACCGCGCCATCAAAGCTGAAGTGGATGGCATGTTCGAAAAAGGCGTGCGTGCCTACCTTGTCAAAGACGGTGAGGGCTTCCGTGTAAACTTCACACTTACCAAGAATGCTTGTTTCGAGGGAATTTTCTTTAAAGAAACAGGGACAGATTTCAATAACGGGATTTTTAAATTCATGAGTAATCGAAAAATGTGTCAAGTACACATTACAGATGATCAAGTGACTAATCCCACCCTCATCAGCTGTAAAATCAATCAATGAAACAGCAATAAGAAAGCGGACGGCCTCTATAGAGACCGTCCGCTTTTTCGTAATCCTTTTTTCATTTGCAATTGGAGAAGTGCATTTAATCGACTTATTCTTCTCCTACGATTTTCACTTCCAGTTCCAATTCGACACCGAACCGTTCTTTCACTTCCGCCTTCACCATGTCAATCGTCTGAATATAATCCGTTGCAGTCGCCTTGTTTTTATTGATAATAAAACCGGCATGCTTTAGCGAAACCTCAGCACCGCCAAATCCCTTCCCTTGGAGTCCGCTGTCTTGAATCAGCTTACCCGCAAAATAACCCGGCGGCCGTTTAAAAACACTCCCTGCAGAAGGGTATTCAAGAGGCTGCTTGGACTCCCGTTGAAACGTCAAGTCTGCCACTTTCGCATCAATTACTTCCTGATTTCCTTCTTCAAGTTGGAATTCAGCAGAAAGAACATAGTAGCCTTCCGTTGAAATAATACTCTTGCGATAGCCGAGTTCAAGCTGTTCCTTCGTAAGAACGACCCGCTCCCCGGCTTTTGTCAGCGCAACAACTCGAACAATGACGTCTTTTATCTCTCCGCCGTATGCACCAGCATTCATCGCCATCGCCCCCCCGACGGAACCCGGAATTCCACAAGCAAATTCAAGACCGGACAGTGTTGCAGCTGCAGCACGTTTCGATGCATCTATAATATTCGCACCACTTTCAGCAAATATCGTTGTTCCGTCAACTCTGATTTCATCTAGCTGTGCTAAATGAAGGACGATACCCTTCACTCCTCCATCCCGCACAACCATATTCGAACCATTTCCGAGTAGTAGCAACGGAATACCATTATCGTATGCGTAACGCACTGCCAATTCAGTTTCATCTGTAGTTGCAGGAATAACAAGAAGGTCTGCAGAACCCCCCAGTTTTGTCATCGTATATTTACATAACGGCTCATCCAATAAAAGTTTGCCCTGTGTAATAACTGTTTGAAGTTCTTTAAACCATCGATGCTTTGACATCAACATCCATTCCTTTCAATAAAGGGAACTAAAATAATATAGAAAAAATCTTTTCACCTTTAATAGTATGCTTGGGATCGGTTCTTTTGACAAGGAATTATCATTGGTCGCTAGAAAAATTTACGTTTTTAGTTTCTACTCAAAAGAAAAGCAGGACATCTGATTGGGTTCAATCGAATGTCCTGCTTTTGTACATCTTTTATAAATCTAGTTAGATTCCTTCTTCTTCAGCTACTTTTTTCAATGCATCGGCAAATGCCTCTGTTGGCTGGGCGCCCGAAATTGCATACTTTCGGTTGATGACAAAGAAAGGTACCCCTTTAACACCAATCTGTGCAGCTTCTGCTATATCCGCTTTCACATCCGTCGAAAACTCGTCGGAACCCAGTACTTCCTTTGCACGGGCCAAGGAAACGCCAGCTTCTTCCGCGATACGTAGTAATACTTCATCCGTTCCGATTCTTTCTGCATCTACGAAATACGCATGCAATAGTCTTTCCGACATTTGACCTGCAACACCTTCTGTTTCAGCAAGCTTTGCTAATCTGTGGGCATTGAATGTATTTGCCGGGCGCACATTATCATAATCATATTCAAGTCCTACTGATTTCGCTTGAACGACAATATTATCCGTTGCCTGTTTTGCCTCTTCCACGCCCATACCATACTTTTTAGCGAGAACTGTTTGCATCGTTTCATCTGAAGTCATCGGTGAATCTGATGAAAGCTCATACGCTTTGAACACGATTTCCGCCTTTTCTCCAATACCTGTTTCTTTCAATGCTTCTTCCAATCTCCGTTTCCCAATATAACAAAAAGGGCATACATAGTCTGACCACACTTCTATCTTCATTAATTTCACACCTTTCCTTACTTCCATATTAAATTCAACTAAAGTAGGGAACAATGTTTATGCCTACTTCAATACTAACAAGACAAGACGGAGGTTGTTCCATGCCCAATTCATTATGGCTCCAAACTGCTTATCCGCGTGAACAATTCCCGCCACTCACTGAAGATTTACGCTGTGATGTATGTATAGTAGGTGGGGGACTTAGCGGAATTGCAAATGCCTACTTCCTTGCCAAAGAAGGCAAAGACGTTGTTCTAGTTGAAAAAAATACGCTATTGAATGGCGCAACTGGTAATTCAACGGGAAAACTAACTGTCCAGCATGACTTAGTCTATGCAAAACTACTGAAACAATTCGGTTTAGACAATACAAAATTATATTACGAGATAAATGAAGAAGCCGTTCGCCTTGGGAAGTCAATTGCACGTAACGATGAGTTAAAAGTCACAGACTCTATTCTTTATTCCCAATCCAGGCAGGGTACAGAACTATTGAAAAACGAAATGGCGGCTTACAATGAAATTGGAATCCCCGGAGAGTTCGGGCAAAACTCTGAGTTGCCCATCCAAATTGACGCAACGATTACATTAAAAGATGAAAGTCAAATCCACCCTGTTCGATTTGGCCAACGATTAGTAAAATTAGCAGTCGAAGCAGGGGCCCGAATCTACGAAAATACAGATGTCCTATTAATGGATTTGAAGAAGAATTTATTGTTCCTTAAGTCCGAGAATACCATTCAATTCAACGAACTAGTCCTTTGCACTCACTATCCGATTGAGGCAATTAGGGGCATGCAAATCATGAAATTATCGGTTGATCGGTCTTATATCGTATCAGCTGTCGCAGATATGGCGTTACGCAGTCAATACATCGCGGTGGATTCGCCAAAGAGATCTATCCGAACGGCACAAATTGACGGAAGGACTTTTTTCCTTTTATCAGGCGAAAGCCACCAAGCCGGGATGATAGAATATACACAAATCAATTACAATCAGCTCTATCATGAATTGAGGAGTGTATATAGACTGTCGACCATTACAAACGGTTGGTCAGCACAGGATCCCCAGACACCTGATATGATTCCCTATGCAGGTATGATTTCGAGCGGTATGCCACATGTATATATAAGCACGGGCTATCGGAAATGGGGCTTATCGAATTCGCTTGCAAGTGCACGGATTATAAGCGACCTTATCATCGGCAAGACAAATCGGGCTTCTGCCCTTTATTCGCCAGACCGAACTGGGTTCGGCTCATTTTTATTGCAGTCGCTCAAAAATACAGGGCTTGTCGTAAAAGAGTTTGCGGGTGGGCATATCACTCGGATGAACGCGCCTATTTGTACACATATGGGCTGCCGTACAAGGTGGAATGATGGTGATGAAACATGGGATTGTCCCTGTCACGGATCTCGTTTCAGAAAAGACGGTTCTGTACTTGAAGGACCCGCAACAAAACCACTTAATTTGTAAATATCGTTTAGCCCCTTTCCGTTATACCGGCGAAAAGGGGTTTTTATGATGGTATCGGTATGGTCTGCATGGACTGTAAGGACAATCTTTCAAACTGTCATGGCTATTCCTCAAACTGTAAGGGCAATCCCTCAAACTGTCACGGCTCGCGCGAACTGTCATGGCAATTTCTAAAACTCTAAGGGCAATCTCACGAACTGTAAGGGCTATCCTCCAAACTGTCATGGCTTGCGCGAACTGTCATGGCTATTCTTCAAACTGTAAGGGCAATTCTCCAAACTGTCATGGCTTTTCCTCAAACTGTAAGGGCAATCTTCCAAACTGTCATGGCTCGCGCGAACTGTCATGGCTATTCTTCAAACTGTAAGGGCAATCTCGCGAACTGTAAGTGCAATCCCTCAAACTGTCATGGCTCGCGCGAACTGTCATGGCAATTTCATCACAAAAATGCTGCACCATCCAAATGGCACAGCATTTTCTTAAAGATTATAATCGGGTATACTACCAACCCAAATGTATTTCAAAGCACAGAAACTTTTTTCTTCACTCTACATCTTTCAATGCTTCTGTCAATACAGGAACGATTTGTTTCTTCCTTGAGACGACACCTTTCAATGTTGCTGTATTGTTCACTAATGTAACATCGAATGCCGCACTTGCACGATCTGCTTCTTTACCAAGTGCAAGGACGATTGAATCGTTATTCAAAATGTCTGTTACGACGAACAAGAACAAATCAAGTCCCTTTTCCGCAATAACTCGGTATAGTAAATTTTCCAACTCTGGTTGACGTTTCATCACATCGTTGACATCTATTGCGTTAACCTGGGCGATTTCAACTTTCGCTTCATTAATAGCAAATTCTTTCGCATCTAGTTTCACAAGGTCTTCGAGTGTTTTATTGCTCAAATCCGCACCGGCTTTTAGCATGTCCAATCCATACTCAAGCGCATCCACACCTGCCAAGGTAGCCATTTCATCTGCCGCTACCCGGTCTTGTTCCGTAAATGTTGGCGATTTAAACAAAAGCGAGTCCGAAATAAGAGCAGATAACATAAGTCCTGCAATGTTTTTCGGGATTTCCACATTATGCTCTTTATATAACTTATTCAAAATTGTTGCGGTACAACCGACCGGTTCCGCACGGTAATAGAGTGGATCATTCGTTTCGAAGTTCGCGATTCGATGGTGGTCGACAACTTCAATTACACGCACATCGTCAAAATCATCTACGCTTTGTTGCTTTTCGTTGTGATCCACAAGAATGATTTCAGCAACTTCAGGCGCCGCTTTTTCAATCAGGCGTGGCGCTTCGAATCCGAAGTATTCAAGTGCGTATGCTGTTTCGTTATTCACAACACCGATACGTACCGCTTCTGCGTTCATCCCGATTTGCTGTTTAAGATAGGCGTAGCTAATAGCGGACGCAATCGAATCTGTGTCCGGATTTTTATGTCCTGTTACAAAAACTTTTCCCATGTAAAATTACCTCCTGCATTTTTGCTCTTTTCATATCTTATTTTATCACAAAGATCGCCCGAACAAAATCGCTGTCAATTCATCTTCGTTGACGATAAAGTCGGCTATCGTGTAACTATCCAGTACAGATAAATAGGCAACAAGTGCTTCATGTAGAGCACCTTTCAGTTTACAAACCGGGGATAATATACAACTGTTTTTCTCTGAGTTAAAGCATTCGACAAGTTGAAAATCATCTTCCGTCTTCCGTACGAGTTCGCCCACATTAATAAGCTCAGGCTGTACGTTTAAACGGATTCCGCCCCCGCGTCCCCGCGTTGTTTCAATGAGACCCATTTTCCCAAGCTCGTGTACAACCTTCGTCAAATGATTTTTTGATATCGCGTAGGTATCTGAAATTTCTTGGACAGTCGAGATTTTCCCGGTTCCTTTCGCCCCCAAGAAAATAAGCACACGCAAAGAGAAGTCTGTGTACATCGTTAAGTGCATTCGTCTCACCACTCTTTCTATTTCTACATAAGTCAAACAACTAAATAGCTATATTGAACGGATTATAGGCATCTTAAAAAAACACAGTCGAAACCAAAAGTCTGCTGGAAATGCTGTCTAGCCAAGCTTACAGTACCCTCACAGGACCCATAGCATCTTTAAGGGAATTCCCTATTTCTATATATATACTACACTATTTGTGGCGATTCCGTGTTGGAAATGTGACTGAAATCTTAACACTTTTTAAACATGCATTTATTATATAGCTTTAAATATCAGCATGGTTTATTGTTAACTTAACAAAACAAGAAAGGTTGTGCACGCAAATGCTATCACAAGAAACAATCAACATTATCAAATCAACTGTACCCGTTTTGGAACAACACGGGAATACAATTACAACTGTGTTTTATAAAAATATGTTCGAGGCCCGTCCTGAACTTCTCAACATTTTCAATCATGGAAACCAGGCGCAAGGTCGCCAACAGGCCGCTTTAGCAAACACTGTTTATGCTGCCGCTGCTAATATAGACAATCTCGGTGCTATTCTACCTTCCGTTACACAGATTGCACATAAGCATAAATCTTTAGGCATTCAAAAAGACCATTATCCAATCGTCGGCTATTATCTAATTGGTGCTATTAAAGAAGTATTGGGCGATGCTGCAACACCTGAAATTATTACTGCATGGACTGAAGCTTATGAAACAATCGCAAACGTCTTCATAGGCATCGAAAAAGACATGTATTCAAATGCTGTACAAGCGGATGAAGGTTGGGAAACATTCAAGAACTTTATCATTGCGGACAAAGTCGAAGAAAGTGATGTGATCACGTCATTTTACTTGAAGCCTGAAGATGGTAAAAAATTACCTTCATATAAACCAGGTCAATTCATCGGTGTTCGCATCACGATTCCTGGAGAAGAATTCACATTGAACCGTCAATATAGCCTATCACAGGCACCATGTGAAGAAACGTACCGAATATCTATCAAACGTGAAGCAGAGCGTAAACCGCACGGCAAAGTTTCCGTACACCTACATGACAATATGAATATTGGTGACGTAATCGAAGTAAGTGCTCCGTCGGGTGACTTCCACCTCGACACAGAAAAGAATACATCTGTTACGTTGATTAGCGGCGGAGTCGGTATTACTCCGATGATGGCAATGTATGAAACAATCGCAAAAACAACACCTGATCGTCCTGTTTCATTTTTACACTCTGCACGTACCCGCAAACAACATGCGTTCGCTACAACGTTACAAGAGTTGACTAATTCGATGAATGACTCCAACTATGCTGTTCTGTATTCTGAAGAAGGCGATGGATTTATCAACAAAGAGTTTTTGGCTGAACATGTTCTTGAAGGTAGCGATGTCTATGTATGTGGACCAGCACCATTCATGCAAGCTGTCATTAGCGGCTTGTATGCAAATGGGGTCCCTGAAGAAAAAGTACATTTCGAATTCTTCGGTCCTGCTATCCAGCTTGAATTAGCACGCGCATAACACAAAGAGAAACCGTCACATCCAATTGGATGTGACGGTTTCTCTTTTCTCTCCATTATATATTTGCATGTAATGACTGGATTATCTTTTCACTTTCTCAGGCATCCAAAACGATGCGAAAATGAGCGCCGCAACAAGGAACAAACCAAGATAGCCAATTATCGGATAGAATAGGTCAACAAGTTTCGTAAAACCGAAAAAACTTAGCACAAAACCGATAAGTAGTGTAACGAAAACAAATTCCTTAAACTGTATCGTCCCAATTTGAATGAAACGTGCTCCAAACGCATAGAACATGCTGACCGCGGTATTGAAAATCATACCATACAAGATGAACGCCATGAAAATCGCGAGGATCGGTGAAATGTCGTTCATGATTGCCAACATCGGAAAGTCAGCGTCTTTCACAATATCGACTTTAGAGAATATAGCCAAGTGGCTCAACAAAATCAGAACTCCAAGCCCCAGTCCTCCTAAAAAACCACCCCACTTTGCGATTCTTTCATCCTTTTCTGAACCACCCATTACTAGCGCCATCGATACACCTACTGCGATATTAAGTGAAACATAATTAATGGCTGAGATGAACCAGTTAGGTAACGTTGTTGGCACTTCTATCGCAGTTGAATTCAACGAATCAAAAGAAGTATCCATCGTCAGTAAACAATAGATAGAAACGCCCATAACTGAAAGAATAAGAAAGGGAGTTATACTGCCGATAACGCCAATAACTTTATCGACATTGAGTAAAATTGTAAGAAAGACAATCACAACCATCAATAAACTACCTACCAATGGCGGCAAACCAAATTGCTGATTCAAGTTAGAACCTGCGCCCGCAATCATTACGACACCAACGCCAAATAACGTGAGGATAATAATAAAGTCAACAAGTATTCCTAAGTACCGACCACTGATTTTATAAATTACATCTTTATGTGAACTTGTCTGCATGCGGCTTCCCAGCTGCGTCAAAACCATTCCAAGATATGCGAATAAAGCTGTAGAAACAATTGCCCCTATCGTTCCGAGCAAACCGAAGCTTGTAAAGTATTTTAAAATTTCCTGACCGCTAGCAAAACCAGCCCCTACAATGATTCCAATGAAAGCACTTGCTATTTTAAGTATTTTATCCATGACCCCTTCCTTAACTTTTTAACTTTTTAACAACTATATATGTTGACATAAAGAATCCTCCCAACAACGCTCGGCGCTTGGGGATGCCTCCCGCAATAAGCCAGCCAGAAGACCACTGTCAGTCTTATTGCTTCGGCTACCCCGGTAAGGCGCCTTCGCTGGAGATTGCATGTAATCATTCGTTCGACATATATAGGATCGCCAACAATAAAACTGCATTCTTTACGAAGATTGAGGTTCGAGGAGGTTAACCTTCTTATATATAGTATTTACCATAAAAAAAAAGACCAGTACTGGTCTTTTTTCATCTAACTATATGATTGAAAGTACACAATTAGCCATTCAAAATGTTTAGGGACTCCCGATTAAATGCCGGTATATCCTCTGGTGATCGACTTGTCACGAGCTGATTTTGACAGACAACCACTTCTTTATCTGCGTATTTAGCTCCTGCGTTTTCCATATCCACTTTAATCGATTGGTATCCAGTGGCGTCTCTCCCCTCCAACGTTTTTGCCGTAATCAGCAATTGGGGTCCATGACAGATTGCAAATACTGGTTTTTTGGCGTCCATGAATGACCTCGTGAATTTTACAAATCGTTCATCTGCACGTAACTGGTCCGGTGAGAAACCACCCGGTATGAACAGCGCATCGAAGTCTTCGGGTTTAACATCATCAATTCCGTAGTCTATCTTCACTGTCGCCTCATTGCGTTTGCCCTTCACTTCCGTACCTGCTTTTTTCTCGATTGTTTTCACTTCATGACCGGCCTCTCTAAATGCTTTTGCAGGTTCAGTATACTCTGAGTCCTCAAATAGATCCGTAATTAGTGTAGCAATTTTAACCATGTAATCATTACACCCCTTCATAGTCCGTTTTTAATCATCCCTTGCTTCTATACCACTCTCCTCGGCTAACCAAACTCAAGGACGATATTTTGAGACGAATGGATTATCTTTTTCAAAAAAGCGCCACGGATAATCGACGGCTTCTCCTGAGTTGCCGATGCCGACGCGTGGACCAGTAACTACTTCAATCGCCCCCGGACCTTCGGCGATGAATAAAGGTTCTTCAGTCCAATGACGACCGTAGTAATCCATGTTGACACCAAGTGCTTTTGTTAACTTTCCAGGCCCATTTGTCCAATCTTTCATCTTCATATGATTCCCACGGTTATTCCCCATCTGTTCAAGGCCTTCGATGGGTTCTCCAGCACGTATGAGAACTGCATGTGGTGTACCGACAGCTCCGGCAACAACGTTCATCAACGTATGGGTGTGCATTTGATACGTATAGACAAGCCCAGCCCTACCGAACATTACCTCTGTCCGCTTTGTCGGGCGGTTACTGAAACTGTGGGCCGCCTGATCTTCAGGACCGTGATATGCCTCTGTTTCAACAATACGGGCGACAAGTGGCCCATTCTCTAGATTGTGAACAATGTATTGACCTACTAGGTTTTGTGCCAATTCAAGAACAGGTACTTCAAAAAATGAGTCAGAAATCGGTTTATACATCTATCAGCCCTCCGCTATATAGCACATTGTTTCTATAATTTGCAGGAAGAATACAGTATGCCTGAAGAAATTCTTTGCATCCTCGTTCCATCTCGAAAACTTTTTATTCCATTTTCAAAAACGAATCAAAGACTATGCTCCGTTTTCATTCCTTTTCCCTTTTCTGATTAAGATAACCCTTGTCCTTTTGCGAATTCACGATATAATTCATGTTCATTGTACAATTCGCTATGTTTGCCAACGCCTGTAACTTTTCCCTCTTCCAAGAAAATCAATTGATCCGCATGGATAACAGTCGCTAAACGGTGTGCAATAATAAGCGTCGTCCGTCCTTCCATAAGCCGTACTAGCGCTTCTTGTACATGTATTTCAGAACCACTATCCAAGTTCGATGTTGCTTCATCCAACAAAAGAATTTCCGGATTATACAACAACGCTCGTGCAATTGCGATACGTTGACGTTGGCCGCCAGATAATTTCATACCGCGCTCACCGACCAATGTTTCAAATTGATCTGGCATTGCTTCTATGAAGTCGAGTGCATTTGCTGATTGAGCCGCAGCCCGCACTTTTTCTGGAGAAGGTCTTATTTCTAATCCGTATGCAATGTTATCGAGAATTGAGCCACTCAATAAAGGGCTTTCTTGTGAAACGTACCCAATCTTTGCACGCCAATCAGATAATGCAATTGTATTTATGGGGCTTTCACCAATTGAAATTTCTCCGGCAGTCGGTTGATAAAACCGTTCGAGTAAAGAAAACAAAGTCGTTTTCCCGCCGCCACTTGGTCCGACAAATGCCGTAACTGTTCCCGGTTGCGCTTCAAACGTAATTCCTTTAAGCACTTCTTTGCCAGTTTCATATGCGAAATGCACGTTATCAAATCGTATTTTTCCAGAAGGGGCGGCAGGTATACCAGACGGCAATTCACTTTCCATTACAAGTATATGTTGAATTCGTTCCGTTGCTCCAACCGCTTTTTGGAACGAAGTGAAAAATGAAGCCATTTGAGCGAACGGTACAATAATTTGGAACATGAAAAAGATGATGGCTACAAGTGTTCCGGCAGAAAGAGCGCCGCGTGATACTTGCGCACCACCATAGCCGAGTATGACAACCAAAATACTCATCATCGTAAGTGTCATGACTGGCGAAATAACTGCCTGGATTCTCGCTTCTTTCAATCCAAAACCGAATAACGTCCGGATTGCTTTTTCACCTTGTGCAGCCTCGGTCTGCTCCGCCCGATATGCTTTTACCAAACGAATATCCCCTAATACACGGCTCAGATGACCTGAAAACGTTGCCATTTCAGCTTGCGTCCCTTTTGCCACTTTATGCATAATCCGTCCGAGTGGGATAAAGATCGCCATGCTGACAGGAACACTTATCAACATGATAAGCGTCATTTTCCAATCCAAGAAAAAGAGAATAATGATGGATCCGACAATCGAGATAATGCCTGATATGAACGTGACTAAATGATTCGTCACAAGTTCTTTCAAAGTGGTTGTATCTTGTGTAATCCGGCTCATTGTTTCGCCGGTTTCATTTCCATCAAAATACGGTACAGGGAGACGAAGCACCTTATTCCACAGTTTGCTTCTGAGGTCTGCAACAATTGTTTCCCCGATGTAAGTGAGCATATAATGTGAAAAGCCGCCTGTAATTGCCTGCACGACAAAAATTGTGAAGAGCAGAACCGCCGTTTTCCAGCTGAACAATGCGCTCGATAACGTATCGACAAGATCCTTAGTTATAAGTGGAATAACAAGTCCTGCAATTGTTTCTGCCAACGAAAGAATGAGTGCAACAACGGTAACCCCAATCGGCCATTTCAACTTTTTCAGTAACGCAAAAAAGTCTTTAGTAGTAGCTGTTTTCTTCTTTTTCCCCTTTATTTCCACGTTCTTCACTTCTCTCATTCGTTTTGGACTTTTGCCAGTCATTCCATCTCTTTCAGTATGCGTCCAATCTCCAACCAATTTGCTTCCAGATTGGGTCTATGCGAAGGACGATAAAAAATCGATGCCGGGTGAAATGTGGGTACAATCCTATAGTTTTCCGCAGACCATTTGAATGCAGTATCTTCAAGTTCATGTAAGTATTGAACCGGTCGTTCCAACAGTTGTCCATGAAATTGTGTCACTTTCGCTTCTTTTCCCAATAGCCGCTGTAACCCTACATTTCCGAGCGTGACAATCAGTTTCGGCTTTATATTCAATAACTCGTAATCGAGCACTGGTGCATGGGCCAAAATTTCTTTTTGTGTTGGTGGTCGGTTATATTTTCGTTCGGTTAGCGTTCCGTCACGGTTCTTTTTCGTGCCCCATTTGTAGGGCCTACTACGTACAGCACTTGTAATATAAACATCTTCACGCGACAACCCAATTGATGCTAGCGACTTCATTAATTCCTTGCCGGCCCGGCCAATGAACGGAATGCCATCAACCAGTTCAAATTCGCCAGGGGCCTCTCCAATGAGCATAAGTTCGGGTTCTTTCGGGCCTTCTCCATAAACGAATCCTTCCACGGGAAAACCTTCTATTCGCTGCTTACCTAGATCTGCAATCGATTCAGGGATACGGAACATCGGACCACTCTTTTCGTTTTACTTCATTCTAACAAAAGAAGTCCTTCCTGCTAAAGGAAAGGCTTTTTTTGCAGAATGAAATACTTTACTTTGTCACTGCTTGGAATCTGGTTATCACCGGCACACTTCACTTTACCACCGCCATGAACCTGGTTATCACCGACTCAACTCACTTTATCACCGCCACAGACCTGTTTATCACCACCTCACATGTGCAACACAATAATTCAAAACGTGGATACACATATTTTTTCAGAATTAAAAAGACTACCCCTTACGCCAAGTAAAATTTGGCGCAACGAGCAGCCTTTCATCTTTCATTCCAATTCCATTTGTTTCGTTTCTGTCCCTAAAAGTACTACCGCTATAACACCAATAACGATTGTGCCGCAGAAGATACCGAAGATGATACCGAAATCATAGCCAGCCGCTAGCAAAGAACCGACAAGAAGTGGTCCGAAAATGCCGCCAATCCGTCCGACCGCTGCAGCCATACCGGAACCTGTTGCACGAATAGCTGTCGGGTACTGTTCCGGGGAATAAGCGTATAAAGCACCCCAAGCACCTAAGTTGAAGAATGACAGCAATGCACCTGAAATAAGAAGCATCGGTAATGTATCTGCATTTCCAAAAAAGAGTGCACTCGCTGCAGTTCCAAGAAGATATGTAGCGAGAACAAACTTCCGGCCTGCTTTTTCAATCAACCAAGCGGCTGAAAAGTAGCCTGGCAACTGAGCTAAAGTCATGATGAGCACATAGCCGAAACTCTTAATAAGTCCAAAACCTTTTAGCACCATGACACTTGGTAACCAAAGGAACATGCCATAATACGAAAAGACAACGGTGAACCAAACTATCCACAACATAAGTGTTCTTCGTACATACTTTTTTGACCATAGGCTTTTCAGTTTCTCAATAACGGATTGCTTTGGTTCACCCTCTGTTTCAAACTTTGGTGAGTCGGGTAATTTACGACGCAAATAAATCGCATAAAATGCTGGCAGTGCCGTAATAATCAGTGCCACTCTCCAACCGAATTCAGGGATGATAAAGTACGCTATCAATGCGGCTAATAACCATCCCGCTGCCCAAAAACTTTCCAACAAAACAACAACTCGTCCTCGTTCGTGTGCCGCTACACTTTCAGAAACGAGTGTTGACGCAACAGGTAATTCTCCGCCAAGTCCCGCTCCGACAAAAAAGCGTAGAACTAGAAATGCGGCAAGCGTTGTGGTTAATGCGGACAATCCACTTGCTACAGAGAACAAAACAAGTGTCATCATGAATACATTCTTACGTCCGACCCGGTCCGCTAGTAATCCAAAGCCGAATGCACCAACGGCCATACCAATCGAGTTGACACTACCAATCCAACCCATTTCAGTCGGTGTCAACTGCCACTCAACCGCAATTGCCGCGATAACGAATGATAAAATACCAACGTCCATCGCATCGAATAACCAACCGGTACCTGCAAGAGCAAGTAATTTATTTCTCGATATCTGCTTTTTCTTTTGTTTCACAATCAATTCCCCCACATGAGTATACTGGTGTAAAGACACTAGTTAACTATAAGCCAAGAAACGGTTCGTGACAAGAGCCTTTTCAAAAATTAAATACAAAAAAAACCGCCATCCATTATACAGGATGACGATTCTTTCACTTCTTTTTATAAGCTAGCATCGATTTCTTTGACCATTTCCTTCATAGATAGAAGACCGCCACCAGAGAGATACCAGTAGTCCGCATTCAAGTATATGATCTTATCATTTTTATAAGCATTCGTTTTCTTTACCAATTCATTTTCAATCGAATCTTTTGCACTTGCATCTCCGCCGATTGCTGCATCACGGTCTACTACAAAGAGAACATCTGGGTTTGTTTCCATAATATATTCAAAAGTAATATTTTGACCGTGTGTGGATACTTCAATCTTTTCATCAGCTGCTTTATAACCGAATACATCATGAATTAGTCCAAAACGTGAGCTCGGCCCATACGCACTTACTTTCCCTTCACTACCTAGGATAATCAATGCCTTTGAATCAGATGCTGCGGTTTTTTCATTGATAGCTTCGATTTGCTTATCAATGTCAGCAAGCTCACTTTTCACTTCGTCCTCTTTACCAAATATTTCGCCGACCAATTCCATATTGTGTTTGAATGAATCCATGTAATTTGATGCATCTATTCCTACATAGACAGTTGGTGCAATTTCGCTTAGTTCTTTGTACATCTCAGCTTGGCGTCCGGAAATGAAGATGACATCCGGTTTCAAAGCATGGATTTTTTCAAGGTCAGGTTCTTTTAAACTTCCTAGGTTCGCGTACTTTTCATCTTCATATTTCGAAAGGTATGCAGGAATGTTCGCTTGTGGAAGGCCTGCTACTTCAATCCCCAGTTCGTCGAATGTATCGAGTAGCCCGAAATCGAAAACAACAACTTTTTTCGGGTTTTTCTTAACTTCTACAGCTTCTTCGCTAAGTTCATGGGTAACTTTGATCGTTTCAATATCTTTCGTGTCCGTTGCTGAAGTCTCGGGTTTCTTATCATCTTTTGTTCCGCATGCAGCAAGCATAGCCAATAATGTGAACATGATTAGTGTCATTGTAATTTTCTTCATCAGTATCATCCTTTGGGTTTAAGAGTTAAAGTACACGCATATACGACAATTCTTCATTTGTTTTATAGGTATATCCATATCATAAATCTCCTTTAATACATCGGAGTTTATAATATCATCAGTTGTTCCATCTTTGACGATGTGTCCATCTTTAAGCGCTACAATTCTATCTGAATAGACAGATGCGAAGTTGATGTCATGTAAAACGATGACGACTGTTTTACCAAGTTCATCAACAAGTCTTCTTAGGATTTTCATTATCTGAACAGAGTGCTTCATATCCAAGTTGTTCAATGGTTCGTCCAACAGGATATAATCTGTATCCTGGGCGATGACCATGGCGATAAATGCGCGTTGTCGTTGCCCGCCCGATAATTCATCGAGGTAATCATGTTGCATCCCCATCAAATCCATATAATCCATCGACTGATTCACGATACGTAAATCTTCAGCTGTTAGTCTTCCTCTGGAATGTGGAAATCGACCGAATGATACAAGCTCACGTATCGTCAATTTGACGTTCATGAAGTTCGATTGCTTTAGAATTGAAACTCGTTTTGAAAACTCATTCGATTTCATACGTTTGACATTGTCATTATCAACAATCACTTCACCCGTATCCGCATCTAAAAGTCTGCTCACCATTGAGAGAAGTGTCGATTTACCAGCACCATTCGGGCCGATGAAGGACGTGATCTTTCCACGATGAATATTTACATTGGCCTTTTCAACGACGGCCTTTTTCCCATAAAACTTTGAAAGTTCACGGACTTGGATCATGTAGATCGACTCTCCTTTAATAGTAAGTAGATAAAGTAAATACCACCGATGAAATTGACGATAACACTCAGTGTTGTTGAAAACGTGAATACCCGTTCGACAACCCATTGTCCCCCAATGAGGGCAATGATACTCATAATAGATGCGCCAGTGATAAGTATGGAATGCTTATATGTTTTGAAAAACTGGTAGGACAGATTCGCGACGATCAAACCGAAAAAGGTAATAGGTCCGACAAGTGCAGTCGAAACTGCAATAAGAATCGCTGACAGGATAAGCATCGTTTTGACGACTCTATCGTAAGAGACCCCAAGGTTTATGGCGGTGTCTCTGCCTAGAGACAAGACGTCCAAGTCATGGATGGATCTCCATCCGATGACAAAGCAGATAAAGATAATTCCGAGTGCCCACCAAACAAGATCCCCACTGATATTATTGAAACTGGCGAACATCTTATCCTGGACCCGCATGAATTCATTCGGATCGATGAGCACTTGCAGGAATGTCGAGATGCTTCCGAAAAAAGTACCTACGATGATACCTACAAGAAGCAGTAAATAAATCTGTTGCTTACCCCCTTTGAAAAGGAAGCGATAGAGTAGCAGCGCAAATACAATCATTGCCGAAACCGACAAAATAAAATTCACATGTTTGTTAACAATCGCTACATGCCCCGATCCAAGGAAGAAAATAATTACTGTCTGTAATAGTATATAAAGTGAATCCAATCCCATAATACTCGGTGTCAGAATACGGTTATGCGTAATCGTTTGAAAAATGACAGTTGAATAAGCAATTGCTACACCAGTGATGGCCATTGCCAATACTTTTATACCGCGACGCGGCAATGCATAGTCATAGCTTCCATTCAAACCGTGGAATAGATAGAGTCCACAGAAAGCAGCAGCAATTACGGATAGAATAATGAGCTTGGTTGAGTTACGCATATGCCTTCCTCCTAAACAGCAAGTATAGGAAGATACCACTGCCGATGACACCGACCATCAAGCTGATAGAGATTTCGTAAGGATAGATGAGTACTCTCCCCAAAATATCACAGACGATTAAGAAAATCGCACCCAATAGTGCAGTATGCGGCAACGTTTTTTGTAAGTGATCCCCTTTGAATATTGAGACAATATTCGGGATAATAAGACCAAGAAACGGTATCACACCAACCGTTAGCACAACAGTTGTCGTAATAAGCGCAACAAGTATAAGTCCTAGATTAACAACACGTTTATAAGCAAGTCCCAGATTTTTTGAGAAATCCTCCCCCATTCCTGCTACCGTGAATCGGTTTGCATAGAGATAGGTGACGATCAGCACCGGAATGCTTATGTATAGAAGTTCGTACCGCCCTTTCATAATCATCGAAAAATCACCTTGCAACCATGCTGACATATTTTGAATGACATTCGCTTTATATGCGAAAAACGTTGCAATGGAAGACAAAATATTACCGAACATCAATCCGACAAGTGGGATGAAAATCGCGTCCTTGAATTTAATGCGATCCAAGATTTGCATGAACAGCAGCGTGCCGGCAAGCGCGAATGCAAAAGCGACAACCATCTTTTCAATCGTAGAGGCGTTCGTGAACAGTAGCATCGAGACAAGAATTCCAAGCCGTGTAGCATCAAGCGTACCTGCTGTTGTCGGCGAAACAAATTTGTTCCTGCTCAACTGTTGCATAATAAGACCTGCGATACTCATCCCGGCGCCTGCTAAGAGGATGGCAACTAGTCTTGGCACTCGGCTGATTAAGAAAACTTCCATTTCGTCCGATTTGAAATTAAGCAGATCCAACGGCGTGATGTGGCTCACTCCTACAAAAAGTGATAGGAATGAAAGAATGATTAATGTAATGATCATGTAACGTATTTTCATGGGTATTCCCCGATATCGATTATTTGCATCTAAATGAGAATCCTTAAATGAAAACCATTATCATTTAGCTACAAAATCAATTATAGCATGTTAGATTGCTGTGTCAATTAATAAATGAAAACGATTATCAATGAGAAAAATGCATAAAAAAAAGCCGGTAGTTTTACCCGGCGTTCGCTAGTCACTGCCCATTCATCTCTCCTATATCGACAGTTTTATCAAGTACTTCCTGTGGAACTTTAATCGTATCGATTTCGTTGATTTTGCTTATAACAGCATTCATCTTCTGAACAATGTGCATTTCGTTGCCCTCGATTGTCATCGTCATATCCATATCCATATCGAATGCGTTTGTATAAAACGTCTTTTTATCGATGAAAATTTTGTAGTTTAGTTTTTCCACTTTCATGTTCTTCATCATTTCAGTTTCCTCTTCACCCATTTCCATACCTGCTGGCATATTATCGGCTACCGTCTTTTGAATTAGGCTAGTGAATTTCTCCCCCGATGCAACAAGTGTAAGAATATATTCATCGTCTGTTTGTTCAAATTCAAAGTCTTCAACGAAGTCTTTAAACATTTTCATGTCCAGCGTCGGGTCTGCACCGTTACCCATTTGAGCCATCATATCTTCAGACATCCCAGCAGGCATTTTCAACCATTGGTCATTTTCAGGATCATGCATGAAGAACCCTTCTTCTGTCATATAAATCTCTGTATCCATTGTGCCTTGTTCACCCATGTCCATGGACATCTTCTGATACATGGCAAGCGGATCCACTATCATGTCCATATCCATTTTGATAGTACTAGTCATGTTGAAATCTTCGCTTGGTACTTCAATCGCTTGATCGATATCCATTTTAGCATGCATACTCTTTTGCTCTTCAGATGCTGCTATCACTTTTTCGTATACTTCTTGCGCAGTCATTTTGCTCTCGTTTTGAACTTCCACTTTCTTTCCTGTTTCCGGATCCTTTTTCGGCTCTGCAGTTGTGTTGCATGCACTAAGTCCAAGTACAAGGACTCCGGCTGCTATCCCCTTAATCCAATTCTTCATGTTATTCGCTTCCTTCCATTTAGTAAATTATGCTACATCTAATCATACGGAACAAAAAGAGAAGGGTTCCATCTATTTTGTTAAACTAAGACTTTTGAATACTTTTGCTCATAAAATGTATCCCTTCTTACGACCCACCAATTATTGTTTCGGTTTTAGAAATTAAAGGTCGTTTTCTATAACAGAATCCGCTATACTTGCCAATAACGAAGAAAAAGGGGATTCGATATATATGTTGAAAAAGTTTTTTTCATATTACAAGCCGCATAAACGTTTGTTTATCATCGACTTTTCAAGTGCAGTTTTTGTGGCTTTACTTGAACTCGCTTTTCCTATGGCAGTTCAATGGTTCATCGATGAATTGTTGCCAAAAGGTGATTGGAGTAAAATCATCACGATCAGCGTTCTTTTACTAGTTGTCTACCTATTGAGCACGTTCTTACAATATATCGTCAGCTATCTAGGTCATAAACTAGGCATCAATATCGAAACGGACATGCGTCAGCAACTGTTCAATCATGTCCACCGCCAATCATTCCGTTTCTTTGACAATACAAAAACCGGTCATTTAATGAGTCGGATTACAAATGACTTATTTGATATCGGGGAACTCGCCCACCACGGTCCCGAAGATGTATTCATCGCATTTCTAACACTTATAGGTGCATTCATACTTATGTATACCATCAATCCCGAACTTGCAATCATTGCTATTTTAATGGTGCCATTCCTAATCGTGCTGGTTACGTTTTGTAATATCAAGATGAACGCAGCGTGGCAAAACATGTATGGGAAAATTGCGGATGTGAATGCGCGGGTAGAAGATTCCGTTTCAGGTGCACGCGTTGTCAAATCCTTCACAAATGAGAAATTTGAAATGGCACGTTTTCATACAGATAACGGTAATTTTAGGATTGCCAAACTTGTCGCCTACAACGTAATGGCTTGGACGCATTCCAGCATTTATATGACGACCCGCCTCGTCACACTCATCGTCCTTATTGTGGGTGCCTGGTTTACACTGAACGATAAGTTGTTAATTGGTGAACTGGTAAGCTTTATCTTATTCGTTAATATCCTTATCAAACCGGTTGATAAAATAAGCGCATTACTTGAATTGTATCCAAAAGGGATGGCCGGGTTCCAACGATTCCTTGATTTGATCGATGAGGAACCTGAAATTTTGGATTGCAAAGATGCAATCACCGTACCACGTCTACAAGGGAATATCACTTTCGACAATGTCTATTTCAGTTATGAAGGTGAAAAAACCGTTTTAAATGGCATCGACTTATCTGTCCGCGCGGGACAAACAATTGCCTTTGTAGGTCCTTCAGGCGCGGGGAAAACGACGATTTGTTCACTCATTCCACGTTTCTATGACGTCAATGAAGGTGCTATAACAATCGACGGTATCGATGTTCGGAATATGACCCAGCATTCACTACGCTCACAAATCGGTATTGTTCAGCAGGACGTATTCCTATTTACTGGTACGGTTAAGGAAAATATCGCATATGGAAAATTGGATGCGTCTGATGCTGAAATATTCAAAGCTGCAAATCGGGCCCATCTTGACGAGTTTATCTCCAAATTGCCGGATGGTTATGAAACGCAGATTGGTGAGCGTGGATTAAAGCTGTCGGGCGGACAGAAACAACGCCTTGCAATTGCTCGTATGTTCCTGAAAAACCCACCCATCCTTATTTTGGATGAGGCAACATCTGCACTCGATACAGAAACCGAACGCATCATACAACAATCGCTCGCCGAACTCTCAGAAAATCGTACGACATTGGTCATTGCACATCGATTGGCCACAATTCGTGATGCAGATCGTGTAGTAGTTATCACTGAAAACGGTATTGCTGAAGATGGCAAGTACGATGAACTCGTAAATCATGGCGGTGTTTTTGCCCGGTTGCATAATATTCAATTTCAGAAGGTTTAACAAGTAAGAAAGCGGGTATACTACAATTATCCCACCCCCTTTCTCTTAGATAGAAGAAAGCTGCACCGCAGGACCAATAAGGTCATGCGGTGCAGCTTATTTTATGTCCAGCTTCTGCGCCTAGCCCCTCGAGTCACTTCGGTTTCGAAAGCAATGGCAAAGTACGCCATTGTTTTCGAAACCTCCAGTGCTTGTCGGGGCTGACATAGGCGCAGAAGCTTTTCTTTTTGTCCAGCTTCTGCGCCTAGGGGCTCGGGTCATAAGCCGGCACGGCTATGCGGCAAAGTGCGCCGCCTTTCCGTTCCGGCTTATGCCTGTCGCCCCTGTTCAAGGCGCAGAAGCTTTTCTTAGTGACTAATTATGAATTCTTCTATTTTTTTTCGATCTGCCGCATTCATTTCTACGGTCATTAATGTTCCTTCTTCTTCATATGACGTTGTTTTGACATTTGCTTTATCATTTAAAAAAGCGACAATATCGCCACGGTCGAATGGAATAAGCAGTTTACACGTTGTATACTGGCCGAAAATATGTCTTTTTATCAATTCAATGAGCTCGTTTAGTCCTTTGCCTTCCTTTGCGGAAAGCCAGATGCTATTATCACTCACTTTGGGATAAGGGATTTCTGCAAGATCTGCTTTATTGTAAATATTAAGGGTGGATACATTTTGCACACCAACGTCTTGCAGTGTGTCATTCGTTACTTCCATCATATAGTCGTGTTCTGAATTCGACACATCAACGACATGGAGAAGTAAATCTGCATCGCGTGCTTCTTCCAATGTTGAACGGAATGCTTTTACAAGATGATGCGGAAGTTTCGAGACGAAACCGACCGTATCCGTCAATATGAATTCTTTATTATCCGCAAGTTCCACTTTCCGCACAGACGTATCGAGCGTTGCAAATAACATATTTTCTTCAAATACTTGTTTCGCGTTGTCCCCATCCATTTTCTTCAGTAATTGATTCATCAATGTTGACTTTCCTGCATTTGTATAGCCGACGATTGAAACGACGGGCGTGCCACTTTTCTTGCGTTGTTTACGTTGCGTTTCGCGTTGATCTTTTACATGATTGAGATCATGGCCCAATTTAGCAATCTGGTCTTCAATTTTCCGACGGTCCAGCTCAAGCTTTGTTTCCCCGGCACCCTTATTTTGAAGACCGCCGCCCGTGCCTCCTCCTTGTCTGCCGAGTGATGCACGTAAACCGACGAGTCTAGGAAGCATGTAATGAAGTTGGGCCAGTTCAACTTGCATCCGTGCTTCGCTAGTTTTTGCGCGTCTTGCAAATATGTCCAGGATTAGCATTGTACGATCGATGACTTTACAATTCAGCTCTTGTTCTATATTTCGAATCTGCGACGGCGAAAGTTCATCGTTGAATATGATTAAGTTCGCATCCAATTCCTCATAATAGTTTTGAATTTCATCAATTTTCCCTTTTCCAACATAATGACCCGCATGGCGTCGCTCCATTTTTTGCGTTACTTCTCCAACGACTTCGACGTCAAGCGCTTCAGCAAGGTTTTTCAATTCTTCCATTGCATATTCGAAATGCTCGTCTTTTTGTTCATGCACCCCAACAAGTATTGCACGTTCTTGTAACGTATCCATATAATGTCTCCTCTCCTGGCAATAATAGATGACTCCATACTGCTGTAAAAAATTACGACTATATATGTTGAAATAAAGAATCCTCTCAACAACGCTCGGCACTTGGGGATGCCTCCCGTGGGAGATTATACTGAATCATTCGGTCAACATATATAGTTTTCCCTGACTACTTCATTTAGTCTGTTCAACTACAACATCCGTCAACCTATCTTTACCACCTTTTTGCCCGCTAAACCTTAACAGGCTATTCGATAATACGATAGTGCTGTCCTGACCCACTTTTTTTGCTACCAAGTGCGCCCAACTCGCTGCCATTTTTTGTGGGTTACTGACTTTAAATACACACTCCTTAATTTCACTTTTTTCATTCTCATGTGTAATTGTTCCATCATTACGAAGCATGGTCAAACGTGATTCTTCTGTATCCTCCCACTCAATGAAAAAAGGCATCGGCAATTCATCCGAAATGATTTGATCCACAAACAGCATTTTCCATTTTCGAAGATTGCCATCTGCCGTTTTCCGTTCAGCGGCAAGCACACCCGACGTGCGGAAACCCTTGTTTTTAATCTCTTCGTTAAATGATTCGATGTCTTCAACCGATAGACAAACCGTTCCCCATCCCTCATTCTCCTGGAGATCGTTCAGCAACAGATCAGTCAAAGGGTGCTTCGCTTCTCTCGCTATACCCAATCTTTCAACTGAAAGCCATTCAATATAAGCGTTTTTTACGTAAAGAAGTGCATTATGCGTTCCCCACTTTTCATGACGACCACCCACTACCGCATGTTGTCCATTTGCCCGCTGTTCCTCAACAATTTGTGTTGAAGGCTTATATGTGAAGTAAACGACATGATCTAGTTTCAATGGAAGTACCCCTTTCTTCATCTGTAAAAGTATAGACAAAAGCCTGCAGGTTTTCACTGCAGGCCCATCTCTCACCGTTCCTTTTTCAACATAGTAAGTGTTTCTGTGAATTCCTTTTCAATTTCATCATTTTGTTTGTACGTCAGTAAACTTACAAAGTATGTGACAAGTAAGCAGATGATAAAGCCAGGGACGATTTCATATAATGTATCAGTTAATACTTTTACATTTCCCCAGATCATAACAGTGATTGCGCCGGATACCATTCCCCATAATGCACCTTTGGAAGTAATTTTACGCCAGTACAGCGTCAGTAGGATTACCGGCCCGAACGCAGCGCCGAATCCTGCCCAAGCGAATGCTACTAGTGCTAAAATGGACTCATTATTTGGCCAAGCGAGCACCATTGCAACGAGCGCCACAATGAGCACTGCCATTCTTCCTAAAAATACATACCGCTTATCCGTTGCATCCGTTTTTATAACAGCCTTATACAAATCCTCGATAAGCGCTGAAGACGTAACGATAAGTTGTGATGAAATCGTACTCATGACCGCTGCTAGAACAGCAGCAAGCATAATCCCGGCAACGAATGGATGGAAAATGATTTGCCCAAGATCTATGAACACTGTTTCAGGATCCACTAACGTGGCACCCGGATTTTGATAGAAATACGCAATTCCGACGAGAGCAGTTGCAACTGCTCCGAAAAGACTTATCAGCATCCAACCAATACCAATACGGCGCGCACTTTTGACCTCTTTAACAGAACTGATCGCCATAAATCGAACGATTATATGCGGTTGCCCAAAATAGCCAAGCCCCCAAGCGACCGATGATAAAACACCAAGGAAAGTCGCGCCGGACAAGAAGTTCAGTAAATCCGGGTTAACTGTTTGGATACTTTCCGTTGTTTCCGCTACGCCACCTGTCCAGAATACACCAACAATCGGCACAAGTAGTAACGCAAAGAACATGATGAGCCCTTGCACAAAATCCGTATAACTGACTGCCAGAAATCCGCCGAATAAGGTATAAGCGATTACAACGACAGAAACAAGGACTAATCCGACGTGGTAGTCAAGACCAAACGAACTAAGGAAAAACTTCCCGCCTGCCACCATTCCGGATGATACATAGAATGTAAAGAAAATCAGAATGATGATACCCGAAGCAATCCGTAAAAATCTTGATTTGTCTTTCAAACGATTTTCCAAGAAACTAGGAATCGTGATAGAATCATTCGTTACTTGCGTATAGACGCGTAGTCGTGGTGCAACGATCAACCAGTTCAAATAGGCACCGATTGTCAAACCGATTGCCATCCAGGCTTCAACAAGCCCGTTCAAATAGATAGCCCCTGGCAATCCCATGAGCAACCAACCTGACATATCGGCGGCACCCGCACTAAGCGCTGTCACAGCCGGACCAAGTGATCGACCACCTAGCATATAATCCGTCAGATTGGCAGTGCGTCTAAATGCATACCATCCTATGAATAGCATCGTCGCTAAGTATAAAATAATTGCGATTAACTGATACATTTCACTAGACATACTAAATCCCCCTTTATGAATAAACTAATTATAACATATGAACTACTATAGATAATTATTTTTCCGAACAATCTGCCTGACTTTTTTCTAAGAGGAATTGTTTACCACGATGAGACATTCTTCTTAGGATTTCCCGGGAAATAACAGCATTTCGACAATAGACGAAATGAAAAGCGTATTCCCTGGCTAACCAGGGAATACGCTTTTCATTGATGCGATTTTTCCATCGACATTTCCCGCAGTACAAATTTCATGATTTTCCCCGATGCAGTCATCGGATATTCATCCGTAAACTCAATGTATTTTGGGATTTTATGATGTGATATTTTCCCCTTACAATATTCACGTACACTTTCCGCATCCAAATCCGCACCTTCTTTTGGAATAATCCACGCCATTAGCTCTTCCCCATATTTCTGGTCAGGCACTCCTACAACCTGGACGTCGGAAACTGCGGGGTGCGTATAAAGGAATTCTTCCACTTCTTTCGGATAGATATTCTCCCCGCCTCGAATGACCATATCCTTTATGCGACCTGTAATGTCGATATAACCTTCATCGTCCATAACGGCTATATCACCTGTGTGCAACCAACCTTCAAAATCGATTGCATCGCGTGTCGCTTCCTCGTTATTGTAATAGCCTTTCATAACGTGGTATCCCCGTGTACAAAGTTCTCCCGGATAACCCACTGGTACTTCTTCACCGGTTACCGGATCAACGATTTTCACTTCGACATGGGGATGAGGTTTTCCAACGGTTGAAACGCGCTTTTCAATCGGATCATCTGTCTTTGTCTGCGTAATAACGGGTGAAGATTCCGTTTGTCCATAACAAATCGTAATTTCACTTGCACCCATATCCTCTATTACACGTTTCATCACTTCAATTGGACATGTGGAACCGGCCATAATACCTGTTCGAAGTGACGATGTATCAAACTTTTTGAAGTCAGGATGGTTCAATTCCGCGATGAACATCGTTGGCACGCCGTGAAGAGCTGTACATTTTTCATCTTGGACGGCTTGGAGAACACGTAACGGATCGAATTGTTCGAGTAAAACCATTGCCGAACCGTGTGTCACTGCAGCCATCGTTCCGAGAACACAACCGAAACAGTGGAAGAATGGAACTGGAATGCATACTCGATCCTGCTCAGTCAATTTCATATAATCACCAATCAGCTTGCCATTGTTCACTACATTTTGATGGGTTAACATGACGCCTTTCGGAAAACCAGTTGTTCCCGATGTGTATTGAATATTGATGACATCATCCGGATTCAACGATTCCAACCGTTCTTGCATTGCAGCGTCTTTCACTCCTTCAGAATGGGCAAGTAGTTCGGACCACTTATACATGCCCGCTTCTGATCGTTCAGTCATCAGGATAATTCGCTTGAAATGCGGAAGTCCCTTACTCGAAATGATGCCCCCATTACTATCCGCCAATTCCGGGCAGACATTGCGAATAATATCTATATAGCTCGTTCCTTTAAAGCTTTCATCTAAAATAAGCGTTGTCGCTTCTGATTGTTTCAACAAATACTCAAGCTCTTTTGACTGATAGTTCGTATTCACTGTAACAAGGACAGCCCCCATCTTCCCTGTTGCGAATTGTGTCAATAGCCATTGCCGTTTGTTATCCGACCAGATTGCCACGTGTTCCCCTTTTTCGATTCCCATACCTATGAACGCCTTCGCTAGTTCATCCGTTTCCTCGTCAAACTCTTGGTAGGTTTTACGAACCTTGAGTTCCGGATAAACATATGCTTCTTTCGCTGGATACAGTCGTGCCTGCCCTTTCACAATTTCCCCCACTGTTTTATGTAACAACGTCATATGCCATTCCCCTTTCTAAATTACTTCCCGCCCTTAATATTATCACAACATTCAAAACACCGTAAGTGGATTTATGATAATTCCATGACGGTATGAAAAAGTGCCATTCCGCCTAGTTAGACAGAATGACACTTTGTATTTCATTCCACTGGTGAGATGCGCCCCCGCTCGTCTTTATAAACGATGTGGTGCCGCTCCAGTTTCGTCGGCGAATCCAATCCCGCAGCTGCTGCTACACGGAATAATCCCTCGCGCATTGTTAAAATATAATTAGTGACTCGGAATTTCTTTTCTTCCACGACAAGTCCTTTTTGTAAATTCTTATCCGTCGTCGCAACTCCGGCTGGGCATTCGTTTGTATGACAACGAAGCGCCATGATGCAACCGACCGAGATCATAAAGCCACGTGCAATCTGTACAAGATCTGCACCCATCGCGAGTACAATAGCAGCACGGTCGGGCGTTGTAATTTTTCCGGATGCAATAATCTTTACACGGTCCCGTACTTCATACTTCTGAAGAGCGTCATCAAGAAGAATAATTGCCGAACGAAGTGGCAAGCCGACACTATCTGCCAGGTCCTGATACGTAGCTCCTGATCCACCCTCCGCACCGTCAAGTGAGATGAAATCAGGACCCATTCCTGTTTCATGCATAATGGATGCAAGCTCCTCTGCATCCTGTTTACCACCAATGACAATCTTAATGCCGACCGGTTTGCCCGAATGGTTTCGAATTTTTTCGATGAACTCAAAAAGTGTAGGATAATCATTGAACTGGTGGAATCGGTTCGGACTGTTAATAGATGTATATGGCACGACATTTCGAATTTCCGCAATCTCTTCCGTCACTTTTTCTCCTTCAACGTGACCCCCGCGCATTTTCGCCCCTTGCGCAAGTTTAAGCTCGAAAGCTTTTACCTGGGGCATATCTGCTTTTTCACGAATCCGTTCTAGGCTGAATTCCCCGTCTTCTGTTCGGTAACCGAACAAACCTGATCCGATTTGGGCGATTATATCCGCATCCCCTGCTAAATGATGCGGAGACAGTCCGCCTTCTCCAGTATTCATCCATGCACCTTTGGCCATACCAATACCCTTTGATAAAGCTGTAATTGCATTTTCTCCAAGCGCACCATAACTCATCGCTGATTGTCCAAGCATGCTGCGGACGCGGAATGGATGTTCACAATCCGGTCCTATGACAATTGCATCCTCCTCAGGTAAAAGCCAAGGTAATGCGGGTAATTCTTCACGATGTTCTTTTCGATCAACCAAGTTATCTTCATCAACAACATAGCGCATCGTATCCACCAGATCCTCATTGTCCACGCGCATTTCCTCGTTCTGTTTTGTAAACATTGCATTGCGGATGAAGTAACCCGGTTCTTTAAAATCCCGCTTCGAACCGAAGCCGATGATACTGTTTAAATATTTCCCCGGCAGCACCATCCCTAGATACTCCACCCTACTAAATGGCTTGCCTTCATTATCACTATCAAACAGATACTGTCTTAACTCCGGTCCTGTTTTTTCGAGTACGTATCGAATTCGTCCTAATATTGGATAATTGCGTAGAATGGCATGTTGTTTTTGCCTTTTATCAAAAAAGTAAAGATACGCTGCTACCCCAATCAGAATAAGTACAATCGCTAGCGGCAACAATATCGCTACAGCGGTTAAACCGTCTATCCAACCCATCTCTCCACCCCTTATTAAGCTTTATAGGTAGTTTACCACTAACGCAGTCTGTTAATCTTATATGTACAAAGAATTTTTCTGGAGGGATTTCCTTAATGATTGAATTATTGAAAGCGCACGCATCCGTTCGAAAATATAAAACGATTCCACTTTCAAAGGATCAAGTGCATGAATTGATCCACGCGGGGCAACATGCAGCGAGCTCCCATTTTGTGCAAGCTTATTCAGTTATTCATGTAACCGATCCGGCTAAACGAGAAAAGCTAGCCGAGTTATCTAAAAACCCACAACAGATATTATCGGCAGGCGCTGTGTTGGTCTTTTGTACAGATTATTGCCGACTTGAAAAGGCGGCAAATCTTTCCGGGCGAAAAATTGATTTTTCTTATGCTGAAAACATGCTTGTCGGATCGATCGACGTTGCGTTGTTTGCTCAAAATGTCGCCATTGCAGCTGAATCGAAGGGTTTCGGGATTTGCTACATCGGTGGCGTCCGGAATGCACCCCAGGGAATCAGCGACTTACTTAACCTGCCAAAAGGGGTTGCGCCGATGTTCGCCATGTCGATTGGTGTCCCGGACGAGACGCATGAAGTAAAACCAAGATTACCGGTAGAGGCGATTATTCACGAAAATAGGTATAATGCTAACAAATACGACCAGCTCATTCCAGCCTATGATAAGACAATGAATGAATATTATTTAAACCGTGACGCTAACCAGAAAAATACGAACTGGTCCGATCAGATGACGGACTTTTTGACTTCGCCAAGGCGAACACATATGAAGGCATTTTTGGAGCAACAAGGATTTGAATTTAACTAGGAGAGATACGTATGCAATTTGAAGAATTACTTGTGGAGTTGACACGTCGGATGACGGATGGTTCATTTATCAGTGCCACAATTAGTCAGTCCCGAACGAAAACGGATGATGTAAAACGCATCAAAGTGAAGCCAATCGAGTTGAAAGGGCAACTTCATATCCAATTTGAATACCAGTATGAGCGGATTTTAAAACATGAAAACATTGCGGTAGATGTAGCGCATTCCAAACTACAAGAATTATTGGAGCGTTTCAGACAAATTCAGGCTGAATTCTCCGATGAAAAAGTACATGTTCAACTGTCCAAAAAGTTTAAAGTTATGTGGAAATCGGATAAAGTACAATCCCGTAAGGTTGCAGACCTCTCGCATAACCGAAAGAAAAACTATTTGTTGGACCAAGACACACCCTACCCTTTCTTAATCAGACTCGGGGTCCAAACACCTGATGGTAAAGTGAAAAAGCAAAAGTATGACAAGTTCAGGCAAATCAATCGGTTCGTTGAATTCATCGATGACTCCCTCGCTCACTTGCCGAAAGACCGTACAATCCGCATTCTTGATTTCGGCTCTGGGAAGTCTTATTTAACGTTTGCGCTCTATCATTATTTGCATATTGAAAAGGGCCTTGATATTCGGGTAACAGGGCTTGATTTGAAAAAAGAGGTCATTGAGGAATGTAGCGTCATCGCACGAGATCTTGGTTACGCTAATTTGGAGTTCCTTGTTGGTGACATCAATGATTACAATGATGAGTCAGCCGTTGACATGGTGGTCACGCTACATGCATGTGACGTCGCAACGGATATGGCACTTGCCCGCGCCGTGAAATGGGGAGCGAAAGTCATTTTAAGCGTACCTTGCTGCCAACACGAACTCTTCGCCCAAGTCGCTTCACCCGCACTCGATGTCATGCTCCAACACGGACTTATTAAAGAACGTTTCTCAGCACTTGCCACGGATTCTATCCGCGCTGAATTGTTGAACCTCGTTGGTTATGAAACGCAGATACTGGAATTCATCGATTTGGAGCATACGCCAAAGAATATATTAATCCGCGCCTATCATACGGGACGAGTAGCTACTGTGGATGAATACGAGCGTTACATGGCATTTAAGAAACTACTGAACGCCGATCCGTTTTTGGAGAAAGAATTGGGCGATTTGATCGGTAACTGAAATGAAAAAAAACTGTCCATTATTTAAAATATGGACAGTTTTTTTATCTAGAAATACTTACCTGGTCCCTCTTCCTATCCAACTGAACCCACCAACTGACTTAATGCATTGCAGAGCAATTCATCTAGCTGTATCATTCGGGAACCATCCTTCCCACTATTTCGCGTTTGCCATGCCCACTTCCAAAAATACATATCCATCCCGTTCGTGTTGATTTGAAAAGATAATCGGGATACGTTTACCGAATATCGGTCCGTCGACGACGACGGTGTGGAACTCGCCGGATTCGCCGCATGCATCGATACCGAGCGTTTCAAGTTCTTCCATCAGTTCTGTACTGAATTTCCGTCCAACAAAGTGTGCTGGCATCATTTTTGTGTTTACGACGATAATGTAGGCTTCGAATCCTAAACCGATAAATTCTTCAAGGATTTTGCGGCGGGGCTCCATCCATAATGGGTGGACGGCTTCTAGGCCGACTTTCGCACAGGTTGTTTGGACCCATTTCAAGTGATCTTCAAGATCGATATCACCGAAAACACCATGATTGATGTCCGCTGCCTTACAATCCTTCATCGCATCTAAAAATTGGTCTTCATAACTGTTCCAGCTTGCACCTCGAATTATAAGTGGAACGCCTAAACTTTTTGCTTGCGCTTGGAGGACTTCAATGGGCAGTGCATGCGATTTTGAATGTTTTTCATCTTCTTCAAACATCGTTAAAAGTCGTTTAGGAATTGCCCCTACTTTAAGCGCTCGGTAATAAGCCATCGCAGAGTCCTTACCGCCACTCCATGAAGCAACAAATGAATAATCTTCCATCCCGTTATCAACCTCAATTCTTTTATTACTATTTAATACATCCTATATACTTGAAATCATACCATATGTACGAAGCGTTCCATCCCGGATAACTGAATGTTCATTTAGCTATACACACCAAAACTTTTTACACAGGCGACCCGTCAAATGTTATAGAACGTGTTCGCGATACGTTGAAAATTAGAGAAGGTGATTCTTGTCATGACAAAGAAAAAGAAGTTCGAACTTGTTGAAAGTTTTATAGTAGAAAATCGTGAATCGCATTATCGTTTGGCTTATAGCTATGTCCGGAACAAGGAAAATGCGCTTGACATTGTTCAGGATGCCATTTTGAAAGCACTTAAATCAATAGATCGGCTGGAGGAAATTGCTTATTTGAAAACGTGGTTTTATCGGATACTCATCAATACTGCAATCGACTTTATCCGTAAGCATCAGCGAGTTACGGTAATGGATAATGATATCCTTGTCCTCCATCTACCCGGACTTGAAGATAATCTAACGGATATAGATTTGCAAAAAGCGATTGACCAGTTACCCCCACAATATAAAAGCATCATTATCCTTCGTTTTTTTGAAGATATGAAAATCGATGAGATTGCTGACATTATGGGCTTAAACATAAATACAGTAAAAACACGATTGTATAAGGCATTGAAAAAATTACGCATGGAAGTAGGAAAGGAGTTTAAGTTATGAAAAGGCTAAACAAGTTAAAAGAGAATCATGAAAAGATTGAAATTCCTGCCGAACTAGAGGATATTGTGAAACAATCCATTCAACAGGGGAAAAAAGCTCAGAAAAAACATGGTTATGTCAAACAATGGCCGATTGGAACAGTGGCTGCAGCTGCTGTGTTTATCGGCAGTGTCAATGTGAGCCCTAATTTTGCGCAGGCAATGGCAAATGTGCCTGTGTTGGGTTCCATCGTTGAAGTGTTCACCGTTCAACAATGGACGAATGATAAAGATAATTTCCAAGCGGATGTTGCTACTCCTGCAATCGATGGTTTGGCGGATGAAGAGTTACAAGCCTCATTGAACGAGAAATACGTCGCAGAATCTGAGACGAAATATGCAGCATTCGAAAAAGAAATGGCTGCACTAAAAGCAGAAGGCGGTGGACATTTCAGTCTCGATTCCAACTACAAAGTGTTGGTTGATACGGAGCAATTATTCACACTTGCCCGCTATGATGTGGAAATTCAAGCTTCCGGCTACGAAACAGTTCGTTACGATACGATTGACAAAGTGAACGGTTTGTTACTATCACTGCCTGCACTTTTCAAAGACGATAAATATATCGATACAATTAATACGTACTTACTGGGTGAAATGGAACGGCAGATGGCGGAAGATTCAAGCAAATCGTTTTTCTTGGACAAAGATATTCCCGAAGCTGCATTTCAATCGATTAATCCTGAACAAGACTTCTACATTACTGAAGACCATAAACTAGTTCTTTCATTCGACGAATATGAGATTGCACCCGGCTATATGGGCGTTGTAACATTTGAAATTCCGACTGAAGTGATAAAAGATAGTTTAGTGAGTGATACGTACGTAAACTAATTTCAGTAATGGAAAAAGCAGACACATTCGCGTGTCTGCTTTTTTGTAGATTCGTTATGCTGGCATTGGCGTATCTGTTGGTTCCGCATAGCCTTCTTTGTAATTTTCATCAATAAACTCACGAACCTTTTTCAACGATTTACCATCTTGCGTCATCTTCACGGATTGCACTGCGATTTCAAGACAGACTTGGCAGCGTGTACCATGGTCATCCCAAACGACAGAACCGTCCTCTTGGATTTCATCGATGAAACAATTCAAGTTGCTTTCATGATTTGCACTTTCGCCGCATCCGCAATAGCAAGGCATCCATTTTATGATATCTGCCGCGCTGCCGGCAACTTGATAGACAAGCCGCATGTCTTCCGATTTGTCATCTAGGAATGAAGGCAAAATATCTGCTGATGCGGTAACTTCCTGCAAATCACCATTCGGTAAATGGTTCTTTTCTCCATGCGCCATATTGTGTTCTTTCTCGCTTGGCTGCGCCTTCCCGCCACATGCTGAAAGGACAAGTATTGTTGCAATTAAGATGAACATCAATTTCTTTTTCATTAATCAATCGCTCCTCATTTGCATAGTTGTCCTTTCATCATACGGGAAATGATTACATTTATAGGTTACAGATTTGTGTACAATTGAAACTCCCACGGCCGCAAAAGTTATCACCGCTACAAGCAGGGTTATCACCGGCTCGAAGGGGCTTATCATCGCTATCGGGATGTTTATCACCGACTGGAACTCTGTTGTCACCGCCATAGCTAAGTTTATCACCGCCACCATACAATTCGCCTATTTTCATCAAACAAAAAAGGTTCCATCAGCCGGAATTGACCGATGGAACCCTCTCTAACATATCTAATTTATCTTCCAATCATTTTCGACGGAACAACATACTCGTCAAACTGCTCTTCAGTCAGTAAACCTGATTTGAGGGCTGCTTCTTTCAATGTTGTACCTTCTGCATGTGCAGTTTTCGCGATTTTCGCCGCATTCTCATAACCGATATACGGATTAAGAGCTGTCACAAGCATGAGTGAGTTTTCTACTTTACGATCAATTTCTTCGCGGTTCGGCTCGATTCCTACAGCACAGTTGTCATTGAAGCTAATCATCGCATCCGCAAGCAACGTGACTGACTGTAAGAAGTTGAAAATGATGACCGGTTTGAAGACGTTCAATTCAAAGTTCCCTTGACTTGCTGCAAATCCGATTGTAGCGTCGTTCCCCATCACTTGTGCGACAACCATAGTGAGTGCTTCACTTTGCGTCGGGTTCACTTTTCCTGGCATGATCGAGCTTCCTGGTTCATTTTCCGGAATCGTAATTTCACCGATACCTGAACGTGGACCACTTGCAAGCCAACGTACGTCATTGGCGATTTTCATAAGATCTGCCGCCAATGCTTTCATAGCGCCGTGGACGTAAACGACTTCGTCATAGCTTGTAAGCGCATGGAATTTGTTTGTTGCTGATGTAAATTCAATGCCGACCGCTTTACTGATTTCAGCTGCTACACGATCGCCGAATCCTTCGGGTGCATTCAATCCTGTCCCGACAGCAGTACCGCCGATTGCAAGTTCTTTCATTGTTTGAACACTATCCTGCAACATTTTTTCCGTTTTCTCCAACATACGGTGCCAGCCACTGATTTCTTGTCCAAGTGTTAACGGAGTTGCATCTTGTAAATGCGTCCGGCCAATTTTAATGATGTCCATGAATGCTTCAGACTTTTCATCAAGCGTCGTTTTTAACTTAGCGATTGCCGGTAGAAGCTGTTGTTCAACCGCAGTAACGCCTGATACGTGTAGTGCAGTCGGGAATGTATCGTTTGAGCTTTGTGATTTATTGACATCGTCATTCGGATGAAGGCGTTCTTCTTCGCCCCACTCTTCCAAGAATTGATTGCCCCGGTTAGCTAACACTTCGTTCATATTCATGTTCGATTGAGTGCCGCTTCCTGTTTGCCAGACGACAAGTGGGAAATGGTCGTCCAATTTACCTGCGATCACTTCATCTGCAGCTGCGGAAATGGCTTTCATCTTCGCTTCTGAGATTGCACCATGCGCTTGACTTGCGATGGCAGCTGATTTTTTTAAATGGGCAAATGCACGGATAACGCCAACCGGCATTCTTTCCCCGCCAATTTTAAAGTTCTGTTTACTACGCTGTGTCTGCGCACCCCAAAGCTTGTCCGCAGGTACTTTTATTTCACCAAATGTGTCATGTTCAATTCGATATTCCATTTTTCATCCGCCTTTCAATTGAATATGTTCCCATTATCTCACGATTGGTTGTATTTTTCTATGTAGTAAAACTCTTAATCGGTATCCGCCAGTTGTTTTCATTTAATTAATGATAGAAAAAAAGACCCAGTTGCCCAGATCTTTTCCATTATTCATTTCCAGTCGAATTGAGCTTTTTCATACCAAGGCCTGCATGAATTTCATATACTTTTCCCTAAATGATAGCTAAACTCGCCGGTTAAAGTTCTTGCCTTAGTGCGTTAATGACATCAATTTTTGTTGCTTTACGAGCCGGACGCCATCCTGAAATCATTGCGACGCCGATACTTATTGTGGATGCAATGACAACGAGTTGCCATGGGATGACTGAAAACGTTACATCCATGTTTCCAAGGTCTTCTTCGCCAAGTGCCGCCGTTACAATAATCGGTAAAATATAATTCGATAAGATACTCACAGCGTACGATATAACGACTGCAAGCACCGTTCCTAAAATCCCAATCCAAGCACTTTCCATAAGAAATAGCCGTTGAATCAATTTCGGATTCGCGCCTATTGCTTTCATAACACCAATTTCACGCGTTCGTTCTGTTACAGCCATTGTCATCGTGTTGAAAATACCAATGGAAGAAATTAAGATTGCGATTGTTCCTACAAAAATGAGGCCCGCTTTGAGTGCCAGGAAAAAGACATCCAGTTGTTCGAGTTCGTCAGAGATAGAGTAAACGCTGAATCCATCATCTTTTAATGCTGTTGAAACTGCTTTGACATTCTCCAACTTGTCCGCGTAGACATTTACATTACCATAGAATAGTTGTTGTGCATCAGGATGTTCATCAATCGGTTTTTCCACATGTGCATAATAGACTTTTTCAATTACGGGAATAATAGCAGCATCTGCATATATCTTTTGATCCATCTCCCACTCTTTCGCAGGTTTCTTACCTATGCCAACAATCGTTAAAGGAATCTCATCCTCAAATAGCTCTCCGCTATCATCCCCGATTTGGATTGTGAACTGTTCGCCTATTAATTTACCTTTGTATGTTTCAAATTCTCCTTCTTCATTCTCCACTTCCTGATCCATTAAAGAATCCTTGAAATGGCTTCCGACGACGACCTCAGTTGCATTTCGGGGCAAGCGTCCTTCTTGCAGTTCAAAATTGACTTTTTTCTCCTCGGTAAAGTCCGTTACAATCAGCTCTTGGTTACCGGTGTATTTACCAAGCGTTGTCCGTTGCATTATGCCTAGATTCTGGCGGAATACAACTGCTTTTACATGTTCCCTTTCCTTTAGCTCGTTTGCTTGTTCCGTGTTCATTTCACCCGAATATACTTGGATTTCGGTCACCAATCGATTGGATAGGATTTCATTGCGAATTGTGTCATGAATTCCGAAGCCCACTGATGCAAGAACAATTAGGAAGGCCGTTCCCATTGTTGCTGCCAGTACGGTCATGAAAACACGAAGTTTATTTTTCTTAATATGTTGTCCTACGAAGTCAATTTGGTCCTTAAATTTCATGTTGTTCACCCCCTTCTACTAATTCTCCATCATGCATTTTATATATGCGGTCAGCAGTTCGTGCCACTTCATCGTCATGTGTGATGATGACAAACGTAATTCCTCTTGTTTTATTCAACGATTGGATAAGAAGCAAGACGTCTTGTTCCGTTTCCGAGTCAAGACTCCCTGTCGGTTCATCTGCAAAAATAATAGGTGGATCAGTGATAAGAGCACGCGCAATACTAACCCGCTGTTGTTGCCCCCCGGATAATTCGTTTGGATAATGGTTTTGTACATCAGTCAACCCCACCTGTTGCATGATTTCTTTCACCTTATCCTTACGACTTCCCTTGTTGACCCCTTTTAGTTTGAGTGGCAATTCAACGTTTTCGAACGCCGTAAGCCCGGGCATGAGTTGGAAGTTTTGGAATACGAAACCAAAGTGATCTAATCTGAACTTTGCGCTCTCCGCTTCTGTAAATGAAGAGGTATGTACACCTTCCACCTGAATTTCTCCACTTTCGGGCGTTAAAAACCCTGCCATGATATGAAGTAAAGTCGATTTCCCTGAACCACTTCTTCCAACGATGAAGACAATTTCCCCGTCTTCCACGTTAAATGTAATGCCTTTTAAAACAGGGATTTTTTTCTCTTTCCCCTTCTTGCCGATTTTGAATGAATGATGTAAATCCCGTACACTTATCAAATCATTTCCCCCTTCTAATATCGCTTCTTTTAATAGTACGTATTATTTCTTAAGTAAGTATGATGACAAAAATGAAGAATTTCTTAAGAATGTTGTTGCCTGGTGATACGATTTTTACTTTTTCGGGCGGTTGATGGGGATTTATGATCGCTTTCTGCCTTTGTTTGATCGCGTGGTGACTTTTTTGAGCGCTTTCCACCCTTGTTTGATCGCCCGGCGGAGTCTTTGAGCGCTTTTCATTCTTGTTTGATCACCCGGCGGTTTCTTTGAGCGCTTTCCACTCTTGTTTGATCGCTTGGCTGATTCTTTGAGCGCTTTGGGCCGTTCTGTGATAGCTGGGAGTGTTCGTTGAGCGCTTTCACCATTTATATTATAGCGCTGCATCTTCAATTATCTAGTA
>NZ_UXAV01000083.1 GCF_900609045.1 Filibacter tadaridae
TTTTCAATGAACAAGTTTTGAAAGATTCTACTATAAAGTGAAAATGTCACTTTATCATGAACCTTCAAAACTGAACGCAAAACGTCAATGTATAGAACCATGTTCTATATTCCGTATGTCCGGCTCCAAACGCCAGCTCACGCGCCCACTTCAGTCTCTCAGTCGAAATGCAAGCATTTCTATTCGAGCCTTCCATTGGT
>NZ_UXAV01000050.1 GCF_900609045.1 Filibacter tadaridae
TATTACTGCGGCGGTTGCTGGCATAAATGATGAGACAGTGAGCAACACTGTTATGACCATAATTCGAAAGACTGATTTCATTCACTTTTCCCCCTTGGACACGGTGCCAGTCACTCAAGCTTTCATGTTTGTTTCAACTGTCATGATTGTTCCAACTTTCATGTTAGTTCAAGTAAATGATACTAAACACGCGCTATTCCTACTCTTTCTAACTGTATCATAATCTATTATTATCCTAAAAGACAATGCGTATTTTTAGTGTAATTGGTAGTTTTGATTATATTTAATAGAAAATGTATCCTAGAATTCAATTATCCTACTAAGCCCTATATTTTTTCACGCATATCTGGAGTGGTTATGTATGTCTAGCTATTGAATTCCTTGACTGTACTAGTTTCCTTGTAACGCTCTTGGACCATTATTTCGATTGTATCAGTGAATAGGAACCAAATAATCAATCCTAACCGTTTAACGTATCCCGTATAAGC
>NZ_UXAV01000022.1 GCF_900609045.1 Filibacter tadaridae
GTAGGAAAGGTGACTAATTTCCAAAATGGATGGAAATTAGTCGCTTTTTTTGTCTAACAACCGAACTGTTCCCTGAAAGGTTAGTTTTTCAGTGGCCTCAAAGACCGCTGTCTGTCTTATTGCTTCGGCTACCCCGGTAAGGCGCCTTCGCTGGAGATTATATAGAATCATTCGAACGATGGATTCCATGGAATCCGTTGTCAGTAACTGGAACCGGTTGTGTAGCAGTCTAGTTAAATTGCATGTGCTCCACCATCTACGACAATCACATCGCCCGTTACATAGCTGGATGCTTTGGATGCTAGGAATAGTGCGACGCCTTTTAAATCCTCTTCTGTACCGAGTCTATTAAGTGGCGTACCGGACAAAATCATTTCGCTACCATGTTCAATCAGCACTTTTGACATTTTTGTTGGGAAAAAGCCGGGTGCGATGGCGTTGACGTTGATATTATGTTGTCCCCATTTTGCAGCAAGATCTTTTGTGAATGTAATAATGGCCCCTTTACTTGTGTTGTAGCCGATTGTGTCCATGAATTGTGGATTCGTTCCTCCGAGTCCGGCGACAGAGGCGATGTTGATGATTTTTCCACTTTGTTGTTCAATCATCGCTTTCCCTACTGCTTGACTCATGAGGAATGTACCCGTTACGTTGACGTCCATCACTTTCTGCCAAGCTTTAAGCGGCATATCTACAACTGGAGCGCCCCATGTTGCACCACTATTGTTAACAAGAATGTCGATCGATCCAAATCGCTTCACCGTTTCTTCAACCACTCGATCGACGTCTTCCTGATTGGTAATATCACAAGCGAGTGCGATCGATTCAACGCCCATCGCTTTTAGCTTGTCACTTACTTCCATGCATGCATCCAAGTTGCGTGAGCAAATGACGACATTTGCACCCGCTTCTGCGAACCCTTCAGCAATTTGTGCACCAAGTCCTCTTCCTCCACCTGTAACAATCGCTGTTTTCCCTTTTAAGTTGAATAGTTCAAGTACGTTCATTGTAAGTTCCCCTTTCCTGAATACGCGTGTTTTTTTAGCTCAAGTTTCGCAATCTGATTACGATGCACTTCGTCCGGGCCGTCAGCAAAACGTAGTGTTCTGGCACCTGCCCATTGGGATGCAAGCGTCGAGTCGCCGCTTACCCCTGCCCCGCCGAATGACTGAATAGCTCGGTCAATGACGCGTAACGCCATACTCGGTGCGACAACTTTAATCATCGCAATTTCCGCTTTCGCTTCTTTATTGCCTACTGTGTCCATCATATATGCGGCCTTCAATGTAAGAAGACGAGCTTGTTCAATATCAATACGTGAGTCGGCAATCCATTCTCTAATAACACCTTGATTGGCAAGTGATTTACCGAACGCAACTCTGTCTTGCACCCGCACACACATTTCTTCGAGCGCCCGCTCCGCCGCACCAATCAGTCGCATGCAGTGGTGAATGCGTCCCGGACCAAGACGCCCTTGGGCAATGGCAAATCCTTTTCCTTCTCCCCAAATGATATTTTCAACGGGTACTCGAACATCCGTAAATGTAAGTTCCCCATGGCCGTGCGGTGCATGATCATAGCCGAAAATCGTCAGCATCCGTTCAATTTTCACCCCAGGCGTATCAAGTGGTACAAGGATCATCGACTGTTGTTCATGCCGTGGACCATCCGGATTGGTTTTCCCCATGAAAATCGCGAATTTACAACGCGGATCACCCGCGCCGGACGTCCACCATTTTCGTCCATTTAGAATATACTCGTCCCCATCGCGTTTAATGCTTGCTTCAATGTTAGTTGCGTCACTAGAAGCGACGTCGGGCTCGGTCATCGCAAAGCACGATCTAATTTCCCCAGCAAGAAGTGGTTCCAGCCATTGTTTCTTCTGTGCTTCCGTTCCGTAACGGACAAGTACTTCCATATTGCCAGTGTCGGGGGCATTACAATTGAACACCTCCGGACCGATGGGAGACCGACCCGTAATTTCGCAAAGTGGAGCATATTCCTGGTTGGATAACCCCGCCCCTAGCTCACTATCGGGAAGGAATAAATTCCAAAGCCCGTGTTCACGCGCTTTTTCTTTTAACTCCTCGATGATTGGCGGCACTTCCGTCCAGCGATTCGCTGCATTGTTCACTTGGTCTTCGTACGTCTTTTCATTCGGATAAACAAATTCCTCCATAAATGCGGTTAGTTTTTTTTGTAATTCAATTGTTTTTGTTGAATATGAAAAATCCATTCGTCCTTTTCCACCTTTCAGAGTACATACCTACTGGTTGGTATGTTCGGAATACTTAACAATATGATAGCTCTTACAAGACTATTAATCAAGTGAATATCAAAATAATTATACTAGTCTAATTACCATTTTTTGAAATATTATAAACAAACAAAACAGATCCACTCAAAAGTGAATCTGTTTCGCTTTATTTTCTAGCTGTTTTTTTGAATAGTATTTCGCTGAACACCTTAATTCAATTATGCGAGTACCGGCATGCATTTAATTTAAAACTTTTTGGGTAGCAGGCTTCTTAACGAGGATAGCTGATAGCACTTTCACAGCTTCGTCGAGTTGTTCTTTTGTAACGGTTAACGGTGGCAATAGACGGATAACATGCGTTCCCGCTTGCACAACAAGTAACCCCTTATCTTCCGCTTGTTGAATGAATGGCTGGACTTCATCCTCGCATTTAATGCCGAGTAGAAGGCCTGTTCCTCGAATGGAAAATCTATCTTGAGGTAATTCATTTCGCAACTTTTCCATAAGATAATTGGCTTTATCTTCAACTTGCTGTAAAAAGTCTTGCACGAATACATGATCGACCACTGTTTGGGCGACTGCAACAGCCAAAGGATTGCCGCCGAAAGTCGAGCCATGCGTTCCGGGTCCGAATGAGTCCGCTAGCTGGGCCGTTCCAAGCATGGCACCAATCGGAAATCCTCCGCCTAATCCTTTCGCCAGTGTTATAATATCCGGTCTTAAAGGTGTTTGTTCGTATGCATAGCATGTTCCTGTCCTGCCAATCCCGGTCTGTACTTCGTCGACAATCAATAAAATCCCTTTTGCAGAACAATTGTCAGCAATAAGCTGTGCAAAGTCGGAATCGATTTGGACGACGCCGCCTTCCCCTTGAATGACTTCAAGCATAATCGCTGCTACATCCCCATCGAGCGCCGCCTCAAGTTGTTGTTTATCATTGTAGGGTACGATTTTGAACGATTCGAGCAGCGGACCAAATCCTTGACGCACTTTTTCCTGTCCCGTCGCAGACATGGTCCCGAACGTCCTACCATGGAATGATTGCGCAAACGTGATGATTGTATTTTTCCCCGTATGTTTTCGAGCAAGCTTAATGGCTGCTTCGTTCGCTTCTGCACCACTGTTACAAAAGAAAGCGTGACTCAGATGCGTATCCTTAACCAAGGCTGCTGCCAACGTTTCCTGCTCGGGGCTCTCGAAGAGATTTGAAACATGCCATAATTGTTCGCTTTGCTGTTGGATTGTTTTTACAATCGCGGGATGGGCATGACCTAGACTGACGACAGCGATACCGCTTGTGAAATCGAGGTAGTCTTTCCCTTTATCATCCGTGACGATTGTGCCTTTCCCTTTCACAAGGTGAACTGGACGCCGTGCATAATTGTTGAATAATGAACTCATACCAACGCCTCCTCTTTAGTAATGAGCGTTCCACGTAACTGCCGCCCGACAATTTGTACGGAAGGAACGCCCGCTTGTAAACTAGCAAGCGCAGCTTCAACTTTCGGTAACATCCCACCGTGAATCTCACCTGAAGCAATCCACGCAGAAATCGCTGAAGGTGAAGCAATCTGTTGTACGTTATTATCGATCGTAATACCTGCCGTGTCCGTCACCAATAGCAGACTTTCCGTTCCCAGAGCGAGTGCCAGCCTACTTGCAACAGTATCCGCGTTAATATTAAGTGGTGTTCCATCGTCAGTTGAACCGATGCAAGAAATGACCGGCACAAGCCCTGCAGCAAGAACTTTTTCAATGAGTTCCACATTGACATGCTGAATGTCACCTACAAAGCCGTAGACCGATTCATCCAAATAAGAACAAGTGAGCAGTTTGCCATCGTTACCGCTAAGACCGATTGCTTCTATCCCCGCGCGGTTCAACTGATGCACAAGCGCAGGATTCACTTGGCCGATAATTGTCGACTGAACAATTTTTATCGCGTCCTCCGATGTTACACGGATGCCATTTAGGACAGTTGAAGCCACATGGTTTTTGGCGAGCTCCTTATTGATGGCCGGCCCTCCACCGTGTACAACGATGACTTCATAACCTGCTTCCTGGAACTGTTCGAAAGTAGCGAAGAAATCAGCGTTCAATTCTACTAGCATACTGCCGCCTAGTTTAATCACCATCCGCTTAGCTACGGTATGTTGCGTTGATTTGTACGTAGTCATATGTCAGATCACACCCCCATGCTGTTCCTTGCCCTCTGCCTTGATGGAGATGAACAACTATTTTCACTTCGGGTTGTTTTAAATAGGTAATCAGTTTTTCTTCGGAATACTGAACAGATTCCCCGCTTTCGACGACGGTTGTGGGACCGATCTGAATGGAGATGAAATCCGGATCCACGGTTGCCCCGCTATAACCAACCGCCGCAATGACTCTGCCCCAGTTCGCGTCACACCCAAAGACGGCCGTTTTCACAAGTGGCGAACCTACAACCGTCTTTGCGATCATCCGAGCCTCGTTATCCGAAATCGCACCGTTCACTTCGACTTCAATAAGTTTCGTCGCACCTTCCCCGTCTTTCGCAATCATTTTCGCTAGATCCAACGAAACGGCATGCAATGCTTGGATGAATACCTCCCACTCTGGATGGAGAGGCGTCAACGGTTCATTACCCGCCATTCCATTCGCCATAAGAAGCACCATATCATTTGTTGATGTATCACCATCGACAGTGATGGCGTTGAATGTAACGTCCGTGACCGTTTTCAGCGCCGCCTGCAAATGCACCGTTTCGATATCGGCATCCGTTGTGATGAAACCAAGCATTGTCGCCATTTTTGGGTTGATCATCCCCGAGCCTTTCGCAGTCCCCGCAATCGTAATTTCCCGACCGTCAATCATGACATGGTAAGCAGTATTTTTTGTAATGGTGTCCGTTGTTAAAATGGCCTGTGAAAAATTAATGGAGCCTTCCAACTCGGCATTCGGCTTTAACTTTTCTATCCCTTTGATAATCGGCTCCATACGCATCATTTCACCAATTACACCTGTCGAAGCGACGCCCACCAAGTGGGGTGCTATTCCAAGCTTTTCAGCGGTTTTCATTTGCATGGTGCGCGCATCTGCCAATCCCTGTTTCCCTGTGCAGGCATTCGCATTTCCTGAATTGATGATGACCGCTTGCATTTTACCTGACTTTTCCACCGCTTCTTTTGTAACGAGTAAAGGGGCCGCCTGCACGACATTTGTTGTAAAGACTCCCGCAACACTTGCTGGTACTTCACTTACAAGTAGCGCTAAATCATTTTTCTTATGTTTAATCCCACAATGGATTCCTTCGGCTTTAAAACCGATTGGAGATACAATGTTATTCCCTGAAATACGTTTCATTGCTGATGTTAGTGTTGTCATCGTACTCCTCCTCGTTTTTTAGATGAATGCCGGTATGTGTAAAAGACCTGTCGTTTCCGCCAACTTGAATTGGACGTTCATGTTTTGAACCGCTTGCCCTGCGGCTCCCTTCACCAAATTGTCGATTACGGAGACGATTGTTGCCCGATTCGTCCGCGGGTCCACTTTTACATGGATGTCACAATAGTTCGAGCCGTACACTTGATTGGTGCCGAACTTATCCGTCTCCTGCACAACACGAACAAATGGATGCGAGGCATACGTCTCTTTCAAACAATCGAAGAGGTCTGCTTCGGTGGTACCTTCTGTGACAGGTGCATAGCTCGTCGTTAAGATTCCCCTTGTCATAGGAACCAGATGTGTGCTGAATGTAATAGGCACTGTTTTTTCCGTGAATTGTGCAATCGTTTGTTCAATTTCCGGTATATGTTGATGTTGATGTAATTTATAGATGGCGGTATTCTCATTCGTTTCACTGAAATGCGTCATCTGACTAGGTTTGTTACCCGCTCCCGAAATACCACTTTTCGCATCAATGATCAAGTGACTGGGATCAATCAACCCATCTTTTAGTAAAGGCAGCAACGATAAAAGCACTGCCGTCGGATAACAACCTGGATTGGCAACTAACTGCGCTTCTTGAATGGCATCGTTATTCCACTCGGTTAACCCATAAACACTTTCCGCAATCGCCGAAGCAGGTGCGGCTTGTTTTTTATACCACTGTTCGTATACCGCCAAGTCTTTCAATCTGAAATCTCCTGACAAATCGATAAGTCGAGGACCTTTACCGATTAATGGAGGAAGTAGTTTGCTTGCAACGCCAGCCGGTGCACTTGAGAAAACAACATCGAATTCAGCTAACTTTTCAAGTTCGATGCTTTGAAGCGGCCGATCGTAGATATTCAGTAAATGTGAATACCTATCCGAAAAAATGGTTCCTTCTTCTGATGAAGTGAACAGTACGACGTCTTCTACTTCAGGATGGGTATGCAGCAAACGTATAAGCTCCAGTCCCCCGTATCCTGAAGCACCAATTATTCCTACTTTCATTTCAATCACTCCTAAAACAAGTTAGAATTAGTATAGGCATGCATAATTATAAAGTCAACAGTATTTTTATAGATTACAGATATTTCATTTTTGAATGCGTTTTCATTTTATTAGTTAGTGTAACCTTATTCCTTAGTGAATCGTCTAACTAGTTAAATAGGGGTGATTTAGGTATGAAGGGTAAACGAGTATTCATTCCGTTACTGGTAAGCCTGTTCGTTTTACTGACGGCTTGTAGTGCGAGCGAACAATCAAAAGCCGATTCTGCAACATCTGAATCTAGTGCAATTTCAGTTGAAAGTTCAATGGACAAATCCGTCGGTGACGATCAAGTGGTGGATGAACAGGAAGTTGAAACAACCGAACGAATGATTATCCATAAGGCACAATTGCGGGTGAAAGTGAAATCCTTAGATAAAGCCCAAGTGAAGATTGAAAAGAAAGTTGCTGAATACGGTGGATACATCGTTGAATCGAATGTGTATAAGGAAAACGACGAGGCTGTTAACGGAAATATGATCGTTCGAATTCCCGAGAAGCATTTCCAATCCTTCTTGAAGGATACTGAAGAGGCGTCTGCAGACATTTTGGAACGTAATGTGACGGGGCAGGACATCACCGAACAATATGTAGATTTAGAGTCCCGAGTGAAATCCAAACGGGCAGTTGAGACTCGTCTACTTGAATTTATGGGCAATGCGCAAAAGACAGAGGATTTGTTGAAGATTTCTTCAGATTTGGCGAAAGTCCAAGAAGAAATTGAATTGATTGTCGGTAAGATGAACTACCTTGAAAACCAGACATCGTTTTCAACGATAGAACTCTCCCTTTTCGAAAATCAAGTAATCGTCCCTGCGGTAGATCGTAAAAACTTGGATACTTGGGATAAAACAAAAAAACAACTTGCCACAAGTACGAACTTCATGCTTGCTGCGGGATCTGCATTAATTGTATTCATTATTGGAAATATACCCGTCATTGTCCTACTGGTACTTGTTGCAGCAGCCATCTACTTTATGATCAAAAGAAAGAAGTCGAATAAAGGATAGGCAGATAAAAAATAGACATTCCTCGTTTCATACTGGTGTGAATGTGCTATAATTCCATTAGTATCTGGTACTAACAATAGGTATTGGCTAGTACTTAAGTGAATGGGGAGGCTATTATGGAGGATTTATTTAAACTACAAGGTAAAAATATCGTTGTGATGGGTGTTGCAAATGAGCGAAGTCTCGCTTGGGGAGTGGCAAAATCACTCTTTACGGTTGGGGCGAATGTCATATTCACCTACCGAAAAGAACGTTCCATGGCAAAACTTGAAAAGTTGCTAGTTGCCGGCGACTACGAAGCGAAGATGATCGTACAATGTGATGTGAACGAAGATGAGAGCATCCACGCAGCATTTAAGAAAATCGGTGAAGAAGTTGGTACGATTCACGGAGTCGTTCACTCGCTCGCGTTCGCTCATGCGGTAGATTTGAAAAATGACTTCGTAGAAACAACACGAAGCGGTTATGCATTTGCGCAAGATACAAGTGCTTATTCCCTCGTTGCAACAGCAAGGGAAGTACGACCTTATATGACGGATGGCGGCTCAATCGTTACAATGAGCTACCTAGGTGCCCAACGTGTCCTTGATGGCTATAATGTGATGGGCGTAGCAAAAGCGGCTCTCGAAACATCTGTAAAATACTTGGCATCGGATTTAGGAAAAGACAATATCCGTGTCAATGCCCTTTCTGCAGGCGCGATTCGAACACTATCAGCAAAAGGCGTGCCTTCTTTCAACACGATTTTGTCACAAGTAGAAGAAAAAGCCCCTTTAAAACGAAATGTAACACAAGATGAAGTCGCCGATATGACAATCGTCATGCTAAGTAATCTATCTCGCGGTGTAACGGGTGAGATTACGTATATTGATGGCGGATATAATATAATGGGTTGAAAATAAAGACACAGCCGGTGCCAGAAATTGGCGCCGGCTGTGTTGTATATGTGTTAATAACTAGCGAAGGCGCCTTACAGGGGTAGCCGAAGTAATAAGACGAACAGCGCTCTTCTGTTCGGCTTATTGCGGGAGGCATCCCCAAGCGCCGAAGCGGTGTTCAATGGACTGCTCTCAATCCCAGACATATAGAAGAAACAATATGTAAAGAGTCCCATTCCCCTTCAGAAACAAAAGTAATCGAATACTTTTTCGGAAAAAGCCTTTCATCAATTTCTTCAACTAGAAGCCCTTTTTCATGCAAATTCTTTACTTCTCCGTAAAGATTCTCAAGATACTCCAACTTTTGCTTCATCTTCACTTTCCCATCTTGTATATACCCCGCATGACAGCAAAACATCGCTCCGAAGTCATAAGTAAGAACAGTTCGAATTGAATCCATAATTTGAGGAATCGACTCGCTTCGCATAATTACCTTTGTCTTTGGGGTTACAAATAAATCACCTGAAAATAACGTTCCCGTTTCTTCATTAAATAAAGAAACATGATCATCTGCATGCCCAGGTGTATCTATCACTTTCCATTCCTTCTCCCGGGATTGGATAGTATCTTTGATAGGTAGGGCTTTAAACTCTTTTCGGGCCCCCCAAGTATTTTGACGATATTTCGGATATGGAACTGACTGTGAACAAATATCGATTCCCTTTGAATGAATATAAAACGGTACATCACGGTTATCTTGAATCCACGGAGCGGTGCCAGTGTGATCCTCATGACTATGCGTTAAAGCAACTAAGTCGAACGAAACATCTTCATAAAATGGAATTAACTCAGATTCAAAGCGTTGGGCTCCCGTGTCGATTAGCATACCATCTACCAAAAATGCAAAAACTTTACTCATTTTTTGAGCAGTCATTTCAACGCAAGTTATGTCTTCTTTCTCATATACTTGTAACAAACGGACTCACTCTCCCATTCTTGATAATACTTTATATTTTAGTTGTACTGTAACAGGAATTGAATGAATAGTCACTCATCTAACTCCTGTTGTGCGATTTCCACTCGAATTTCCGGACAAAATATGCTATACTAGTCGGTACCTGAAACAACCCTTTGTATGATTAACTTTTTAAGGAGGGACAAGTTGTGGAAGTAATGCTGAAGGAAATTCTTGGCGAGTTAAAGAATATTAATGGTCGGTTGGATAACATGGATAATCGGTTGGATAACATGGATAAACGGTTAGATTCTTTGGAGCAAGGACAAAAAGAAATACGCCACGACCTTGCAGAGTTGAAAGTAAATCATTTCGATTTAAAAAAAGATTTGGTGGATAACTTCGGCGTATTCAACAAATCAATGGAAGAACTTATCGAAAACCGAACGAATGTCTTGAACACTCGTGTTTACAGTACCGAAGTAGCAATTGAAAAGATTAGGAATCAATAGTACATGTGCAAAAAAGAGAAAAGAGCTATCCTTCACGGATAACACTTTTCTCTTTTTCTTCTTATATCCATCATTCTTAAACTTGAAATTAATACAGACAGTTTCCCTGATAGACCGCTTCGTCGCAGGGGATGCCTCCCGCAATAAGCCAAGTAGAAAAACGCTTCTTGTCTTATTGCTCCGGCGACCTCGTGTGACTCCTACGCTAGAGATTATTGAACAAGTGAAGAGATGCGCTTTGAAAATTGGATAGTGGACAAAGTTTCTGTAAAACTCTACTTTAACAGCATAATATCCACTTATACTATATAGACTGGGAAGCACCAAGTAGAAAGTAACCTCTAGCGAAGGCGCCTACTTGGGTAGCCGAAGCGATAAGACTGACAGCGGTTTTCTGTCCGGCTTATCGCGGGAGGCATCCCCTAGCGCCGAGCGGTGTTAGAAGGATTTTTTATAACAACATATATGGGAACTCTTTAGTCCTCCGAACACTTCATTGACTACTTCCCAACCTCTTTCATTAACTTCTTGTTCCCTTTTGTAATAATCGTTTCATAATCGATGTAGTCGTATATATCAGCAGTAATCTTTGTACTGAATTTCGCCAATTCTTCAAGCGTTAAATCCTCAATTGTCTTTTCCTGTTCCTCACAATAAATGATCAGCTGTCCCACAATTCCGTGTGCGTCACGGAAAGGCGTTCCTTTGCTCACCAAATAATCGGCCACTTCGGTCGCATTCAGGAATCCACCTTTAATAGCCGCCTTCATACGGTCCGCATTCACGTGTAATGTATCAATCATTTTTGACATGATTTCAATACAATCCATGACCGTGTCAAGTGAATCGAAAAACTGTTCTTTATCTTCCTGCATGTCTTTATTATAAGTTAGTGGTAGCCCTTTTAACGTTGTCAGCAAGGCGAAAAGAGATCCATATACACGCCCCGTTTTCCCTCGGATCAATTCAGCTGCATCGGGATTTTTCTTTTGCGGCATGATACTGCTGCCTGTCGAGTAGGCGTCCGACATGGTGACGAATTTAAATTCTTGGCTACTCCACAAGATGAGTTCTTCGCTTAAACGGCTTAAATGCATCATCACAATCGAGAAGTCCGACATTAATTCAAGCAAATAATCCCGGTCACTAACGCCATCGAGAAAGTTATCCACAGGCTTAGAAAAGTGCAATAAAGCCGTTGTGATATCGCGATCAATCATATGGGTCGTCCCGGCAAGCGCTCCGCATCCCAGTGGATTTTCATCCAGAATTTCAATCGCATTCCCAATCCGTTTTTTGTCCCGTTTAAACATTTGGGCGTATGCGCCAAGATGATGACTGAACGTCACGACTTGTGCCCGCTGTAAATGTGTATAACCCGGCATGATGACGTTATTCTCGGCCCCTTTTTTATGCAATGAATCGATAAGCATTTGAAGGTGATCCATGACTTCCGACGCTTTACTTTTCGCGTACAAGCGCATGTCAACAGCCACCTGGTCATTCCGGCTGCGCGCGGTATGTAACTTCTTCCCTGTCTCACCGATGCGTTTCGTCAGATGCATTTCCACGAAAGAGTGGATATCTTCATAATTCCCCTCGATTTTGAGAGCGCCTGACTCAATATCTGTTAAAATGGAGTCAAGCCCGTTAACAAGGAGTTCACCTTCTTCGGGCGTCACTAGATCACAGTGAACCAGCATCGTAACATGCGCTAAGCTTCCTGCGATATCTTCATTATATAATCGATGGTCGACAGGTAATGATGTGTTGAATTGCTCCATTATTTCATCTGCACGACTTGTAAAACGCCCGCCCCAAAGTTTCATAACCAGTCAGCTCCTCCCAGTGTATGTTTATACATTTATATGCATTATAATTCAAGTCGGGTTAGATTGCAATATCCAGTTTTTTTTCGTTTAAAATCAATTGAGGTGAGTGCTATGAAAAGAAAGCCAATATACGTGGAAATACCGATACAGGCAGATATCGAACGGATTTGGGAAGCATCCCAAACACCTTCCATGCATGAACAATGGGATCTACGATTCTCCTCTATCATTTATTTACCAAGAGAAGAGGGAGAACCACAGACATTTACATACACAAGAACCGTTCTACCCTTCTTGCAAGTGGATGGTTGGGGGAAAAGCAGCGGGGAATTCCATAAAGAGGATGGTACGCGCTCTTCCTCACTTCAATTCGGGACGGACCAATGGATCTCGCCTATCCGAGAAGGAAGAGGATACTGGAAATACGAGCCCCGGGAAAACGATGTGAAATTTTTGACGCAGTATGATTACGATACGAATTTCGGGCGGATAGGCAACTTGGCTGACAAAATGGCTTTCCGTCCACTTATCGGTTGGGCAACCGCACTTAGTTTCGACGTGTTGAAGAGATGGCTTGAAAAAGGTGAAGCACCTCGTTCCCAATACTCCCGATTTTTCAGTACCTATTTGATCACTTTGTTATTTGCATTCATTTGGCTCTATCAAGGACTCGTTCCGAAAATCATCGCAATGCACCCACTGGAACGTACAATGGTTGGACGTGCATTTTCACTTACTGAGGGACAGAGTGCGACGGCTGTATTGACCATCGGCATTGCTGAAGGGTTATTCGGCCTGTTATGGCTCTTTTATCGACGGAAGAGACATTTATTCGCATTGCAACTTATCGTTTTCCCACTCCTTCTGATAGTTGCATTGATTGCAGATCCAACTACTGCAGTGCATCCATTTAATCCCGTAACATTTAACTGTTCACTTATTGTACTGTCAGTAATTGGATGGTTTGCAAGTAAAGACTTCCCCACTGCGACTAGCTGCAAACGAAAGAGATGAGGTGTTCATATGTCGATTTATAAAAATGCACTGAGGCAAGACTTTTACCGTCTGCATCCCATGTTGCAAAAGAGATATGATCTTCCCGCAGGGGCTGTGTTCAAGGCTTCCGGCATCATGAAGACCATCAAAGGAGGGCCCAAATGGCTCTTCCCTCTTTTTTATATGGGCACATATTGGAAACTTCTCTTTCCTGAACACGGACATGAAATACCGTTTACCATTCGGAATACGGCATTTGTTGGAGATGCGGGCGAAGAGCAGGTTCACTGGGAGCGGATTTTTCATTTCGGACGAAAAAAGCGTTATTTTAACGCGCTTATGAGTCTTGACTTGGAATCTCGTATTGTGAAGGATTATCTTGGGGAACCCGCACTGGTGTATTCAGACTTGGCACTTTCCGTCACAGATGGAGGTGGTTTGACGATCAAATCGTTGAATCAAAAACTGATACTCGGGAAGTTAGGAATCCCGTTGCCGCGTATTTTCCAAGGACTTGCAACCATTACAGAAAACTATAATGAAGCGCGTGCGTGTTATAAAATTAGCGTTGCGGTACAGAATCCGCTGATTGGTACGGTATTTTCTTATGAAGGGGAGTTTAACGCCCATGAAGATGCGTAACTTCGCAAGCTTCCATATCCTGTTTTTCATTGTCGTCATGATTTTCAGTGCAGATCGATGGCCATTTCTTATGCTTACTGTTGCACAACTTGTCTATGTTCCCATCGCATTGCGGCTTGTGATGGTAAAGGGCGATTGGTTTTCAAGAACCTATATGTACTTTGCGCTGCCTGCGTATCTGGCGGTTGCGTTGCTTCAATTCACTTCATCCAAATGGGATGGCGTACTTGCGGGGATCTATCTCTTGTTCACGATTGTCATAGCCATCTATGGAATGCGCCGCTTCCTTAAACGAGGATTCACGCATCTGGAAGAGTTTGCGATTGACATTGGCCTTATGTATGTAGCGATGGGCGGCGGTTGGTTCTTTGCATATATCATGGAGATTGACACGGGCTTCAGCCCCCTTCTTACTTGGTTGACGGCCATCCATTTTCATTACTCTGCATTTTTGTTGCCGCTTTTCATCGGTTTCCTTGGTCGATTTTCCAAACATAGGCTTTATCCATTCATTTGTAGTGTCTTATTACTATCTCCTATAATTGTAGCAATCGGCATAACGTTTTCAGTATGGATTGAAGTGGTTTCTGTCATTTTGTATATTGTAGGCTTGGCAGGGTTGATTTTCATTGCATGGACAACCGCTTTTGCCAATCAATTACAAACGTGGTTTGTTCGCATTTCCTTTTCATCACTCGGGATAACCATTCTTTTTTCACTACTGTATGCAGTTGGCCATCGACTTGGCATCGTTTATATAACTATAGATAGGATGCTCCTTTTTCATGGCTTTTTAAATTGCATTGTCTTTGCATTGCTTGGTGTTGCAGGCTGGGCATTGTTTGTTCCCGCTTCCACTTTCCGTCCCCCCACATTTCCCATCAGCAAAATTCGGGGAACGGGTGTAATTGGTGAAAAAGTCCTGGAAGGAAAGTGTAGCGGTACGCATTGGGGGTTGGTAGACGATATGCGCGTTTACGAGCCTCAAATCGATTGCAAGACACTATCACCTGCCATCATTTCTTTTTATGAAAATACGTTGCATTATAAGCTAGTCGCAAAAGTTCAATGGCATCGATGGTTCAAACCGTTAGCCTATCTCTATAAATTCGTTAGTCGAAACATGCAGCAAATCAACTTACCGATGCATCGTAAGTATGAAGAGATGACCGGTGACCTATTGACGCTACGGGAAGGAATAGATGGCCGCGACAAGGTGCGGGCTTGGGTACGGAAATTCAAGGATGCGCCTGCTTTTATCGCCCTTTATTCAGAGCATATCAGCGATGGACGGACCTATATGAACATCGCTTTACCACTGCCGTTTTCAACGATGATTGGGGTATTGGAATTGAATCAGATTGGTGATGATTTGCAGCTGACAAGCAAGAAGTCGAGCTCACCGGAGTCTGATGCAGGCACTTATTTAGCTTATGGGAAGGGACATACATTCAAGTTGCCCATTGAAGAATCATTTATCATCAAGGAAATTGGGGCTGGGCAATTGTATGCACAACATAACATGACGATTTTCTCGATTCCTTTTTTAACGATTGACTATAAGATTCATCACTAAATAGATGACGCATTACTCATTTGCAGTTGAAAAAAAAGACCTAAGAAGAGATGTAGGCTATACTATAGATGTGAAGGAGCTGATTTTAGATGTTAAAAAAACAGTTGGAAAACTATATAGCTAAAAATGTGAATGATGATAATATCGGGCTAATGCATTTTGAGGAAGATTACGCACGGAAGCACCAATTACTTTCAGATGATGTAACTGTCGTCGAAAAAGCGATTCACTTCCACGTGATCGAACTCTGCGACAAAGAGACCGAGGAATTGATCCACACTGAGAATACGGACTTTTTGAATACGCCGGTATCCTATTTGAAGAAAAACCAAAATCAATTCATCTATGTAGAATCAAATGAATTTGAACGAATTGGAATTGATGCCGTTGCACTTGAATTCGATGATGTATTCGAAACGTATACGGCCTTGTTCGGACTAAAATTGCAAAAGAAATTCGGAGACGCGATAAAAGGCTTCCTTGAGGCTAATTTAAGCGGTGATGGCGTGAAATATAGTGTCATGTTTTCCGGTGAAGACGGGTTATGGGATGTGAATTTCGCATTGAATTTTGTGAGCGGTTTTAGCGAAAACAACTCATTCGACGATGTGTATCAAATGCTTTATCACTTCATTTTCAAGTTGGGTGTGGCCGTAGAAGATGCGCAGTGAAGGATGGGAAGTCGTTGAGTAACACGGAATTCATATACACATATGTACGTCATACAGATGAGTACGATCTTTGTCGACTGGAGATGCGATCATTTTTCGGCTTTGATAAGCAGTCGAATGTGTTAAAAAGTGACATTGAGATTCACCCGAGCCGCAGTCCATTTATGAAGGAGCGGCTTGACGTTCTTTACCAAGGTGATCACTTGGAGGCCATTTTGGAACAAGTTAAGCATCTACAATTGGAGGGTGCTACGTTCAAGGTTGCTAGTTTAAACACGTTTGCACTAGATACGACTGAAAAGATCGGACATCCTGAACGGCGAAGTATTGAACGCGAAGTAGGTATGTGTATCCAGGGGGACCCCGACTTCAACAATCCTGAAGTTGTTTTCGGCGTCGTTCAATTGGATGATCAGTGGTATTTCGGAAAATTGGTGGAAAGTGAAGCTGTCTGGTTTCATCATCAGAAAAAACCGCATATGTATTCGACAGCGCTAAGTACTCGTGTTGCAAGGGCGGTTGCGAACATTGCAGTGCCGCATCCAGCAGATGTCCGGGCAATCGATCCTTGTTGTGGCATTGGAACCGTGCTGGTTGAAGGTTTGTCGATGGGCATCAATATTGTCGGACGCGATATCAACCCACTCGTCGTTTTGGGTTCGCGAAAGAATATTGCCTATTTTGGACTTGAAGGTGAAGTGAATTTAGGACCAATTGCAGATGTCGTTGAAGATTATGACGTTGCGATTATCGACATGCCGTATAACTTATTTACACATATTACACCTGAAGCACAACTTGAAATTTTGAAGGAAGCACGCCGTTTCGTGAAAAAACTAGTCGTCGTAACCATTGAAACGATTGATCATATGGTGGACGAAGCTGGTTTTCGTATCGTTGATCGATGCATTGCGAAAAAAGGATTGTTTTTAAGACAAGTATTGGTTTGTGAATGAACTATGAGGATCTCGCAGATGGTTGCGAGGTCTTTTTTTGATGGCGGCAGTATTCTCTTTGAGCGCGAAACTTACATATTTGAGCGCGGCGGGATTCTCTTTGAGAGCGAAACATGCATATTTGGGCGCGGCGGTGTTCTCTTTGAGCGCAAAACACGCTTTCTTGAGCGCGGTAGGCCTCCCTTTGAGCGCGAAACACGTATTTTTGAGCGCGGCGGGCTTTTCTTTGAGCGCGAAACACGCTTTCTTGAGCGCGGCAGGATTCTCTTTGAGCGCGAAACACGCTTTCTTGAGCGCGGTAGGCCTCCCTTTGAGCGCGAACCTCGCTTTCTTGAGCGCGGCAGGATTCTCTTTGAGCGCGAACCTCGCTTTCTTGAGCGCGGCAGGATTCTCTTTGAGCGCGAACCTCGCTTTCTTGAGCGCGGCAGGATTCTCTTTGAGCGCGAAACATGCATATTTGAGCGCGGCGGGGTTCTCTTTGAGCGCGAAACATGCATATTTGAGCGCGGCGGTGT
>NZ_UXAV01000011.1 GCF_900609045.1 Filibacter tadaridae
GAGCCAGCCGCCGAAGGTGGGACAGATGATTGGGGTGAAGTCGTAACAAGGTAGCCGTATCGGAAGGTGCGGCTGGATCACCTCCTTTCTAAGGATTATATGAAAAGCGGAAAACGCCGTCTAGCTCAACCGACCAATGGAAGGCTCGAATAGAAATGCTTGCATTTCGACTGAGAGACTGAAGTGGGCGCGTGAGCTGGCGTTTGGAGCCGGACATACGGAAATAAAGGAATTGTACTTCATTCCTTTATAGGTCAATCAGGAATGGTTGATTATTTTAGCGCAAAGCACGCTAAAAAATCTTATTGACGTTTTGCGTTCAGTTTTGAAGGTTCATGGTAAAGTGAAAAATATCACTTCATATAAACGGATACTGAAGGGCTTGAATAGGAATGCTTGCATTTTTATTCAAGAATTAAAGTTGCCGTTTGAAGTGATGTTTATAACTGGACATGTTATTTAAACTTCATAAAAATCCCAAATGGGGCCTATAGCTCAGCTGGTTAGAGCGCACGCCTGATAAGCGTGAGGTCGATGGTTCGAGTCCATTTAGGCCCACCATTAAGTTATTTTAGCAGGGTTATCGCTTAAATAACTATCATACAATTTCGGGGCCTTAGCTCAGCTGGGAGAGCGCCTGCCTTGCACGCAGGAGGTCAGCGGTTCGATCCCGCTAGGCTCCACCAATTTATTTTTTGTTCATTGAAAACTGGATAAAACGACATTGATTGCAACAAATCAAGAATCAACCGAGAAGAATTCAATTCTTCTTCGAATAGATCACTTCTGTGATTCTATTCATGCAATACCTTTTTAAGAATCATTATCTG
>NZ_UXAV01000071.1 GCF_900609045.1 Filibacter tadaridae
TGGAGATAATACAGTAAGTGTAAACGTTACTGTAACGGATCCTGTGGAAGCACCAAAAGCTGAAGTTACACTTTCAGTTGACCAAAAAACGGTCTCCATAGAAAAAGGTAAAACAGCATCAGTAAAAGTAACCGAAACAACAACGATTGAAGATAAATCTACAGAAGCAGACGTAACAGCAGATGCAACATACGCTGTTGAAGATGCGGCAATTGTATCAGTAGAAAAAGGC
>NZ_UXAV01000042.1 GCF_900609045.1 Filibacter tadaridae
TAAGTTCTCTTTTCTTTTAAATATGCATGGACAGAAATTCAAGCAATCACTGGACAAAGGAAAACGTTAATTTCCGGTCAGATTCTTACGTCAGTAACAATGAGTGACTGGCACCGTACAATCGAAACACGCCATCCATGCTGTAAGCAAAACAGCAAGATGGCGTGTTTCTGTTGTACGTATTAATAATTCTTTTTAAAGTAAGATGTTTTTTTCAGCGCGATACATACTGGAATCGCGACAAGTAAACCCACAACGTTTTGGATGATATCTCCAGGAATTGATGCTATAGGAACGATCCAGCTTTTGAACATAATCGCTTGTCCAATATAGTATACCGCAATCATCACGGGCATTGAAGCAACTGCTCCCAAAATGTTTAACCCAATACTGTCGCCTTTATGACCCTTAGACCAGGCTATTTTCCCGACAATCAGACCTTGTAATGCGCGGGATATAATTGTCGTTGGTGCCCAAATTAACCAGCCACCTAGTATATCGAACAAGCCCATTCCGATTGCTCCGGCAAGTGCTCCCTTTTTAGGGCCGAATAAAATTGCTGTGATGAAAAGCATCGCTGTCCCTAAATGAATGAGGCCTCCTTGCCCAATGGGAAGCTTGATATTAATAAACACGGTTGAGATGAAAATAAGTGCCGCTAAAATTGATGTAATCACTAAATCAAATGTTTTCGTTCGTGCTTTTGTATAGGTTTGATTTTGTATATATTGCACCTGCATCTCCCTCACTTCAATAAGTATTTTGAATGCTTTAACTTTAGCAAAGGGCTGACTAGTGTTAAAGTGTCAATTTCATTAAAATGTAAAGGGTCAGTTTGTTTTGTCTGTACAATAATAGTTCATTTCAATCTATATTAATTGATGCATTTTCGCCTCTTCCTTATTATGATACGATGAAGAGAATAAAAGTAGGATTAGTTAGGTGGCGAATAGCATTAAAAAAGTAGCTGTCATTCAAGATATGTCATCCTTTGGGAAGTGCTCGTTAACGGCTGCAATACCTGTGCTATCAGTGATGGGTGTTCAGGCAGTGCCATTGCCAACCGCGATTTTAACGGCGCAGACTGGGTATCCAAGCTTTTATTGTGAGGATTTAACGTCAAAAATGGACTATTTTGTGGAGGAATGGAAAAAGCTTGGTGCGACCTTTGATGGCATTCATACAGGCTTTGTGACAGGAAAAGAGCAAATTGATAACCTATTTCAGTTTTTAGACGTGTTTCATTCGAATGAAACGAAGCTACTTGTCGATCCAGTAATGGGCGATACGGGCGAGGTATACAAAATGTTTACAGGCGGGTTGCTTGATCGTATGAAGGATTTAGTGAAGTGCGCAGACATTGTTACACCAAATGTTACAGAGTGTTGCTTGCTTACAGGGTTGTCGTATGAGAAGCTACAGAGCTATCAAAATGATTCGGATTATATTCAGGTGTTGGAGGAGGCGGGCCATCAGCTCCAGCATGTAACAGGGGCAAATGTCATAATTACTGGTTTGAATCCGCCGCCAGCAGATGGGAACAAGCGCTATGTAGGCAATATGTATGTCGATGCAAATCATTCCTATTATCGTTTACGAGATTTTAACGGCGAGAGCTATTCGGGAACGGGTGATTTGTTTGCATCAGTCATTATGGGTGGTATGATGCGCGGACAGGATTTAGTGGAGTCCATGAAGCTTGCGGAGGCGTTCTTAGCCGCTGCGATTGAAGCTACGTCAAGGGAGCAGGTTCCGCGCGAGGCAGGCGTGAATTACGAACAATTTTTGCGAATGTTGCTTTAGTTGGTTGACACCGTGTGAGTGACTATCACCTGTCATGACATTCTATAGGTACAAAAGCAGTATACTTCCTTTGGAATGAGGAGGAATACTGCTTTTTGCGTATTCAAAGAAAATGGAGCGGAGATGGATCATACAGATATCCGTATTTTCAAACCAACACAAATTGACAATGCGAGTTTACCCTATGTACTTAGTCCGTTCAGCGTTTTGAGCTCGGCTACCCCTGTAAAGGTGCCCTCATAATTACTAGAAGTGTGTTAGTGTCAGGTACCCGTACAAGAAACTATCGTGAAAGTTTAAACAATCATGATTGTCCATGACACAGCGTACTGAAAATTTAAAGAAAAAAGAAAATCAGCCATCTACTTAAATGGCTGATTTTCTTTTTAACTTTATTACCACCCTATCATTCAATCTTATCATGATACTTTTCGCCATCATACTGGTGTTTATTTAGGAACAGTATTTGTAAGAAGCGGTGATTTTACATAACCTGGATCCGGAAGTTGTTGATTAGCTGTATTAATTAACTCCTGGGCTTTCTTCTGGGCTGCCGTTTGTAAGTTTTTCTTACCTACATTCACTTCATGTTCTACGTTCTCAGTAATAAGTCTTTCAGCCTCAGCGGTTTCATTCTTAATGGACTTTTCAATTTCCTTCACTAACTTTCCATATTCCTTATCTATTTCTGCATTACCTTTACTTACACTTTTTTCTAGATGCTTTTGTACCTTTTCCTGGGCAGCGTCAAACTCTTCTTTGACTTTTTTCTCGATTAGCGTTATTTTACCTTTTGAATTCTCTTGTACCTCAAATCCTGCCCACCCAGCAACTTTTACAAATAACGAGGTGGCCGCACTGCTAATAAATTCCGTAAAAGTAGCATTATTTGCAGCAGCACCGATACCTCCTGCGACTAAAGCAACCACTAGAATCCCAGCTATTACTTTACCTTTTACACCTTTAACTAGTTTCATACATGTTTCCTCTTTTCATTTAAATTTAAGGGAGATGGCACATTGTCTCCTGGGCAACCTGTTATTCGTCCCTCTCACTTGTTTCTATAATTGGACTCGTATCGGGTTCTTCACTTTCCATTAATTCACTACCATCTTGAACAAACTCACCATCAGTTCCATCTTCAATTTCAACTTCTTCAACAGGAGGTTCGATGTGGATAGGTTTTTTGCTGTCAACTCCTTTAATTTCACCGGTGGTTGCGTTTAGTGCGGCATCTATTTTTGCCTTCTCTTTAGCCATGTAGGCGTTGAGTTGCTCTGTGATTTTCAACTTTCCAGCACGGATTTCTTTCTCGGTTGCATCTTCAATCACAGCGAGCTGCAACGCATAATAAGCGCTTAACTCGTTATTTACTCTCTTCAATTCAGACTCGTTCCAGGATGTTAATTCACGTGAAACCTGAAAATGAGCATCTTTTACCAAAGCGGAGAGTTCGTTTTCGTAGCCTTGGCTAGTTGCCTGAATCGATTTTTCGGCATCAGAAAGCAAAGGAATGACAGTGGTATCCATCAAGTTTTTAATATAGTCTGCGGGATTTTTCTCATTGGCTATAGCTGTACCACCCAGGGTGATAAAAAGCGCTAGTCCTATTGGAATGAGGTATTTCTTCACGGGTAGTTTGATATATACTCCTCTTTTCGCATAAATTTCAAAACAGGGTGGCAAAGCGTCGGGTGATTAGATTTTAGTTTTATAGAAATGTGATCCCGAGCGATTCTATTCATTTGCGATGAACAAATGAACTAGAATTGAAAGTTTTAATACACCAATTTCTTTACAGTACTTTAGTCATATATACCTTTGCATAGTAGTATATTCATCCGCCATGTGAAACGTGCGTGAATTCGGGGTGCCTCCGTAAGAAACTTTCGTGAATGTTTGAATAACCAGGATTGTTTGTCTCACAGGTACCCTTTACCAATTTACTTTCTCCGATTGTTGAAGAAAGAAGGGATTTCATTTTACCGAAAAGCGTTGTAGGCAACACTTCCGGAGGAGACGTTCTTTTAAGATCTTTAGAATTTATAGATTTAGAAAGAAAGGCTTCAGTCTGCGGAATTGCGGGTTGCGGCTTACTGTCAGCTGTCTTTTCGGTCACTTCTGGGCTGTTCATTTTCGACTGGTCATGAAAAGGTATAATAACGTAAATGTTGGCGCCTAGCCCGCTCATGACAGGGCGGATAAAGTGAATGCGTTCGATGATGTAGAGCTTTTCTAATTTACGAATAGCGCGTCGGACGGTTGCGTTGGATTTCTTGATAGCCTTTTCGATGGTTTCGTGTTTCAAGTGAGCGGCACCGTATTTGACGGAGTAACGGCGAATCATATCGAGGACAGCCCGCTCAGTTTTATTCATAGCGTTCCAGTGGGCCAATACATGTTGCCGAGTTGCTTGGTCTAAGTCTTTTGTGTTTGTGAAGTGTGCGTGCTCTGTTAGGTATGTTTTCATTGGAAGGAGCCCCTTTTATTCTTTATATAGAGGGGAATGGGGCGGAAGGATACATTTTGGCGAAAATTTTTTTTGGTGTGAAGAAAACGTTGCTAGGTTCAGGGAGTAAGTTATGGGGTTTCGAGCTTATGTTGTGAGGTTGGCGTTTTACGTTGCTAGGTTGGCATTTTATACTGAGCAGTACCCGCGCAAGTCGATTTGAAGTACCTCGTGCAAGAAACTATCGTGAAAGTTTAAACAGTCATGATTGTTTGTTACTCAGGTATCCTATACTCAAATTGTTGGTTGGTTTTTATTGCACAGGTGCGCACACAATCGGGAAAATAATTAGATTAATGGATTGGTATAACAAAAAATACCTAGCCTTCACCCTATTCAATCTTGCAAATCATTCACTATGAAATCAACTCAATTTCAACTGATATATACCTAACGATTGAACGTGCGTTCGTGTTGTGTTATAGTTAATACAATAGTCTGAAACCTAATTGGAGGTGTTTTATTAAATGGTTGTGGCATGGGTCAGAGAAGAAAAGACGCAATATGGCGGAAGTTTGGTGGATCAAGACGGTCTGTGGAAAAAAGTGATTGGAGAGTTGTTCGAAGATTTTTTACTGTTTTTTGCACCAGAATTGCACACACATATCGATTTCTGTAAGGAGCCAGAGTTTTTAGATAAGGAATTATTTCAGGAAGTCGTGGATAAGCGAAAAGGGAGGCGATTTGCGGATCGATTGGCAAAAGTCCATTTGAAAGATGGAAAAGAGCAATGGATTCTCATCCATATCGAAGTGCAAAGTAAAAAAGAAACGGATTTCCCTGAACGAATGTTTCGATATTTCTATCGCATCTACGACCGCCATCAAAAGAAAATTGTCGCTATCGCTGTTCATACATCCCCGAGTCGGAGTGATATACCCGAACGTTTTACCTACGATTATTTTGGTACGCAGCTACATTATTCGTATAGAAATTATCAAACGGAAGCTTACTCAGACGAGGAACTCGAACGGTCGGATAAGCTTTTCAGCAAAATCATCCTAGCAGCAAAAGTACTGCATCAAACAAAAGATGAAGCACACCAACGCTATCTTTTCAAAAGAAAGCTAATGCGTGAACTTATCCACAATCAAAATTACTCACGTACTGCAGTCCAAGCTGTTTTTCATTTTATTGATTACTTGCTACAATTGCCAGAAGCGTATACAAATCGGTTATCTGAAGAAATTCGACCAATGATTAGAAAGGAGACGGAGCTAATGGAGCTATACAATAAAGAAAATGCTTCCCCAACAATTATGAATGCTTTTGATTTGGAGTTGGAGAAAGGTATAGAACAAGGAATAGAGCAAGGAATAGAGCAAGGGAGAGAACAGGGAATAGAGCAAGGAATAGAATTTGAAAAAAGAGATATCACGAAGAAATTAATTTTGAAAAACATGGCACTTGAAACAATTGCAGAAATTACTGGACTTACTTTGGAGCAAGTAAAGGAGATTCGGAAAACGTTGAACTAAGCCGTGTAATAGTAAATGTAAGTGGAAACAATGGCTCGCTTAATTTACCGTGCCAGTTACTCACGCTTGTCACTCAAACCTTTGCATTTTTTCAACTAACATGATTGTTCGAACTTTCATGTTAGTATGAGTGACTGGCACCGTACACTAGCTCCTTTCTATTTTATTAGTAGCTCTGCTGAACTTCTGGTTTTATGTAATCTCCAGCGAAGGCGCCTCACTGAGGTAGCCTCCCGCAATAAGCCTGATAGTGGTTTCTATCAGGCTTATTGCGGGAGGCATCCCCAAGCGCCGAGCGTCGTTGGAAAGAGTCTTAATTGTATAGGTGATAATTAGATATCCGTATTGAAAGTTTTGAAATAATACATATACCTGTAGTCACATAAAGTGTTACACCTTGTTCTTCATATTGAATTTTTGCATGGAACGCTCTCTACTGCTATGATGGAAATGAAATTAGAAAGGGGTTTGAACATCGATGAATATGAACTTTGATTTATTAATGAATGAAACACTTACACGTGCCCGCGCTGAAATGGAAGCTAGCGGCTATGAACAGCTTTCAACACCCAAAGAAGTGGAAGCAGCTTTTGCACGTAAAGGCACAACACTTGTTATGGTGAACTCTGTTTGTGGTTGTGCAGGCGGCATCGCGCGTCCGGCGGCAGCACATGCAATTCATAACGATAAACGTCCAGATCACTTAGTCACTGTATTTGCAGGACAAGATAAAGAAGCGACAGCACAAGCACGTATGCTTTTCGGTGAAGATCATTTACCATCTTCTCCATCATTTGCGCTTATGAAAGACGGAAAACTTGTTGCGGAACTGGGCCGCTATGAAATTGAAGGGCATGACCCAATGTCCGTTGTGACAAACCTACAAGGTCAGTTCGACGAATTCTGCGAAGAAGTATAATCAAAAAAAACAGTCCGTGAGTGCGAAATTGCACAACACGGACTGTTTTTTCATATTTACATAATCATGCTAAGCCCAAACAAGAGACTAGATGCAACCATCGCTGCAACCATTACATAGACGATAAATTTTTGTACTTTCTTATTACTCATGGCTCCAAACTCCTTAACCGTTATGATTCTATTTTAACAGAATCTGAAGATTTCACAAGATGTAGCGAATTCATCTGGAAGAATGTACAATAGAGTATAGGGGTGAGTATATTGAAAAAAGTCGACCATATTGGAATTGCTGTAAGAAGCATCGATAAATCAGTAGCCTACTATATAGATACACTTGGACTGAAACTTCTAGCCATCGAAGAAGTGGTAAGCCAAAATGTGCGCGTCGCGTTTATTGACGCTGGAAATATTAAACTTGAATTATTGGAACCACTTAGTGAAGAAGGAGCTATTGCGAAGTTTCTTGCTAAACGCGGGGAAGGTGTCCACCATATCGCGTTCGGTGTTACGGATATTCGGACACGAATGGCGGAACTGCAAGAAAAAGGGGTACAACTTTTACAAGATGAACCCAATCCAGGTGCGGGTGGTGCAAAAGTTGCATTCCTTCATCCTAAATCGTCATTCGGTGTTCTGTATGAACTTTGTGATAAAAGCAGTAAAGGGGAATGAACAATGGATATTTATGATAAAATAAGCGAATTATATGACAAAAAGAGAACCATTGAACTAGGTGGTGGAGATGAGCGAATCGAGAAGCAACATGAAAAAGGGAAACTGACTGCAAGGGAACGAATCGATCTGCTTCTAGATCCCAATACGTTTGTTGAGTTGAATCCATTCGTTTCACATCGGACACGTGATTTCGGCATGGATAAGCAAGTAGGACCCGGGGATGGCGTCGTAACGGGTTACGGCAAAATTCATGGAAGACCTATCTACCTATTTTCTCAAGACTTCACAGTTTTTGGAGGGGCACTTGGTGAAATGCATGCCATGAAAATCGCGAATGTGATGGATTTGGCTGCGAAGAATGGAGCACCGTTTATTGGATTGAACGATTCGGGTGGTGCACGCATCCAAGAAGGTGTTGTGTCGCTTGACGGCTATGGTGAAATTTTTTACCGCAATGCTATCTATTCAGGTGTCATCCCACAAATCTCTGTTATTCTCGGACCTTGTGCTGGGGGGGCTGTTTATTCACCAGCTATTACTGATTTTGTATTCATGACGGATGAGACGAGTCAGATGTTCATCACGGGACCGAAAGTAATTGAAACGGTGACAGGCGAAAAAATTTCATCTGAAAATTTAGGTGGATCGAAAGTACATAATTCAATAAGTGGAAATGCACACTTCCGTGGGAAAGATGAAAAAACGGTTCTCGAAGATGTACGGAAACTGCTTGCCTATCTACCTCAGAACAATGAAGAAAAAGCACCTATCTTAGCATACGATGAAACGGATGATTATCGCGCGGATCTAGCAGATGTCGTGCCATACGAAACAACACGGCCATATGACGTTCGCAAAGTTGTCGCACAAGTAGTCGATGCGGATTCATTCATGGAAGTACAGTCGGAATTCGCGCGCAACGCAGTTGTTGGATTAGCGCGTATGAAAGGTGAATCGGTCGGTCTGATTTGTAACCAACCGAAAGTGATGGCTGGTGGACTCGATATCGATTCTTCCGATAAAATCGCTCGCTTCATCCGTTTCTGTGATTCGTTCAATATTCCGCTTATCACCTTTGAAGATGTAACCGGCTTCTTCCCGGGCATTAAACAAGAACACGGCGGCATCATCCGTCATGGCGCTAAAATTTTATATGCCTATTCGGAAGCGACTGTGCCGAAAATGACGGTGATTCTTCGAAAAGCATTCGGCGGCGCATATGTAGCACTTAATTCAAAATCAATTGGTGCCGATATCGTCTATGCATGGCCAAATGCTGAAATCGCTGTTATGGGTGCACAAGGCGCGGCAAATATTATTTTTGCACGTGAAATTGCGAACAGTGAAAATCCCGAACAAACACGTGCAGATAAAATTGAAGAGTACCGTGAAAAATTCGCTAATCCATACGTTGCAGCCTCCCACGGAATGGTGGATGATGTCATCGATCCACGCGAAACACGCATCAAACTATTACAAGCACTTGATATGATGCGCAACAAACAGGAAACAAGACCGAAAAAGAAACACGGCAATATCCCACTTTAAGGGTTGAATACATGAATAGCTATGCAAACTAATCGAAGGCACCTGGGGGATAGACATCCCTTAGTGCCACAACGGATTCAATGGACTACATATATAAAAGGAGCTGGGTTTAATGAATAAACAAAGACTACTCGATGAGTTTTTAGAACTCGTACAAATTGATTCGGAAACAAAGAACGAACGTAATATTGCAGATATTTTAACAAAAAAGATGGAAGCACTCGGCTTTGAAGTTGTAGAAGACGACTCGGCACCACGGAGCGGGCACGGAGCGGGGAATTTAATTGCTACAATGCAAGGGACAGCCAATGGTATCGACCCAATCTATTTCACTTGTCACATGGACACAGTTGTTCCAGCGCAAGCCATTAAACCGGAACTTCGGGAAGATGGTTACATTTATTCAGACGGAACGACCATTCTTGGTGCGGACGATAAAGCCGGAATTGCAGCCCTTTTTGAAATGGCACGGTCTTTAAAAGAAAGCGGTCAACCGCATGGCGATATCCAGTTCATCATCACGGCTGGCGAAGAAAGTGGTCTTGCGGGTGCAAAAGAAATGGACACGACATGTATCAAAGCAAAATATGGCTATGCAGTCGATAGCGACGGCAAGGTTGGCGGCATTGTAACTGCTGCACCTTACCAGGCAAAATTGTGTACGACAATCCATGGTAAAACAGCGCATGCGGGCGTTGCGCCTGAAAAAGGTGTTTCAGCTATCAATATTGCTGCTAAATCCATTGCTGCCATGTCACTTGGACGAATCGACACGAATACAACAGCGAATATCGGACGTTTTGAAGGTGGGCAAGCGACAAATATCGTTTGTGATGAAGTGCGTATTTTGGCAGAAGCCCGTTCAATCGATCCTAAGAAACTAAATGAGCAAACACAACATATGGTGAGAACATTTGAAGAAACAGCAAATGCGATGGGCGGACAAGCTGAAACGGATGTAGAAATCATGTATCCAGGATTTAGTTTTGGCGAAGAAGCACAAGTGGTTCAAACCGCGATGGAAGCAATCCGCAATATTGGGCGTGCACCGGAGCTATTGACAAGTGGTGGCGGTAGTGACGGCAACATCTTCAACGGAGCTGGGATTCCAACAGTGACATTATCTGTCGGTTATGAAGAAATTCATACGAAAAGTGAACGGATGCCAGTCGAAGAATTGAATAAGCTGACAGAACTATTACTTGAAATCGTTCGTGTAACAGCGACCGAGTAAATGGGGGTAAACAAGTGAATGACTTAAAAGTAGTTGTTGTTCAGTGCGGCAACGAAGAATATGCCATTCCAGTAGAAGCGGTCGTTTCAATCGAGCTCTTGGAACATGTGAACCCAATTCCGCATCTTCCAGCGTATATGCTTGGTCTTATGAGGATTCGTGGTGAACTCGTTCCGATTCTTGATTTTGAACAAATTTTATATGGAAACAGTGCAAGAAATCATGCAGAAGCACGCGTTGTCGTTGTGCAAACTGAGAATCTTTATATTGGATTGCTCGTTCTCGATGCGAAAGAAATTCTTGATATCCCGGAGAGCTTGATGACTTCATCTGGTCTAATGGCCTATTCGAAAACGAAATACTTCACAACGGTCGCGAATCTGGAAAACCGAATGATTACTGTAATTGACCCTGAAATTTTATCACGAACGCTTGCGGGAATGAATGAAATTGAAGAATACGTTGAAGCACAGTTAACACAAAACCCTTGAAACCGGACCGGGCAGTTTAAACTGCTCGGTCTTTGCATTATAATAAAGAAAAGCGAATGCGGCCGTGTAGGGGCGACGGGCATAAGAGGGTGCGGTAAAGCGGCGACCTTTGCCGCAAAACCGTACCACCTTATGACCCGAGCCCCTGGCCGCATGAGCTAGCCAGAAAGAAAAGCGAATGCGGCCGTGTAGGGGCGACAGGCATAAGAGGGTGCGGTAAAGCGGCGACCTTTGCCGCAAAACCGTGCCAGCTTATGACCCGAGCCCCTGGCCGCATGAGCTAGCCAGAAAGAAAAGCGAATGCGGCCGTATAGGGGCGACGGGCATAAGAGGGTGCGGTAAAGCGGCGACCTTTGCCGCAAAACCGTGCCAGCTTATGACCCGAGCCCCTGGCCGCATGAGCTAGCCATGAAGAAAAGCGAATGCGGCCGTGCAGGGGCGACGGGCATAAGAAGGAGGGCATGTGCGATGGGAACAGCAGCTGAAACGCGGGCGAAGGTCATTCTTCACCTCGATATGAATAGCTTTTTCGCCTCTGTTGAACAAGCACATGATCCTTCGTTAAAAGGGATTCCAATGGCTGTCGCAGGCAACCCGAAAGAGCGAAGGGGCATTCTAGTCACCTGTTCTTATGAGGCGAGAGCGCTCGGAATATACACAACGATGACAGTAGGTGAAGCGAGACGGATTTGTCCCGATCTTGTTATTGTACCACCGGACTTCGAAAAGTATCGAATAGCCTCGACAGCTGTCTTTACGATTTTACGTTCTTATACCGAGCTAGTTGAACCAGTGTCAATAGATGAAGCCTATATTGATATTACTGCAATCGGAGGATTAACGGATGCAGTCAATATCGCAAGTGGAATGCAACAACGCATTTTAAAAGAACTGGATTTGCCCTGTTCAATCGGTATTGCACCTAACAAGTTCCTTGCAAAAACTGCATCCGATATGAAAAAACCGATGGGAATCACCATTTTGAGGAAGCGTCAGGTTGAAGCACTTCTATGGCCTTTGCCTGTCATCGAGATGCATGGAATCGGTAAAAGCACTGAGAAAAAGTTGCATACACTCGGTATCTATACAATGGGTGACTTGGCGAACGCCGATAAAGTGAAGATTAAAGCGACCCTTGGAAAAAATGGGCTTCGTCTACAGAAGCGGGCAAATGGCGTTGATCATCGCCCGGTTGACCCAGAGGCAGCAGAAGAACGAAAAAGTATTGGTAGCTCCACGACGCTTCCAGTCGATGAAACTGATTTGGATGCTTGCTTGGAAGTTTTCAAATGGCTCTCCATCAAAGTGGCGGATCGGCTTGATAAAAACCAACTTGCAGGAACTGTCGTCATGATTCAAATTCGTACAGCAGACTGGCGCAATCAGACACGAAGTCGTTCATTACTCAACCCCATTTATAAAGTCCAAGACATTTATAAGGAAGCCGTAGATCTATTCCAGAAACATTGGGATCATGAACCTGTACGTCTACTGGGAGTCACCGTAACAAATGTCGTACCGATGAATGAATTACATGAACAATTATCGATTTATAATTTCGAAAAACATGCCAAAGAAGATAAAATAGACGGATTGCTCACACAACTGGGGCAGAAGTTCGGTGAAGGCTCCATTAAAAGGGGTAACAAGTAGAAGGGAGGAAGACAGTATGGAACTCCAATTTTTAGGCACAGGCGCCGGTATGCCATCCAAAATGCGTAACACGTCCGCTGTTATTTTAAATTTATCAGCAGAAGGAGAAGGGTACTGGTTATTCGATTGCGGAGAAGCAACGCAACATCAACTTTTACATACACCATTAAAACCTCGGAAAATCGCTAAAATCTTCATTACCCATCTGCACGGTGACCATATTTTCGGTTTGCCTGGCTTACTAGGATCCCGGTCGTTCCTTGGTGGCAATGAGCGACTCGAAATATATGGGCCTAGCGGATTAAAGGAATGGCTAGAAACTACTTTGCGTATTACAACAACACATTTGAATTACGAACTCCTTATCCAAGAAGTTGGAGAAGGTATCATAGTTGAAGATGATAAATTTAAAGTGATTGCGAAAAATCTGCAACATGGAATTCCTTGCCTTGGCTATCGGATTGAACAAAAGCCACTACCAGGTAAGTTATTAATTGACAAGGTAAATGAAGCGGGTGTTCCGAAAGGGCCTCTTTTGAAAGAGTTAAAAGACGGATCAGATGTAACCTTGCCGGATGGGCGTCTCATCTTTAGCAAAGACGTCACCGGCGAGCCGCAGGAAGGGTTTACGGTCACCATTCTCGGTGATACAAGTTATTGTAACGCAGCTGTTGAATTAGCTTTGGATGCTGACCTTCTTGTCCATGAAGCGACGTTTGACATGGACACGGATAATTTGGCAAAGGAATATGGTCATTCGACAATTGGAGATGCTGCACGAACAGCCAGTGAAGCAGGTGCGAAGAAACTAATCGCAAATCATATAAGTGCTCGGTTCATGCCGAGTGATGTGGCAAAATTGAAAGAACAAGGCGAAGCGATTTTCCCTACGCTTCATATTGCAGAGGACTTTTCCCGCTTTGTGTGGATAGATGGGCAGGTTAAGAACCTTAACGCCGAGAAACCCTCTTGAGTCGGTGATAAAAGGCAAAAATCCACGTTGAACAAACTGTTCGCGTGGATTTTTTGCTATCTATGCGTATTAGAATGTCCAACCACGATTGTATTGTTTCGCCATTGGTATTTCGACTCGAAGTTCTTTCGCTGCGGTATAGGCCCAGTACGGATTTCGCAAAAGTTCACGCGCAAGAAACACCATATCTGCACGGCCGTTTTTTAAAACTTCCTCAGCCTGGATACCTGTTGTAATCAAGCCAACCGCACCTGTTGCAATGTCCGCGCTCCTTTTGATGGTTTCTGAAAAGGGAACTTGATAACCCGGAAATGCATCGATTGAAGCAGGGACATTCGCACCCGAACTGACATCGATCAAATCGACTCCTTGTTCTTTCATCCACTTCGCCATTTCAACATAAGCAGCTGGCGTCATACCGCCTTCCGTGTAATCATGTGCAGAAATACGGACGAATAAAGGTCCATTCCACACTTCTTTTACTTCATCGATAATTTCCCGCAAGAAACGATATCGATTTTCCGCGGAACCCCCATAGGCATCCGTACGCTTATTTGTTAACGGGGACAAAAACTCATTGATCAAATAGCCGTGGGCACCGTGCAATTCGATAACATCAAAGCCGGCTTTTAGTGCACGGACAGCGCCGTTTTTAAAGGCCTGGATCGTCTCTTTGATTTCAACTTCCGACATTTCGATTGGTGTTTTATATTTCTCATTAAAAACAATAGCGGATGGTGCGAATATATCTCCGTCTATCGTCGCTTTACGTCCAGCATGTGCTAGTTGAATACCGGTTTTTGCACCGTGTTGTTTCATCAGGTTAACGATTTCCGTAAGTCCGTCGATATGATCATCGCTCCAAATACCAAGATCTTGCGCGGAAATACGGCCTTCCGGCAATACGGCCGTCGCTTCAACGATGAGTAAACCGACCTGTCCGACGGCGCGTGTCGCGTAATGAGTCTTATGCCAATCCTCCACTTTGCCATCCTTGTTATGACTGGAATACATACACATCGGTGACATGACGATCCGATTTTTGAATTCGACACCGCGTATCGTATAAGGTTCAAATAATTTAGCCAAGTTTTCCAACCCCCTTGTACATTTCTACCTCAGTATAGCAATGAGGAACGATTAAGACAGTCTGCCAAGCTCACGTGAACGTGCCTCTGCCATTTCGATGCACTGTTTAATGGCTTCTTTAAACCGTCCTTTTTCCAATGCCTGGAGTCCCGCTTCGGTTGTGCCACCTGGACTGGTCACATTATTTCTTAGTTCCGCAGGTTCCAATCCCGTTTGCTTTAACATCGCTGCTGCGCCTTCAATTGTTTGGATAATGAGTTCACGTGCCACGCCTTTGGACAACCCTTTGTCCATTGCTGCCTCTTCCAGCGCCTCCGCCATGTAATAGACATATGCAGGACCGCTACCGGAAAGGGCCGTTACAGCATGTAATTCATCCTCCTCGACTTCCTTCACAATACCGATGGATGCCAATAGGTCCAGGATAAGTGTTTTCATATCAACACTAACCGCTTCATTCCAGGCGACGCCACTCGCCGATTTTCCGATGGTAGCAGATGTATTTGGCATCGAACGGGCAATCGGCCTTGCACCGAGACCGTTTTCGATTGTCTGGATTGAAATCCCCGCGATGACTGACAAGACGGCCGTTGTATCAGCCATGTAACAAGATATATCAGCCATTGCATGGTGGATGTCTTTTGGCTTCGTCGCAAGAATCACAAGATCCGCTCTTTTCAACGCTTCCTTTTCATTACAGACAATCGATACACCATACTTATTTTTCATAAAGGCCAAACGTTCATCGTCCGATTTATTCATCACAAAAATCTGCTGGGGATTCACAGCACCTTGCTCCAAAACTCCAGCAATAACCGCTTCGGCCATTGAACCCGCTCCAACAAATACGATTGTTTTCATATCCATCCATCCTTTCATCGCAGAAATAGCGATAGCATCTTTGGTTTAAAAATAAAAAAAACATGCGCTTCCGTCCCTCTAATAAGGACGAAAACGCATGTCTCCGCGGTACCACCTAAATTTGCCGGCTCTTAAACCAACACATCTCAAATTCTTTCTTAACGCGAAAGGCACGAGCCGTGTTTCCATGGCTGCTCAGAAGCAGGTTCGAAGCGGGAGAGGGATATGTGGTTCTCAGCCAGTGACCACATTCTCTTTTTTCCATCACCGCAACTACTCGTCTTCGTCAACGCTTGTACGTACATGAATTACAGTGATTATATACATGCTGTCGGAAAAAAGTCAACTTTCTTTCAACTGAAAGAAAAGATGACGTTTTCGCTAAATACGAGTACAATAGACTGAATAACCATTCAGTTCATCGGAGGAGATCATACATATGATACACAAAATTATAGTACCTACACCTTTCGCAGTCGGAGACGTCAATACCTTTCTTATCAAAGGCGACACATTATCACTTGTCGATGCAGGACCGAAAACTCCACAAGCATATGAAGCTCTCAAATACGGTATTCAAGCAGCTGGTTATTCCATGAATGATATTGAACAAGTTATTTTGACACATCATCATCCAGATCACTTGGGATGGTTCGATGCATTCGATAATGCAAGAACACTAGGGCATATTTACAATGAGTTTTGGATGACGCGTGATCAGTCATTTTTCCAATTCCATGATACCTTTTACCATGATCGGTTAGTTGAAGAAGGTGTACCTGAAGAATACCTCAACTGGGTGGGGAAAATGAAACGGTCAGCAGAACTAATGGGAGAAGGCCCGCTTGATATAAAACTTACAGAAGGTGATGCGTTACCCGGTCATCCTGGTTGGTCTGTACTGGAAACCCTTGGCCATGGGCAAAGCCACATTTCTTTATGGAATGAAGATACCCGAACGATGATTGGTGGGGATCTTGTGCTTGGTAAAGTAGCCTCGAATCCACTTATTGAACCACCGCTTGACCCGGAACAAGGTCGACCACGTTCTTTACTGCAATACAATGAATCATTGAAACGACTTCTTACATTACCGATTGACGTCATTTATACAGGGCATGGTGATGAAGTGTACAATGCGCATGAACTTATTGAAAAACGGCTCGCAAAACAACATGACCGTGCAATGAAAGTGCATGCAATGTTGGAACAGGGACCGCGGACGATTTTCGAATTAACGCGTGAACTATTCCCGGCTGTATATGAAAAAGAATTAGGACTTACTTTGTCGATGACAATCGGGCAGACGGATTATCTTATCGATGAAGGGTTAGCGCTTGAAACACAGGATGCGGGCGGCGTTCTTTATTATGAAAAAGCATAAATCCGTTCTTATCACAGGAGCAACAAGTGGAGTTGGGTACGCGCTGGCGGAACGACTACTTGGGGAGAAGATGGATGTGTGGGTGACGGGTAGGGCGCCAGATGTTTTATGGGAGTTGCAAAACAACGGTGCACATACAATCCCAGCTGATTTATCGAAAACAGAAGACATCATCAAATTAGTTGAACAAGTCGGTTCCCCGGATATCGTCATTTTTTCAGCGGGTATTGGAACGTTCGGATTAGCACATGAAATTACGGATAGGATCATCAACGAAATGATGGCCGTCAATGTCATCGCACCCATGCAATTGACGAAGCGCCTGTTACCGAAAATGATGAAGCGAAAAAGTGGCCATCTTATTTACCTTGGTTCACAAGCGGGGAAAGTGGCAACACCGAAAGCATCCATCTATGCAGCAACGAAACATGCCCTTATTGGCTATACGGATGCACTTCGCATGGAAGTTTCACCGCACAATATCCATGTCACGACCATCAACCCTGGACCAATCGATACACCATTCCTCGATCTTGCGGATGACACCGGCAAGTACCGAGAATCACTTGGAAAGTATATACTGACCGTGGAAACGGTTGTCGATGCAATCATTAAAACAATGGAACAACCTGTCCGGGAAGTGAACTTGCCTAAGATTATGGGGATTACAAGCAAACTTCACGCCGTCGCTCCCGCACTTGTCGAACGGCTGGGACGCAAGTACTTTATGAAAAAGTAAATGAAAGGGGAAGTCTTGATGAAGATGCGAAGGAAGATAAAAAGGAAAAAGAATAATGAACGTTATTCTGGTTTGGATTTTTTTATGGATGTCGTATTTTGGATTCCAGAGTTACTGTTCCTTCCTTTTCGTTTGTTATTTTTCGGGGTAAGGTACCTTTTTCGACTATGGGATATCTTCTAACGAGAATAAATGCTGACTGTACCCCTTATATAAGAAATGTCTTGAAAAAAGAAAAATAATGGAGTGATTTTATGAAGAAGTTAGGATTACTCGCACTTACTTTTTTACTATTATCTGTTTCAGGGTGTAATCCAAAGGAAGATAAAGAGATTTTAGAACCGGGTTTAATTAGTTCTGAAAAGAGTTTGCCACTGTCGTTTGAGCAAATGGCCTCCGAGCATGACCAAGAAAAATATGTTGTTGAAAGAGTTAAAAATAAAAAAGACTATCGAAAAATGTGGAATAAGTTTCAGATGAAGGAAGAGCTAGTGGATATTGATACTGAAGCTAAGGATGTTTTGTTTATAGGCCTTTTTGAATCCAGTAGTTGTTCTTATGACATTAACGATACGTTTGCAAATTCGGAAAAAAACGAGTTGGAAGTTAACCTATCCTCGAAGTCTGGAAATTGTACTGCTGATGCAAGCCCAAGAAACTTTGTGCTTACTTTAGATAAGAGTGTGTCTAATGAGCTGTCAACTGTTGTCCTTGTTGATGGTGTTCAAAGAATCTCATTGCCTATAAATGATAAATAAACAATAAAAGTGCCGAGTTTTGTAATTAACGGGTTCGGTTGACGGGGAGAAATCATTAAAAAACACAGTATTTGGGGACACAATTCGCATAAGAATTGGCGTCCTTATATTTGTTGTTATATCAGCGTCTGTGTGCTTTTTATTGAGGAACTAGCACCCTAATTGGTACGGGGATTAACGACAGTACATAACTTTATGCGCCGTTGTTAATTACAATGTTAAAACGCTTGCTAATTGTTTGGATATAATAACTACCGTTAAAGGCGCTCGCCTAAAATCCATTGATGATTTTTGAAGGAAACAAGGGGATTTATGTTAAAATATATTGAAAATGGTTCTCGTTGAACCAATTCAACAAACGCGCCATAAAGGGGATGAAGTCATGGAATCAGGTTACTATGAATGGGGCAATAGAAATAATCCTACTCTAGTTTTTTTGCATGGAATGGGTTCTGCAGGACTGAGTTTCGGGGAACTAGCAAAACTTACAATGAGTAATTATCACATTATCGCTTTTGATTTACCTGGACATGGTGGAAAAGCTCCCTTGCCTAATGAGGAAGATTATTTGCCAACAAGTATTGCAGAAAACTTAAGTAAATTGATTGAGTCATTAGGTTTAACTGATGTTATTCTTGTCGGACACTCATGGGGTGCACACCTTGCACTATATCTGGCTGGACTTTATCCAAAAATGGTCAAAGGACTGATCTTATTAGACGGAGGGTACTTTCAACAAGATCCTGTCGGTGATTCCCTGGCAAAACAACTTGAAAATGTGGATGTATTCACTGAGAAAGTTCGCTATCCTTCGTGGGAGGCATTTCTTGAATCTGAAAAAGTTGATTCTCCAACATGGTCAAAGGAGATTGAAGCGGGCCGATTGGCGCAAGTTACTGAAATTGACGGTGAAATCCGACTGGCTATATCTCCCTTTACAGCCAAAGCAGTGATTAAAGGAATTTATCAGGACCAGACAGCAATTATGTTCCCTAAGGTACTGTCCCCAGTGTTGTTAATGCGTAGTACGCTTCCCACAGAAGTAGAGGATGACCGTAGAACAGCAATTGAATATTTTGTTGAGAAAATTCCTCAAGCTGAGGTACAAGCAATTCCAAACACAAGCCACGATATTTATCGGGATGCACCAGAGATAATCTCCTGGAAAATAAATGAATGGATTAAACGGAAATTATAGCTGGAAATATATATTTTCACTGCAAACGGCGGCTTTTCTTAAAGAAAGATCAGCGCCCACTTTTCATAAACGGGCGCAATTGTGAAAAGGCACTCACTTAGTTGATTGGAGTGGAAGCCGGCGACTCCTTGGGGATCAGCGTGACAGGTGAGAGACCCCACAGGGGAGCGAAGCGGACCGAGGAGGCTCACCGCACGCCCCCAGGAAAGCGTCCAGCTGGAACGCAAATCAACGGTTGTTAATACTATTCCAGATAAGGGCGCGATTGTGAAAGAAGAATTTCGTGTTTGATTTCACCTCTTTGCAGGGTGTCTTTCTTTTCTATCTAATAAAGGATAGAATAGTGTAAGCAGCTACATAAAGCGGATGGGCGGTTGGCACTCCCTTGAGAAAGGGGGTGTTTACATGGTGACATACGACGCAATGAACATGTTATTCCAATTTGGAATGTTCCTCGCAGCAACGGCAACTGCCATTGTAGCGATGATTGCTCTATTCATCAACAGAAAAAAGTAACTACCCTCCGCTAACGGCAATGTAAGCAGGGTAGTTACCTTTCGTAAAAACTCTTTGATTACTGGCCAACCGCACTTTAAGCGGATGTCAGCTGCACTGACTGGGTGTTGACGCACTCAGTCTTTTTTAGTATATGCTTAGTTTACCACAATTATGTGGAGCATACACATGTTTAAGAATTTTGTTAAGAATGAAGTTGAGTTCATACCGATACAAAAACACAGAAACTGACGTTGTTTTTAATATTGCGCAATCGGACCATTTTGTTGAATGCGTATGAAACTTTTTGTAAGAGGTAACGACTAACTTTAATGAGGGGTGAATCCATGAATAAATATTTAACTATATCCATTTTGCTCTTTGCATTTATTTCATCCCTAAGCGGTTGTAGCAAAGGAATTAAAGAGGTTGAAGTAAATGTCTATGAGATGGAAAGCTTTTCTGAAGTTAGAGAGGATTCCTTAGTCACCTTTACAGATAAAAAGGCGATTAAGCAATTTAAAAAAGCTTTTAGCAGTGCTAAAAAGCAACCAGGTGCAGTGGATATGGCAGACCCGCAGTATAAAGTAGAATTGGGTGGAAAATCATTTTTCCTTTGGTTAAGTCAAGACCATGGAACAATAATGGATGTCGAAGATACAAACACTATATATTCTTTAACAGGTAAGTCAGTTAAAAGTGTGAACAATATGTTCCGTTAACGGGCGCGTGTCCAGAAAAACTTGGTTCTAAATATATAGTTTGTCATAATGCCAAGTGGTATAATAAAATAAAACATTCCTGGAAGAGGTGATTATTCACATGAATACAGCTAGGGAGCGTTTACTTAAAATAATTGATGAAATTCCTGACCAGGAAGTGGATAAGATTCTAGACTTTGCAGAATATTTGAAAGCTAAAAGAGATAAAAGTGTCTCGCAGGATTTAACAAAGGCTAGTGAGAGTAGCCTAGGCTTTTGGGATAATGACATTGATGACGAGGTTTGGAACTAAGAAGTATGATTAAACGCCAAAATCCAAGGAGTGTAACTGTTCCTTTTGGGCATACTACATATGGAACTGAAAAATTGTAGGTTGTCCAAGTGGAGGTGAAAGAAATGGCGAAAAGCAAAAGAAGCGATAGAAATAACGATAAGGGAAAGAAAGCCACTAGCGTAACCCCTCAAGGGAACCAAGATACGGAATTCGCTGAAGAACCAAAAAGTAAATTAGAAGAAATCGCTAAAAAGAAAAACACCAAATAGACTTTAAGTACCTTCCATTGCAATAATCGTATATGTTGAAATAAAGAATTCCATTAAACGGCTACGGCGCTAGGGGATGCCTCCCGCCATAAACCAGACAACTTCGTCGTCAGTCTTATGGCTTCGGCTACCCCTGTTAAGGCGCCTTCGCTCAGTTAATACACCGGATTCAATAATTCGACTTATATAGATAGGAAAACCAGCCAATTCACAAACTTGGCTGGTTTTCCTATTCACAGTGAGTGGTCCCGAATCGTACGACAGAAGTGGGCGACGTTGCATTGCAATTGTCGGATGAATAGATAGGATTTTCAATGCAAAAGCCGACGCTAGTGTCGGCTTTTTTTGCGATGAAAATAACTGGTTGCTTGCAAGCTTATGTAAGACCCTCCAACCATGGGAAAACTTCCATGTTGAATGATGCTATCAAATTGGGTTATACTAGAGTTAGGAACAAATGTTCTGTACTGGAGGAATCGCATATGTATGAACATGCACCGGATCGGAATATGGTCTGTATCGACATGCGTAGCTTTTACGCGAGTTGTGCGGCGGCACTTGAAGGGCTTGATGTCATGGATACGCCGATTGCCATCATTGGCGATAAAAAACGAAAAGGCGGCATCGTTCTTTCAGCGTCTCCGCGTTTAAAGAAAGAATTCGGTGTAAAGACCGGCATGCGGCTATTTGAAATTCCTGATGACCCGGCAATTCATCTACTCGAACCAAAAATGCAATTTTACATCGATGTTTCAATGGAAATCACTCGGCTTTTGAACCGCTTCGTTCCGAAAGAAGCCATTCATGTGTACAGTATCGATGAAAGTTTCGTCGATCTCAGCGGGACTGAACGCCTATGGGGTCCTCCTGTAGAAACGGTTAGACGTATACAGGATGAGCTTGTCAGTCAGTTTCAGCTACGGTCCGCATGTGGCATGGGACCGAATATGCTACTATCAAAACTTGCTCTTGATATCGAAGCGAAAAAGACGGGCATCGCGCGTTGGGCGTATGAGGACGTGCCCACGAAATTATGGCCGATCGCACCACTCAGCCGTATGTGGGGCATCGGTAGCCGCACTGAGCGGACACTCAATAACATGGGTATATTTTCAGTTGGCAATCTTGCGCACACACCACTGGAGACGCTGGAAAAGAAATTCGGCATCATGGGCAATCAACTCTATTACCACGCGCATGGCATCGACCTGTCTGACATGGGAGCGCCGCTTATCGAAGGCCAAGTGAGCTACGGTAAAGGACAGATTCTATTCCGCGATTATACCGTACGGGAAGATGTCCTCACTGTTATTCTCGAAATGTGTGAAGACGTTGCCAGGCGTGCCAGGGAGGCGGGAAGGGCAGGGCGGACCGTCCACTTGTCCGTAGGCTATTCCAAACAGGCGCTGGGCGGCGGATTTAGTCGCTCCCGTTCAATGAGTGAGGCAACGAATGATACGATGAAAATCTATCAGCTCTGCACGACACTTTTTGATGAATTCCATGACGGCCGTCCCGTACGCCGCTTATCAATGAGCATCACGAATTTAGAGGAAGAACATTCCATGCAGCTTAGTCTGTTTGATGAGCATAACTGGCGCAACCGGCAACTCGGTATGACGGTCGACTCACTTCGTGACAAATATGGATCAAATGCCATTCTCCGCGCAGTTTCCTACACAAGTGCAGGAACTGCTGTTGAACGGGCGAAACTGATTGGTGGGCATTACAAATAACGCGGTATAGGGCGGAAATCGAAAAAAGTAAACCGTCCACACATGAAGCGTGAACGGTTTACTTTTTTGGTTTCTGAAATTGAAGAAGCCACCTTACGGAAATGCCTAATTTCTCTTAGATAAGCAAATCAAACAATGTGTGATCTTTGTTGATTTCTTTATAGTCGAAACCAAGCAAATTCATTCGTTCGATAAGGCCATCATAGTCGTCTTTGTTCTTCAGTTCAAGACCAACAAGTCCCGGTCCACTTTCTTTGTTGTTCTTTTTCGTATACTCAAACGTTGTAATGTCATCATCTGGCCCAAGAACATTATCCAAAAATTGCCGAAGTGCGCCTGACCGTTGAGGGAAATTAACGATGAAATAATAAAGCAAACCTTCATAAATTAATGACTTTTCCTTGATTTCTTGCATTCTGCCAATATCGTTATTCCCCCCGCTGATGATGCAGACAACGGTTTTTCCTTTAATCTTCTCTTTGTAGAAATCGAGTGCGGCAATTGATAAAGCACCCGCTGGTTCTGCAATAATCGCATGCTGATTGTACAGTTCCAAAATTGTCGAGCATACTTTGCCTTCCGGAACTGCCACGATGTCCTCCAGATACTTTTGGCAAATCGCATATGTCCGTTGTCCTACGCATTGCACGGCTGCACCGTCAACAAATTTATCGATTGTATGTAAAGCGGTGATTCCTTTATTGTCGAATGCGGCTTTCATACTACCGGCCCCTGAAGGTTCAACGCCAATCATGCGGGTGTGGGGTGAAACATTTTTAATGTATGTGCAAAGACCCGACATAAGACCGCCGCCGCCAATGCTAGAAAAGACAAAATCAATCGGTTCTTCGATATCGTTCATGATTTCGACAGCGACCGTTGCTTGACCGGCGATGATATCATGGTCGTCAAATGGATGAATGAAGATTCGATCTTCCTGTAATGCAACTTCCATCGCACAGGCAGATGAATCGTCGAACGTGTCACCTGTCAAAACGATTTCGACATGATTTCTGCCAAACATCCGTACTTGATCCACTTTCTGTTTCGGCGTCGTTTGAGGCATAAAGATTTTACCGTCAATTCCGAGTTGAGCACAAGCATAGGCAACCCCTTGTGCATGATTACCTGCACTGGCGCAAATAATTCCTTTTTCAAGCGCTAGTGCTTCCACTTTTTTTATTTTATAATACGCACCACGTAATTTAAAGGAACGGACATATTGTAAATCTTCTCTCTTTACATACACTTGGCAATCATATTTTTCAGAAAGACGCTCGTTTTTTTGTAAAGGTGTATGAGTAACCACATCTTTCAAAAGTTGATAAGCTTTTAAAACATCTTCAACGTGCAGCGTTTCCAATTCGGTATCTACTAGCTTTGTCGTCATATCCATTCCCCCTGGTTTCGAATCAACGTTGTACAATGATAACATGAAATTTGCATCGTGTGTGAATATTCGCAAACCTTAATTTAAAAAAATAAAAAAAGGAGATTCATATGAACCGTGACCGTGGAAATATTAAATGGACAGCAATGATGCTGACCGAACACTTGGTGAAGTTACGCGATTGGGTAGCTGAAGACGCATATGAGGAAAAACCGACTATAGATGAATGGACTTTTCAAGAATTTCAGCAACAGTTGGACATTGCCTACCAATCGAAATGTGAATTAATTATCAAAACCTGGGCGAGTGGTGAATTTACTGACTCGATAGGCATCCTTCAAAAAAGAGATTTGCGATTACATCTTATCTATCTAACAGACGGTGTGACTGTGCGTAAAATCAATGTGCATACAATCGTCGGCATCCAAACGATTGGTTTTGAGTAGTGTGTGTGACATCTGCCGCAGGACGCGGCGTTCTTAGTCTGAGATCCCTTATTCAGCCGGGGTTTTAACCCCCACTGGATTGGATGCATATCCAGCATTCATCCCGCCATTTATGGAAGGCCACTGAAAAAGTTCTTTTTTATAGTGATAACTAGTTGATTGTAGTGGAGAGCGGCGACTCCTGCGGGAACAGCACGAGCTGAAGACCCCGGGGCAAGAATGCCTTAATTTCTGCAAATAACGCAGAAATTAAGGCAAATCGAACCCTTTGCTGTTCGATTGGCTGAAGCCGTGCCCGCGGAAAGCGTCCGCTCGGAACGAAAATCAACGGGATGTGAAGAGATTCGGAACTCTTCAGTGGCCTCATTTATGGAAGTGGGGGACTTCTGCTGAATTAAGTTAATGGTCATGCTCCTCTTCTTTCAACACACTTAATACGATAAAGCCTTCATCCGCTGATTGGTGATCACAACCTTCCAGCGTGTACGTGACGACTTGTTGTCCATCATCAGTAGCCATATGTGTACAGCTCATTTGAACCTTAGCCGGACCGTCTCCTTTATACTTATCTTTTGACTGATCGACTTCCAGGTCTATCGACGAACCATCATAATTCAAATCGTAAAATATCGGATCCCCTTCAACAGAATAATTCGTGATTCGGACGGTATCCGCGTTTTTCGTTTCAATACTGTTTAGAAAGATTTCGAACATTACAAAGTTATAAACTGGACCATTCATATTAACAACGTCACCGTTTTTTAACGCCTTTTCACTATCATATGAGCAAGCCGTCCCTAGAACTATTCCCATAATGGCGATTAAAAGTAAAGTTGCTTTTCTGCGCATTACAAAACCTCCATCCAAATAAAAGTAAGTACTTCACCTTAACTCTATGACGTAAACCTATGCGATATCTCCTTAAATGATCAAAAGTATTTCGAAACTCTAATTATTTGAAAAACGTAGCTTTTAAATTGTTCAGACATTTGCTAAACTATTCAAGGGTCCAATTTTACAGCGAAGCGAGGGGGAGTAGTGTGAAGGTTCTAGTACAACTTGGTTGGTTTTTCAAACAACGGAAGAAACAATATATTTTCGGTATTTCAATGCTTGTCATTGTTTCGCTGCTGCAATTATTACCTCCAAAAATTATTGGGCTAATTGTAGATAATATTACGGTAGGTTCATTGACAGCTACTGCATTAACGAAGTGGCTTATCATCTTGGGACTCGCAGGTATTATTATGTATATCGCGCGTTTTTACTGGCGGATTATGATTTTCGGTTCGGCTGTTTTATTATCACGAACAATGCGAGAAAAATTGTTTAATCATTTTACAAGAATGTCACCCTCTTTTTATCAAAAAAGGCGTGTTGGCGATTTAATGGCTCATGCAACGAATGACATTAATGCTGTTCAACAAACAGCGGGGATGGGTGTTTTGACATTAGTCGATTCCGTTTTGACAGGGAGTTTTGTCATCGCAACGATGGCAATCACCATCAGTTGGAAATTAACGTTAATTGCATTAATCCCGATTCCTTTCATGATCATTTTGACGGGCTATTATGGAAAGTTGCTACATAAGCGATTCCGATTTGCTCAAGAAGCCTTTTCCAACTTGAATGATAAGACGCAAGAAAGCATATCGGGCATTAAAGTCATCAAGACGTTCGGTCAACAAAAAGAAGATATCACTGACTTCACAGATTTATCGACGGATGTTGTCGATAAAAACATGCGTGTTGCGAAGGTAGATGCATTATTCGATCCGACTATTTCTGGGATTTTCGCAATATCTTATATTCTTTCGTTCTATTTCGGAACAAAGTTTATCATCGCAGGTGATATGTCTATCGGGGATATGGTGGCATTCAGTACATATCTTGGCCTTCTTGTATGGCCAATGCTTGCATTCGGATTCCTGTTCAATATTGTCGAGCGAGGAAATGCATCTTATGGACGAATTACGGAGCTACTATCGGTAGCACCGGAAATTACGGATTCACCAAATGCGATTGATACAAGACCAGCAGGCGATTTACATGTCGATATCGACGAATTTAAATTCCCAGGGGATGACCGTGTCGCATTACGTGATGTGCATTTCACATTGAAACGCGGGGAAACGATTGGGATTGTCGGGAAGACAGGGTCAGGAAAGACAGTAATTCTGAAATTATTACTAAGGGAGTTCGAAGGATACAAAGGCAGGATTCTATATGGAGAACACCCCATCAATCAATACAAACAGCAACGATTGAGAGAATCCATCGGCTATGTTCCACAAGATCATTTTCTATTCTCCACGACCCTTGCAGAAAACATCGCTTTTACGAATCCTAAAGTTGCGACTGAAAAAATATATGAGGCGGCAAGGCTTGCACATATTCATGAGGATATCGTCGGATTTACAGAGGGTTATGGAACAATTGTGGGAGAACGTGGCGTATCACTTTCTGGGGGGCAAAAACAACGGATTTCAATTGCCCGTGCATTGATTATGAACCCTGAGCTGTTAATTTTGGATGATTCTTTATCGGCAGTCGATGCGAAAACGGAAGAAGCCATTTTGCAATCACTGAAACAGACACGGACTGGCGAGACGACAATCATTACATCGCATCGCTTAAGTGCCATCCAACATGCACACAAAATCATTGTGTTACATGAAGGAACAATCGTTGAAGAAGGTACGCATGAAGAATTAGTAGCGTTGGATGGTAAATATAAAGAAATGTACGATTTACAACAACTTGAAGTGCTTGTTGAAAAAGGAGGTGAGGATTAATGCGAGGAGAAAAAATGCCGAAACTGACGGGTAAAGATCAATGGATTGTCCTCAAGAGACTATTGCGTTATGCAATCCCTCATAAAAAAAGCATTGCAATAGCACTTCTATTACTGATACTAACGATTACAGGTGGCATTGTCGGACCGCTTATTATTCAAACATTCATCGATGATTATTTAACGCCAATGAACTTCCCGGAAAGAGAAGTGTTAACGATAGCGCTCGTCTACATAGGTATTCAAGTATTTATAGTAGGGGTGTCTTATTTCCAACTACTTCGTTTCCAGGAAATCGCACTGAAAATTATTCAACAAATGCGTGTCGATGTTTTTACAAAGGTACAAGGACTTGGCATGCGTTATTTTGATAAAACAGCCGGAGGCAGTATCGTTTCGCGAGTGACGAATGACACAGAGGCGATTAAAGAAATGTTTGTCAGCGTTATTGTTACGTTTTTACAAGCGATATTCGTACTGATTGGTGTCTATATCGCCTTATTTTCACTTGACGTAAAGCTGTCGCTACTTTCTTTGTTGCTATTGCCTTTGTTCCTACTGATTATTGTCATTTACAGAAGATATAGCGCTGACTTTTACCAAGATATTCGTGAACGATTAAGTCAGCTCAATGCGAAAATCGCTGAATCTTTATCGGGGATGGGGATGGTTCAGGCGTTTAGGCAAGAAGACCGTTTTGAAGCGGAATTTGAATCTATTAATGAAGGGCATTACAAAGCAGGTATGCGAAATATTAAGTTTGACGGTATGTTACTAGGACCGGCGATTGACTTGATGTATGCATTTGCAATTGTAGCTGTTCTTGGCTACTTTGGATTTATGTCACTTGAAAGCTCGGTTGAAGTGGGCGTGTTGTATGCATTCTCGACATTGATAGCCCGCTTATTCCAACCAATTCAGCAAGTGATGCAACGACTTTCCATTTTTCAACAGGCGCTTGTCGCGGCATCCAGGGTATTCAAACTGATGGATGATTCGGATATGGAGCCGGAACAGATAGAAAATAAAAACGCGGAAATCCGCAATGGAAAAATTGAATTTCGCGATGTGACATTCTCGTACGACGGAAAAACGGACGTGTTGAAAAACATATCATTCACTGCAAACGCAGGTGAAACAGTTGCGCTTGTCGGTCATACGGGTAGTGGGAAGAGTTCCATCATCAACTTGCTTATGCGTTTTTACGAATATGAGCAAGGAGAAATCGTCATTGACGGTGTTTCGCTGAAGAACTATCCAAAAGAAGAACTACGGAAGAAAACAGGACTTGTGCTGCAAGACCCGTTCCTCTTTTACGGTGATATTGAGAGCAACATCCGTTTGCATGATAAAAGCATGTCTTCTGCAGAAGTACGGGCTGCTGCTGAATTTGTCCAAGCGAATGAGTTCATCGAAAAATTACATGATAAGTACTCACAAAAAGTGACGGAACGCGGCTCCACTTTCTCAAGTGGCCAACGTCAACTTGTTGCGTTCGCTAGAACAATTGCGACGAACCCTAAAATCCTGGTTCTCGATGAAGCGACAGCGAATATCGATACGGAGACAGAAGTAGCGATTCAAGCAAGTCTTGAAAAAATGCGAAGAGGCCGTACAACAATCGCGATCGCACACAGACTGAGTACCATTCAGGATGCAGAACTGATTCTGGTTTTGCATAAAGGTGAGATTGTCGAACGGGGGACACATCAAGAGCTAATCGCACAACAAGGGCTATATCACAAGATGTATCTACTTCAAAATGGCATTTTGGATGATGCAATCTGACAATAAAAACTTGCACAAAACCTGAAAAGGAGGTGCAAGTTTTTTTGTGCATACATGAAATGTCATAAACTGTTCACAGACGTTATAGGCGTATTCTTGCGTAACTTTTGATAGGATTGAAACAGAAATAGGTAAGGAGGGAAGACATGGGGACTGATTTAAACTTATTCATCGCTTTTGGCGCAGGTTTTCTGAGTTTTATATCACCATGTACATTGCCGTTATATCCAGCATTCATTTCGTATATTACCGGTATGTCGTTAGATGATTTGAAATCGGACTCAAAACGGATGAGCCGAAGTGGAATACTTCATACGTTGTTCTTTTTAATCGGATTTTCGATTATTTTTATCGTAATAGGTTTCGGCACTTCATTTGTAGGAACGTTTTTTAGGGAAAATCAAGAAATTCTAAGGCAAGTGGGAGCCATTTTCATTGTTCTATTCGGACTAATGATTGTCGGATTGTTCACACCAAAATTTCTTATGCAAGAGAAAAAACTGCAATTTAAGAATAGACCGGCCGGCTACTTTGGCTCTGTACTTATCGGGGTGGCCTTTGCAGCAGGGTGGACGCCTTGTTCTGGTCCCATCATTGGTGCGATAATTACGCTGGCCGCAGCAAATTCGGGGTCAGGGATGCTTTATATGATGATGTATGTCCTTGGTTTTGCAATTCCGTTTTTCATCTTGTCATTTTTCATCACACGACTTGAATGGATCCGGAAATATAATGGAATCATTATGAAAGTGGGCGGCTATCTTATGATCGCGGTCGGAATCTTGTTATTCTTCGATGGCATGACCTATATAACAAGCCTTCTTAGCCCGATCTTCGGGGACTTCCAAGGATTCTAATTTGAAATGGAGGAAAACCGATGAAATCTATCGTCTCTTTCGCAGAGTGGAATGAACTAGTTGAACAAGAAAAACAGTTTCTGTTGTTCGTAAAATCGGAGAACTGTTCAGTCTGCGACGGATTGCTACCGCAAGTGGAAGCGCTGGGGAAGGATTATCCATTCCCTTTCTATAAAATGAATGTTACAGAAACGCCTGAGATTGCAGGTCAGCTATCTTTGTTTTCGGCTCCTGTCGTCCTATTATTCAATAACGGAAAAGAATATGCCCGGTTTGCACGCTTTGTTCAAATGGGGGAATTAAAACGTAGAATGGATGAATTGGTAGAGTGGGGGAACGAAAATGTTTGAGTTGCGGGAAGTGGTTAGCGCACTTTTTACAAAAGTTCCTCCGGTTTATTTAATTGTTGGTTCTTCACTAATCTTCTTATTTATGGGGACGATGGCGTTCATCGTGAGAGCGAAGGCTGCAAAAAGACCAATTTCCCCAAAAAGAATTATTCTGCCGCCGCTGTTCATGTCGACGGGTGCACTGATGTTCGTATTTCAGGAATTCAGGGTGCCATTCAACCAGGTGCTCGAAGCGGTTATTGTCGGAATGCTTTTTTCACTTATTTTGATTAAGACAACGAATTTCGAAATGAAAGATGAACAGATTTATGTTAAACAGTCCAAGGCTTTTCTGTTTATCCTTCTTGGCTTACTTATCGCTCGTCTTGTTGCGAAACTTATTCTCAGTAGTTCCATTAATGTCGGAGAGTTGGGCGGGATGTTCTGGATTCTTGCATTCGGTATGATTGTCCCTTGGCGAATCGGTATGCTTATGAAATATAAAAAAATAAACAAAGAAAAAGGTATCCGCAGTTAACTTATGCGAATACCTTTTTCTTACTAACTATGTTGACATAAAGAATCCTCTCAACAACGCTTGGCGCTTGGGGATGCCTCCCGCAATAAGCGCGGGCAGAAAACCACTGTCAGTCTTATTGCTACGGCTACCCCGGTAAGGCGCCTTCGCTGGAGATCATATGGAATCGTTAGTTCAACATATATATCCAGCAAGGCGGGCCGCTTTCGCTTTTCTACGTTAAAATAAATGCTCGTAAGGTGTTACGTCAATTTCCATGATTGCTAATTTCTTGCGTAGAAATTTGTGATCTCGCTTCGGCGTTGCCTGTATATATCCTCGGATAATAAGATCAGTATCAATTTTCTTCGCTTTTTCCTCTAGTGCAATCTGTCCAATCTTGGAGCCGATTTTTTGTTTGGCTACATCGCGGAACAGTTCGGGAACCGGGGTGACAAGTTCACCTAGTAGCGCCTTTGCCTCGTCGTTCCATAGATGAAGGGATTTTTCTACGTAATGCTCCTGCCAATCAAGTGTAGATTTGCCATCGTCTTTCGGAAATACTTTTAGAAATTTGCGGAACATGAAAAAACCGCCGATTCCAAACAATATGACGAGTACGAAGCACCAAAATATGATGAACCACATAAACAAATCTTGTTGCAACTGTCTTCACCTCTTCCATTCTATTCACCATTATAAGAGCATCCATGAAAAAATACACGAACAATGTATCTCGTCCTGTCATTTACCCTGTTTAGGGAGTGAAAGTAGGTGATTGAATGGTGACTATCGAATGAAAAAATGCAGTAAGACCCTAAACATCAATTTTCGTGAACCTACTCGAAACGAATCTTGTCGCTATACATGCAGCACTTGTATCATTAAAGATGAACTGAACTTCACATATTCGTTCTAATTCTGCCATGAAACATAGTATCGCTTCACTTGTTTCAGGCATTTACTTTCGTTATGATGAAGCTACAAACAGATAGTGAGGGATTATTAATGGTTAAAAAGATTTTATTACCCTATACTTTACTTATCGTACTCTTACTGAGTGCGTGTACACCAGGTGGGTTCAAGGCGGATCATAAGTATAAGGTCGAGCCGTTTGAATTTACAAACCAGCAAAACAAACAAGTATCACTGGATGATTTGAAAGGCACAGTGTGGATTTCTCAGTTTATCTTTACGAATTGTACGGCTGCATGTCCACCAATGATGGCTAATATGGCTAAACTTCAAGACTTACTCGTTAAGGAAGGTATTGAAGATTATAAAATAGTTTCGTTCAGCATAGAACCTGAGGCAGATACCCCGGAAGTATTACAGGAATACCTCTCGGCATATGACGTAGCTGATGAATCCAAATGGGAAATGCTAACGGGCTATTCGCAGAAAAAAATAATAGATATTGCGGCGAAAACGTTCAAAACAGCTGTAATCGATGACCCAGCCAACAATACCGTATTGCACGGTACATCATTCTCGCTCGTTAACCAAAAGGGTGAATTTGTTAAAAGTTATAGCGGATTATCAGATGTACCTTACGAGGAAATTGCAAAAGATATGAAAGCGCTCATAAAACAAGGAAAATAAACATGTAACATATAGTACGCAACGAGGTGTGATGATGAAAAAACGAAAAAAAAGAGGATTGTCTATAAGAGTGAAGGCTCTTCTTATAATCTTATTCATTCCTACTGCGGTCATCATCTTTACGCTAACGGCTATTATTTGGACAGGTATAAAAAGCCCGGAATTGATAAAGAAATCCGCCAGTGCTTTGTTGGATATGCAAGATCGACATAGTTACACAACAATTCCGGATGAATATATTCCTGTCTATAAAGAAGCAGCCGAAAGATACGGAATTCCTTGGACGCTTCTAGCTGCACATCACCGAGTGGAAACAAGGTTTTCATCAATGGATCCTTTGCTATCCCCAGTTGGTGCGGAAGGTCATATGCAGTTCATGCCATGTACGTTTGTCGGCTGGGGCTATCCCGGGTGTGGCGGTCTAGGGAGCGGGGACATCCCAGAAAAAGACAAGACAAATCCTGAAGTCATTAAAAAGTACGGCGGGTATGGTATAGACGCAAATGGCGACGGAATAGCCGATCCATATGACATTGAAGATGCAATATTCAGCGCGGCAAATTACCTGGCAAATAGCGGGGCGGCTGAAGGGGATATTGAAAAAGCAATCTTTAATTATAACCACAGTGAAAAGTATGTACAGGATGTTCTTTTCTTTTTCGATGAATTTGAAAAGCGCCAGATTGAAAAAAAGTAAATCAAATAAAAAAGATGGAGCGCATAACGCGCTTCATCTTTTTTACGTTTAAGCTTAAGTGGCTTTACGCATTGATTTCATAATAAGGCTCACAATGAATACAAGAACAAGCGCACCGATTAGTGCGGGGATAATATAGAAGTCAGAAACTTTTGGTCCCCATTCTCCAAGGAGCATTCCTCCGACCCAAGCACCAACAATCCCAGCAATAATATTACCGATAATTCCACCTGGAACGTCTTTACCTAGAATCATACCGGCAACCCAACCGATTATCCCACCTATAATTAAAAACCAAATTAAACTCATGCAATCCATCTCCTTTTTTAGTTAATCATAAATGCGTCTACAGTATTTGAAATAACCTTTATTCAACTATTTCAAACATCCGATGCAAAAAAATAACTAAAAACAGTAAGTGGAAATCAATGAATAACAGTTGCTCCTAGCGTGTTTTCAAAATGTTTTAGTGCCCATTCATGCCCTGCCATATCAAAGCTTGCAACTCCTTGTTCATGGATGACAATGTCAAATCCGCGATTGTACGCATCAACTACTGTATGAAGGATACAAATATCTGTACAGACACCGACAAGATGAACTTCCACAATATTACGCGCCCGAAGAAGAAGTTCCAAGTCGGTTCCGGCAAACGCGCTAAAACGTGTTTTATCCATCCAATGGATACTTTCACTGCGCTGTTCGTACAATTGCTGCAACGAACCGTAAAGTTCTCTTCCCGATGTCCCTCGAATATTATGGGGTGGAAATTGTGTTGTTTCAGGATGATAAGGATCATCAATTTCATGTACATCTACAGGCATTGCAACAAAGCAACCTTCGTCTAAAAACTGCTCTGTTAAAGCTGTAATATAATTTTCAAGAGCGATACCCGGATCCCCACAAGTAAGTGCCCCATCTACCGCAACAAAATCGACTGTGTAATCGATAACCAGTAAAGCTTTCTTCAATGTATGCCATCCCCTTTCACTATACCCATTTAATCATGCCATATCGACGCAAAAAATTCAGCTATCAATATCCATTGTTAAAACAATACAAACCTTTGCACATATATTCAGTAAAGTTTATACTTAATAGAACAGTAGTATACTAGCGGGGAATAGGAGTGCTTTTACTTTCCTAATACAAATTTTGTACAGGTAAAGGAACAGTTATTTCTTCCAAAAGAATTAGGTAGGGTATATGCAGAAGAAGGTCATCACGATAACTTATGAAAGACTATAAATATAATGTATTTTACTTATGTTCGATAGTATTATATGATGAAATAGAGAAAAGACGTTCATTTATAGCCTTTTCAGTAGAATGAAGGAGGAATTTAGTAATGGTGAAAAGCAATTTACACAATAGCCGTAAATCATTCGAACTAAATGGTAAGACGTATAATTATTACCACTTAAAAGCAATCGAAGAAGCCGGCATTGCGAACACTTCCAAATTACCGTATTCAATTAAAGTGTTACTTGAATCTGTATTAAGACAACATGATGGGTATGTCATTAAAGACGACCATGTAAAAAACCTTGCAAAATGGGGTAAAGATGCGGATGCAGATGCAGAAGTTCCGTTCAAACCTTCACGTGTTATCCTTCAAGACTTCACAGGTGTACCTGTTGTCGTTGACTTGGCATCTCTTCGTTCAGCAATGGCTGAAATGGGTGGAGATCCAGATAAAATCAATCCTGAAATTCCTGTGGATCTTGTTATTGACCACTCCGTACAAGTTGACCGTTACGGGACACCTGAAGCACTACGCATGAATATGGAACTTGAGTTTGAGCGTAATGCTGAACGTTATCAATTCTTAAGCTGGGCACAAAAGGCATACGATAACTACCGTGCAGTACCACCAGCAACAGGTATCGTACACCAAGTAAACCTTGAGTACCTTGCACATGTTGTTCATGCTGTGGAAAACGAAGACGGTACATTCGAAACGTATCCGGATACACTTGTCGGAACAGACTCCCATACAACGATGATCAACGGTCTAGGAGTTCTTGGATGGGGTGTTGGTGGTATTGAAGCAGAAGCAGGTATGCTTGGACAGCCTTCATACTTCCCGATTCCTGAAGTAGTCGGTGTGAAACTTGTTGGTGAACTTCCAAACGGAACAACAGCTACTGACCTTGCACTCAAAGTTACACAAACACTACGCGCACACGGCGTTGTAGGCAAATTTGTCGAGTTCTTCGGACCAGGCGTAGTGAAATTACCACTTGCTGACCGTGCAACAATTGCCAATATGGCTCCTGAGTACGGCGCAACTTGTGGTTTCTTCCCGGTAGATGAAGAAGCGCTTAATTACATGCGTTTGACAGGCCGCGAAGAAGAGAATATCCAAGTCGTAAAACAATATTTGATTGAGAACGACATGTTCTTCACAGTAGATAACGAGGAACCGACCTATACGGATGTTGTCGAAATCGACCTATCTAAAATTGTTGCAAACCTTGCTGGACCAAAACGTCCACAAGATATGATTCCACTTACAGAAATGCAACGCGAGTTCAACGAAGCAGTTGTCGCTCCTGAAGGGAACCAAGGTTTTGGTCTTGCTCCGAAAGAGTTAGAAAAAACAGCTACGATTGAGTTCGAAGACGGACGTACAGTTGAGATCAAAACAGGTGACCTTGCAATTGCAGCAATCACTTCATGTACAAATACATCAAACCCTTACGTAATGTTAGGAGCAGGCCTTGTCGCGAAAAAAGCAGTTGAAAAAGGATTGACTCCTCCACCTTACGTAAAAACATCACTAGCACCTGGATCGAAGGTAGTTACAGGTTATTTAAAAGAATCAGGACTTGATGCATACCTCGGTCAAATCGGATTCAACACTGTTGGATACGGTTGTACAACATGTATCGGTAACTCAGGACCGCTTCTTCCAGAAATTGAAAAAGCAGTTATGGGCAATGATATGTTAATGTCTTCTGTATTATCAGGGAATCGTAACTTTGAAGGACGTATCCATCCACTTGTGAAAGCGAACTACTTGGCTTCACCGCCACTTGTTGTCGCATATGCACTTGCTGGGACAGTAGATATCGACTTTGAAAAAGATCCAATCGGTAAAGACAAAGATGGATTTGATGTCTTCTTCAAAGATATCTGGCCAACAACAGAAGAAATTAAGGAAACTGTTAAATCCACAGTTACACCTGAATTATTCCGTAAAGAATATGCACGTGTATTCACGGAAAACGAAGCATGGAATGCAATCGAAACAACAGATGATTCTTTGTACGATTTCGATGAAAACTCGACATATATCCAAAACCCGCCATTCTTTGAAGGCCTTGCAAAAGAGCCGGCTGATATTCAAGCATTGTCTGGACTTCGTGTCATTGGTAAGTTCGGTGATTCAATCACAACTGACCATATTTCACCTGCAGGCGCAATCGGTAAAGATACACCGGCTGGGAAATACTTGCTTGACAACGGCGTAAACCCACGTTTCTTCAACTCTTACGGTTCACGTCGCGGAAATCATGAAGTTATGATGCGTGGTACATTCGCAAACATTCGTATCCGTAACCAAATCGCAAAAGGTACAGAAGGTGGATACACAACATTCTGGCCTACAAAAGAAATCATGCCGATCTATGATGCAGCGATGAAGTACCAAGAAGAGGGTACAGGTCTTGCAATCATTACAGGTAAAGACTACGGAATGGGTTCTTCACGTGACTGGGCAGCAAAAGGTACATCACTATTAGGTATCAGAACAGTCATCGCTGAAAGCTATGAACGTATTCACCGTTCAAACCTTGTCATGATGGGCGTTCTTCCACTTCAATTCATGAAAGGCGAAAGTGCAGAAACACTTGGCCTTACTGGGGAAGAGGAAATCAACGTTAACATCACAGATGGTGTAAAACCGCGCGATATCCTGAAAGTGACAGCAACAGCAAAAGACGGATCTGTTAAAGAATTCGACGTACTTGCTCGTTTCGACTCCGAAGTTGAAGTCGACTACTACCGTCACGGCGGAATCCTGCAAATGGTACTTCGTGATAAAATGAAAGCTGAATAAGCTACTATCAAAAAAGGGTGCCCACTCTAATTGTGGACACCCTTTTTTTTACACTTTTGAACAATAGACATTTTTGTCGCAAAAGAAAAAACACTCTATCGTACAGTGTCTATCTTCATTGATTGTCGAGTTGTCATTCCCTTCATATCACACGTAGGACTTCATTATAGTAATCCGCCTTCTACAAGCAATTCCCTGATTTCGTCTTTCGTCATTAAAGGCCGTTCCAAGCCGCTTTTGATTGTCGTTAATCCAACAGGTAATTGAGACTTTTCCTGATTAGTTGAATCAGGGAAAATAACGATTAAGTCTTCATCATAAACAACAGCTGAATCCTTCTCAAGACTACCAATTAGTACTTCATGAATTTTTTCGCCACGTCTTACGCCGATCTCAACTATCTTTATTTCTCCTTTCCCATAATGATCAATTAAAACTTGGGCCAAATCAAGAATGTTACATGCATCCATATGCATGACAAAAATCTCGCCACCTTTTCCTAAAATGGTTGCTTTTAGTAAGGTTTTAATCGCTTTTTGTGGAGTGATAAAGTAACGTGTCATGCGCTTATCTGTAATTTGTACTTGTTTTTGTTCGATAATTTGTTTTTTAAACAAAGGTAGGACACTGCCACTACTTCCAAGGACATTGCCCCCTCTTACACATAGAAACTTTGTCACGGTACTGCTCTCGTTGGCATGTATGATTAGTCTTTCCCCAAGCGCTTTCGTCATTCCGTATGAATTCACAGGATTTGCCGCCTTATCCGTCGATACATATATTACCTTTTTAACATGATTTTCAATAGAAGCTTCAATTACATTTTGTGTACCGATAACGTTTGTTTTCAGTGCTTCAAGCGGATTTTCCTCGCATACAGGAACATGCTTAAGTGCCGCCAAGTGGAAGACAAAATCTACACCTAAAAACGCTTTTCCCAATGCCTCCTTGTCCCGAATATCCCCAATAAAAAAAGACAATCGTTTATCCTTTATATCCCTTCTCATCTGCACTTGGCTATTTTCATTCCTAGATAGAATAATAATCTTTTTGGGATTATGCGTAAGCAATTGACGAACTAGCTCGATGCCCCATGAACCTGTTCCTCCTGTTACCAATATAACGGTATTCGTAAACATTTTTATATTTCCCTCCTTTCAACAGTTAGTCGTTAATCCACCAAGCGAACACCCTCTAGTAGTTCATCCCATAAATGATGATTGCCTTCCCAAATATCCTTGTTAGGTAAATCAACGGCATACACTTTTTCCAGTGGCCAATTCTTCTTTACAATCCCACTGACAGGCTCATGGTTAATCAGAAGAATACGATAGTCATGTTGCACTAGATTAGATAGCACAGTTTGCAATTCCAAAATATCTTCAAAAGAACCTTCTGTCCTTACGAATAATATGTTTTTTGCATTTTCCATTCTTTCTAAAAAACGTCCTATGCGTCTCGCGTATTTCTCTTTTACCTCTGAATAGGAACCTAAATAGTGTAGCGTGTTTTTACCTACCTCAAAGTCATGGTTGGATACGATATTGTGACCATCATCCGATACACATATAAAATCTTCGCCAGCGTATCCAATGACCCGTAAATTCTCGAAGTCCATAAAACCGGCAAATCGATTTTTTAATAGACGGTTCACTGTCTTTAGTTCTTTTGAGGCAACCCAATCCAACACCCCAGAATAGGGACGTAACCCGTGTTTCTTTAACTGAATGGAAGTTAGGCAAAGATCACCTAAGCTGAATATCGCATCGTAATCCCCGTGAATTTCATGTTTTTTCACTTTTTATCACCCCCTGTTTTTTGTGCTCATAAAAAAAAACCGACTAAAAAACTGTCAGACAAGCCGTTTTCGTTCTTTCGAAGACGAGCTTATATAGTTAATACATGCTGGAAAGATAAGAATGATAGGGCAAAATTCCCTTTTTCGTAAATAGTGGCATTCACTCCATAAAAAAAGACTCCAGGAAACATAAAAGTGCGTTTCCTGGAAATCTCATAAAGAGCAAATGAAAATTAAGTGCCTATATTTGTTTTAATACGTGGATAAAAGTTTACGATTTCTAAAATAATTGGGCTCCCTTTAGGTATTTCCGAGTTTTCAGGTACTGAGATGATTAAAGATCCAACCCCTTCTTCTCCTGCCGTATAGGCAAATAGCTCATCCATTTGTAATGAGCCGTTAATAAATACATTAAAGTAATTATTGTTCATACGGAGTTCAGGTAGCAACTCTGCAGGATTTCCCGAATCATCCATAAACTCCGATGTATTAATTTTGTGTGTAGTTAATGAATGAATCTTTTCTGTAACTACATGAAATAGACGTGTAACAGTGGGGGATGTTGTGATTCTCTGGTTTGAAGAAATCGCAAGTTTAATGATTCTAAGTGTCAATTTCGTTCCTCCTTTCAACGTACTTAACAATATATGTAACATCAAACCAAAGAGTTATAACAAGAACACAGTCAAGAAAGTTAAAACACGTATAACACTAATTGGAACCGCTACGTATAGTAAAGAATAGGGGGGATTAAAGTAGCTAGTAACCGAAAATCATTTGCCTTGAGGACGAATTTGCTATCATCTCCGCTATTACTGGCACCTACACCACCGACAAGTGAAATCCGCATAGTACCTCCAAGAGCGGTAACCATTCAAGAATATTACACAGAATCTGATGGGAGAAAAAAGATATTTACTGAAAAAGATGGCGTGGCGGGGTATGGCGAACAAAAAATTGTGGATCCGTCAGAAGTATCCTATACGAATTTATTCATTAATGGCGTTTTGCAATTACGTACCCATTACGAAATACAGCAAGGGAAACTCATTTTAAATACCGTTGATGCGCCTTTGCGCGGTGCTCCAATTATTTTACAAATGATAAAGTTCTAAAACGTCATTGCATCCATACTTGTACATGTACGCCTATTCCTCGGCAAAATTTAACAATATAGATACAGTAAGACACTTGTATAGGGAGAGATGAATAGATGAGAATACTGCTTGCGACATTTTGGACAATACCACATTTGGGCGGCGTGTGGAATTATATGGAGCAACTTAAAAAGAAACTTGAAAAACTGGGACACGAAGTCGATTTGCTAGGCTATGGTGAGGATAATACCATCATCCACATTGTGAATGAGGGGAGAAAAATTGAAACTGAGAAATTATTGCCATTGTTACGCGCAAAAATGAACCCCGAAAACTATCCCGCTTTATATGCCAACAAGCTTGTGGAATATACAGAGTTCCAACGTTATGCATATGAATTGGGAACGGCTTATTTAGGCCTGGAAAAATATGATCTAATCCATACCCAAGATGTCATTTCCACAGCATGCATCGATAGGGTCAGACCACGTTCTACGCCATTGGTCGCAACCCTGCATGGTTCAGTTGCCCATGAGATAAGACATCAGTTAAAAACGATTCACAAATCAGCGAATGCCTATATGGCAAGAGCTTATTACGACCAGTTGGAGTGGAGTGGGGCAACAGCCGCGGATACGACCATTGTTGCAAATGAGTGGTTAAAAAAGATATTGACAAATGAATTTGAGGTGCCGTCAGAGCAAATCAGCGTTATTCATTATGGTTTTGATACAAAAGAATTCATCAAAAAAATGAGGGAAAAGAATGCAATCATTCGCCCCGAAAATAAAAAAGTCATTATTTACTCCGGGAGGATAACCGAGCTGAAAGGGGTTCATCACCTTGTAACAGCGCTCGGTGAATTAAAAAAAATACGTAACGATTGGGTATGCTGGCTTGTCGGTTCAGGGGACCTTCAAGAGGAATTGAAGATGCAAAGTAAGGTATTAGGTATACAAGACGACTTATTTTTCTTTGGTCAACGTGATGACGTTCCAAGTATTATGTCGAAAGCGGATATCTTTGTGCTTCCAAGTCTTATTGAAAACCAACCGTTGTCGCTAATTGAAGCACAGTTAGCCGGAAAGGCAGTTATCGTCAGTGATGTGGGTGGTCTACCAGAGATGGTAGAACAAAAAGTTACAGGGCTCTTAACGCCCCCATCTGACCCGGAAAGTTTGTGCGCAAACTTGGAGTTGCTGCTTGGGAATGACAGATTACGGAAGAATATAAGTTCAAATGCCAAAAAGTGGGGCATGTCACATTGGTCACTTGACGTAGGTGTACGGAGATTAGTAGACGTTTATAAAGAAGCAATCGCTAGACGAGAGCAAGGCGATGAGGATGAATCTAGTCATTCAATTCATCACTAATATCTATCTGCTTTGCTTACTAAAAGGGAGACTCTTATGGCAACGGATTTGCAAAATAGTAGTTCGCAAAACACCTACACTCCCTGTTCTGGATGAAAGCTCTGGATTGTATGTAACTAGTAACTTCTATACCTCTTCACCTTTATCCCCAGCCATATTTGTTCCAAAAAATATATGGGATCAAATCGTAGATAAAATACCTTCTACTTATGAAATACCAAATCCCGTTTCAATTAGCTTATTTATTCGAATGAATGCGGATGCGTATGACGTACTATTCTCCGAACCCGAGTCCATTCCAAACCTATTTGTCGATCATATAATGATGGAGAAAATCATGAAGTCAATCCCGCAAACATATAAAATACCTGATTCAACGATTGAAGAAGTACTGCAGCCTATGAGTGGAAGCCAGTATGATTCGCTATTTACATTGGAAATGGAAACACCACATCTATTTGTTGAAAGGGATGTATGGGACGTGATCATGAATCGATTACCTGCTACTTATGTGCTTCCCAATTCGGCAGCAACAGTGAATTTTAAACCGATGGCTGGGGCGCATTATGATGCGTTATTTAGCAATGCGGTTCGTCTGGAAGCGCTTTTTGTAGATAATTCAATATGGGAAGCAATCCTGAATACTATTCCAAAAGAATATATCCTTCCAAATCCCGAAACAATAGCGCTTTTTGCACCGATGAGTGGTCAAACGTATCACTCTATTTTTCCAGTTTCAGGACACTCCGTGGAAGTAATTGTTGATGAAGTTGTTTGGAAAGAAATCATTTCTTCATTACCAAAAGGGTATGAAGTTCAGTTAAGCCCGGTTGTTAGCGCGTAAACGGACGTGAATCAATAAATCTTTCGAATAAAAGGTGGAGAGAAGAATGAAGGTAGTTGTAACAGGCGGGGCAGGGTTCATAGGATCCCACCTCGTGGATGCCCTTATTGCAAATGATGCAGAGGTGCATGTGTTGGATAATCTAGTTTCAGGAAAAATTGAAAATGTGAATGCGAAAGCTATTATTCAACTAGTAGACATCTGTAGTAAAGAAGCAAAACAACTAATTGTCCGCTTTAAACCGGATTTTGTAGTTCACTTGGCGGCACAGGCCGATGTAGGAAAATCTGTTCATGATCCTAAGTATGATGCTGAAGTAAACATAAAAGGAACAATTAATGTTCTTGAGGCTAGCCGTGAAGCAGGCGTAAAGAAAGTTATTTTTGCTTCAACTTCTGCTGTCTACGGGAACCTGAATAAGGAGTTGATCACTGAAGATGCACAGGTGAATCCCGCTTCTTACTATGGATTGTCTAAGCTGACCGCGGAACAATACATCCAGTTATTTCACGAGTTATATAGACTCCCTTTTACGGTACTTCGTTTTGCGAATGTGTATGGACCTAGGCAATTGCCTAAAGGGGAGGGCGGCGTGGTCTCCGTATTTTTGGAACGGATAAAAATGAATGGCTCATTACGCGTACATGGTGATGGGGAACAGACGAGAGATTTCATCTATGTGACGGATGTGGTTAACGCGATTCGTGCCGCGATGGAGCATGGGCACCAACAAACGATTCAAATCAGTACGGCAAAAAGGACATCTATCAATGAAATACTGAACCATTTAAGTGACATACACGGATTTTCAGTTGATACAATCTCGGCGGCGGATCGACCAGGGGATATTAAACATAGTTGTCTATGTAATAAAAAGGCGAAAAGTATGCTGAAGTGGTCACCGAAGGTCTCAATTCTTGAAGGTTTGACAGAAACCTATCTATACAATCAAGTCCAATTGGATGTGGATTGGGGAATGCAATAATGAAAGGAGAAAGTGGATGAGGAAGTACGCTTGTCAAGTGAAGAAAGAAATGATTGTTGCTGTTGCTGATGGATAACGTAGGCGTGAATCGGAAAAAGCTGATGATTACAGGTGCGAACGGATTTACAGGCAGGCATGCTTGCACCTATTTTTCGGCAAAGGGATATAACGTAATTGCTGTTGTAAGAAATGAATTGGACACTGTTTCATCAGACCGTATACAAATTGAACGATGCGATGTTACCGACAAAACCCAAGTGAATGTACTAATTGCGAAAACACGCCCCGATTTTCTTCTCCACTTGGCGGGACAGAACCATGTTCAAAATTCCTGGGAAGATCCTCTATCTTCCTATGAATCGAATATCATGTCAACTGCGTACCTACTGGATGCGGTTCGTAACGAACAAAATGCTTGCCGAATTGTCGTCGTTGGCTCTGCGCTACAATTCAACCCCAATAATCTATCCACTTTACCGCACCCTTACAGTTTCAGTAAGACCTTACAGATGTTAATGGCACAATCCTATGAAGCTCTATTTGGTATGAACGTCTTGATCGCAAAACCAACTAATTTAATTGGTCCTGGTTTATCAACCGGCGTATGTACTGTGTTTGCAAATAGAGTTGCTCGAATGGAAATAGGCGACTGTGAAAAAATTCTAATGACCCATAATTTAAACGCCCAAAGGGACTTCTTGGACGTTAGAGATGCAGTCCATGCTTATGAAATTCTTTTGCAAACGGGGGAAAAAGGTCATATCTATACGGTTTCAACAGGGATTCCCCGTTATCTAAAAGAGATAACCAGACTTTACAGATCAATGACAACGGTGGAATTTGACATCATAACTGAAACAGATAATAAGGAAATACTTGAGCCCGTTTTGCCAACGCCTTTAGTTGGGTTGGGTTGGAAGCCTAAAATAGCATTCAACCAATCATTAAAGGATATTCTTGATGATCAACGGAGACGTTTAGCTAATCGTAAAGATGAATCTAGCTAGCCCATCACATATTGGAGACCTGCGCGAGAAATTGCAAAGGTCTATTTTGTTTACGAGGAATCATCATCGTCTGTCTAGACAAAATCCAGGCAATACGAACCTGCTTTCTGTATAATGGACGGGAGGTGAAGGACGTGTATATAAGCGAAAAAGAGATTGAAATCAGATATGCGGAAACAGACCAAATGGGTGTTGTTTATCACGCGAACTATTTGGTGTGGATGGAAATTGGAAGGACAAGGCTTATTGAAGACCTTGGCTTCACGTATGCTGGCTTGGAGGCAGAGGGCTATTTGTCACCTGTGACCGACTTATCCATCCAATATAAGGCGGCGATGAAATACGGACAGAAAGCAACCGTCCGCACATGGGTTGAAAAGCACGGCAAGATTCGTACTACATACGGCTACGAAATTGTACATGAGGATGGAAAAATTGCTGCAACGGCCACTTCAGAGCATGTAGTCGTAAAAAAAGAAAACTTCCGTCCTGTATCCCTTCGGAAAATAGACCCGGCATGGGACGCAAAGTATATGGAAATCCAGCGTGTGATGGACTGATGGCTTTCGGTATCAAGCGAGAAGAACTGAACGCTTGGAAGGCGGCCGTTGGTAATAATAAAATCGGATTTCTAACACATTACTGGATTGATGAACGATTTCCGGGCTGCACTACAGTGACAAAGGTAGGTTGCGCAGATATCAAAAAGTTGGTCGAGTGGGGAAGACAATATGGCTTAAAGCAGGAATGGATTGATAAGCGGGGAGACTTTCCGCATTTTGATCTGTTTGGTAAACATGAACGGGAGATTATGGAAAGGGAAGGATTGTCGAAACAGCTTGAACGATTCCATCCACATGAAAAAAGCGTGAAGCTTTAAACCTTCACGCTTTTTCGTATGTGTAAACAAGTTCGTCCAGCTCGGGGTTAACCGTAATATGCAAATCATGATCTAAGAAGTACCACTCATCGCGTTGTTCAATATAATATATAACGCCGTTATGGACGACTTTGACAGCGGTCTCGTCAGGTTGTTCTTTCATAACACCTAGCGAGAAACCTTCATGGAGAGCACTTGACCCTCCATATCTTGCAAAGAACTTTATACAGTCACCCGTCTTTGCATCCATCTCTTCTTGGAACCAGGATTGTGCCTCATCTGATACGATAATTTTCATCGATTACACCCGCCTTTAGGATTGTTGTTCTGAGTATATTACAACCATGTCACTTTAGGCTCTGTTCCTGCCTTGATACGACCGATATTGGCACGGTGTCTGTAGAATATAAATGCACCGAACAAACCGATCATGATAATCATATAATAATCGCCCGTCTGAAAGTAGTAAAAGATACTATACAGCAGGCCGACAATCGATACGAGCATCGAAGACAATGAAACCATTTTTGATAATTTTAAGATGATGATGAATGCGATTAGCAAGAGAACAAAAGCGGGCCAGTTATAGCCAAGTAAAACGCCGCCGGATGTCGCGACAGCTTTCCCCCCTTTAAAACGTGCGAAAACGGGATACATATGTCCGATAACTGCCAGTGCGCCCGGAATGAGCGGATGGACGCCAACTGTTTCAAAAAACGGTAATAGAAGCAGCAGAACAGCAGCTGTCCCTTTTAAAATATCTAAAAGAGTTACGGCCAGACCTGCTTTCTTACCAAGAACCCGAAATGTATTTGTTCCACCCAAGTTCCCACTGCCGTGTTCGCGGATATCCGTTTTATAAAATAATTTACCTATCCATAATGCGGATGGAATCGAGCCAAGTAAATAAGCGATGAGTAAAAGTAAGATAAGTTCCATTGTCTACCCCTTTTTAAGTTATCCATTTCTATCTTCATTTTAGCAGAACAGTATAGCCGCGACAATGGTCTTCATCAATCGAATTGGGCGATAGCAGCGTGAAATAGTTATCTCAGAAGTACCATCCCTGACGAAGAACTACTACGTCCTTGCAGAGCAACAATTACTTCTCCTCGTTGCAATCAAACGCGTTCTTCTATACAATTAATTGAGCAAGCTTCCAAAAACGTTGATTTGACAACCTTTAACGGAAGCGTTACGATTATATATAAGAGAACATTCGTTTGATGGGGGTTGCAATTTGACGAAAAATAAAGAAGCATATACGTATGATGATACTTCAATTCAAATACTTGAGGGTCTTGAAGCAGTTCGAAAGAGACCAGGTATGTATATTGGTTCAACTGATTCTCGCGGTCTTCACCACCTTGTCTATGAAATCGTTGATAACTCAGTAGATGAAGCACTAGCTGGTTTCGGGTCCGAAGTGGATGTTACACTTCACGAAGATGGCAGTGTAAGTGTCCGGGATTATGGACGAGGCATGCCTACAGGGATGCATCAATCGGGAAAGCCTACAGCAGAAGTCATTCTTACTGTGCTGCATGCTGGCGGGAAGTTTGGCCAGGGCGGTTACAAGACAAGTGGAGGGCTTCACGGTGTAGGTGCATCTGTTGTCAACGCATTATCGGAGTGGTTAGAGGTTACAATTTTCCGCGACGGTAAAAAGTTTCTACAACGTTTTGAACAGGGTGGAAAGCCCACCACTACGCTAGAGCAAATTGGAACAACCCGTGAAAAAGGGACGCTTATCCACTTCAAACCGGATCCGTCCATCTTTTCTACGTTAAAATACCACTACGATACATTAAGCGAACGACTTCGTGAATCTGCATTCCTGTTAAAAGGCTTGAAAATCGAGCTGAAAGAAGAAGGAACAGATAAGCATGACGTGTTTCATTACGATACAGGTATTGTGGCGTTCATTTCTTATTTGAATGAAGAAAAAGACGTTTTGCATGAAGTTGCTTATTTGGAAGGGGAGTCGGCTGGAATAGAAGTCGAGTTTTCTTTTCAATTCAGTGACGGCTATTCAGAGACAATTCTTTCGTTCGTCAACAACGTACGGACGAAAGATGGCGGTACGCATGAAACAGGTGCAAAAACGGCAATGACACGTGTATTTAATGAATATGCCAGGAAAACGAATTTATTGAAAGAAAAAGATAAAAACCTTGAAGGCGCGGATATTCGCGAAGGGATTTCGGCAATCGTCTCTGTACGTATCCCCGAAGAGATTTTACAATTCGAGGGACAGACAAAAGGCAAATTGGGAACAAGCGAAGCGCGCGGTATTACAGATTCAATCGTGTCACAGAAATTGCTTTATTTTCTTGAAGAAAATGCCGATTTAAGTGCGTCACTCATCCGTAAGGCGATCCGCGCTCAACAGGCCCGGGAAGCTGCACGAAAAGCACGGGAAGATGCAAGGTCCGGGAAAAAACGGAAAAGGGCGGATACGTTGCTTTCAGGAAAGTTAACACCTGCTCAATCACGTAATGCTGCAAAAAATGAACTATACCTTGTCGAAGGCGACTCCGCTGGAGGTTCTGCAAAACAAGGCCGTGACCGTGTATTTCAAGCGATACTTCCGCTACGAGGTAAAGTGTTAAATACGGAAAAAGCGAAGTTGGAAGACATTATGAAAAATGAAGAAATCAATATGATTATTCATGCAATCGGGGGCGGCGTAGGCTCAGATTTCCAGGTTGCGGATATCGCGTATGATAAAATAATCATCATGACAGATGCTGATACGGACGGCGCACATATTCAAGTACTACTTTTAACGTTTTTCTACCGCTATATGAAACCGCTTATCGAAGCTGGAAAAGTGTATATTGCACTGCCACCACTTTACAAAGTATTCAAAGGAGCAGGGAAAAATGAAAAGATGGCCTATGCATGGACAGAAACCGATCTTGAAGAAGCTGCCAATAAGGTAGGTAAAGGGTACCTGTTGCAACGCTATAAAGGTCTTGGTGAAATGAACGCAGACCAGCTTTGGGAAACAACGATGAACCCCGAAACGAGAACGCTTATTCGTGTAACAATTGAAGATGGTGCTAAGTCAGAGCGTCGCATTACAACGCTTATGGGTGACAAAGTGGAACCGAGAAGACGTTGGATTGAGGATAACGTCGATTTTGGCATGTTGGAAGACCATAATATTTTAGACAATGAATTTTTGCGCGTTGAGGAGGATTTTGAATGACATCATCAGAACGTTTCCAAGACCTTCCCTTGGAAGAAGTAATCGGCGATCGGTTTGGCCGTTATAGTAAATACATCATTCAGGACCGAGCACTACCAGATGCCCGGGACGGTTTGAAACCCGTTCAGCGTCGTATTATGTACGCAATGTTCCATGAAGGCAATACACACGAAAAAGCATTCCGGAAATCTGCAAAGACAGTCGGAAATGTTATTGGTAACTATCATCCACATGGAGATACATCTGTTTACGAAGCGATGGTACGTATGAGCCAGGATTGGAAACTTCGTCATATGATGGTTGAAATGCACGGGAATAACGGTTCAGTGGACGGGGACTCAGCTGCTGCGATGCGATATACGGAAGCTCGGCTTTCAGCGATTGCTGGCGAAATGATGCGCGATATCGGAAAAAACACAGTCGACTTTGTTCCAAACTTTGATGATACGGAACCGGAACCGACTGTACTTCCTTCGCGTTTCCCGAATTTACTTGTCAACGGCTCTACGGGTATTTCAGCAGGATATGCGACGGATATCCCACCGCATGCACTTCATGAAGTACTCGATGCCGTCCTCATGCGCATGGATAATCCGGACGTAACCGTGGATGAATTAATGACAGTCATAAAAGGGCCTGACTTTCCTACAGGGGCAATTATCCAAGGAACTGATGGCATTAAGACCGCCTATAAAACAGGTAAAGGACGATTCATTATCCGTGCAAAAACGGAAATTGGACCGTTAAAAGGCGGTAAATCACAAATTGTTGTAACAGAAATCCCTTATGATGTAAACAAAGCAAATATGGTTAAAAAAATGGACGAGCTTCGCCTTGACCGAAAACTGGATGGCATAGCAGATGTTCGAGATGAATCAGATCGGACAGGGCTACGTATTGTTATCGAACTAAAAAAAGATATTGATGGCAATGCAATTTTACAATTCCTTTTGAAAAACACGGATTTACAGGTCACATACAACTTTAATATGATTGCTATATCTGGCCGTAGACCGACTTTAATGTCCTTGCCAATGCTTCTGGATGCCTATATCAGTCATCAAAAAGAAGTTGTGACACGAAGATCACAATATGATATTACAAAAGCGAAAGATCGTCTTCATATCGTCGAGGGTCTTATGAAAGCCTTGTCAATTTTAGACGAAGTGATTAAAACAATCCGCGGCTCTAAGGATAAGCGCGACGCTAAAAATAACCTGATTACGGCATTCGACTTCTCGGAAGTACAGGCAGAAGCAATCGTTTCGCTTCAACTCTATAGACTGACGAACACGGATATTACAGAGCTTCAACAAGAAGACGCTGAACTCCGTAAATTAATAGAAAAGCTAGATGCGATTTTAAAAAGCGACAAAAAACTTTCGTCGGTTATAAAATCGGAACTTATCAACATCCGAAAGCAGTTTGCAGAACCGCGTAGATCTGTAATCATGGAGAAAATCGAAGAAATCAAAGTTGATTTGGATATTCTTGTACCAAGTGAAGAAGTTATCGTATCCGTTACAAAAGATGGCTATGTAAAACGGACAAGCATACGCTCGCATAGTGCATCGAATGGTGCGGGACAAGAAATGAAGGAATCTGATTATAGTTTGTTGGAAACACAGATGAATACACAGCATCATCTGTTATTGTTTACTTCAGCTGGAAACTATATCTATCAACCTATCCATGAGTTACCGGAAATCAGATGGAAAGACCTTGGTCAGCATATCTCTAGCATTGTTCCGTTAGAACAAAATGAATCCATCATTGCTGCAATTGGTTTGGAAAGTTTTGATGAAGAGGCTTTCATCCTGACTGTTTCTGCAAACGGTTTAGTCAAACAATCGAAATTAGCGGATTTTAAGGTCCAACGGTATTCACGAACATTTAAAGCGATGGGGATTAAAAAAGGGGATCGAATGGTTGACGCTCGTCTCGTTAAAGGGCAACATGATATTTTGCTATTCACACATCAAGCGTATGCATTGCGTTTCCCGTTGACTGACTTGTCTGTAACAGGTATTCGTACAGCGGGTGTTAAAGGAATTAACTTAAAAGATGACGATTACCTGGTCGCAATGGAAATTGTACAGAATGATGCAGGGACTTCAATATTAATCGCTACACAACGCGGCGCGGTTAAACGTATGGGGTTAAAAGAGTTAGAACCTGCCTCGCGCGCGCAACGTGGTGTCGTTGTATTAAAAGAATTGAAGTCAAATGCACACCGGATTATCGGAGCGATGCTAGTGAAAAATGATGAAATCGTCGTTTTAGCTACAGACAAGGGGAGTAAACTTCCAATCGTTGCCGGTTCTCTACGAATGGTCGATCGTTATTCGAATGGCAGCGCAATTGCTGATGATAAAAAAGACGGTAACGTAACGTATATCTATAAGGACCCAAAAGCCGAACTAGAGTAAGAAAATAAGTGAGTCACGGGTATAAAGCCCCGTGACTTTTTTTATTGTCTATCGTATACTAATTCGAAAATCGAAATAAAGAACGGGGACAGGGTCATGTGGAGAAATCGGAACGTCTGGATAATTCTATCCGGGGAAATGATTGCAGGTTTGGGATTATGGACAGGAATCATCGGAAACCTTGAGTTTTTACAGGAAAAGATTCCATCTGATTTTGTGAAGGCGCTAATTTTATCGGTTGGACTTCTTGCCGGAATTGTTGCGGGGCCTTTAGCTGGAAGGGTCATTGATCAATCCAAAAAGAAAACGATTTTATTATATTCAGGAGCGGGGCGGATGATTAGCGTCGTTTTCATGTTGATTGCGATTGCGACAGGTTCTATTTGGTGGATGATTGTCTTTATGGTCACTATTCAAGTTTCCGCAACATTTTATTTTCCAGCCTTGCAGTCGACCATACCACTCGTTGTAAAGGATGACGATCTGTTGACGATGAATGGCTTGCATATGAATGTCGCGACGATTGCACGGGTCGCTGGTACGGCGCTTGCTGGTATCATGCTCGTATACTGGTCACTTGCATCCTTGTATTGGATTTCAATGCTCGCTTATGGAGGACTTCTTATTTTTACCATGATGATTCGTATTGATGAAGAACAGGGTAGGGAGGCCAAGGTGAAAAGTGTTGGCAGTAAAGGTGGATTCATGGAAGTTTTCCCTGTGTTGAAGGAATATCCTGCCGTGGGTATGACGCTTATTATGACGATGGTTCCGCTTTTATTCCTGGGATCTTTCAATTTACTTGTTATTAATATTAGTGAAATTCAAGACTCAGCATCTATAAAAGGACTTATTTATTCATTTGAAGGCATTGCATTCATGATTGGCGCATTGGTAGTAAAAGTTATTTCGAAGAAGTGGAAAACAACTACCATTTTATTTTTCTTTGCATCTATGTTGGCGGTTGCAGAATTTATGCTGTACTTTGCACAAAATACAGTTATCACATTGGCCGCGTTTGCGCTTTTGGGATTCACTTTAGGATGTTTTTTCCCAACAGCAATGGTGATTTTTCAGAAACAAATGCCAAAAGAGTATCACGGACGATTTTTCTCATTCAGAAATATGTTGGAACGAATCATGTTCCAGGTTGTATTATTAACAGCGGGTGCATTTTTGGATATTATCGGGTTGCAATCGATGATGATTATATTCGGAATGATAAGCCTAAGTTTGACAGCATTGTTTTTCTTTCAAATGAAACAAAGAAATATTAGCTTGGAACAACCTATAAAAGCTGCCGCAGAAAGTATTTGACTTTTTGCGGCTTTTTCTGTTTTATCTCACTGTTTCAAGTATACTTATCGAATGAAACGTAGCTTCTCATATTTTATATTATGTAAACCTAAATATTTTTAAAGGAAAAGGGGTCGTTTGATAACTACCCCTTTTGTTTGCTATGAGATTAAATGCTTCACCGCTGGATGCTTTCTTTGTATTGATTATTTTTATTCGGCGTCAATCAGCTGCACACTGTACTCAACGATATCTTTGATAATTAGCTTGTTCCGTTTAACAAATTTTTTTACAAGAGCTAATCACTCATAAGTTGTCTTATATTGAATATGATTTTTAGACCTTGAATCTTTACTGTATAAAATAACCTCTTGTTTCAAAACTTTTTCTAATTTATTCCCTATCAGATGATTAATTATACAAACGTGTGTTTCGTCCGTCTTAATTTCCGTATTTAAATAGATCTCTTTTTCGAATAAACCCTTATTCTATCTATAGTATATTCAAAAATGCCCTTTTTCCGAGTGATGAACATTTGTTCCCTTTTTAAGACAACCCTCCTTTTTATGCACATGAAGTGAAATACATAGGTAACATTCATCCTTTTCATCTACTCAAATTTCCTTTTTAACTATCCAAACAGTCTTTGGGTATCCATCCCACTTCGCCATTATTCCTTTTTACAAGCGTATAGCCCGCACAGTCACCATCAACAACCCTAACTTTTTCGGCCTGTGTTACGGATAAGAAAGTTGTACTAAGGTCATTTTTAGAACGCGTCTGTCCATCCTCGACAATCAGATATTCATTTTTGATCCATTGCTGTAAACCAAGTTTACTATTTTCACAAAGTGTAAAGTATTCTTCCTGCTTTATTATTTTCATGTCGTAGTTCGGATATGTCACGGTTCCGATTCTGTTAGATGAATCCATATAGTCTTTTTGAATCGTGGTTTCTATTAGTAGATCATCAACATATGTAAATGAATATGTATTATTTTCAAAAATTAGGGCATTCAATTGTCCATCTATTTTAATTTGATTTCCACCGTCTAACGAGATAACTTTTTTGTCTAAGTCAATTAGTGGATTATTTGAACTGACCTTGTTTGATCGATAATTAACGGCTGGCCAGTGACCTACAATAACGGTTTTGTTTGCTTGGTGTTCATTTTCGTAAAATGCAGGTGCGGATAATGCAAATGCTTCTTCCGTTCGGTGCCAATTTCCGATATTTTCAATCCCTGCATGAATGATAATGAAATTATCTGTTTCATAAGCGACTGGTAGTGATTCAAGCCATTCCAGTTCTTCATGAAAATAGTGGCGATAAAACTCGGCTAATGCTTGCAAATCGGAGAAGTCTTCAAGTGATTTACCGTGCATCGATAGCATTTCATTTAATATGGAGTTCTTCTGTCTGTTCATGTATGGAATGATTCCCTCAATCCCGTTAAAAACTGGTCGATAAAGAACATCACAATTCCCTTTTGTTACATAGACATTAATTGATTTCTTAGAAAGATACCGTACATAATTGACCACTTCTAAACTTTTGGGTCCTTTTTCGCAAAGATCCCCATTGATAAATAGATAATCATCTTCTGTATACTTTAATTTACTCAATAGCTTTTTTAAAAGCATCAGATTTGCATGTATATCCGAAATAACGATTGATCTTTTTGTTTTATCTAGCTGTAGCTGCCGTACTTCAATCATTCCCTCAACTCCACTCTCTTCATGCCAATTTCACATAGTTTTTTAATGGATTATTATTGTTATGCAGTCTATTATAACAAAGGCCCCCCCCTTTTAACTAAAACTCATTCGACCAGTCCTTGAATTATAGCAAAATAAATTTATCATTAATTAAAAATAGTTCCTTGCAGTGCTAAAAAAGTAGCACTGCAAGGAACTATTAAACCGCTTTCATTAATCCAGGCCGTTTACTTTAACCTACTATGAAAGAGACCAAGTGCCATCAATCAAAGGAAACGATTAACGTTTGTTAAAACGTGCTAGGAAATCTTGTAGTCGTTCACTTTTAGGGTTTACCAACAGTTCTGAGGGCGGTCCTTCTTCCTCGATGACACCTTCATTTAGAAATAAAATCCGGTCGGCAATATCAAGTGCGAAGTCCATTTCATGTGTGACTAAAATCATTGCCATTTCACCTTCTTTTGCTAGGTCACGGATCACTTCCAGAACCTCTCCAACAAGTTCCGGATCAAGCGCGGAGGTTACTTCATCAAATAGCATTACTTTTGGCTTCATCATAAGAGCACGAGCCATCGCCACCCTTTGTTTTTGCCCTCCCGATAACTGCGCTGGGTAGAGATTGATTTTATCGCCAAGTCCTACTTTTTCAAGCATTTCAACCGCTTGAATTTTAACTTCCTTTTTGTCGTTCTTCTTCGCAAGTGCAGGAGCTAGCATGCAGTTTTCTACAATCGTCATATGCGGGAATAGGTTAAAGTGTTGGAACACCATACCGATATCTCCTCGAATTGCATGTAAATGTTTATCATCGGAAGGCACTAATTGTCCTTTTTTCTCCATCTGCCATAAGTTTTCCCCGTTCACTAAAATTGTTCCTGATGTCGGTTGTTCTAATGTCATAAGCATACGGATAATGGTCGTTTTACCTGATCCACTAGGACCAATCAATGCGACCTTTTCACCAGGTTTGATGTCAAGATTGATGCCCTTTAATACGTCGACATCACCAAATGATTTGTGTATTTTTGAATAGTTAACGATAGGTTTTCCCATAATCGAATTCTCCTTAAATAGTCACAGTGTCGAAATTGTTTTTTTATCAAAACGCCGATTATACTTTTTCTCTAATTTGCTGATGAGTAATGCAGATGGATAGCTAAGCAGCAAGAAGAATAGTGCAACAACCGTCAACGGTTCAACGTACTTCCAGTGTTGTGCACCATAATCATTCGCCATGTGCAGCATTGCAACAACTCCAATAGTGGAGGCGAGTGGAACCTCCTTAAACATAATGATTAAGTAATTTCCAAGCATTGGAATGGTAGGTGGAATAGCTTGTGGCAAAATGATTTTTAGCCATTTCTGTTTTGTTGACAGATTTAATGCTGTCGAAGCCTCCCATTGCCCTTTATCAACAGACTCTATGCCAGAACGATAGACTTCTGACAGATAGGTACTAAAGTGCAACCCTAGCCCTAGAATCGCCGCCACAAACGGATTCAATGTTACACCTACAACAGGCACCATCGGCCATGCGTAAAAGATGAAAAACAATTGGACTAATGGTGGTGTCGAGCGAATAAATTCTGCAATCCATCGGAAAATCCAACTAATTGTTTTTGAAGGTATACGAGCAACAAACACCCAAAAGAACCCAAAAATCATTGCGAAAAGATAGCAAGCGATTGTTAAACCAATCGTAATCCAAAGACCTTTGAAAATAAGTGGAATGACTTCAAAAAATACGCCCCAATCCCATGTCATTCTTGGGCCACCCCTTTCTTAGAAAAGACTTCCATCTTCCTTGTGAAAGCGATGAGTGGCAACGCAAGTACGAAATAGAAGACAAGGATCAGCATATAGACTGTAGGTGCTTCAGACAAATGCGTACTGCGATAAATATTTCCGTAATACAACAGATCTGTTAGCCCTATCAAAGAAACAAGTGATGTTGCCTTCAAGATTTGTATTAAATAATTTCCATACTCAGGGAGCATCATCCGGATTGCTTGTGGAATAATTATATGCCGCATGCGTTGGAATTTCGTCAAGTTCAAAGCAACTGATGCCTCTGTCTGGCCATGTGAGACCGATAGGATTGAACTACGGACAATTTCGGACATATATGCTCCGTAGTTCAATGAAATTGCGATGACAGCTGTCCAAATATCACTACCAAGATGGATATTAAATAACCCTGGCAACGCATAAGAAAACCAGAAAAGTTGTATGATGAGCGAAGTTCCTCTGAATATCTCAACATATACGCCAGTAAACTTGTTTAGTAAGACATTGCTGGATACTCTTGACAACCCCGCAACAAATGCAATCAATGTTGAAATGACGATTGAAACAGCTAATACGATTAACGTTATTTTGATTCCCTTCAAAAGTAAGAGGGAAATATCCATTATGGAATTCATAAAACATCTCCATTATTCGCTTTTGTGACAAGAAAAAGGTCATACCTGAAAAGAAGGTGTGACCTAAAAAATGATTAGTAATTTTCACCGTTACAAACACTTTCAGCTGTAATTTCTAGATCTACACTATTCATTTCCTTTGTAAAACCATAAGGCTCCATGATTGCAACAATCTCGCCGCTTTCCTTTAACTTTTTAAGTTCTGCATTATAGGCCTCTCTCAATGCGTCATCGTCTTGACGGAAAGCAGCCGCGCCATAACTTGGTACACCTTCAATAGCTGGTTGTTCAAAGTCGTTGACGAATTCAAGTTTTTCTTGATTTGACGATTCAAGCGCCATTTTAATTGTCATTTCTGTACCGGTTGTAGCATGTGCTCTACCCGATTCGACTGCTGAGAATGAAGCAGGAATATCCGGCACCATTGTAATTTGGCTTTCGTCCACCCCTTCAGCTATCATGAACGCTTTTTCGGTTGCTCCACTCATCACGGCTACTTTAATATCCGGATTTGCTGCGATATCCTTATAACTTCTCAAGTTCATAGGGTTACCAGCTCCAACAATCAACCCTTCACCATATTTCATTTCAGGCTCACCAAAATCGACATTTTCGCAACGATCGGGTGTAGTTGCCATTCCCGCTGTGATAACGTCAAATTTCCCCGCTTTCAATCCAGGGATCAGTTGTTGAAAATCAGATAAATGCCCATCAATTTCATCAACGCCAAGATTTTTAAATACCTTTTTGGCAATATCAACCGCAGCGCCTTTCAATTCCCCATCTTCTTCATATGCATACGGTTTTTCATTTGCAAAACCGACTTTAACGACTCCTTCGTCTTTCAGCGACCCCAAAACATCCTCAGCTTCCACTTCCCCTTTTCCGCAAGCCGATAGTAAAAGTAAAATTCCCACAGCCAAAATTCCATACTTGAATTTTCTCACAGTATGCCCCCTTTTATTTTTTCATCAAACAATGAAATTTGATAGTTACTAGACTACCATAGGTATTTTTAAACATCAAATAGAAATCCCCGTATTTTTCAGTTAACAGATAGTTTTGTTTATGTCTAAAAGTTTGTCATACCAACCGTTAGAAGAGTTCTAAAACCCTTGCAAAATAAATAAAAAGTTTTTTTGTGAACGCTTAGTTCCCCTTGTGAATTAAAGGATATTGATCTTAAATTCTATTAATATCCTGTTGTTCGAACTAAATTGTTTGAAGGAAAATATAAAGAATATAAATTTTTTTAGAATGTGTTTAAACTATCTTTTAAACACCTGACTACCAATTAGAATTTCCATTTAACAGAGTCAAGCCCCCTGCAGGTGTACAAGTGGAACGCAAGTTTGTTCATCGATATTCGAATGAATATCACTATATTAGAATATTATTTCAGTATTGCCCGGAAGCTTCATTTAGTTCTTTTGAAATCGATAAAAAGTTAATTTTGAAGAGTTATAATCCGCCGAAGAAAGATACAAAGTAACTGCTAACTCTTATATTTTATTTGACTCCTAGTTTACGATAATCACTATTTTATGTATTATGTAAACAAGTTTTACGTCAAAAACAAAAGGAGCACTTTAAAATGCTCCTTTTCTCTTACATGATGTTCAATATATATCCATCTTCAATCGATTCGTTGATTTCAACTCTTTAATGGATGCCGCCCCGATTGCAAACATCGTCATTTGTAGCTCAAGTTCTTTCGTTTCCATTACCTCTAGTACATCTTCAACAGATTGTGTGGCTTCTTTTAAGATAGAACGTCCAAAACCGGTCATGTCTGCTCCTAATGCAATCGCCTTTGCTGCGTCTAGTCCTGTGTGCATGCCGCCACTTGCAATGACAGGTTGGTTTTCGATGTATTCCCTGACGGACTTTATGCATTCCGACGTTGGTATACCCCACTCACTAAACGTTTCTGCCGCTTTGCTTTTTACAGAGTCTTTTGAACGGAACTTTTCAACTTGGCTCCACGAAGTGCCGCCCGCCCCCGCCACATCAATGAATGAGATCCCGACGTCACATAATCTTTTCGCGGTAACTCCGTCAATTCCCCACCCTACTTCTTTCACGCCAATGGGTACACCTAGCTCACTACACAGCCGCTCTATTTTCATCAGCAAGTTTTTGAAATTCAGGTTTCCCTCCGGTTGAATGACTTCTTGGATACTATTTAGATGAAGAACCAACGAATCCGCCTCTGTTATATCAATGATTTGCTTGCATTCATCCGTTCCGAAGCCATAGTTCAATTGGACTGCACCTAGATTAGCAATGATAGGGGTTGTCGGTGCGTACTTTCTAACTTGAAAAGAGGTCCGGTATTCTTGGCTTTCAATAAGCGCACGTGTAGAACCAAGCGCTAATACCCAACCTTTTTCTTCAGCGGCAATCGCTAAATTCCGATTAATGGTTTCAGCAAATTCAGCTCCGCCTGTCATTGAGCTAATTAAAAATGGCGTTTTACGACCCTGTCCGAAAAAGTTTGTACTCATATCAATTTCATCAAAATTAATTTCGGGTAATGCATTATGGATAAATCTAATTTGATCAAAGCCCGTTGAAATATTTTCGCCAGTTACTTGTTCATTTAAAGCGATTTTGATATGTTCTGATTTTCTTTTATTGATTGGGACCGTCATATAGGTTCACTCGCCTTTTCTAGTTAAGTTTTTCAGCTATCGCTCCTGTTTCAGAAACAGAAAGACGTAGAGGCATAATCCCTTCCAGCAGCCATTCGATATATACTTGTTCGGCTTTGTGCTCTTCATTGACAAAGGCAATTCCACAGTCTCCGCCCCCGGAACCCGATGTTTTACCGCCGCCGTATTTATCAGCAATCTGGATCAGTCTTTTTAGTGTAGGTGTTTCGATAGGGACATCCCCATCCTCACCAAGGCTCTTTAAAGCTTCTCTATTTTGTGAAAGGCTCGATAGTGCTTCTAGATAGTTCTTGTTTTTAAAACCTGTAACCATCCTTGAAACGGCTTTTTCACTACGATCAAGGAACTTGCTATAAAGCAGTGGCTGGTGTTCCTGTAAATGGTGGATATGATTGATCATCGGTCCGGTTGATATATCAGAGCCGGTCCAGCCGACACAGAGTCTGAGTTCTTCTGGCGGCGTTATCGTCATAATTTCAAGATTTGGCCAAGACATGGTCATAAGTGAATGTAGAGGTGTTCCATCCTTTAGTTCTGCCAAAAGCCAATCCGATTGAAAAGCGGTATAATGTAGCCAACCGCCATACGTAGAAGCAGCGATATCTGCACATGATCCATTGCCTTGAGCTTGTATATGGGCAATTGCTGAAAGTTTATAGATCAATAGTGCAGTCGGCTTTCCGGTATAGTGCTCATATAAGTTCGCCATAGCGGTAATAACTGTTACAACGACGGCTGCACTGGAACCTAATCCGTATTTTTTACCTGAAACATCATCCAACTCGCTTGTTATTGTTAATGAAAACGGTTGTAAACCAACCAATCTTTCCTGTAAAAATTGATTGAACGTAGTGATTGCATATTGAACATATCGCAACTTTTGACTGGATTCACTGAAATGGATTGTATGCCCATCAGCAGTCCATATGATGCTATCCAGTCCTAACTGAGGAAGCGACAACCTATTTACTTCACAAGGCTTTATAGTTGCTTCTATATAACGATCCACCGCAACAACAATGGACTGTCCTCTAGGCTCAAGAATTGCATATTCACCTGCGATGAATAACTTTCCTGGAACACGTATATGGTAATTCGCATCAATCATTGCTTACTCCCTTCCCGTTAGTGTGATCAGCAACAGTTTTTTTTCTTGGATTGTGGTAAATAAGTGATACCAGGGCCAGGGTGACATAAGTAAACATCTTGTACTGCTGGTATGTCCTTTAATTTTTCTTGAACGATTTGTTCATCTTTTGGTTGGCAGAGAACTTTCACATTAGGTCCTGCATCAATTGTAAAGTAAGCTTGGATGCCGGTTGCCCGTAATTCTTTGACTTGCTGCATGACATCAAGCGTTGCGCTTGTCCAATACATAAAAGGTGGATTCGCTCCTAAAGTGGTCGCATGCATTTTCAACGCATTGCCTTCAAGGACATTTCCCAACATTTCAAAATCACGTTGTTGCAGTGCTGATTTAGCGGTGTTTAAATCCACTTCTACAGTGTCTAACCATCCAGCATAAAAAGGGGAAGTTTCCACTGTACGTTTCATGCCTTCCCTGCTTAACACTTCTTTCGGTTCGGGAACTAAAAGGACAGATAGAATACTTAGATTCCAGTCTTGCGCTTCGAGAATTTGGTGCGCATAAGAATCTGTTCCATCTTCTTTATCACCTTTCTGCCATTCTACATAACCGCCGTAAATGGATCGACATGCAGAACCTGATCCTTGGCGAGCAATTTTCGAAAGTGTCTGGTCATCACTATCCATCCCGAGTGCTTTCGTTCCTGCAGCTGCTAAAGCGGCATAGCCTGAGGCTGACGACGCAAATCCTGCTGCGGTTGGGACCTTATTCGTAGAATCAATCACTGCATATAGTTTCTTACCCGATAAATCCCTTAGCAAGCTCATAAAACGACTGATTTTCACCGTTTCCTGTTCGCTTGCCAATTGGCCATTCAATATAAATATATCGGCAGAAAGACAGGTACAAAACTGGACGGATGTCGTTGTATAAAACTGATCTAGCGTAATGGAGAGACTGCTGTTCATCGGCAAAAATAACTGCTCGTCACGTTTACCCCAGTATTTTATGAGCGCAATATTCGTATAAGCCCTTGCTGTTGCCTCCATCATATAACCCCTTCCTTAACTCTTGAAGTCATTTAGTTTCCAGCAGTTTGAAAGTGCCAGGTTTCATAAGCTCCCGCATCGCGCATTGCATCGGCTAGCGTAGTGGCATGTTGTTCGTTTTTTGCTAACGCGATGACACAGCCGCCAAGGCCTCCACCCGTCAATTTAGCTCCAAGTGCTTGGTGATGTCTCGCCGTTTGAACTAACCGATTTATAGAATGATCACTGACACCTAATTTTGTCAGTTCATGCTGCGCTTGATTCATAGTGCTTCCCAACTGTTCTACATTCCCGGTAACGAGTGCCTCTTTGGCGCTATATGTAACCTTTTCCAGTATGTCGAGTGATTGTTGTGTAAGCGCCGGATTGACTTGATACATCTTTCTTATACCTTCCACGGCGGTACGTGTATCACCTACATGGCCCGTATCTGCAACAACGAGGTGCAGTGATTCTTTCATTTGTAACGGAATTATTTCTTTGTTTTTTTGAAACCAAATCGGAATATCGCTTGATGCCGCCTCCATGTCGATACCACTGGGATTGCCATGAGCATGTGTTTCAGCAATGCTCACAAGCTGCATAAGCCTGTCCTGTTGTAAATCCTGATTGAAGTACTTATACAGACTTCTCACAATTGCAATGGCTACTGCAGCACTGGAACCTAATCCGCGCCCTATCGGAATACTTGATTGAATATGGATGCGTATACCTATTGGTTGTTGCCCTAACACCTTTAGAGTTTCATTGATACATGCAGCAATTCCCATCAATTTTGTGGGAATACCCTCGAGCGGTCCGACATAATACCTGCAATCTACAAGAAGATCCTCTGTACGCTTTATCGCCGGCAGTTCCTCAACAGTGGATTGAGCTTTAATAGTTGGAAAAGGAAGTGCAATAGCTGGTTTACCATATACGACAGCATGCTCACCGACTAAAATCAATTTACTGTGCGCAGAACCGACAGCCTTTTTTTGAGGAAGCTTTATCATTCGTGTGCCTCTCTTTCTTAGGTGAAAAAATCTGTTCAACCCGCTATAATACTGACAATCCACGGTGCTGAGTAGAGAACCATAAATTGAACCCCGTAATTGACGCCCCACCTATGTAGGATTCCCGCTACTAACCCAATTAGTAAAACGCCGCCAATATTCAACCAGCCCGCATCCATGAATGCGAGTAATAAAACGAGTGCAAAAAATAGGCCTAACAGTGCTTCATGAGGCACCCATTTAAATACAAATGTACAAATTTCCTGTGAATACTTAACAACAACAAAGTACGTCATAGACAGTGCCACTGCCGCCCCGATGATTGTTGCCCATACGAAATCTGCGGTGGATAGGATATGATGCATATTGTGATCCAATGTAAATACAGGCGGTGCATTGAATAGCGCATTGGCTGGACCAATCGCAACAGGTGAAAGTGGTATACCAAGCGCGATCAGTGGAATCAACGTTCCTGAAATATACGTAGCATTTGTCAGTGCATCCATACTGGAGATCGCCCGGGATGCCTTTTTCACGGGATCTTTAATACGACTAGAAACCAGCTCACCAAGTAGGATTGTCATGCCCACTGGACTCATGATGAATGTGAATGTACCGACTAATGAAGCGACTGCACTAGTACCCACTTCTTTTTTCGTTAATATTTTGAAAGGGTTGGGAATTTCCTTTTTGCGTTTTGTTTTATTGAGTACAATAGTCTTTTTACCGAAGCGTTCCAAGCTCTCCCTTTTTTCTTTATGTAACAGTTCAAAAAGGGTTAAAATCACCGGCCCAATCGTGATTCCTAGGAAAAAGGAGATAAATACATTTGTTCCTTCTGGTACCACGCCAACTCCCCAGTACAAATGACGTAAACCTTGGATTAAGATTGCAAATGGCACAATCGATGCGAGAGCGAGCCATCTATTTTTGCACATCAATGCCAAAATAATAGCACCGATAAAAAATAGTTGGTTAGCGTACGAGGTGATGACATCTGCAAAAGGTATTAAAGCATTCGCCAGAAGTAGACTGACTGGTACTGCAACCAATGTTCCAATCACAGAACCTGATGCCATTTTCCGAATACTTAAATCAGGCACACCATGTTTCTTTAAAATCATCGCATGTTCGACCATCGGGGCTGCCATCACCCCTCCTGGAATTCCTGCAATTGCAACGGGGACGGAATCGGTTAACTTTTTGGCAACAATTGCAGATATGAAGAAGGCTAAAACAACGACTGGTTCCATGCCAGTCAATACCAACACTAATGTAACAGGTGCTAGTACGGCTGTTTCGTCTGTACCTGGTGCAATCCCGATAATGGTGTACAGGACTGCCGCAAACATGGCTGCCGCAATCATTTGTAAGATTAACATCACATCCATAATCAGGCCTCATCCTTAACTACACGGAATCTACGCTTCGGTTTGATCAAAATACTGCTTCCTATAAAACCGACTAACGCACCAATTAAACCGAAAAATAAAGGTTTAGGCGGTTCGTTGGGTGCGATGAAATAGCCGCCTAGCGTAGTCACGCTACAAATGACCAATGCCAAAACCAATTCCTTAATATTCACAAGGTCTTCCCAAACTTCGATATTTTCTTTTACTTCATCTATTTCATTTGGGTCTTGCGATGGTTCTTCTATTTTATTCAAAGCTATTCAACCCCTTCTATTCCTTAAAGCTAAACCGACTCGTGACGCCGTACAATCAATGTATCGGATTCATTCTTGATTATAATGAAGTTGAAAATCATTATCAATGATAGGGAATCTTACCTCAGCTAATTGACAATGGTTAAGTGGTAGATTAATCCTTTTCGGGCAGTCTACTTAAAGAAAGATATTCAAATTAGTTGTCAGCGCATAGTTTCAAACGTATAATGAATGCATAGATTGATTAGAATAAAAAAGACCAACCGATGTTAGAGCATCGATTGGTCAGTGTAATAGTAGGTTCCCTTATAGGGGAGCAGCGTCCCATGATGAAATAATCCATCTGAACCGTCTAAACTCAAGGGTGGATTATTTCTTTTGTGACATCATATACGACAATGCAATCATTGCAACAATTAGCGATAAAAAGCTAATTGTGATTACAAGCGTTTCGAATGTAGTCACTTGCAGCACCCCCTTCCGCCAAGTAATATACCATGACCGAAACATGAACCGGGAATGCTTACCCCCTTGAAAAACCTATTCTATTATGACATACATACGTTCTCTTGAATTATAAATAATAATGAAATAACCCGCTATATAAAAATCATCCATCCATAAGAAAAAACCGCCTAACGTTAGATACGTCAAACGGTTTTATTTTGGTTTCTTTTTCGAAAGGATTATCCTTTCAAAATTAAAGTCCCATTTTTTTATGTGAACTACTTGCAGTTCTAGCTTTTTGACTCTTCATGGTTTTCGTTTGTTTATTAGCAATCCCTTGCTTTTGTGCAACAGTCTGCTTTTTTTTCTTCGCTTCAAGCTGCTGATTCACGGCATCTTTAAAACTAATTTTAACTTTCTTCTCTTCAGCGTTGTTTGTTTCGTTGGATTCAGTCATCTATAATCCCCCCTATCCTATGTGTAATACCAAATAATCATAGTCTGTGCTCATCATGTAAGGTACCTCTTATCATACAGAATACCATTAATTTCAATTACGTGTCCAATGAATTTCTTGAATCTCTATAAAAAAAGGCATGTCATGACTTACCGAAAGCTTTGCATCAACGAATACTTCGAGTATTTATCATTTCCTTATCGTTATTTTTCTATTTTTCATTTTGATTTCAATTGTCGCGTTCCCCGGTTCCTTTTCAGTTTGAATCTTGATTCTTCCGTTATCCACCTTTCAAATGGGCTGTAGCAGACGTAGCCGATATGCATTCATCGCCGTTTCACCGAGTTGGTCCAGTAAATTGTAGTTAGCAAACGCACCAACGATTGCCCCAAATCCAGGGATTAACTGAAACATCTTCACTAAATCGATATGATCCCGATACCCTTGCTGAAAGTCCCTCCAGTCCATATCCGCAATCAGATGTTTCTGCACTTCCCAATTTTCAATGATAGATAATGTTTCTTTCCGTGTTTCCCCACTTGAAAAAGCCAGCTGGAATACGTGTAAAAGGAATAGTCGCTCTTCATATACATCCGTATCAAATCCATAAACGGCAGCCGCTTCAAATAGGAACTTCATTTTAATGGATAGTAGTAGCGGAAAATCGGCAAGGCCCAACAGAATGCCGCCCGCACCTGTTCCCGCACCTTCAATGACAGCTGTTTTGCGGAATGTAGAAAGCTTTTCTTTAAATAACTCATCACGTTCATAAAGGCTTAGTGCACTTTTTCGCCCTTTTTTCGTCGTGATGTTTGAACCGGCCAGGGTAGCTTTCACCATGTTTTTTATGCCTTCCGTCATGATGATATGAACTTTTTCTGGAATAAGACCATTCACTTTCTTTTGCGCGCTCTTCGACGTGCGGCTAATAAGGCCAGCTCGCTTTATCATTTTCCGCTTCCAAAAACGCAGTTCTTCTTGCACTTTCATTGTATAATCATTCATAATCTACACCTCTTTCTACGAAGCAAAAAATCCGCTAATCGGACTCCAGTATAATGGAATGGCATATTATTCACATAGACCTAAGAAGTGATTTCAACTCATCCTCAGGATGTAGTTAACGTGACCTAATAAGCTTATTCCACTTCCTGAATAATAACCACAAACAACTGAAAACAATAAATGCAACACATTGGAGCGAAAGGATATACCACGGATAAGGACCTAAGAAATCAAGCAAACTCCCATCTACCGGTTTCTCTCGTAAAAACATATAGTTTCCATTGAATAACACATTTGTAACAACGATAATGGGTAACAGTATGTTTAATGCGACCATCGTTTTAATAACCCCATTAAAGGTAGGCATGTATCCTTTCATCCATGTAAAGTAAAAAGCTGTTACTATGATTCCTATATGCGTGTAAAAAAAGTGGAAGTAGCGGAAATGTGGAAACCCGACATCTAATACAGGAGTTGCCATCGCCTGAAGAGCACCGCCAATACCTGCAAAAAAGACAAAATCGATTAAACGCTTATTTCCTGTCCATAGAAGGACAATCACAACAAGCAGACTGATGCTGCACAATTCAAGTGGCAATGAAACGCTCAAATCCCATCTGCCGGTGCTCATCATCCAACTATGATAAAGGAGCTCCATCACCACTAAAGACAATGCGAAAAGTCGTTCATACTTTTGCTGAATCTCTCCTTTCTTCCTGATTAAGAATAATAGAACGATCAAAATAAATAACACAAGTACTGCTACTAAATGTGACGTTGAAAACAGTGTAAAAGAAGGTTCTTGATACTTGAAGATAACTCCCTCCCCGTTACGTTTAGATTATTGATGAAGGCCCTGATAGCCTGACATTGGCTAGTTTTCAGACAACTCTATTTATAGTATATACCAATTGCTTGCTTTGGCGAACACCTGCTTAAAACGGTGGTCACCTATCGGTGGTGAACATAAAAAAATAAAAACGATACCGTTATGAGTACTTACCCATAATGGTATCGTTTTCAGTCAGATCGATAGTAAAATATCTGCTTTCTTTTTTTGGAAATCCATTTCAGGGTAATAGGCGTCTTTCACCAATAAATTCGGCCCTAAACAGTTTACGGCTGGACAGTGACAACCAATCGTTTCCGCAAGGGGTCGTTCCAACCATCTATCCAACATTATCGGTAAAGATTCCGTTTGAATATTGCCCATCGGCGGTGTATCCCCGAAGTCCGTTACAATGACATCCCCTGTGAAAATATTGACATTCAAGCGAGAACGGCCATCCGGATCATTACGTACCGATACGTTTTTACTACTATAAATCCGTTGTAGCAATGCCAAATCCTCTTCATTATCACTGCATGGATAAAATGGTAATGTACCGAACAGCATCCAAACATCTTCGTTACGGGAATCCAACAATTGATGAATTGCTTTCCTTGTTTCATCCAATGAAAGTACCTCTAGTTGGCTAGCGAAATCGCTTGGGTACATAGGGTGTATCTCATGCCTTGCACATTTCATCTCTTCAATTACTTGTCGGTGAATATGCTCAAGATGTGGCAATGTACGTTTATTCAACATTGTTTCCGCAGACACCATGACGCCCGCTTCTGCTAGCGCGCGGCTGTTGGTGATCATCCGTTGAAACTGTTTGGCACGGCGTTCCTTCGACGGTTTGCGTTCCATATTAGCAAAGCCGCCATCAACGAAATCATCGACTGTTCCCCAGTTATGTGAGATATGTAAGACATCCAAATAAGGCGCAATGGCCATATAACGATCAAGGGGCATCGTCAAATTTGAATTTATCTGCGTCCGGACTCCACGCTCATTTGCGTATTTCAATAATGGTAAGACGTATTGATCCACCGATTTCTTAGAAAATATCGGCTCGCCGCCTGTAATACTGATAGTCCGTAGATGAGGGATTTCATCCAAACGTGATAAAAGTAATTCAATGGGTAATGCATCTGGATCTTTATGCTGCAACATATAGCCGACTGCACAATGTTCGCAGCGCATATTACATAGGTAAGTCGTTGTAAATTCAATGCTTGATAAAGTCAGTTTTCCATGCTCCTGTACGTCCAAGTATGCTTCCCATGGATCGAAAACGGGTGTCATTTGTTCAACTGATACTAAATTATTTTTCATACTTTTATAAACTCCTATAAAAAAATTAAGATACTAAAATAGTATGCGCTTTCCATGGGAATTTCGCAAGCACTTCAAAACGGGGTTTTTAAAATCCATCTAGGGGCGACCGCTTTCGATTGAATAGAATTCGGCCACTGTCAATTGTATAAAAACACTCATACTTACTATCCAAAGATTTACATCAAGACACAATTGCAAACTCGATTTAAACGCATGAGCCATTATGTTAAAAATACGCAAATTTCTTTTTGTTATATATTGGTTGACCACAGGTTCTTTACTAATTAATTATAGCCTGGGACAAATCCAATTAGATAGTTGCATTATACAAGAGATAGTCCGAATCACTTACAAACCCGAATTAATAGACTTTAAATTAGTTGCATAATACAAATTTATATATTTAATCACTTGAAGATTGCAACTTATTCGTTCTAATACTACTTGCAATTTACAAGTTTCAGACAATAGTGAATACTATATCACTATTTTTCGTCAGTTAGTCCGTAATCTTTCCTCCAACATATTCATGGAACGAACAATGGTATCGCGTTCAAAGTCATTCATCGACTCGAATACCTTTCCCATTTCCACAGAAATCGATTCATTGATGCACTCGGTGATTGCCCTGCCCTTTTCGGTCAATGCTAATAGATAAAATCTGCGATCCCCTGGATACGGTGTCTTTACGACAAGCTCTTTTCTTTCCAAAGTATTAATCTGTCTGGAGAATGTTGTAATGTCCATCCCGACAGCATCGGAAACAGCCTGCATAGATGGCTTTTCTCCTAACGAAATCTCGTGTAAAATGGAACTTTGTACGATGGAAATTCCATTCGAGCTTTCCTTATGAATACTGTTCAAGTTTTTTGTTAACGAGTGAAAAATAGGAACGATCGTATCCATGTCATAAATCCCCCTTATCAACCCTTTTTACTATTATACATAAAAAAACTAAGGCGATTGCTGTCTAAATATTGTTTGGATAAAAAAACCGCATAATTCCGTTTGTAAGAAAAGGCAAGAACATCGATGTGCATTCCCCCACAAATTTAAAATCCACATATAAAAAACGCGCCCCTCATCGGAAGGCGCGTTTCCTTTTAAGAATATGTTATTCCGTCTTCATCCTGAATATAAACATCGCTTTTTAAATAGACTGTCGTTCGGAGAATGAGTATTTCTTTAGCGCTCTTGATTTCCCATCGTTCGTCAGGTACCATCTCAAAAGGAATCATCCATGTTTCTTTCGATTTAAGGGCGCTAACCATTTCAACTGAATACTTCGCAATAACATCTTCTTGAATAGGCATTTTGATAGTTATGTCCACCAGTTCGGCTCTTTTCAATAATTCGATTTCGATTTGATCTATCAGTTCCTCTCCTTCTTCCCCGTCAATATAAACAGTTCCAGATAGTGTTTCACCAAATGCAATATTCGGTCCGTCAACAATCGTATTTACAATCATTTCCCCGTATTCGATAACCGATGAAAATTGTTTCAACACACATAATCTCCCCAATCTCGTATTTCCTCTTCAATCACTATTTTCATACTGATTTATTTCGTCTACTTCAAACCTATTATACCGTATTTTAAATAGAGTGAATAAATGAGTCACTATAACTTTTAGCAGCGCATATCCTGGAATCCCCAAAACAACGCCAGGCACGCCGAACAACGAACCGGCTGTCAGTAATACAAATATAATCGTAATGGGATGTATACGTAAAGATTTCCCCATAATCTGCGGCGAAATAAACTTCCCGTCGATTAACTGAACAATTGTCCATACGGCAGCCAGTTTAATAAGCATGAAAGGCGAAGTGACAACTGCAATGATTGCAGCTGGTATGATGGCGATTAATGGTCCCAGATAAGGGACAACACTTGTAAACATCGCCAAAACGCCAAGAAGCAGTGCGTAATCCATGCCAATGATAAGAAATCCTATAGAAACCATGATACCAATACAGATGGCGACAAGTATCTGTCCTTGTATATATGAACTGATTTGATGATCCGCATCGTGAAGAATGACCTCTGCATCATCTCGCATCCGTGGCGGCAATGCCTTAATAATAAGTTTTGGTAGTTTCTCCCCATCTTTTAATAAATAGAATAAGATGAACGGAACAGTGACGATGGCTAATATGAAACCTGTCAACGCGGAGACAAAGGATGTGATTCCACTTGCAATTCCGCCGACCGTGTCAGTAAAAAACTTCCCCACATTCTCTGGTGCGGTATCAATGAGGGACATGGCGTTGACATCCAACTCCTCGTAATACGAGGCGAAAATGGATGTACGGAAAAACGAATCAATGTTCACTAATAATTGTCTAAAGTATGTAGGGAAATCCTCAATAAGATTATGGATTTGCACTTTTAGAAAGGGTAATACGAGAACGACAATTAATGTAATTAGCCCAATTGCACCGATGAAAATAATTAAAATTCCCCATATACGCGGAATGTGCATCCTTTCTAACAGTCGTAAAATCGGTCTTAGTAAGTAGAAAGCTATCGTCGCAAGAATAATAGGCAACACGACTGTAGAGAAGAAGACAGTAATGGGATAAAAGATAAAAGATACCTGATTGAAAATAAAAATAATCAAACCAATCAACAACACGGATATAAGGACGAATAATGTACTTCGCCCACCAAGAAAACGTATCAAGGTAGACGTTCGATTATCCGCTTTCCCGAATTTCTCTTTCGTTGGTAATTTCTTTTCTCCATTAAACTTCATGGATATCACCTTCTTTCACCAATAGGGAGATTTCAGTCCAACTTAATAGACAAGAACTTTTCAATTGCCTTTTTGTTTTTTTCGATATCCAGTTCAATAACGGATCCTGCATGTGAATAGGAGTTAAAGGAATAAGTACCTTCAATAGGAACCGTCATCGTTTCCATTGTGGCTCCTTTTTTCGCAATAAGCTTGAATGCTTTTGCTAGTTCGTCCTTTGATGTGAGATCCGTTTTGATGTACTCCGACAGAGCCCCTGCAAGTTTCGGCACGGTGAGAATCATACCAGGCTTCATCGCCTCTTTCTTCATCGCTGAGAGTGCTTGCTGTTGGCGGCCAACACGGCCAAAATCGCCTTCTGAATCTGCTCGAAAGCGGGCATATCCAAGTAGTTCTTTGCCGTTTAAATGTTTCCTGCCAGGTGTTAAAGTCACACCGATTTTTTCAGACATTTCTTTTTTTACGTCAATCTCTACACCATTTGGAAACGCAATATCTACGATCGATTCGAAATTATCGAAATCAACAATTGCATAATGATGAATGGGAACTCCGAACATGCCTGTTATCGTATCTTTTGCCAGTTGAACTTTTCCAAGATAATATGCCGTATTTAATTTATAAGATTTATATCCTGGTATATCCGCGTAGATGTCGCGCATGAATGAGATAACTTTCATTGTTCCAGCATGGTTGTCCCACGACAATACCATCATTGTATCGGTACGCGATTTACCACTGCCATCATCATCGACACCTAACAATAAATAGTTTTCAATAGATGTGTAATTCGGATCTACTGCATCACCTTGAAATGGACCTGGATCTATATCATTACCTTTTGCCATCGACTTCCCGGCGTTATATTGAAAATACGCATAAAGGCCAGCCCCTATAAAACAAAAAAGGACTAGTGTAAAGATGACCCTCCCTATTCGAAGCTTTTTCTTTCTTCTCCGTTTCGGAATCGATTCCTCATACTGATCTTCCATTTTTAAATTCCTCCAAAAAAATGATCTTCCCTTTAGGACGAGCAAGAAGTGCGTTAGTTGCATTCTAGCGTGTTAATTATAGCACGACGAGTTTGTATCTTGATCATAGAAAACCGTATTCACTAAAAACTTGTAATACTATTACTTTACCCATCGACAATCTGAGCTAATCCACTTTTTGAATCTTAGAATAACGTTCAACTAAATCTGTTGAAAATCATGACCCGTGACATTTCCCCATTCCACTATGGACGTTTTGCATACCCTATAAAGAAGGTGGTGTTTTGTATGGGACGCGAATATTCAGGTGGATCAGGTTCATCTTTCGCTTTGATCGTCGTGCTTTTTATCCTCTTAATCATTATCGGCGCAAGCTACATCTGCTAAAAATGTTTGGATGAAAAACACCTTAATCACTAGCAACCCTCAAAGCGAAGAGCGCTTAAAAAGCGCTCTTTTTTTTAAAAACGGACTAAAATCATCCACTTTTTCTCTTGTGAAGGACATGCTATAATTCATGTATGTACATAACGAAGGGGGTTGTTCAATTTGAATAAGGAAATAGATAGGGAATTCGAAAGGGCTGTATTCGCTGGCGGTTGTTTTTGGTGCATGGTGAAACCTTTTAAACAATGGGACGGTATTCAAGACGTCGTGTCCGGTTATATGGGCGGGCATACCGATAATCCGACATACGAAGACGTGAAAAATGGTGATTCGGGTCATTTAGAAGTCGTGGAAATTACATACGACCCTGCCGTTTTTCCTTATGAGAAATTACTTGATATATTTTGGCAACAAATCGATCCGACCGATGCAGAAGGACAATTCCAAGACCGCGGACATTCATACTCTACTGCTATTTTCCACTTTACGGATGAGCAACGTGTGATTGCAGAACAATCCAAAGAGAATCTTTCAGCTAGCGGCATGTTCTCCAAACCGATTGTGACACCCATCCGTCCCGCAGAAACATTTTATCCGGCAGAGGAATACCATCAAGATTATTACAGTAAAGAAAAGGAACATTATGAAAAAGATCGTGCGCAATCCGGCCGCGATGATTTCATCGAAAAAAATTGGTCAAACTAAGCTACTGGAATTAACTTTAGCTGCTTTATGTAAGTATACCAATCATAATAGTACGACAAAATGGAAGATACTTGAATTATAAACGACCGCCAACTTATATTGAGAAGGAGGTCGTTTTTCATGCCCTTTTATAAAAAACGACTTCTGCATCACTATCGTCACCTTCCTCTTTCCTTGATCCATCAATAGTACAGGAATCAGGAATTTCTACAATCAGGCGATCCTTATCACAATCTATGAACCACTAAATATAGTCGTACAAAAGGACGCCCTATGTGGACGTCCCTCTGAATTAATTTTGCACTTCCTGAAACGTAACAATATCTCTCATCTTAATCGTCTTGCCTGGTGCCACCTCTAAAGTGGTCTTTTTTGCCCTGCCCAATCCCCCTACCAATTTCATATAATCTAATGGGTGACCGTCAAGAATGTACACTTCGCCATTTACTACAGTGATTTTCGTTTTCATGTTATCCCTTCCTTTCATATATTAATATTCGACAAGAAAAGGAGGATTCCTTTAAATTTTTTAAAAAACTTTTTTTATTTAGAAATTTTTTTATTAATGGCTTTTTCCTTATCTCCCTCAACTGTTTACAAGACTGTTCACCTAAATCTTTTTAATATAAATTTCGTTTAATTTAAATTCGAATAAAACCCTGTCCATCCTGAGCTACAGAAAGATAGGCGCAAGAGAAACAAGTTCCCATCCCTCTGAAACCCTGTGGTATAGGCTTAATTGCTAATAGGTTTTATTATGTGCTATACTAGGAGCATTGTGAATTTAGGAGGATTTTTTTATGATAGCAGTTAGTAATGTAAGTCTTCAGTTCGGCGACCGCAAGCTGTTTGAAGATGTCAATATACAGTTTAATCCAGGCCATTGTTATGGTCTTATTGGAGCAAACGGTGCGGGTAAATCAACATTTCTTAAAATCTTGTCTGGTGAGTTAGAGCCACAAACGGGAAATGTCATCATGAACAAAGACGAACGTTTAGCTATACTGAAACAGAATCACTTCGAATTTGAAGAAAGTATCGTCCTTGATACTGTCATTATGGGTCATAAGCGCCTATATGACATAATGATGGAGAAAAATGCGATTTATATGAAAGAAGACTTTTCCGATGAGGATGGCATGCGTGCGGCTGAACTCGAAGGTGAATTTGGAGAGCTAAACGGTTGGGAAGCAGAATCTGAAGCCGCTATTCTTTTACAAGGTCTCGGTTTACCCGATGAATTTCATCAAGCGAAGATGGCTGAACTTTCGGGCTCTGATAAAGTAAAAGTATTACTTGCACAAGCTCTATTCGGTAAACCGGATGTTCTTCTTCTTGATGAGCCTACCAACCACTTAGACTTACAGGCGATTCGCTGGTTAGAAGAATTCCTTATCAATTTCTCGAACACTGTTATCGTTGTATCCCATGACCGTCACTTTATCAATAAAGTATGTACGCAAATTGCGGATCTCGATTTCTCGAAAATCCAACTGTATCCAGGGAACTATGATTTCTGGTATGAATCCAGTCAACTAGCACTTAAAATGTCCCAAGATCAAAATAAGAAAAAAGAAGAAAAGATTAAAGAACTTCAAGCATTCGTTGCACGTTTTAGTGCGAATGCATCGAAATCTAAACAAGCGACTTCACGTAAGAAAACACTTGAAAAAATTGAACTGGATGACATTAAACCTTCTTCCCGCCGCTATCCTTTCATTAATTTCAGTATCGGCCGTGAAATTGGTAACGATGTACTTAGCGTGCAAGATGTATCTAAATCACAAGATGGTAAACAATTGATTAAAGATGCCACTTTTACAATTGATAAAGAAGACAAAGTTATTCTTCTTGGAAATCCACTTGCAAAAACAGCACTCCTTGAAATTCTAGCTGAGGTGGATCAACCAGACACTGGCTCTATTAAATGGGGCGTGACAACAACACGTTCATACTTCCCTCTTGATAATAGCGAGTTCTTCGAAGGCTCTGAAAAGTCACTTGTCGAATGGTTACGTCAGTATTCACCAGATGACCAAACGGAAACATTCCTTCGTGGATTCCTTGGCCGTATGTTATTCTCAGGTGAAGAAGTAAATAAAGAACCATCTGTCCTCTCTGGTGGCGAAAAAGTTCGTTGTATGCTGTCTAAAATGATGTTGACACATGCGAATGTCCTTCTTCTGGATGAACCCATGAATCACTTGGACCTAGAGTCCATTCAAGCACTCAACAATGGTTTGACAGCTTATAAAGGAGCCATGCTCTTTACATCGCATGACCAACAGTTCATCCAAACAGTCGCTAATCGGATTATCGAAATACATGATGATGGAACGATTTTCGATAAATCGATGCCATATGATGAGTATCTTGACTGGAAAGAACAACAGCGCAAAAAATAAAAATGACCCATTTTCCTTCATTGGAAAATGGGTTTTTATTTTTTAACAGGATGCGGTTTTGTATGGATTATGAGTAATTGGGAATAACCAAATGAAAGGAGTGAATGTCATGAGGAAAATTAAGTTCTTCATCTTTGCATTAGTTGCCATTCTTGTCGTTGCAGGTTGTACGAAAAACGGAACATCAAATGACCAATCGACCGCTATGGATAATTCAGGCTCTTCCGATGGGACGGTCGGCAAAGACAATGGGAATGCGGAATCAGGTGAGAAAACCACCGAAATAAACATGTCTGATTTCTTCCTAGAAGATGGTGCAAAAGCACATTTCAAAGGAATAGGAAATGAATTTGCAGAACTTGACGTGGAAGTATCCCGACCTTTTGAAGATTACATTGTTATTCACGAAAACAATGGTGGTTCGCTCATTCGATACATTTATAAGATTGAGCCTGATGCGATTCGCACCATCGCTAAGAAAACCATCGATCTAGAAGAGGATTTCCCTTCGCATGAAGAACTTGATGCTATGAAACCGACTGGCACTTATTTAAAAAAGCCACTCGAAAAAGGGACCACATTCGATAATTGGAAAATCGTTGAAACAGATGTTACTGTTGAAACACCATACAAAAAATTTGACCACGCCATCGTTATTGAATCGCAAGATCAAGATATAATCACACGCAAATATTTCGTGGAAGGGTTTGGAGAGGTTAAGCGTGAATCCATTATGGCAGTTGAAGGAGAAAAAGACTTTACTGTTATTTCCACTTTAGAAGCTATTGATGAATAACAAATAGACAGACAAAAAGGCAGTCCGTTTACGGCTGCCTTTTTCCGCTTTCAATTTTTAACTCTTAACGTTTAACGACGTTAGCAGCTTGCAGTCCGCGATTGCCCTCGACAACTTCAAACTCTACTTGTTGACCTTCATCCAATGATTTGAATCCTTCTCCTTCAATAGCAGAGAAATGAACAAATACATCATCTTCTCCTTCGACTTCAATGAAACCAAAGCCTTTTTCTGCGTTAAACCATTTCACTGTTCCTTCTTTCATAAGAAAACCCCCAACTAAAAAGTATTTAAAATACATGAACAATCTCAGGTAAAGAAAAATTCACATATTACAAAAAGCACCGACAACGTCGATCACTTTTGCAATATGTGAATACGTTTTTCTCGGATTCCCTCGTTCAATTGTTGCTATCTAGCATACCATATTCTAAAAAATTGTCAACGAAGTAAATGGATTATTCAATTCCTTTTGAATCGTACGGCGTTGGTACCCCTGCTTGCATGAGAATTACCCCATGATAGAGTTGTAAGTCCTCATCACATCCCTCGCAGAAACTCTTTTCGTCTTCTGACCAAAAAGCATAAAAACAGTTTTTCTTTGTTTTCTCATGTTGATGCTTACTACGAAGTTCTTCCAACAGCCCATTTAGATAGGCGGTAGCTTCTTGCATGTCTTCAAAGGTTTTGCGGGTACGAATCAATTCTTCCCAGTCTTCAAACATCCACCACGGTTCATAGTCTGCTTTCATATATATGATTTCAAACACGTTTGATAACCTCCTGTGTTACTCTATGATGAATGTCCCTCATTTTATCAAAACCAGATACATTGTCCACTCAAAAGCATTTTATGGCCAATCCATTTGGTGGGTGTACACTATGATTATCGGGTATAATTGAACTACCAAGATGAAACTTTATTCATTTTGAAACGTATAAAAGTATATAGCTTAAGGAGGCCCGAAGACATCATGAAAGAAATTCAACAATTTTTTATACGACATTTCATAACTGCGCCAATCAGCTTCGGCTCATGGCTTTACTTTATCCTCGGTGCAGGATTGAATTTTTTTGCAGCAACAGGCCTGTTGGTTGCAATTTACTTTACTGGAAACTTTTCAATTAAACAATTCCAACTCATGTCCAATTTAAAAAAACTAGGAATGACCCGTTCAGAATACAATCATATAAAAGTTCAAATGAAAGAGGCGAAACAAAAAGTAAGGCAGCTTAATGGGCTTTACGGTAAAGTACGTTCCGTACAAGCATTTAGGCAGCTCCACGAAATTAATAGCCTGTCACGAAAAATTCTAAGCATTGTTCAGGCGAATCCGAAGAAATTCTATCATGTAGAAAAATTCTTTTATGCGCATCTTGATTCCGCGGTTGAATTGACTTCCAACTATTCCATGCTTGTCAACCAGCCTTTAAAGGATAAAGATATTCGTATCGCATTACAAAATACGCGGGAAACACTGACTGACGTGAATAAGCAACTTGAACAGGACCTTAAAGGAGCGTTAGCGACGGATATCGAAAAACTTCAAATGGAAATAGAATTTGTCGATTCCTCCATGAAAAAGCAGAAACCGCTTCTTGAAATGAAAGGAGATACGCACAATGACAGAAAATACTAATCCGGTAACGACAGGTAAATCGATTGACGATTTACTGGACAATCCTTTTGACATAAAAGAACCAATACTTCCGCAAGAAATGATGACAAAAAGTCCGCAGACGGATGCACCCGTTAAATTATTCGATCGTTTATCTGATCTGGAGAAAGAGAAGGCACAGCAGCTTGCCAGCCAAATTCCTGTGGGTAACTATGAAGCGATCATCACTTACGGTGCAAGCGCACAAGGCGAACTTTCACGCTTTTCACAGCAAATGCTTGATCATGTCCAAAGTAAAGATATCGGACCCGTTGGCGATGTACTGAAAGACTTGATGGATAAGTTATCTGAAATGGATCCTGAAGATTTAAGTGAGAAGAAAAAATCACCTATAAGCCGCCTGTTCAGAAAAGTATCCAAATCCGTTCAAGAGATGATGACGAAATATCAAAAGCTGAGTACTCAAATTGATCGAATTGGCATCCAGCTTGAACATTCAAAACGAGGACTTCTAGATGACGTTCAAATGCTCGATAATTTGTACAATCAGAACAAGACATACTTCCAAGCACTTAATGTTTATATTGCAGCTGCCGAACTGAAACGCGATGAGATTGCTACTGTAATCATTCCTGAGATGCGTAGACAGGCTGAAGCTTCAAATGATCAGATGGCATTCCAGGAAGTGAATGATATGGCACAGTTTCTCGATCGTTTAGAAAAACGCTTGTATGATTTACAACTATCCCGTCAAATTACGATACAAAGCGCTCCTCAAATCCGAATGATTCAACAGACAAATCAAACACTAGCAGAAAAAATTCAATCGTCTATTATGACTTCTATTCCACTTTGGAAGAACCAGATTGCAATAGCTCTTACTTTAAATCGACAGATGAAGGCTGTCGAATCTCAGAAACTTGTCACGAAAACAACGAATGACTTGCTGTTGAAGAACTCTGAAATGCTGAAAGTCAATTCGATTGAAACAGCCAAAGAAAATGAAAGAGGAATTATTGAAATTGATACACTTAAGAAAACACAAGAGAATCTGATTCAAACTATTGAAGAAACCCTTATCATCCAAGCAGATGGGCGCGAAAAACGAAAATCTGCTGAAATTGAAATCGGTCGTATGGAAGAAGAATTAAAACAACGATTACTTGCCGTACACGAAAAAACACAGAACCGCCCTAGCTAAGGGCAGTCCTGTGTTTTTCGAGTTCACGTATTTGTTTCCAACCTTCTTCTCACGGATGCCGGATGACAATGGCAAGTAATTTCCTTAAAATACGTAAAGTCTGCTCTGTAAAGTTTTCCACAGAATTTGACGATGCTGTTTTATTACCAAACATCATCGAGAATAAGTCTTTCTGGTCATCTGTCGGTACATCTGTTGAAAGGAATAAATGGATGACCGAAATGCCTGTTTTCTCCGTCTCCATCACGGCTTCTGCCGTATCAAGTATGCCGTTCTGATCGTAACCGAATGCGGAAGGTTCGCCATCAGAAAACAAGAGGAGAAACTTATGCCTTTCTTGTCTTGCAGCTAACCGTTTGGCCATCCATCTAATTGCAAAACCGTCCCGGTTATCTTCATTTGCTTCAAATGATGCTATCGCCAGGCCACTGTCTTTTGCGCGGTCCGTGAACGTATGCATAAGATCGAACCCATTAGGCTGCACCTCTTTCGAAGCATTATAGGCATCTTCATAGTAAGACGATATTTCATGAATGATTCCTAATTCACGTAGTACATCATGAAATAATAAGACAGCTCGTTTTGTCTCATCCAACTTATCAATCATTGATGCAGAGCCGTCAACCAGAAGACCGAACACGGCATCCAAATGAATAGAGGGCGAATTTTTTCGATAAAATGGTTTAGGTCGTTCATCTATTATCATTGTTGTTAATTTCGTTGATAATCGCCCTTTGCTAAGCCTTTCCCGTCGCGAATCCTCTTTCAACTCAATCCGCTTCTTCATTTCCTCAACAATGGAACGAACAAACGGTTTCTGTTCTTCACGCCATGTGCTTATTTTTTGCCGATTATCGTATTCATTCGTGATTTCTACCCGTTGTTCTGCATAGATGACATTCGTATGTTCTTTGCCGAACACCTTCCCTGCTTTTAACTTTCCATCACGTTTTTGTGTTGACTCACTATCTTCGTCTTTCCAGCGGTTACTGTCATTTCCTTCTGATTGACCTAATCCAGTCTCTTCAATCTCAGCTTCTTCATTGCCAGGAGCAGCATCAGATCCATCACTTTTACCAGAACGACCATGCTCCAATTCATATTGAAGATGGACACCCGATTCGCTTTCATTCTCACGGTGCCATGAACGAAATACTTCTTCAATTGTTTCTTTCTGCTCCGTTTCCCCTTTTTCCGCATCCGCCATCCCTCTGTGATAATGAAACGTTGTATTTTCATCAGTAAAGGAGTCCCCGACAGAATAATATTGATGGACAAGATCTTTTTTAATTGTTCCATCAATAATGCCTGTAATTCGTTCAGCGATATAAATATTCTCTTCTGTACTCTTTGAATCGTATGCACTTTGTAAAACTGATTGAATCAAATCCATATTGACGGGACCCCAATCAATTGTTGAATCAGAGAACATGCCTTCATGCAAGTAAATGAACAGCTGACTAAATAAGGCATCCGCCAAGAAGCTTTTTTGCATATTGGACGGAAGCGCATTTTTATAGTAACTGACGTAGGCATCCTTTCTCACATCGAATGCGCTAGCGGTTCCTGGCCTACTCTTAATAATGGCATCCGTAAGCCGGAATTCTTCAAGCATCAGCAGAAGCTCGCAAGTGAATTTACGTAGAGGATGTAAGCTGAACTTTTTCGTAAACAAAATCCATCTTTTTATATCAAATTGTTTCCAATACCCCATCGACAATAAATAGATGTCTGTTAATCTTCCTGCATGCATAACCTCTTCTGTACGATGACGCCAAAAGACGCTCATTGAAATAATGCCCTCTTTCGGCTGAAATTCGAGTAACTTCCTTTCCGTTAACGCTAGAAAGGATGTATCGGAAAGCGCCCTACCCAACCGTTCATACAATAGAAGTGTCTTGGCGTCGACAGTCTCGTCATTAAATTGAATGAATCGATTCATCTTTACCATAACGTTCGCCTCATTTCAACCAAGTGTCTACAAGTTCCATGACTAGTCTACGTTCAATTTGGTCATCCAACTTTTCAGCAATTGCGTATTGTATCGCCCGTTTTACAGGGATATGGGCGGCAAGCCCCATCGCATCTAACAAACTTCTGACAGAAGCCGCTTCATCTGATAACAAACCATTCATAACCTGTTGTTTCAAGTCATGACTAATATGAAGAAAGGTCTCAACTTTTTCTTTAGACGTATCGGGATAGATACCTTCGATGACTTCTCTTAATTGGTTGCCCGATAAATAGGGGACTGTAAAGGATACAAAACGATTTTTTAAAGCTTCATTCATTGGAGAAGTACCAACGTAGCCCTCATTAATCGCTGAAATAACTGTGAAGTCCTCATGCGCATAAATCACTTCTCCTGTAAAAGGGTTTGTTAGCATTCTACGGTGATCAAGGACACTGTGCAGAATGGGTAGCGTTTCAGGTCTTGCCATATTAATCTCATCAATATAAAGGATATGCCCTTTCTTCATGGCTTGCACGACGGGACCTTCAACAAATTCAATGACGGTCTCTCCATGATTGCTAATGATTGTTTTAAAGCCTAGAAGCGATTCAGCATCAAGATCGACTGAACAGTTAATACTTTGCATCGGCTGCTCAAAATAGTGAGAAATAGATTGTGCTAATCTTGTTTTTCCAGAACCGGAAGGACCTTTTAATAGGATCGGTTTTTTCAGTACAACACTGATGAGTGCATCTTCCCATAAGTAAGGGTTTGGAGATACATAGCCGCCAGCTTGGATAAGCAATTCAGCGGATGAAGCATGATTTCTTCGAGAGCGTTTTATTCTTTCATTTTCCACGATAGGATTCAACTTGTTTCGCCTCCACTATAAAAATCCCGGCACCTTAAACAGGTGCCGGGTCTACTCTTATTCAAAAGTACGTTTTGTAATAGCCCCCGACTTTTCCGGTATTATCGATAACAAATATAAATTCATCGGTTTCATTTTTCACTTCATATGTTTGTCCGGGAGTTAAAACATTGTTTACAACATATTTTTTTGCATCTGCATGTTTACAGACAACTGTACGTAATGCGGGTTCAGTTACCCAGTCAGTGAATGCCATCTACTTTCACGCCTTTCACATTTATGAATTAGGAAAAATCGGCCTGCATAACTGGGCAGGCCGATTTACTTGTCTACATGCGAATATTAGACAGTTCCTTTTCTACTTAAGATCCGAGAAGAAGGTCTTCTGGATTTTCGATCAATTCTTTAACCATTTTCAAGAATCCTACAGAATCTTTTCCGTCGATTACGCGGTGATCATATGAAAGAGCTACGTACATCATTGGACGAATTTCAACATTGTCACCAACAGCAATCGGGCGTTTTTGGATTGTGTGCATACCAAGGATTCCCACTTGTGTTCCGTTCAAAATAGGAGTGGACAATAATGATCCAAATACCCCACCATTTGTAATTGTGAAAGATCCGCCTGTCATGTCGGCGATTGTAAGTTTATTGTCTCGTGCTTTTTTCGCAAGTTCACCGATATTGGATTCAAGTTCTGCAAAGTTTTTACGATCTGCATCGACAACGTTTGGCACAACAAGTCCACCATCCGTAGAAACCGCAATACCGATATCAAAGAAGTTTTTCAAAAGTACTTCATCGCCATCAATCTCGGAGTTTACATATGGATACTTTTTAAGAGCAGCTACTACTGCTTTTGTGAAAAATGACATAAATCCAAGCTTGACATCATATCTGTTCAAGAACTCGTCTTTTTTACGTGAACGAAGCGCCATCACATTTGTCATATCAATTTCATTGAACGTTGTTAACATTGCAGTTGATTGTCTTACTTCAAGTAGACGTTTTGCAATTGTTTGACGGCGACGCGTCATTTTTTCGCGTGTTATACGTCCATCTTCTTGTGCCGCTGCTTTAGGTGCAGGTGCTGCTGGTTGTGCTTTTGGAGCAGTTCCGTGTGCTTCTACATCTTGAACGCGGACGCGGCCCATTGGATCTACTGGAGATACAGCTGCAAGATCAATTCCTTTTTCACGTGCTAGTTTACGTGCTGCAGGGCTAGCAATTGTGCGATCTGTTCCAGTCGCTTCTTCAGTTACAATTGCTGCTGGGGTTGTTGCAGGAGCTGCTTCAACTTTAGCCGCTGGTGCTTCTGTTTGAGCAACTGGCGCTGCCGCCGCAGGTGCGCCTGAACCGGCTCCAACTATTGCAATTACCTGACCAACTTGTACAGTATCGCCTTCAGCTGCAAGGTGTTCTTGTACAACACCTGCTTCTTCTGAAATGACTTCAACGTTTACTTTGTCTGTTTCAAGTTCAACGATGAATTCCCCTTTTTCTACAGTTTCACCAGGTTGTTTCAACCATTGTGCAATTGTTCCTTCAGTAATCGATTCAGCTAACTCTGGGACTATAATCTCAGCCACAATAAATTCCTCCTCAAAATATATGTTCATTCAATAGTGTGATTTTCACTTGATCTTCAATGCTTCATCAAGAATACGATTTTGCTCAGTTTTATGTGCTTGCCCGTTTCCTTCCGATGGGCTCGCACGATGAATACGTCCAACATATGAAATCTTTTTATCACCAGCGACTTCGCGAAGATAGTTAGATGCAAATAGCCATGATCCCATATTTTTCGGTTCTTCTTGTACCCAAACGATTTCTTTAGCATTCGGATAACGGGCAATTATATCACTAATCTTATCAGCCGGGAATGGATATAGCTGTTCAACCCGGACAATATGCAAGTGATCGAAACCTTCTCCGTCCTTCACACGTTCAGCGAGGTCGATGGCTATTTTACCACTCGCCAATAAGATTCGTTCAACTTTTTTTACTTTAGTTCCTGTACCTGGTTGTTCAAGCACAGTTTGGAAATGACCTTCTGACAAATCACTTAAATCCGCACCAACTAACGGGTGGCGTAAAAGCGATTTTGGCGTTGCAATAACGAGAGGTCGAACAGACTCATCGCCAAGCATTTGCGCTTGTCTACGAAGAATGTGGAAGTAGTTTGAAGCGCTAGATAAATTTGCGACTGTCCAGTTGTTCTCTGCACAAAGTTGTAAATAGCGTTCAATACGTGCACTCGAGTGCTCTGGCCCCTGACCTTCATAAGCATGTGGTAAAAGTAGGACTAGTCCTGACTTTTGTCCCCATTTTGAGCGGCTGGAAGAGACAAACTGATCAAACATAACTTGCGCCATGTTTGCAAAGTCCCCGTATTGTGCTTCCCAAATGGATAATGCTTTCCCGTCTTCAAGATTATAACCAAATTCATACCCGACCACCGCAGTTTCTGTTAGTGGACTGTTGTAAACGACAAATGATGCTTTCGCGCCGCTTATATGATGCAACGGTACAAGTTCTTCGCCCGTTTTCTCGTCATGTAACACAAGATGACGATGTGCAAATGTGCCACGTTGTACATCTTGACCTGAAAAACGAATTGGGTTTCCGTCTTGCAAAATTGTACCGAATGCTAATGTTTCTGCATGTGCCCAATCAATTTTCCCTTTACCATTGAAGGGATCTTGACGACGTTTTAAAATACGGTCCAGTTTGCCAAATACGTTGAACTCTGCTGGATACGTAAGAAGTTCTTCATTCATATGACGAAGTGTATCTTCTTCAATGCCCGTCGTTAAGTCTCTCGGGTAACCGATAAGCACTTCTTCAGGTGTAGCGTTCGACAATTCTTCCGCTTCAAAAGAATATTCTTTTACACGATCGTTTGCAGCTTGCAACATTGCATATACGTCTTTATCGTACTGCTCAACATCTTCATTGGCGATGATGTTTGCTGCAACAAGTTCAGCTCCGTACAATTCACGAACGGTTGGATGTTCATGAACCGCGTGATACATAACTGGATTTGTTACAAGTGGCTCATCCATTTCGTTATGACCATAACGGCGATAGCCAAGTAAATCGACCAAAACGTCTTTTCTGAATTTCTGACGGTATTCAAATGCAAATGAAGCTGCGGCGATAACTGATTCAGGGCAATCGGCATTAACGTGCAGTATAGGCACTTCATAGCCTTTTGCTAAATCAGATGAATAATGTGTAGAGCGTGAATCATAATGTTCGGTTGTAAAACCAATCATGTTATTTGCAATTACATGGATAGATCCGCCAGTTTGAAATCCGCGGACACGGCTAAAATTGAATGTTTCAGGAACTATACCTTCTCCAGGAAACGCTGCATCACCATGAACCATTACAGCATATGCCGAATTTGTATCTTGTACGGGTACTCCTGGGCTATCTTTTTTCTCCTGTGCCGATCTGGTTTGCCCCGCAATGACGGGGTTAACCACTTCTAAATGAGAAGGGTTATAGCCAAGGAATCGTGACATTCCCGATTTCCCATTGTAAAGTGCACCCATGTGATATTTCACATCGCCAAACCAACCACGTGAAGTTTCTACAGATCCATCAGCTGGAAGGAACGGCTCTTCTGGGACACCGGCAAATTGTGCAAACATCATTTCATATGGTTTGTTCAAAATATGCGTTAGTACATTCAATCGGCCACGGTGAGCCATACCAATCAACATTTTTTTGGTTTTCATTTCTTCCGATTGTCTAACGAGCTCATCCAAGAAAACGACTAGTGTGTCAAGTCCCTCGATTGAAAATCGTTTTGCACCTACAAATGTACGGTGAATGAATTTTTCGAAACCTTCAATTTTCGTCAATCGCTCTAATAATGCTTTTTTATTATCCGTAGATAGTGTTGTAGAAATTTCACCATTTTCGATTTTCGATTGAATCCAGTTGCGTTCTTCCTCATTGAGAACATGGGCAAATTCATATGCGATTTTCCCTGTGTACAATGTTTTTAAATAATTGACTGCCTCTAATCCATTATCCACATTCATGGGAACGTTTTTGAAGAAAAGAGATGCGGGCATTGCCTGCAAATCATTTTCTGTCAAGTTGTAATAAGACAATTCAAGACGTGATGAATCTTTTGGACGATCATTGAGTGGATAGATATCTGCAGCAAGGTGTCCATATGTACGGATGGCGTCTTGCAACTTAAAGGCTGATAATACTTTACCGAAGTCACCGGTAGGAATCGCTCCTGCCGCTTGTTCCGCATTGCCTAATTGTGGCGCGCCGAAACGACTGAACATTTCCGCAAGTTCAGTATCGATCGATTCAGGTGATTGTTTGTAAATTTCGTACATTTCCATTGCATATCCAAGGTTCGGGCCCGTAAAATCTGCATACGGTGAATCTTGTCTTTCATACTTTTTCGACATGAAAAAAGACCTCCACATTTGCCTGTCGGCATTTTGTGATTATATTTTTTTATCCTAGTTAATTTTACCACGCAAACACTCTAACTGAAAGGGTTTCGCATGAACTGGGATACTTTAGTACTCAATGAGCAATAAGACTTACTTTTAAGCAAGATAAAAATGAAGAAAAAATGATATTAAATTAAGTCCAGAACTAGATTACACCCGTTTTACGTTCTCTGCAACCCTTAATAGCACTCAAAATACAATGCTAGTTGTCTAATCCAGCTATTTTCGGTATGACATAATCATTTCGACCATTTCTTGAGGTGTTTTGGGCAACGGAGTCTGGTTCATGTTTTCTATTAAATGCTTTTCATCCTGTTGAAGTTTCATAAACTCCTTAGATAAGGCAGCCTGTTCTACGTCCTCTTCATTGATTACATGTGCAAGACCAAGCTTTTTAAAATGTGTTGCATTTAGAATCTGATCACCTCGGCTTGCAGCTGCAGATAATGGAATAAGCAGCATTGGTTTACGTAGGGCTAATAATTCAAAAATGGCATTAGATCCAGCTCTTGAAACGGCGAAGTCGGACGCAGCAAGTAGATGCGTTAAACTTTCCGTGACATACTCGAACTGAATATAGCCATGCGTATTTTCTAGTGTTTCGTCTATATTCCCTTTTCCACAAAGATGAATCAAATCGAACGTTTGCATAATCTCGGCTAAATCTTTGCGGATTGCTTTGTTAACTACAGCCGAACCTTGACTGCCACCCATAATGATTAGTATTTGTTTATCCCCAGTTAAACCCGTGATACGAAGACCTTCTTCACGTCGACCATTAAACAATTCAGGTCTTATAATTGCGCCTGAACAGGTAGCTTTCCCATTTGGAACGTATTCTAGTGTTTTTTCAAACACAGTGAAAATATGATTCGAAAATGGTAAGGAAAGCTTATTCGCTAGCCCAGGAGATACATCTGACTCATGAATAACAACAGGCGTTTTTGTGATCTTTGCAGCAAGCACAACTGGGACGGAAACAAACCCGCCTTTAGAAAAGATAATTTCCGGCCTGATTTTCCGAATGATTGAAAGCGCTTGAAGAACGCCTGCCGAAATACGAAATGGGTCGGTAAAGTTCTTCACAGAAAAATAACGTCGCAATTTCCCGCTTTGTATTGCATGATACGTCACCTCGGGATGCCCATCGCCGATAATTTCTTTTTCAATTCCTTCATGGGAACCTATATAATGGATTTCGTAACCTTTTTCACTAAATACAGGGATAAGCGCTTCGTTCACAGATACGTGTCCCGCCGTGCCGCCCCCAGTCAATAAAATAATAGGCCGTTTCATGACCATTCACCTCTTCTACATTAAGCAATATGCTATATGTTTACTTTACTTCACTGTCATTATAGCAAACGAAACATGGTACAATGGGGATTAATTTAACATAAAGGGTGATTTATTTGGAAACGTCTTTACCGCTAGGAAAAAAACCTTTCAAAATGGCGAAAATTGTCATGCCGATTCTTATTACGCAAGTCGCCCTCTACTTAATGACCTTCTTCGATATTCTTATGACAGGACGTTATGATACATACCATTTGGCAGGCGTTACAATTGGTTCTTCTTTCTGGGTGCCCGTTTACACGGGGCTTGCAGGAATTCTGATGGGACTAACACCTATCATTGCTCATCACATAGGTGCAAGGCGTAGCGAAAAAGTGCGCCCGTCTGTCCAACAGGGACTATATGTTTCAGTTGTACTAGCTGCAATTATTTACGCGTTCATACTATTCGCCGTGGCACCAATTCTTGAAGCGATGCCGCTGGAGGAAAAGGTCCGTGTAGTGGCTGCTAAGTACTTGAAAGGAATGAGCCTCGGCTTACTACCCCTTTTTGCATATACGGTGCTTCGTTCGTTTTTTGACGCACTGGGCGCTACACGGGTTTCTATGTTCATTATTTTATTGTCAGCTCCTATCAATATACTCATAAACTATCTACTTATTTATGGTAATTGGGGATTCCCTGAATTAGGCGGTGCTGGTGCTGGGTACGCTTCCGGAATAACATATTGGATCGTATTTTTCATTGCCTGTGCGGTTGCCTGGGGACGAAAACCATTTACAGAGTTTAACCTTTTTAAAGAATGGGGTAAGATTTCATTTGTTAGTTGGAAAGAGATTTTGTTCATCGGTGTGCCGATTGGGATTTCGATATTTGTCGAAACGAGTATTTTTTCTGCAGTGACGCTGCTCATGAGTAATTATTCAACGGCTATTATTTCGGCCCATCAAATCGCTCTTAATTTCACTTCCCTTCTTTATATGATTCCGCTTAGTATTTCAATGGGGGCAACTATACTCGTCGGTCAAGCGGTCGGTGCGGGCCAAATGCGCGATGCTAAACAATACAGTTACCTTGCTGTCGGATTGGCGATTGCATTCAGTTTTATCTCTATTGCAATTCTTCTAGTGTTTAGGGAGCCAATTGCATCTCTCTATACAACGGATGGAGCAATTATAAGTTTAGCTGTACAATTCTTCGTTTTTGCTGCGCTATTCCAATTATCTGATGCGGTACAGGCGCCTGTCCAAGGAGCTTTACGAGGTTACAAAGATGTCAATATGACGTTCATTATGGCGATTGTATCGTACTGGGTTCTTGGCTTGCCTATAGGCTATCTAATGGCGACGTTCACTGACCTGGGTCCATACGGGTATTGGATTGGACTCATTGCAGGTTTAACCATTGGTGCGATTACACTGCTGGTTCGTCTTATGTATATTCAGAAGAAAAAATTCGTATAGAAGAAAAAGAGCTATTCGATTCACTGAATTTAAACTAGTGAATCGGATAGCTCTTTCATTTATTTACTTTATCGTTTTTGGATGAACTGTTGAGTCCAGTAGTTTCCGTCTTTGTCATACCCAATTCCGATATGTGTAAAACCAGGTGTCAAAATGTTTTCTCTATGTCCTGGTGACTCCATCCAAGCTTTGACTACTTCTTCAGCTGACCGTTGTCCCTGTGCAATATTCTCTGCAGCCGATCTGTAGGTAATGCCATTTGCTTTCATTTGGTCAAATGGTGAACCGTATGTCGGACTTGTATGTGAGAAATAATTTTTCGATGCCATGTCAGAAGACTTTTGGCGTGCGCTGTTCATCAATTTGCTATCGATTTGTAATGGTGCAAGTCCCGCTTTTTGTCTTTCAACATTTGTCAAATCGAGTACTGCTTTTTCAATTGCAGAAATTGATGCATCTTGAGTTGTTTCATCCGGTTTCGGTTGTTCCGGCTTTACCTCTGGTGTAGAGGGTTCCGGTTTCGGTTGTTCCGGCTTTACCTCTGGTGTAGAGGGTTCCGGTTTCGGTTGCTCCGGCTTTACCTCTGGTGTAGAAGGTTCCGGTTTTGGTTGTTCCGGCTTTACCTCTGGTGTAGAAGGTTCCGGTTTCGGTTGTTCCGGCGTTACCTCTGGTTTAGGAGTTTCCGGTTTTACGTGTTCCGGTTTATCCTCTCTATCTTTCACAAAATAATTATTGTAAAAGTATTGGGATAGGTTGTTGAACCGCTTAATCTGTTGTGAATAAGATAACCAGTCTTGATTACCCTCCCATTTTATACATTGAACGTATTGTGCTTTTTGTACCCTAACATTATTGTCAACATTGGCAGCTTCAGCACTATTGTTGTTCGGCAGCATGAGTGCTGAACCGAGCAAAATTACAGCGATCGATTTTTTCATCTCATAACTCCTCCCTTCGCAATCTATCTTAACGTGTGGGAGATTCGAATTATCGGATACTTTTTCCACCTAACCCAATTCAACGAAAAACACCTTGCAAAAGGTCTTCTGTACGTTATTAATTGGATACTCCTGGGCAACTCCCTTTAATTTTCAAATGAAAAGGGGTTGACATATGTCATTCTGACGCATTTGAATGCTTATATACCAGCCCATCTAACCCCTCACCAATTACGACAAGACGAGGTTCCATCATGACATATTCCGGTAACCAATTAACCATTCCGTATGCATATTGAAAGAGATAAGGATGTTTAACCCCCCTGACCGGTACATATCCTTTCATCCTATATATAGTATCTGGAAGTGATTTAACCCAGTCTTCAAATTCATCTTGATCGACACTTTCTGTAAAGGTAAGTAACTTTGTCGACAGCGAAAGGTTTTTTCCTGAAACAATAGGTTTGTCTATCTTGTTTTGAGATTCACTAAGTACTTTCTCAATGTAGGAAAATGCGATTTTAGCATCAGTTGTTTGGATTATCGGCGCGGAGTTATTAAGGTTGGAAAGTTCTAGCGTTACCGTCGCCATCTCGGATTCTGTCAGTAAATCTGCTTTGTTCGCTAGTATTATATGAGCATGTCGAATTTGCTCCAAAAAGAGCGCACGTATTTGCGGGGACAGCGTGTGTCGCCCTAGCCAGCGCTTCGAGTCCGCAACGGTTACAATCCCTCTCACGAGCAGCTTATCTGCAAACAGCGGCGAGTAGATGGCATCTAGCGCTTCGACAGGGTGTGCAGCACCCGTCGTTTCAATTAAGATGACGTCAATATCATTGTTTTCTTCGAGTAATCCTTGCAATTGCGCTTCTGTTTTCTCAGATCCCGTGCAACAGATACAACCGTCCAACAACTCTTTAAGTGGAACTTCATCTTGACCTTTAACCGTATCCGAATCAAATGGCAATGCGCCGAATTCATTCATTAATACAGCAGGATTTTTCCCCTGTTCTTTCAATTGTTTGATTGTATGCAACAAAAGCGACGTTTTACCGCTGCCAAGGAACCCGCTGAATAAGTAGACATCTATCATGAATACACCCCGTTCTTTTTAATGAAAAAAGCGTCCGTCCTTATTTGGACTGGACGCTTTCTAATTATTTCCCGATTTTTTCAAGCAAAACTTCTTTCGCCTTTTTAAGTTGTGGATCATCTTCTTGAATTTTTGTACGTAATTTATCCATAAGACCGATTGTTGTATCACCAATCAGAATACCTGTTGTTTCAAGTGCTAAATCCTTTTGAAGTTTCTTTACAGCACTAATCGTTTCAGCATCGAATAGACCATCGATTTCCCCAGCTTCATAACCAACCGCATCCAACATTTCCTCAGCGGCTTTCACCGAGCTTGAAACCATGCCTTCTTTCATCTCCATTGCGGGATCAAGGAATGGAAGCATTGCATAAGAAGGATATGGAACTTCGTAATCTGGCTGGATTCCTTTTTTATGAATCCAGTTACCGTTAGGCGTAAGCCATTTGGCTGTCGTTAACTTTAAATTTGAACCATCTGGTAGGTTTTTAGGTGATTGAACAGTTCCTTTACCAAATGATTTTACACCGATTAGTGGTACATCAGCAGATTCTTTCAATGCACCAGCCAAGATTTCAGACGCTGAGGCACTTCCATCGTCAATAACAAGCGCAACAGGAACATCGACTTTCCTATTTCCCGTGGCTTTATAGATTTCTGGTTTCCCGTCTTTTCCTTCGTATTGGAAAATATTCTTTCCATTTTCCACAAAAAGATCTGAAATTTGCATGGCCCCATTTAATATTCCTCCGGGATTTTGCCGTACATCGACGACTAAACCTTTCATGCCTTCAGCTTTCATGTCATCTAATGCAGTTAGTAATTCTTTATATGTTCCATCAGAGAAGCTTGTTATATGGATATGTGCAATCCCGTCTCCAAGCATTTCAGCGTAGACCGTTTCGATCGGGATAACATCGCGGACAATTTTCATATCGACCGGTTCAACCGCATCACCGCGCTTAACCGCTAACGTAACGGTTGTCCCTTTTTCTCCGCGAATCAGAAGGACTGCTTCCGATGAAGACATGCCCTGAATACTTTTTCCGTCAACAGCGACAATTACGTCGTTCGGCAAAATACCTGCTTTTTCTGCTGGCGATTTCTTAATAGGTGAAACAACTTGAATATACCCATTGTATTCCTGGATTTCGGCACCTATTCCTTCAAAACTAGAGGAAATACTTTCGTTTAGTTGTCTCGCTTCTTTTTCATTTAAATAATCTGAGTACGGGTCGCCTAGTGCATCTATCATGCCATTTATGGCACCATCGATAATAGTAGACTCATCAATTTCATCATAATAGTTCGTTTCCATTTCGTCATAAGCTTCGTAAAGTTTCTTAAATTCCGCTCGTTCCATTGTTTCGGGTTTTTGAGGATTTACGACTTCAACGACTTTTCCTTCACCTGTTGTCAATGCAAAAAATGTTACACCCACAGTAGCTAGGACGAGTCCGAAGATTAGCATCACAAACGAGAATGGCTTAAGCTTTATATATCTATTTGCCGGTGATTGGCGATCCGGTTCGTTGTCCTGACCGAGGCCGGGGTTATTTTTTTCTTCCATGTCACTCCCCACTTCCCAGTCTGATTCTCAATACAAGAGGTATTCAAAAAAGAACCGCTATATTGCGGGCGGTCCTCCTTTTGATCATTCTTGGATTGCTGCTTCAAGTGCTACTAAAATCATATCATTGAACGTTAGTTGCCGTTCTTCGGAAGACGTAGCTTCCCCTGTCAATAGATGGTCGCTCACTGTTAAAATCGCAAGCGCCTGACGTCCGAATTTCGCTGCAAGTGTATATAGTGCCGCAGCTTCCATTTCAACAGCTAAAACACCATACTGTGCCCATTTCTCATGTTGAGCAAATTCATTATAGAAAACATCTTCTGTGAACACATTTCCAACTTTTAAATCTAGTCCTTTTGAAAGTCCTGCGTTGTATGCTTTCAAAAGTAAATCAAAGTTAGCTGTCGGTGCATAACTTATACCATTGAAAATAATTTCGTTCATCTTCGAATCGGTTGAAGCACTTTGTGCAAGAATAACGTCACGTACATGTACGTCTTTTTGAATAGCGCCGCAAGTACCCACGCGAATCAGTTTTTGTACGTCATACTCTTGCATCAATTCTGTTACATAGATTGAAATGGATGGTACACCCATCCCAGTTCCTTGCACAGATACACGTTTTCCTTTGTATGTTCCTGTATACCCGAACATATTCCGAACTTCATTGTATTGCGTAACATCTTCTAAGAAAGTTTCGGCAATATATTTTGCGCGAAGAGGATCTCCAGGTAGCAAGATTACGTCTGCGATATCGCCTTTTTTTGCATTGATATGTACACTCATTTTTATAGCCCCGCTTTCAAATTTACTTTTCCAATCATACATTCAATTTATAAGAGTTGCAATGAAGAGGCAATCCAGCCCTACAAAAAACGTTCTTCGTATTGTTTATACAATTCATCGAAAATGGCTGTGGACATTTCAAAATCAGCCTTCTCCTCGATATAACGTGAGAGTGGATCGAACTTTTTCTCTTCTCTTGGAAAACTATGATCATTATACATTTTTTCCGCAAAAACCGCCTTCATATCGCCTTTCACACCACCACGGAATGAAAGGGCGAAACGGTAAAATGACCGATTCATCCATTCATCCTCCTTCAACATTCATTTACGTTAAAAGTTTTTTAAGTATTCGCTGTACCCTTCCTCTTCAAGACGGTTTAGAGGTACAAACCGAAGTGCGGCTGAATTGATGCAATAACGGATACCTTCGGGACCGGGCCCATCAGGAAATACATGTCCTAAATGAGAATCTGCTGTTTTACTCCGAACTTCCGTCCGACGCATGCCATGGGTCGAATCGAAATGTTCGGTCACCTCCACTGCCTCAATCGGCTTTGTGAAGCTTGGCCAACCGCATCCTGCATCGTATTTATCCTTAGAGCTGAATAATGGTTTGCCCGAAACGACGTCAACATAAATGCCCTCGTCAAAATGACTATCAAATTCATTGCTAAAAGGCGGTTCTGTCCCTTTTTCCTGAGTTACGTGGTATTGCATATCCGTTAGTTTCTTTTTCAATTCTTCTTTCACTTTTCCTCACCCCAGTTCGCTAATTTGAACCCTTCTCTTCCTGAGCCGGTTGCATATCTATTGTAATGTGTTGGGTTTTTCATGTAATAATCCTGATGACCTTCTTCAGCAGGGTAAAAAGGCTTGGCTGGTAAAATTTCTGTAGCAATGGATTTGTCGAATTTCCCTGACGCCTCTAAATCGTTTTTCGATTTCTCGGCAAGCCGCTGCTGTTCTGGTGAATGGTAGAAGATAGAAGTCTTATATGAATCACCACGATCAAAAAATTGTCCGCCAGAATCGGTCGGATCAATTTGACGCCAGAAAACAGCAAGTAAGTCTTGGTATGAAATGATCGCATCGTCAAATGTAAGTTGAACAGCTTCACGATGCCCTGTTATATTTGTACAGACTTGTTCGTAGGTCGGGTTCTCTACTTCGCCGCCAGTATATCCTGAAACGACAGAAAGTACGCCATCATAACGGTCAAATGGTTTTACCATACACCAAAAACAGCCACCCGAAAACGTTGCTAATGAATTCACCATCTTCAATACACCTCATTCATTTGGAATTCTTATCTCCAGGATAATTTCATCCTCCGCTAAATTGAATGTCTTTGCTTTCACTTGTATATTACCCGAAACAGGCACTGCTGATAAGTCTATAAACAACTCTTCCTCTTTTGGTCGAACAATCATCCACGGAGGTAGTTTTATTGAATCCTTAAGTATTTTTAAAACTACAGAAGGAGCGATATTATAATCACCAACCTCCATGGAGGTCTGTTTTAAAATAACATTTCCATTATCCTGGACTACTGGGTCAAAATGCATCACGACTGGAAGAGTAAATGTAAAAATGGTCAATTCAGAATGCAAGGCAATATCATCTTTAATTTCCATCGTAACCGGCAGAGGTTCAGCATTCATCGCTTTTCGAATATACGTATTCGCAATACCTTCAAAGTTTTTCTTTGTCGAACGTACAGTCAATATATTATCTGTCGCATTTGAAGTAACCCCTGTATCAGGTATAGGAACTGATTCAGACGGCATGCCAATTAGAAAAATAACGTAGGCCACAGCCGCCACTATCATACCTGCTAGTGCAAAAAATCCTATTTTCCATCGATTCATGCGTTCACCCCTGCCTATTCATTTCCCCATACGATAACCCTGGTAAACCACATTCTATTAGTTTTTCCATGAATCTTTGTGTCATTGCATCGTATCCTTTAGCATTCGGATGAAAGAAATCGGTATGATAAACCATATTCTGATTTGAATCGAACAGATCCGTTACCGGCACAAAACATGAATTAACATCCAAAATGGTTTGAACTTCAATTGTTTTGTTCCAGTCTCTAATAATTTCTCCAAATTCATTAGCCTCATCTGTGACAATTGAAAGTGGATTATACAGTCCTGCCATGACAATCGTTGCATCTCCATTGAGTCCTCGAATAATACTGAAGACCTCGTTCAATCTTTTTTCAAACTTTCCGAGTTCCTTATAAAAAGGTAACTTTTTTAATTCAAAGAGATTAGCCTTCACTATTTTCATAATGTCATTGCCGCCTATTGTCAAAAAAATAATATCTGCATTTTTTATTTCTTCTTGAATTTCCGGTTTTTCGAGTTGCGTAATCAGTTGACCGCTTTTGCGACCTCTTTTCGCCAAATTCTCGACTGTAACTTCCCGGATTCCTTTCCAATCATTCATCCCATCAGTAAAACGACCAAAATAGCCACCTTTTTTTAGTTCATCCCCCACGCCTTGCGTCAGTGAATCACCTAAACCTATAACGTGCATCTTTTTCGGGATGAAATATTCAGGAATCTCCCACTCCGAAAATATAAGTTGCTCTCTTTCCGTCGATGGTTTAACGTTTTTTACAAGTGGAGTACTACAACCGGTCAAAAATAATGAGAAGGCAATCATGAATACAAACATTCTTCTCATACGAATAGTTCCTCATTTCCTCAGAAAGAATTAATTAAAAATCAATCAGTCCGTATAGTACATAAAGCCAATTGCGCCTTCACCTGTGTGTGTACTGATAACAGGTGTGGTAAAGGTAAGTGGTATATCTTTAATCCCTGACTCTTCAAGAAGTCTTTTCAATGGTTCCGCCATTGCCAGCCCATTTGCATGTGAAATACCTACACTGCGAATTATTTTCCCAGCCGTCTCCTCTTTGAAGACCTTAAATAATTGAGCGACAACTTGTTTATGGCTTCGCGCTTTGCCGACGGGCGTATAAACTCCATCTTGCAATGTTGCAATAGGTTTAATATGAAGCAATGAGCCAATCATCGCTTTCCCTTTACCGATGCGTCCGCCTTTCACCAGGTTATCCAATACATCAACAACAACAAACAACGACGTATTTTTACGTACTGTATTCAATCGGGTCACTATTTCATCGACCGACTTCCCGCTTTCAGCCATTTGTGCTGCTTCCAGAACTTGAAATGATAATCCGTGGGAAATAAATGTAGAATCGATAACCGTTACATTTGAATCTGTCATTTCTGCGGCTGCTTGAGCTGACTTTACTGTTCCACTCATTCCGCCTGTCATATGTATTGAGATGATCTCACTGCCATCCTTCCCCAAGGAATCATATAATTCTTTAAACACCCCTGCTGCTGGTTGAGAGCTTTTTGGAAGTTCTTTTGCTGTTGCCATCATTCCAAGGAATACATCAGGTTGCAGGTCCATTCCATCCATATACGTATTGTTGTCGATTTGAATACTCAGTGGCACAACATGAAGGTTGAATTTTTTAATGTCATTCTCTTTCAAATCTGCTGTTGAATCCGTAACGATATGAATCTTTCTCATCATTTGCACTTCCCTCTGCTAGTAGCGATTCTAAACTTTTTTTAGTGTATATGTTGATATGAAAATTCCTTTTGAAGCTACTTTGGCGTCTACACTTCGTTTATATAGATAGTCATTTGTTCAACCCATATAGTAAAGAAAAAGAATCCGTGTTTCTCTTATTCCATATGTGTACTCTACTTCATAATATGCCCACGAAGATAAAACGAAACCTTCAATACATATTAGAATAAGAACGCCTTTTGAAGCCGCTTCGGCGCTAGGGGATGCCTACCGCCTGTAAAAATCCTTCGCTTCGTTTGTATTGATTGTCATTTGATCAACCCAAATATACTAGGATTGGTTTTCAATTATCGATGAAAGCGTTTCCCCTATCAATGATTCCGCATGGATAACAAGTTCCTGCCGTCCGAGTGTCTTCACTGTTTCCACTTCGATGGCCGGCAAAATTTCCACAAATACGTGTGAAGCACGAATCTTATTGTTATTCTTCTCCATTATTCCTGAAGTACCACTTATAGCAACCGGCACAATAGGGACTAATGCATCTAGAGCAATTTTTGCAAATCCCGATTTGAAGGGTTGTAAACCAGTTCCTTTGCTTCTAGTCCCTTCAGGAAAAATGATCATCGAATGCCCCGCTTTTAACATATCCGAGGAGTCTGACAACACCCTCATCGCGCTTCGTTTATCAGTCCTGTCAATAAATACACAGTTCATCTGCTCCATCCAATCATTGATGATTGGTAACTTTTTCACTTCTATCTTGGATATGAATCCAAACGGCTTTGGAATGGAAGCTATCAATACAGGAATATCAAAATTCCCTTCATGATTGCTGACGAATAGTACGGGTCCCTCCGGCAAGTTCTCGATACCAGTTACCGAAATGATACTTCTAGTCCTTTTCAAAATACCTGAAGCCCAAATACGAGGTACTTCATCAACGTAAAAGTCTCTGACAGCCGGATCTAACTTATTACTCAATTTTTTAACCTTGTTCAATCTTTTTATTGTAAATGGTAAATAGCCGAACAAATAAGAAAACGTTCGTATTGAATTATACATAACTATCTCTTTATTTCCTTTCGTAAATGAGGAAAGAATATGGCGTTCCATCTTCGGTCATATAGACTTCTGATGAGGATGTAGGCTTCCAGTCAATTCCGTAGGGCGGGAAGTAGGTATCCCCCTTGAACGGTTTTTGGATGTACGTGATGTATAAACGGTTTGCTATGCCCATCGCTAACCTAAATATTTCAGCGCCTCCGATGATCATCACTTCATCGGCATAGTTTTCCCCTTGTGCTATCGCTTCGTTTAAATCATGTACGATTGTAACACCTTCTGCTGTAAAATCCTTGTTTCGTGTCACTACAATATTGAGCCTGCCTGGTAAAGGCCTACCAATGGATTCGTATGTTTTACGCCCCATTATTATTGATTTCCCCATAGACATCTTTTTAAAATAAGCAAGATCTTCTGGAATATGCCAGGGTAGTTTGTTATTCAAACCGATAACCCGATCCGGATCATGTGCAACGAGTAATGAAATCATAATGAACTTCCTTTCTTTGCACAGTTAAACTGCAATGGGTGCTTTTATTTTTGGATGTGGATCATAATTTTCAAGTACTATATCACTTGTTTCTACGTCGAATATGGATTTCCCTTCCATATTTAATTTCAATTTGGGTAAGGTACGTGGTTCGCGTGTTATTTGTTCATTTACCTGAGCAATGTGGTTGCTGTAGATATGGGCATCGCCTAGTGTATGGACAAATTCTCCAACTTCAAGCTCACATTCATGGGCAATTAAATGAACGAGTAGCGCATAGGAAGCGATATTAAATGGTACGCCAAGGAATACATCCGCACTGCGTTGATAAAGTTGACAAGAAAGTTTGCCGTTTGACACATAAAATTGGAACAGTGCGTGACAAGGTGGCAACGCCATATCTTCCACTTCGGAAGGGTTCCAGGCTGTTACAATATGTCTCCGTGAATCGGGATTTTGTTTAATGCCAGCAATTAGGTTGGCAATTTGATCGATTGACTCTTCACCTTTCGACCAAGAACGCCATTGTTTGCCGTAAACAGGGCCCAAATCTCCGTAGTTCGCTGCGAAGTCAGCATCTTCAAGAATCCGTTTTTTAAAGGAGTCCATTTCAATTAAATACCGTGTTTGAAATTCGGGATCTTGTGTGGCACGACGGCCAAAATCTGTCATGTCAGGACCTGAGTACTCTGGACTTTTCACCCATTGTTCAAATGCCCATTCGTCCCAGATTGGATTTCGATTTTCAATAAGTGTTTTGACATTTGTATCCCCTTTTAAAAACCAAAGAAGTTCCGATGCTATTAAACGGAAGGCTGTTTTTTTTGTTGTCATAAGTGGGAAACCTTCGGATAAATCATAACGCATTTGATAACCGAATACACTAATTGTTCCGGTTCCCGTCCTGTCTTCTTTTTTCGTTCCTGTAGCTAGTATGTGTTTGCACAAATCTAGATATTGCTTCATATGTGTTCCTCCTTGCCATTATGTATAGTATAACAAAAACCACCTGAATAATCTTGTAGATGACCTTTATATGAATGTTTGTAGACAACATAGAAAAACCGCCGATATGGGTTAGGATAACCACTTAGGCGGTGTGTTTTTTGACCAATAAATATCCCCGATTGAATGATGGGCTATAAACTCATCTTCTGAAGTATGATAATGGAAATTAAAGAAATAACCGTCTTGTGGACGCTTTTCAGTTCGCACATGAAAACGGATAAGATCTTTTCGGTCGTTCATGTCATATACGTGAAAGATTTTTTCGGAATAGTTTCCAGCGGGTCTTTCGCTTATTGCAAGACGGCGCTTATGTAAATCACCAGTTGTTTTCAATGTTTCTTGAATTGCTAGTTCAATTTTCGGGAAGATGACATCGTCAAATTCATCGGCAATAACTGGTCCGATTTTCGAACCGAATTTTGTATACGATATTTCTTTTGCGGAAGTAACGAGTTCCTTTTCCGATGTTTCCCTTTGCCCAGAGTCTTGTGAATCAGAAAAACTAATTCGATAATCTGTTTCACTAGACGGTCCGTTTGCTTGTTTCGGCTCATCCTTGTCTTGTAAATGTAACCATATATCATGACCAGGTGAGATAACGCCGAATGTAAGAAGTGCAACGGAAACGATGAGCATTTTCTGCAACCATTGTTTCATAGACTATCACCCTCGATTATATGCACTTTTTTAACTATTTGTATATTGGACGAACAATTACACAAAAGGTTTCTTCTTTCTTCTATTCATTGTACAATATACATGTAGATAAATGTGCGTTTTTTTGAAGGAGGTACTTTCTGATGGATGTTCAATTGTTTATCGGTCTAGGAATGCTGGCATTAGTCCTATACTTAAGCTCACTTAATTTTACCCATTAATCGCAATGACAAAAACGTCGTCAACTTCTTTTTCCGGAAGTGACGACGTTTTTTATTTTTCCTTAAAGCCAAAATGGAACTTCGTATTCGGCCTTATCATTTGTTTTAACTCAAATTGTTCAAACACTGGCGAGTCATATCGACTTTTCACGACAACACGTCGCTTACTCACGCGAACGGCTTGTTCCATCCATTCCTCCGTTAACGAGCTATGAAAGCCTGATTGTCGGAGTGCTGTAAAATTAGAAGACTCTTCAACAGGCGCATGGAACATCGGATCCAAGTAAACGACGTCCCATGTAGAATCAGACTGTGTCCGCAAAAAATCGATTGCTCGAGCATGAATGACGTTTACCCGCGCCATCGACTGTTTAAGCTGCACTGACTCAGTGGGAAACGTATGAAGTCCATGCCTTGTTATGAATGCAACGGCTGAATCCGCCTCGACCCCTGTCACAAAACCGCTTTCCCCAACTACATAGGAAGCGATGATACTATCGGAAGCCAGACCAAGTGTACAATCAAGAAAAGAATCTCCTGATTGTAATTGGGCTGTCTCGATTAATGGATCCTTTTCACCTTTCAATAGACGCTTCAAACGAAATGCAGCGGAATTGGGATGGAAGAAAAACGGTGCATCCATCCCAATTCGATATAAGTCAAATCGGTTTTTACCCGCAATAATGACATCAGACTTGTAGTCAGCTTGCAATTGTACAATCGACCTTTTTTTACGTTCGACGACAGGAAATCCAAGAACTTCAGCCGCATTGGCTGCTAATTGAACGGATTGTTCGTCAGGTCTGCCGCTAGTTGTTACGATTCCACTCATTTTACGCAGACTTGGTTAAGAACTTCCGACAGATGGTCTTTAATCTGACCCATCTCAAAATTCTCGATTTGTTCACGTGGGATGAAGTATGCAAGTTTGCCATCTTTCCACAATGCGATGGACGGCGAGCTCGGCGGCACTTCTGGGAAGTAATCCCTCATAGACGCTGTCGCTTCTTTATCTTGACCAGCGAATACGGTAAATAAATGATCAGGTCTTTGTTCTGCATCTTCCAATGCCTCTCTGACCGCTGGACGCGCAAGCCCAGCTGCACAACCACATACCGAGTTTATGACAACAAGAGCAGTTCCTCCTACCTTGTCCATTGTCTCTTTTACATCTTCGGCAGTCATCAGTTCTGTAAATCCAGTTTGTACGAGTTCTTCACGCATCGGTTGCACGATGCCTTTCATATATTCGTCATAAGCGTTCATGTTTTCGTCCCCCTTTAGATATGTTAAAAACCAAGCTCTTCATTTCCTATTCTACCTTTGATTGCACATTTTTTCACGGTTCTTCACTTCGAATGTTAGTTTTTTAACGAAATAAATAAATAAAAAGAAGAAATATTCTTTCAAGAATAAAGCCTTCTATACTGAGCATATTAGACTCTAGGAGGTGAATATCCATGGACAAAAACAACAAAAAGACAATGAACGAAAGAACGCATAATAGTTTTGAAATCTACAAAAACAATAAAAACAGCAATAGTAATAACAGTAACCCAAACGAAGAATTTGCTGCCGATTTTGATGCTGATTTTGACGCTCAAATAAAAAACAATGTTACCCTCAAAAACAACAATCAACAATTCGATAATAATAAATAAAAGCTATGCTTGAAAGGTGAGAGCTAAATGGGCTCTCACCTTTCTTATTTTAATTTAGGCTTATTTTAATTTAAGACGATTGTCCAGAAATCTATAATGGACTTATCATAGATTTTAGGCTTATTATGCGCACGAATCCTCTAATCGTTGGTCTATTGCATCGCAAAACATATTCACCATTGCTTGCATCCGATCAACATCGGCTTGCTGCGCATCCAAATCGACTTTGACGATTGAATCCACCACATGAGCACCGACCTCTGTAAATTTTTCCGCCATCAAGTCAGTGGCGTGGCAAAACTCGTAATAACAAGAATCACCAGAACCAAAAACGCCAACCACTTTATCAGTAAAACTAACTGTATCCAAATCATCGTACGTTTCTTCTATCTCATAAGGCAAATTACCATCGTCATATGTGTATGTTCCGAACAAAATACCGTCGTAGGCAAGAAACTCTTTTGCCGCAATGGCTTCCGCGTCAAATGTTTTAACCGTTACATCGAATCCTCTGCCTGTTAATACAACTTTAGCGATTTCTGCTAGTTCTTCTGTATTTCCAGTCATGCTTGTATAGGCAATTAGTATATTCCTCATTCTAAGAACCCCCTTTTTGCTAAAATAAATCCACCGCTCATCTACCATTATAAAGAATTTGGACGCAAAAATCATTGATGCGGATCAAGAGGTACAGCAATATAGTACAAAAATAGTTTATAACATTGAATTCGGTGCCAGTTGCTGCAAAAATTTGAAAGGAGCAAATGATGTCAGTGGCACCGAGTGGGTCAAAAAAGCAGCTACCAGTTCTCAGTTGAGATGGTTGCTGCTACTAATGCAAAGACGTTTATTTATTTTCATCCAATAACCCACGGTCAAGTGCTTCATAAAGAATTCCAATCGCATCCGAATCCGTTAGCGTTCCATTCAATAACTTTTTACGCCATTTTAAATTAATAGCACCCTCATCTTTACTTTCAAGCCGCTTCAACACAGTTGCTGTCGTATTGATAATTGACTGGGAAGATGGTTTATACAAATTATCCCCTTTTTTCTTTGCAGGTATCGCTGAATCATCTATCTCGATGGGCTGAAGCTTAAAGTATGCCGCCAGTCCTTCCGCTATAGCTTCCCCTTGCGCTTTCAAAAAGCGTTCGTCACGTAATTTTATTATGTCAACTGTTGAATCCATAAAACCACCTTCCGTTAGTATTGCTGGCATGGCGGATTCGCGTAGAACATGGAAATTCGCTTGTTTCATACCACGGTCACTTACTCCCATCGCTACGACAATACGTGGATGAACTTCTCCTGCAATTTCAATTGATTTCGAATTTGCAGCTGGGTTGTCTATCGTGTAGGTTTCAATACCGCTATGTTTGCCCCATTTAGTCGATAATGCGTTGTGGTGAATGGACGCATACACATCTGCCTGCCACTTGTTAGCCAGGTCCGTGCGAGTTTTCAGTGGAACGTCTGTCATACCCGTTGGATCATCCACCCGAAGTATTTCTACATCTTTGTAGGTTTTCAGTTTTACAATGGCATAGCGAGCTACTTTATTGTTAAACGACCACTCTCGCTCATTATCTGGAGAACGTTTACCCGGTGTGTGAAGACCATGCCCTGCATCGATAACAATTCTAACCATTCAGGTCACCTCCTTTTTTGTGCATTAAGATTGGGTTAAAAACTGTAAATACTTTTTCTGTATAGTATATGCGTTATGCATTTTTCGGAGGCGGCACTTGTCCATTCACAGACAAAATAGGAAACCAACTAAACTCTAGGTTAGTCCAAAGTCGTCATCTGTAATGCTCAGCTAACGACCGTTTGATTTTAGCTTTACTGAAAGGCAGCCCTAACTGCTTCCTATAAAAGTTGAAATTATGTTCAACATGGCTTAGCAACCTTTTTTCCTTATCAAATAGTTTTGAGCTTTCTTCGTAGTGTTCCCATCTTATTTCCTTTCTTAAAGCCCAAATAATCGAATCCAAATCGGGATCGACTAATTCATAGTTTTTCTTCATAATACCTTCTATTTCAAAAAGGGTTTCTTTTGTAATCCCGTCATAGCCCACTCCCGGAACGACAGATGCGACCAGTACTTTTAGAACAGGTGTGTATACTTTTTTCAAAATTTCGGTTTTATATTTAACGGATTCATTCCGAATTTCTTTCATCAACTGAAAATGATAATTAAAAAAACTGGTAATCACGATGGTAATTGAAGAACTTACTAATGCAATGATGATTTCTTTCAATTGCCCTCTCCCCTAACTCCTCATTCTCTTGTTGCTCTATAGTATTCGGCTACCTTAAGACAGTGTGAACAATGACTTAAAGAAAAGGAAAACAGCCATCTACTCGTAGGAGTGGATGGCTGTCTGTTAGGTTATCTTGTCGAATAAAAGTACTTATTCTTTTTGCGATGCAGTCCGAGCTTCCGTCATTTGTTTCCAAACGGAACCTTTCGCGTCTTCGCCTTCTGCAATACGTTCAATCGCCATGCGAATTTGAAGTTTCACTTCGAATTCCGGATCATTTTCAGCCTCTTTCAAAGCAGGCAATGCCGTTTCGGTTCCGGTTTCATATAGGTACATTGCTGCCCGCCATCGGACAAGTTTGTTCTTGTCTTGTAACGCTTTGATTGCCGCATCTTCGAATTCCTTGAAACCGAGGTCGCTCGTACAATCCCCCGCTGTTCGACGGACTGCCCAACTTTTATCTTGCAGTGCTTTCTCGATATACGGAACGACAGCTTCGTCCTCAATCATGCCAAGATACACAGTTGCAAGCCGACGGATCGACATTTTTTCATCACTGAGCGCTTGGCTAAGAAGAGGCAGGTCTGATACGTCCGGGTCAGGCAATTGGTCAAGTAATTGGAATCTAGTTTCCCACTCATCGACAGTGAATTCATCAAGTGATACTTTTTTTCCGCGCTGTTTTGAATCTGATTGCCCTTCATTTGATTGACGGATGATTTCTTGCAGCCGTTCCTCAGGATAAGCAGCCTCGATTTCTTGACTAACCAGTTGGCCAATCTCTTCTTTTTCACCATAACGAATTCCATAATCCGCCCATTTACGTAATAGAATATAGTTCTCTACTTCTGCACTGTGTACAGCTTCCATTGCTTCGATGAACCGCCTGCTTAACCCGAACCGTTCTTCGGAATTACTATCGAATACTTTTACTTGCAATGGTACATCTTTGTAGGTTTGTACATGAACATAAACTTCACCGTAGCGATCGTCTATCTCTTCTTCCATTTCTGCCAGTTCGCCTTGTTCCTCGTTGAAAACAGCTTGGACATCCGCAAGAATAGATTCCCAAGATACTTTTCCTATTCGTTCAACCGCCATAAAATTCAGCACATGATAAATACCTTTAATGCCATTGATGGCCAGTAATGCGGAAAGGGGGTGAGGTGCCGTTTCTGCATCTTCTTTTTTGTAATTGTGACTTGTACCTTGTGGTAATTCAGTGTCGAGTACAATTTTCATGGAGTTCGGACTCGGCGTCGGTTCGATTGTTACAATTTTCATTTGTAATGCCCCCTTCGTTAGATCGTATTCAATTCTTGTAAATAAGACCAACGTTCAATAAGCGTTTCATAGTTCGCATTTAGTTCATCAAGAGTTGCAGTCAATTCTCGCAGCTTGTCGTAATCAGAGCCTGTAGATGCCATTTCGGCCTCTAGTGCTTCGATTTTCTTCTCAGTATTCTCGACATCTGCTTCGATTGTTTCATATTCTTTTTTTTCCGCGTACGTCATTTTCTTCTTCGATTCCTGCTGAACCAGTTTTTCTGGCTCGACGAGAGATTCTTGCACTTTTTTCTCTTTAGGTACATACGTTTGAAGGAAGTCAGAATAAATACCAAACCATGTGTCAATATCTCCAGAGCCATCCATTACCCACAATTTTGTGGATGTCCGATCCAAGAAGAAACGATCATGTGAAATTGTGATGACTACGCCTGGAAATGTGTCAATGAACGTTTCCAAAACGGAAAGCGTTTCAAGGTCAAGGTCGTTTGTCGGCTCATCTAAAAGCATGACATTTGGTTGTTCCATCAGCAGTTTCAGTAGATAAAGTCTTTTTCGTTCACCGCCTGATAGTTTTCCGATTGGTGTCCCATGTGCTTTTGTTGGGAATAAGAAACGCTCCAACATTTGGGATGCTGAAATATGCACACCATCAGCGTCTTCGATATCGTTGGATGTATCGCGTATATATTCGATAATCCGTTTCTTTTCGTCCATAATCGGTGTATGTTGCTGGAAATGGGCAATTTTCACTGTCGAACCTTTGTCAATGATGCCGCTATCCGGTTCACTAGCTCCAGAGAACATATCCATTAGTGTTGTCTTCCCCGCTCCATTAGGTCCTACGAGCGCGATACGATCACCCGATTGAAGGATACTCGAGAAATTATCAATCACTTTTCTACCGTCGAATGACTTTGAGATACCGACCGCTTCAATCACTTTTTTACCGAGCCGAGCTGACTTGAGCGCTACATCCATCTCACCACTGCTCTCTTCTTTCTTAACCTTCTCTGAAAGGTCTTCAAAACGGTCAATCCGTGCTTTCTGCTTTGTCGATCTTGCTTTCGCGCCACGTCTAATCCATTTCAATTCGGATCGGTACTGGTTGCGAAGTTTATCGTCAGATGCTGCGGCCATTTCTGCACGAATTGCTTTCGACTCAAGATAATTTGCGTAGTTACCTGTATGGGAATATAACGTTTTGTCTGCAAGTTCATAGACATTAGTCGATAACTCGTCCAAAAAGTATCGGTCATGGGTAACAAAGATGACGGCACCTTGTTCGTTTTTCAAGTAGTCAGACAACCACATGATTGAATTTACATCGAGATGGTTTGTCGGTTCATCGAGGAGTAACAGATCTGCCGGCTCAATTAGCACTTTTGCTAGTGTGACACGTTTTCTCTGCCCACCTGAAAGCTCGCCCATTTTCTTATCAAACGTTTCAATACCAAGTTTGGACAAAATTGTCCGCGCTTTCGAATTTATATCCCAGCCCGATTGATCGTCCATCTCGTTTTGGTATTTCGAGTATAGGTCCTGATTCACGGTAGATTCCGGGTCTGCAGAAAGCGCTTGAAGGGCGTGTTCGTATTCCAAATTGACTTTGATGATTGGTGCATCGCTCATGAAAACTGTTTCCATGACAGTAAGTTCCGGATCGACTTCTGGTTCTTGGGGCAAATAGACAATACGGTACTTATTTGGGTGATCAGTCGAAATCGAGTCGGCTTCTTCAACTCCTGCAAGGATTGACAATAACGTCGACTTGCCTGTTCCATTGATGCCGAGTAAACCAACTTTTTCACCGCTTACTACTGTGAATGCTATATTATTAAACAACGTTTTCTCCCCAACCGTCTTTGTGAGGTTTTCAACGATTAATTGACTCATGACAACACTTCCATTTCTTATGTCTACCTTACACTATCATAGCTGATTTCTCTGCATTAATAAATGACTAAGTACTAATGATTGCATTCCTTATAGCGAAAAAGGCGTCGTATAAATTAGATTGTTCACTCGACTGAAAAATGTTACAATTCTATCAATATGCCTTTTCGCTGATAGGATAGATGACTATTACATACATTAAAAGTTTGTTAAGTGCGTAAAAATTAAAGGTAGTGAAGGATAACAAAACAAGGGGGGATGTCCAATGAAAAAAATCATTGATGTGAAACGATTGTCAAAGTCATTTGGCATGGTAAAAGCTGTAAACGACATTAGTTTTTACGTTGAAGAAGGTTCGCTCTTTTCGTTTTTGGGAACGAATGGCGCAGGCAAATCGACAACGATATCAATTCTACTGACCCTACAAAGTCAAGACATTGGTGAAGTAAAGGTAAATGGCTATGTAGTCGGAAAACAAGATCATGCCATTCGCAAAGAAATCGGCGTTGTCTTCCAAGAAAGTGTGTTGGATGCTTTACTCACTGTGAAAGAAAACTTGAACATCCGGGGCTCCTTTTACGGATTGTCAAAGCAAGAACGTAAGGCGGCTATTCAAAGAGTTGTTGAAATTACGGATTGCACGTCTTTTTTAAACCGTCCTTACGGGAAATTATCTGGCGGACAAAAACGTCGGGCTGATATTGCACGCGCATTAATACACCAGCCGACTATTTTAATCCTAGATGAGCCTACAACAGGCCTTGACCCTCAGAGTCGAAAAAGTATATGGGAGATGATTTTACAGCTACAGCGAGAAACGCGGATGACCATTTTTTTAACGACACATTATATTGAGGAAGCGGCAAACTCGGATTATGTTGTCGTTATGAAAGAAGGAAGCATTATTGCAAAAGGAACACCGGACCAGTTGAAAAATACGTATTCATCACATCAATTAACGGTAACAACAAATAATATAGAAGAACTGCGAAGGGAGCTTACTTCGGAAGGTGTCAATTTTAAAGAGGAAAAATCAATCTTCCTTATCCAACTTGAACATACGACAGAGGCAATCCCAATTCTTTCGCAATTCACTAGTTACATCACATCGTTCGAAGTGAGTAAATCAAGCCTTGATGATGTGTTCATTACCATAAACGGTCAGGATGTGGCACAGCATGTTAACAATCGCTAAACGAAATATATTGCTCTATTTTCGTGATAGGATGGCAGTTTTTTTCTCACTTCTTGCTGTCATTATTTTAATTGCCTTGTATGTCTTTTTTCTAGGCGACATGACATCGAAAGGTCTTCCTGACTTCCCTTCCAAAAAATCGCTACTCAAATATTGGTTCATCGCTGGGATTCTAGCTGTTACATCTATGACAACCACTTTAGGTGCCTTTGGTATTCTTGTCGATGATCGGGCAGATAAGATTGAGATGGACTTCAATTCGTCTCCTATTCCGACGTTCAAACTAGTTGGCGGCTATATTACAAGTGCGTTATTTGTTGGTGTCCTCATGTGTTCACTAACATTTATTGTAATAGACCTTTACCTTTTACTATCTGGAGAAACGATACTAGCATTCGGAAAAACGATGCAGCTGGGCGGTGTGATTATCTTATCTGTAGCAGCAAGCGGATCGATGATTTTGTTGTTAGTTTCCTTTATCCGCACATCGAATGCATTTGCTGCTGCAAGTATGGTAATTGGTACATTTATCGGGTTTTTAGCAGGCATTTATATACCGATTGGAGGCTTACCAGATTATCTTCAATCAGTAGTAAAATGGTTTCCTGTATCCCATTCAGTTGCATTGTTTCGGCAACTATTGATGGAAACTTTCCTGATTGATGCCTTTTCGAATGGACCTACAGGAATGAAGGAATCTTTCCAGTTTGAAATGGGCATTTTCTACGAAATAAACGGAAAGCCTTCATCAAAATTATTTAGTCTCATCTATCTTTTAGGCACAACAATCCTTTTTTTCATTCTCGCACTTTTTGTGATGATGAAGAAAAAGAAATGATGCAATGTAAGGTAGAGATTCCCATAACAAAACGAACAGCTTGCTTCCTACAATTTCTTATGTAGTGGGGGCAAGCTTTTCTTATATGATAAGAATATGTTTTTTGACTTACTGCACTATCTAGACTACCGCTACCGTTGACTAAGTAGTTTCGATTTATGATTTTCATATTCTCCACCCCCTTCGTCTCCCTTTTAAGCGTTCAATTCACCCTTCTATCAACGACCATCATTTTGGACAACCTCTTTCCCTCCGAAGTAGAATTCACTGACGGACAAACCCATATTTGAAGGAATCAAGACTGCTTAGTCTTCTTCCACTAATCACCCAATGACGTTTAATAATTTCAGATGAATTACTATTCAACAATAAGTTTAAGTTATACTATTAAACTCGCAGTATTTAAAATTTTCTACTATATTAATCAAACTAAAGACTCTATACGTTTATTACAAATATTCAATTCGGAATATTGGTAGTAGACAGAAACGTTGTAATAACGGCGTTTTTAGAAATACAAGCGTTTACATAAATTGTTTTTGACAATTGAAAACGTTTGAATGTATTATAGTACAATACAAGGAGGCATATTATGAAAACTTATACGAAACAAGAAGTCGTGGATAGCGTTCCACAAAAAGGATTCTTTGGACAGCCGGGAGGATTATTCACATTATTCTTCACTGAGTTCTGGGAACGTTTCTCATATTACGGCATGAAAGCATTACTTGTTTTCTATATGTATTATGAAGTATCTAAAGGCGGATTAGGTATTAGCGAAACACTCGCTATTTCAATTGTATCGATTTATGGATCACTCGTGTACATGTCTGGTATAGTCGGTGGCTGGCTTGCTGATCGTATATTTGGTACATCTAAAGCCGTTTTTTATGGTGGTATTTTCATCATGCTTGGACACATCGTTTTAGCATTACCGGGCGGCCTACCAATGTTCTTTGTCTCTATGGTATTGATTGTAATCGGTACTGGTTTATTAAAACCAAACGTATCTAGCATTGTTGGTGATATGTATGCTGAAACTGACGATAGACGCGATGCTGGATTCAGTATCTTCTATATGGGTATTAATATGGGTGCATTTATTGCTCCGCTTACCGCAGGTACTATTGGAATGAAATATAATTTTCATCTCGGATTTGGCTTAGCGGCAATTGGAATGTTGTTTGGTCTTATCATCTTTACGTTAACTAAAAAGAAACGATTGGGCCTTGCAGGTGTTCAAGCAACCAATCCATTACTTGGCGATGAACGTAAAAAAGTATTTAAACAATTTTCAATTGGCTTGATTGTACTAGCGATTCTCTTGGCAATTACGATTCCTACTGGATGGCTAACAATTAAAACATTTATCGCAGCTGTTGGTATTCTAGGCTTTTTAATTCCTACAATGTATTTCATTGTCATGTATAGAAGCCCAAAAACGTCTGAAGTAGAAAAATCAAGAATACTTGCGTTTATACCATTATTCTTGGCTTCTGTAATGTTTTGGTCAATTCAGGAACAAGGTTCTACGATTCTTGCATTGTATGCAGATAAACGTACGCAATTGGATTTCATGGGTATACATATTTCACCTACATGGTTCCAATCGTTGAATCCTTTATTCATCATTCTTTTAGCTCCAGTTTTTGCATGGCTGTGGGTTAAACTAGGTAAACGTCAACCTTCTATTCCGCAAAAGTTCTCTCTTGGATTATTGTTTGCGGGTATTTCTTTCTTGGTTATTTTATTGCCAGGTTATTTAGGAAATGGTGGACTTGTAAATCCACTATGGCTTGTATTGAGTTATTTCACAGTTGTAATCGGAGAATTATGTCTATCACCAGTCGGATTATCTGCAACAACAAAATTGGCTCCAGCAGCATTCTCAGCTCAAACAATGAGCTTATGGTTCCTATCCAATGCGGCTGCACAGGCATTAAATGCTCAACTTGTTAAATTCTACTCAGAAGACAATGAAGTAATCTACTTTGGGACAATTGGTGCTGTAGCAATTGGATTGAGTGTTATATTATTCTTGGCATCACCTTATCTTAAACGTTTCATGAAGGGTGTTAGCTAAATCGTTAAATTAGATCACCGTCCTGTCTAACAATAGACAGGACTTCTTTTTGGTATTATTGATGTAACCGTTTTAAGATAGGTTTAGGTAACGAAGAGAAGTGGTAAGAATTAACTAACATCTTAAAAGTAAGTTGAATGAAATGGGGGTACCTTTAAAGTGGAAATTCTTTTGTATAGTAGTGCAGTCATTGCGTCATTATCCTTATTACTCATTGCAATATTCGTTATTATTGCATTGAAAAGTGCTAAACAGACGATGGGTGAGGTTTCAGAAACGTTAAAGCGGGTTGAAACTAAAATTAGCGGCATAACTGAAAAATCGGAAGAACTGATGGTGAAAACGAACCGGATTGCTGCAGATGCTGAGAGTAAGTTACAATCCCTTAACAGTCTGTCCGATTCGACCAAAAACCTACGCAATTCTAGCAACCATGTGAAAAAATCGTTTCAAGCCATCTCGGATGAAGTTGCGTCTTTACCCGAAAAGTATACAAAACAGATTGAAACGGCGACGTTGATAAGTGAAGTGGCCGCAAAGATTTTTTATCGGTTCAAGCGTGAAAAAAATAGAAGTGATCAAATGGAAGCTGATGGTTTGCTTAAGCAATTACCTGTACCCAAGCAATGGGATGATTATAAGAAATGAACTAGCCGAATGGATAATCTAAGAAAGAGGCGATTAATTATGGATTGGATGGGTATTGGTGTACTTATTATTGCAATCGCATTTGCGGTACTTGTCATTTTCCTACTTAAACCACTGTCGAAATTAGCGTCTGTTTTAAATAGCGTACAACAGACGACTGATCAGTTACCATCCACGCTAGACAGTGTTGCAGGCCAAGTATCAGAAGTTCTTCACACTAGTAATAGCACATTGGATAACGTTAACAAGCAGGTTGTAGAAATAAGCCCAGTCTTTCATGTTATCGGTGAAATAGGAAATACCTCCAATAAGCTTACTTCCGTGGCACTTAATAAGATGCGTGCAATGAAACAGCAAACAGAAAACGCGAAAAAATTCACAGAACGTGAAAAGTACGATGGAGTATTTGGATTACTGTCATTCATTTACTTTCTATCCCAAAGAAAAGTAGAAATAAAAAAACAAGTTCAAAATCTAAAATAAACAGTGAAAAAAGTAGCGTGTGGTGGGATTCATCTCCTTCACACGCTACTTTTCATTTACCATCAAAATCAATCTATTTACCAGTTATCGCTGCTTCTTTCGCTTTTCCCTTCATTTGGTGGATATCAAATGATTTTTTCTCCCCTTCTACATACAAATTTCTTCCACGTATGAAGCCGGGTACTTTTTTTGCATCGTTTCGTTTAGTTAACAAATAAAATCCGAGTGCAGCGGACCCATATGTACTGCCCAGGCGTTCATTTTTCGCCTGCACGTCTACTTTGTCCATCTTCTTCTTAGCTGAAGCTGCTGCATCAACAAGCGAAGCTGACAGCGTGCGTGTGGATTCCCCAACATCTCCGACAATATTGAACAATGGTGTTAGCGTTCCCAGTTTTTCATTTACATCTGCAAGTGTATTATTACTATTTTGAATCAGGCTTCCTGTTTCGTTCAAAATACTATCCAACTGATTGGGGAGTTGTTCGACTGTTTTATCAACTCCTCTTAAAATTGAAGAAAAATTATTTAAAACACGAGCAAAGAAAATGGCTAGCACCAAAAAAGCAACTCCGATGAGCAGTACACCAATTCCCGTTAAATTCATATCAATCCCTCATTTCTTATTATTTCATAAGGCTCTTTTACCGCGTTTCCATGGTCTGAGTAGGCCCAACGTAAATTCCGTTAACTGAATAATCCTTACAAATGGTCTTATCCTAGGTAGAGATGCATCCTTATTATACTTTTCTGTTGTCGTTTCAAGTTCTTCGCTCAAAAGTGATGATGTATCTCCTACATGTTTGATCGTATGGAAGACGCTGTCTAGTGCTTGTAGTTTAACTTCAACATCTAATGCCGTAGCATTTGTTTCTACTAACGAATTTTCCAGTGCTTCAATTGTTTTATCTAACTTTGACTCAACGCCGCTTACAGTTTGTCCGACAGATTGAATCACACCAGAAACCCGTAAAAGAATTTTAGCTAAAAAGATGGATACAAGTGCAAATGAGACCGCTGTGATAAAAATGCCAATGTGAACAAATGTCACTACTTTCACCCCCCTCTGTATGTCTTATACCACTAAAAACAAGTATCCAAAACATGAAAGAAAAAAGTCGTGGCGTGATTACGTAATCACTTCACGACTTTTTAAAAATGTTTTATTTTTTCTTTGATAATCTTCCTACCAAGAATGCTCCTGCTGCCAATCCAATCATCGTATTCGTTTTTTTCGTGAATACTTGTTTAACAACAAGGTTTAAGTTTTGCGGTCTTTCCGCAAGACGTCTCATGAAATAACCATACCAATCATCACCGAATGGCACATACGTACAGAAGTTGTAGCCTTCACTTGCCAGTTGCAATTGCATATCTTTTCTAAACCCGTAAAGCATTTGGAATTCGAATTTGTCGGTAGGAATCGCATGCTCTTTTACGAATTGCTTCACATGATTGATAATTACATGATCATGAGTTGCAATCGATGTAAATTTACCATTCAATAAATGCCATTCGATGAGTTTTATAAAGTTTTCATCAATGTCTTTCTTGTCTTGGTATGCATATTCCTCAGTTTCTTTATAAGCACCTTTTACAATACGCAAACGATAATTTTTATATTTTTCAAGGTCTTCCTGCGCTCTGAAGAAATAGGCTTGAATCACTGTTCCGATGTTAACATATTGTTTCGAGAGCTCGTCCAAAAGTTTAAATGACGGATCTAAACGATTGTGATCTTCCATATCGAAATTGATGAATATATTATATTCATTCGCTTTTTCAACAATCCCTTTTAAATTACCCAAACAAAATTCATAGTCAATATCCAAACCAAGTTGAGATGGTTTTAGCGAAATATGAGCGTTTACTCCATTTTCATGGATAGCTTGAATCACTTCTAGGATTTGATTTTTTGCTGCAGTAGCCTCTTCTTCTTTATAAACGAATTCGCCTAAATTATCGACAGTACATGAAATACCATGCGCATTTAGTTCTTTAATGGTTTTAATCGTTTCTTCGATATTCGTTCCTGCGACAACAGATTGTGCGCCTAATTTCAAACCATATTTTTTAGCTGCACTATTTAGAAGTTGGTTTTGGGATAACCCGATGAATAGATCTTTTAACATTTCCGATGCTCCTTAATTCGCGTTTTTTCTCTTTAATTATACCACACAGTCCGACAATTTTCGTATTAAAATGTCTAAGAAATGTAGACTTTATACTTTGTATTTTAGCCTCATTTTTATAAACTATCCCATGTATGTTGACATAAAGAATTCTCTCAACAACGCTCGGCGCTTGGGGATGCCTCCCGCAATAAGCCAGCCAGAAGACCGCTGTCAGTCTTATTGCTTCGGCTACCCCAGTTAGGCGCCTTCGCTGGAGACTATATAGAATCATTAGTTCAACATATATAGTTTTCTTTTCTTATAACTTAAATTGTTTGACCACTTGTTCCAACTCCGTGGCTAAGTGACTTGTTTCATTGGATCGATTTGCTACTTCGTCAATTGAAGCGGATGTTTGTTCTGTTGCGGCAGATACCTCAGAAGTTGCCTCTTCGATTTCATGAATAGCTACTGCTAATTGCTTGATAAGCTCAACAACATGGCTTGAGTTTTCTGCTTCAGTAGTTGTTAAAGTTGAAATACTGTTAATTCTATCCACCGTTTCAGATACCGCATGTGAAATATCTCCCAAGGACTTAGCAGTTAATCGGACTGTTTCTGTGCCCGTTTCAATGAGCCCAGTACTCTCGGTAGTTGACACGACAACTTGTTGGATTCGGTTCGTTATATCCTTCACTAATTTCTCAACCTTCAGAACTTCATCGTTAGATTGTTCCGCAAGCTTTCTAACTTCCTCAGCAACGACTGCGAATCCTTTTCCATGTTCACCAGCACGAGCGGCTTCAATGGAGGCATTTAATGCAAGTAGATTAGTTTGCGCAGCAATAGCTGAAATAGAAACTGTAATTGTTTGTATTTCTTTTGTAGAATCTATTAAATCTTGAATTGTGCCGCTTGTCTCTACAGATGATACTCTAATTTTCTCCATATCTTGGCTTGTCTCACGTGCTTGAAGTTGTCCACCTTCAGCTATTTGCATAGTGAGTTTGGAACTTGTAACACTTTCATCCGCTTTTTCTTTTGAATGGCGCAAATCTTCAGCTAGCGCGATTAGAATAGTAGAAGCATATTCGGCGTTATTCGTTCCATCCGATACGGACGCGGCGGTATCACTCATTGTCTCCGCTACTTGATGGATAGCTAATTTCATTTCATCCAACGATGCGGCAGTATCAACCGCATTTTTTGTAAGCTGAACAGAAGTCGATTGCATAGTACCAATCATCATTCGTAAATTGGCTCTCATCGTATTTAACGTTTGACCGAGATCACTTACTTCGTCATGACCTTGAACACTTATGTCCTTGACTCCAAGATTTCCATTTGCAATTTCCTTTGCATACTGGATTAATGTAGAAATCAATTTTGTTTTCTTACGAATTAGAAGGATTGTAATAAATGAAGCAATAATCATCGGAATAAGGCTTATTAAAATTCCACTACTGACAACAGCCCATGTACGCTCACCTACAATTGACCCGTCGAAGTCAATAACGCTTAATGCAACAATTTTTCCGTTTGCATCATGATTTTCATAGATAGGCGCATAACCGGACAACCGCTCGATACCTGCGAATTCATAAAGCTCCGAGTATGTTGAATGCTTCATCTCAAGAAGCATAGCCACTGCTTTTTTGTCCATCGGGAATGCGTCACCCGGTTTAAACCCTTTATCGCGTAAATTGTCGTCAAGTGCAAGAATATTTCCATCTAAGTCAAGAATATACTGCGTCTCGAAAATATCTTTGTGGTTAACTGTCCAATTTAATTGTTCGCTGACAGTATCCATCGCATCCTTGTCTCCATGGAGCATTTTGTCAACATCATCAGGTCTGATTAAGCCGGTTGTAATAGCTGCACATCCATAGGCTTCAATACCGGCGGCATCATATAATTTATCGTATGCCGTTTTGTAGGTTGCGACAGAAGTAATTGTTAACATAGCTATCATAATTGCTACAATAATCGTTCCCAGTTGTACGGTTAATGTTTTTTTCATACTTTCTTCCTCCGTTCTATCCGCGGCTAGGTACAAAGTTCCCGCTACGTATCTATCATACTTTATAATTCTATGAAAACAAGTCTTTAAAAGTATATATTTATGAAGAAATTAATAAAATCCTTGTACTATCTTTGGATAATTTAGAAAACCTTAATTTTTTTTTTACAGTATTCAAACCAAACAACTATACTATTTGTATAAGTAGAAATCGGTATTCGTTAATGGGTTTTATAATCCACGTTGTGAAATATATGCAATCAGGAATTGTGGTAAACTGATGGTATGAGGTGATACTGATGACTGAGAATGAAAAAGTACTTGGGGAAGAGCGTCGGCAACTGCTTATTGCGACTTTAAAAAAGGCAACTAAAGCATTGCCGGGACGGGAACTTGGAGAATTGACAAATGTTAGCCGTCAAGTCATAGTTAGTGACATTACCCTGTTAAAGGCAAGAAATGAACCGATAATCGCGACAAGTCAAGGGTATGTATACATGCACCCACAAGCAGTGCCGGAACGCTATGAAAAGACAATCGTTTGCCGCCACACGCCTGGACAGGCGGAAGAAGAACTAAATATTTTCGTTGATAATGGCGTAACTGTGAAAGATGTTAGAATCGAGCATCCCGTTTACGGTGATCTGAGCGCATCTATCATGGTTTCCAATCGAAGCGACGTAAAGGAATTCATCCATAAAGTGAGTGAAGTGAATGGTGTGTTTCTATTGAAACTAACCGATGGCGGAATTCATCTACATACGGTCATAGCGGATAATGAACAACAAATCCAAAATGCAGAAGACGCACTACGAAAAGCGGATATACTCGTCGATTGACGGTTATCCGCTTTTTTTATTATCTATTTTTACCCACTATACAAATGAGTCTTTCAATCTTTTTTGCAATTCATATGCTGCTGTTGTTTTACCGGATCCGAATGTGCCGTTAATCCAAATAATGATAATACTCAATCCGAATCCGGTAGTGGAAAGTTTAATATACTTTTCCGTTACATACCATTTCAGCACATTAGACTGTCCTCTTTAAGCTCTCACATACCCCTGATAGTTTTTCTCGATCCAACACCCTAGCTTAAACAACGCATCTTCATTACCATTTTTACTTATTAACTGAATGCTTATCGGCATACCTGTTTCATCCATACCGACTGGAATTGTCAAAGATGGCAAGCCCCAGACGTTTGCATAAGCCACAAATGGCATATACGTCTTAAATGTTTTTTTAATGGAGAATATCTCCTTGTAAACAACACCATGATGCGGTGCGGCCGTGTGGTAGACTGGAAATATCAAAATTCGTTCGTTTAGGTCTTTATCCAGCTCTTCATCTACCCGTTCAACAAGCTCATGTATTTCCCTTACGCGTTTATCAGAAGGTTTAAACAGGGATGCACCGATAAGTGCCCAAGATAGGTACCGATGGATTTCAGACTTGCCGTTGAATAATTCCTTCAAATATGCACGCAACGGACGGACGGGCTTCTCGCCAAACGCTTCTTTACCAGCCCCCACCGCCCCATCAATTGACATAATTTCTTGCCACAAAAGGGCGGACTCCTCAAAGTAAGGAGGCGCTTTTCGCTCAGTCTTAAAGTCCTCGTTACTACTTGAATAGATTGAATCCATTAATGCAGCCGTCGCTGAGGATAAAGGATAATCTGTTTCAGGTAATATATTTACTGTAAAACCCGTAATTTCTTTCTCTTGAGCCTGCTCTTTGGCAACAATATTATATATCAACCTTGCATCCTTTACTGATTTTGTTAGTGGACCGATGCCTAACATGCGTTTTTGAAGTTCATGATCCTCAACGGGGAAACTTCCACTAGCTGAAACTTGGCCCCTTCCCGATTTGAAACCGATTACTCCAGTAAAATGGCTTGGAAAGCGAATAGATCCGCCAATATCCGATCCTAGACCTACCGCTGCTCCGCTCACTGCAATCATTGCAGCTTCACCACCACTTGAACCACCTACAGTCTTAGTCAAATCTCTTGGATTATTCGTCCGTCCATACAATTTGTTATCCGTCTCTTGGCAAAAGCAAAGCTCGGGAGTATTTGTTTTGCCTAAAATAATTGCCCCTTCCGCTTTTAGCTTTTGAACAACTTCAGCATCCCCCTCCTGTAAATACCCTTTTCGATGTAGCAGGCCGCCCGTAGTCTGCATACCACTTACGTGAAAAGACTCTTTCATGCTGATTGGGACGCCTAGCAGCTTTCCCTTAGCTTTGTTTTCCGCAATTCGCTGATCTGCATAATCCGCTTCCTCCAGTGCCAATGCGAATCGATCCTCGACTAAGAAGTTGATTGTTGGATTCATTTTTCTAATCTGTCCGATGAATGTTTCAGTAACTTCACGAGAGGAAATTTCCTTATTTGCAATCATTTCAGCCAAGTCAGTTGCATCCCTATCAAGTACGTTCAGTCTTTTTTGTTCCGACACAAGCATGAAAAACACCCCTCACCCCGAATAGTTTTACTATTCTAATTGTACAAGAAACTCATAAAAAAAAGTACCTGGTGACAAAACGGATATACGCGTTTTTTTTCCAGATACTTTATAAAAAACACCTTATTCATCAACGTCGAATAAGACCCTATTACTAGGTATTGCATAAGTTACTTGTTCATTTTCGAGTATATCCATAATCTCGAAGTTAATATCTTCCTTGACTTCCAAATGTTCTACCCAAACAGTTGTTTTGGTAAAAAAGTAAAACAATAGTCCAAGTCCATTTTCTTTATATTCATCGAAAGAGACAATTATGGTGTCTGGATGAATACCTTGATGATTCTTTAACAAGTATCTAATTTGTCTAACGCTATTGTCCAAGTTACTTTTTGGTGTATCATGAGAAACAATCAGATTGAAATAAACACGTCTTTTTCCCATCTTACTCCAATTTGTAATGGTACTGTTTGATAACATTGCATTAGGTACAGTTACAAGGGCATCTTCGAAATTTCGAATCTTTGTACTTCTAAATGAAATATCCTCTACTGTTCCTTCAACGTTAGGTGTCAAAATCCAATCTCCTAATGTAAATGGTTTTTCGGTAATGATAACAATACCGCCAAAAAGATTAGCCAACGCCTCTTTTGCTGCAAAAGCAAATGCAAGCCCACCTATACCCAAACCAGCAACAAATCCGTTCACATTGTATCCGAATTCTTGTGCAATCACACTTATACTAATTGCAATGATGATCAATCGGATTGCTTTCGAAAAAAACGGAACTAAAATGTCATCGATTCGAATGTTAAAACGATCGTTAATACGAGAAAAGACCAAAGATGTTGAACTTGTAAGATTATATAGGCACCAAGTAACAAGTATAATAATCGAGGATCTAAACAAATGCTTAAACAGTGGGTTGGATCTATCAAGATAAGGAAAGTAATCCATCGCTATAAAAGTTCCTATAATGATGAATAACCACTGTATCGGTTTCTCAACAGCAATGAATATGTTGGAGAAAAACGCAGTTTTTGCTTTATTGCCTAATTTCAGGATTAGTGAAAATATATATTTTGCGAATAACTTCCTGAATAGTAGAAAAACCAACATGATTCCAATTGAAATCAGTAAGTCTTTCGAGTTTTCAAATGTAAGTACTTCGTTCCAAGACATTAACGTTCATCCTTCCATAACTATCTAGTCCCCATCATAACAAAAATATCTCTATGAAAAAAGCGAGGACTATTGCAGAGTTACGATCTTAAAATAGAAGGTAAGGGTAGTTAGCAATTCATACCAATTTCCCTATCGAGCTGTTCCAAAAATGCGCACATAAACGTATGTCTTTCTTCAGCGATCCGTTTCCCTTCATTTGTTACCATGAGATCTTTTAACAAAAGAAGTTTTTCATAAAAATGAGTGACGGATGCTGTATTTTTTGAACGGTACTCTTCTTCAGACATGTTTTCTCTTGTATGTTCATCTGCATCATATAACTTCCTACCTCTTGCTCCACCAAATGCAAATGTGCGCGCAATACCGATTGCCCCGATTGCATCCAGTCGATCTGCATCACGGACGATTGACCCTTCGATGGACGTGATATTCTTTGCGTTACCTCCACTGAACGAAACGCTTTCAATACAAGCGAGTACCTGATTCGTCAATTCCGCTTCAACGCCAAGTGACTGAAGGATTTCTTTTGCTGACGGATTGGCATCGGATTTGTATTTTGCATCGTCAATATCATGTAGCAGCACGGCGAGCATAACTTTCCCCGCGTTTGCGGAAGGCTCCGTTTTTAAGATTTCTTCTGCGTTTTTTCGTACTCGCTCAATATGCGCAAAGTCGTGGCTCGCATCGAAAGTCTCGTAGATACCTTTCACGATATACTGACATTTAGCAAGAATAGCTTGCATGTGTAATCACTCCTTATTTCATTATTAATTTCTATTTATTCATTCTGAAAATTGAGGCATATCATTGACGTATCCTGTCAATACATGTATAATCAGTTCATCCATGCATAGTAATGGGTGGGACATCGAAGCGCCGAGGAGGAGTTTACATGTACCAGGGAACAGTGAAATGGTTCAGTAGTGACAAAGGCTATGGTTTCATCGAAGCGGATGACGGGGAAGATGTGTTCGTCCACTTTACCGGTATTGTATCAGAAGGCTTTAAAACGCTTGATGAAGGGCAAGCCGTATCTTTCGAAATTATTGAAGGAAATCGCGGTCCTCAGGCGGCGAATGTCCTGAAATCTGAAGTTGAATGATTCATAACAAAATCCCGTCGGCGTGACGTGCCGCGGGATATTATTTTGTCATTTTATTCATTTCATTGCCTAAAAATTTCAGCTGTTCACCAACCGTACAGGTCCGGATACAAAAATTGTGCGCAATTGTTTTTCCGTTATCCCGTGCAAGTTGCGTTTTTAAGAAACAGCCCTCACAATAGGTGTCAAGTACCTCATTAATATCATTCATTATATTTGTTTTTTCCATAGCAACCTCCGAATGAAACGATTCCTCTATTTTAATACGGTTTCGTTGGTGTTGCAACTTATCAATTTCATGTTGAGGTGATGATAAAATGATTGAATTATATGTTGACGGTGCAAGTGCCGGAAATCCAGGAAAAAGCGGTATAGGGATATTCATAAAAGGCGAAGGCCATCAAGTGAAAATTTCAGAGCCCATTGGTCCGACAAATAATCATACTGCAGAATTCCAAGCACTTTTGAGAGGGTTGGAAGAAGTGGCTAAACTGACAAAAGGTATTGTTTCTGCACGATCGGATTCCCAGATTGTTGTGATGGCTGTGGAGAAAGAGTTTGTTAAAAATGAGCTTCATAAAGAGTATTTAGCGCAGATTCTAGAAATCACCAAGACATTCGAATTTTTTTTCATCAAATGGATTCCTGATGCAGAAAACCGAGCTGCGGATGCCTTGGCGCGGGAAGCAATTCATAAAAATCTTCACTAGCCACTAGCTTTAATTAGGATAAAAACATCTACTTCGTTGCGGTACAAACAATTGCTTCATAGTCATTAGTATATACGCCCATAACTTATTTTATTTCACACAACCGCTCCTTTTTTTTTAAAGAATCAATAGAAAATACAAAACACCGCAATTAGCGGTGTTTTTTTAGGTTTGAAATTATTCTGCTTTCATAAATGTAACAGTATTTGCTGATTGGTCATATAACACCCATTCCCTATCACCAACAACCGCCCCCACATTCACGAGAACATGTTCTCCCCCTATTTCATATGGAATCCCAAACTCTACAATTTGGTTTTTGCCGTTTTTTGAAAGTGCAGACCTATGACTATGGCCGTAAAAAACCGTAGAAACTTCGACTTCCAGATGTACAGGTGACCAAGGCTCACCGCCCCATTCCCACTGATGGCCGTGGATTATTTCTGCATTGCCAATTTCAAATGTAGTAGGCATTGCAGAGAGTTTTTCACGGAGTGGATCTGCTGTTTCAGTAATTAGTAAAATACGTTCTTCCTGATTGCCTTTTACAGATAGGAATGTTAATAGTTCCTGAAACCCTTCAGGTATAAGCATAACGTCTTCTAACCGTGTGAATTTCGCTTCAGCGATGTTTTTTTTGCTGATTGTACATTCAAACAAGTCACCCGTCCCGACTTTTACTGCATTGGGTGCTTTATCTGTTATATCGGCAAGGACTCTTTCCAAATCTGTTTTCGATGAGTGAATGTCCCCTAATAATGCGTAATGCAATTTATCCACCTCTGCATTCTTTAATAGATTCGTATATAAAAACCATCCGGATACATCATAGGTTCCCCTCCAATAGTTCGCTATATTGGGATATACCCTTCATGCATAATTCTAGTCTTCACTTATCCCTTTTCAACTTCGGCTCCTTCTTTTGAAATCCAATCACTATAACTGCCCACATATAAATGAACGTTGTCATACCCGTTATGAACGAGCATTGCATAGAGTGGAGCAGCCGTTACACCACTACCGCAATAGACTGTTACTTCCTCTGTCGGGTTTACAATCGTGTTCAATTCATGTTTAACAGATTCATCCATTCTGTACTGTCCGTTCACTTTCAGCTGCTCCCAGTCGAAGTTCAACGCACCTGGAATTCTACCTGCTATAGGGTCGATGGGTTCATAATCACCGCGATGCCGTTCTGCAGAGCGGGCATCAAGTAAAAGACTTGCTGTTTTTCCCTCGACTGTGTCTTCTACGAATTCCCTAGTCGCGTAAAGTGTTTCATTCCAATTTGGTGAAACGGATGTGCTAGTTGGAACAGGTATATCCGTTTCAACTGGGAATCCCATTTCTTTTATCTCTTGGTAACCCTCCAATGCGATAACAGCATTGGTAAATCCAGCATACTGTAACAGCCACCATGCACGGGCTGCAAACGGACTACCGCCGTCATCATAAATGACGATGCAATCTTCTAATTCCAATCCACTCGTGCTGAACAGCATTTTTAGCGCATCCTTTTCGGGCATAGGATGTCTACCGTACTGTTTGGTCATATCGGATAAATCGTGTTCCAAATCCCAATATACAGCACCCGCCATATGACTTGTCTCATAGTGTCGTCGGCCTTCATGTGGATTCTGTAATGAAAAGCGTGTATCAATCCATTTATAATCATTCATGTCAATCTCATTTACGGATATAAAAACAGTTGTCATTTACATCGGCTCCTCTAGTCGTAGTGTTTCGTACACATCGCGCCATTCAGCAAGTTTTTCTGTTCCTTGAAGTAAGTTTCGTTCGGACTCAATCTGATCAAGGCTTTCTTTTAATAAATGTTGTCGAAGGCCTTCCGATTCGTCTTCAATCCAACGTTCAGACCACTTCTCCAGTAACTCTCTTTCTTTCCCGAGATAGATGGCGGCATCATTTTTCAACTGTTCTTCTAGGCGACTTCTCAATACTTCCCGTTCGCCTCTTTCAAAGAATGCCTTTTGATTTTTAAACAACTTGTTGACACTGCTGTATGGATTCACAGTTGGGTAAGGGAAGCGGAAGTTTAACATATCAGCATCATTTGTCTCGTATGGCGACGGTGTAAGGGATTCATCCAATTCACGTAGAGAAGATACTTCTACTCTTTGTCGGTCATTCAACTGCCTCTTCATAAAGTTCGACATTCGTAAATTTGTCACTTTCAATTCTTGCGTCAAATCGAATCCAAGCATTTGAATGGTCTCTTCCAATGCGCCAGATAGAGCACGATCAGCAGAATTATTCACAAACACGGATGGATTATATGCCTCTTTGAAGAAGTCTCCAAAACGCAAAAATACACGTTGTAAAATATAATAGACTAGTTCACTTAATTCATTATTAGCTGCTTTGTTTAGAACTGTTGCAAAGCTGTTAGTGAAGTATTGACGTACTTCTCCCTCAAGCCGATTTAATTCATCGAAACGTTCTTTTTTTCGTAACAAGTTCGTTTCAGTGCGTGAAATTAGGGATGCCAAACGGTCGATTACTTTTTCCGTCTCCTCTAAAAGCACTTGCACGGCGAGTCCTTTTAAATCGTTTTCCAAAAAATGATGGAAATCTTTTTCAAAGGGTGTCATATGTGTATCATTACGATTTTCAAATTTGGCTTGAAGTGCTTGTAAACTCGAGATACCGTGAACTCTCGGATTCCGTATACCAAACTTCTGTAGTTCATCGGAAACAAATGCTTTTACTTGTTCCGCCTCTTCATCATTTGAAGCTAGATCGATTGCATTTACAATGAAGAACATCTTATCCAGTTCAAATGCATCTTTCACCCGACCTAGCTGGATGAGAAATTCTCGATCCGCTCTTGCAAATGCATGATTATAATAAGTGACAAACAATATCGCATCCGCATTTCGGATATATTCGAAAGCAACGTCTGTATGACGAGCATTTACAGAGTCCGCCCCTGGTGTATCGACTAGTGTAATTCCTTTTCGTGTCAATTCACAGTCGTAAAAGAAATCGATTGATTCAACAAAACAGCTTCGTTCTTCTTGCGCTACAAATTTGACAAATTCGGTACGTTCCGCCTTAACAATTGTACCGAGTACGTCTTTGTACACAGGATAACCTTTTTTGAAAGCTGTGATAAAAGCTTTATGACTATGGACGTTTTCATCAACCCGTTCCAGATTGAGTGCCACATCAACTTTACTAAATGCTTCCTCTAGTGACGCAACTGTCACACCAAGTATATCGAATGAGCGAACGACATCCTCTGTCATTCTTTCTACGGTTTTCAGCATAACATCCGCCGTTCCGTCTTCTTTATCATCTGAAACAGGTCGTATTTTGTTAATAGCAGCTGTCGTCGGATTCGGTGATACAGGCAAGACCTGTTCACCTATCAACGCATTGGAAAATGAAGACTTCCCTGCACTGAACGCACCAAATAATGCGACTGTAAATTCCTGCCCTTCAAGTCGACTTGCTTTTCTACGTAAATAATCCGCTGTTTCAATAAATCCAGGAATCGAAACCATTGCATTCGCAACATGTTTGGCTTGTTCAATGACAAACTGTGGATTTACCATTTCGGCTGGACCGTCTAGTTGATGGTTTTCTTCCTGTTGTTCTTTGGGTTCCAACGTTTCATTGATTATACTCTCAGTTTCATCAAATTGCGTAATCTGAAGGTTTTCCTTCGACTGCCATTTATGAATGAAATTTTGTCGACCTACTTCAAAGTCAGCAGCGTGATTCTCTATTTCCGTTTCAACCGCCATTAATTTAGCTGTTAAAGCATTCACCTGGCGAATAGCCCCTACCTTGTGTTCGAGTTGACTAATTTTCTGCTCCAGTTGGACAACATGATTATTTCCTGTTGAATGAATGACTCCCGCCATCCCATTTTTCCATTCTTCTGTAAGACGTCGAAAAACAGATTGGGTGGCTGTCTTCATGCGTTCTGCATAATTGAGCACTGTATCACCTGTAATGACATCCCCGACGTTAAATTCTCTTTCTATATCAGCAAAGGGAATGGTCATATCAATACCATCTATTGCAAGCGATCGCTCATCTGTCATGACACCGGCTTCTCGAAGCAATTTTTTCATAAGTGTTTTTACATGCACTTCAATTTGTGCATGTACTAAATCACCCATATTGGATGCAAGTGCCTTTTTTCGTTTTGTCCGTTCTTCCATTGTTTTCTTAGCACTAAATAGAAGGCCAACTTTGAATGCGGGTGATAAGGATTCCAGGTAAGATTTTAACAGCTCCCGTGTTTCATAAGGCGTGATTGCTGCACCTTCCAGCAGCGCTTTCCGTTCTTTTTCAAACGCTATGGAAAACGTGTCACCTGTTTGAAGTGTATGCATTCTCTTTAAACCGCTCATTTTTTCTTCTAACTCTTCAATTCCATCCCATTCTTCTGGTAACAAAATGTCCGAATATGTATGTTTACGATCTTCAATTTCTTCTGTAAGATATTGGCTATGTTCTTCTTTCAGTTTCACAATCATTTTATCTGCGTTCATGAGAAATTGGTCTTTCCACGAGCTCATCGCATTATCGATGATTGTCTTCACAGTCTGGAAATCATTATGTGGATGTGCCGAATCTTTCAACGATGTGTAAAAAACCCCTTTTGGAACGACTCCCCATACAGCAAACGATTCTTCTACAGTTTTTTTGAATTCTTGAAACGATAATTCACTGTCTCGATGCTTATCAATCTGATTTACAATTAAATATACATTTTCGTTGTAGCGCATTAATTCTTTTGTAAAACGAAAATTCACTTCGGATTGGACATGGTTGTAATCCATCGTATAGAAAACAAGATCCGCAAGGTGCAACGCGGATTCAGTTGACAGTCTGTGAGCATCATCTGTAGAATCGACGCCAGGTGTATCCATTACGGTTATACCCTCAGGTAATTTTGAGTGTTGATGGCCGATTTCTACGAGCGACACTGCGCCCCCATCTTTACTGAATGACTTTACAGCTTCAGTAAATCCATGACCCCCATATTTCACAACGTCCCCATCCGTTGAATGGATTATAGCGTAATCACTATCGGTTTTTCTTACTTTCACGATATTTGCGCTGGTCGGTATAGGGCTAGAAGGTAATAAATCATCACCTGTGAGCGCATTGATCATCGAAGACTTCCCAGCCGAAAAGTGACCGGCAAATCCGATTATATATTCCTTTTCAACCAACTTCTCTGCAAACGATTCCATTTTTACGGATCGTTCCTCATCTTCATTGATTTTATAAAGTTGAGCATATGTTGCAGCTTGTTCAATTAATGCTTTTAATCGTGCTTCAAATTCCCGCATATATCATTTTCTTCCCTTCATCAATTACTCACTCCATCATACCATTTTTCCTACCTTGAACCTTACCTAATTTTGCATATTAAGATTTGTCGAATTTTGCGTTATTATACTCTTTGCCATGGTATAATCGACCTACCATATGCACGTGAAAGGTTGTAACCAAAATGAGCATATCTAAAAATGTACAAATGATTTTAAATGGTACCATTGCATCACTGACAACTGTCATTCCCGTGAAGTTGGAAGTACTTGCCCCAACCCTTACCGTACAGCCTTATGAACAAAAAGAGATAAGTGTTCTGATAGGCATCGTAGGGGGTATTAAAGGAAGACTAATCATCGATACTTCTACAGAAGTAATTAATACAGTAGGCCAAGCGATGTTCGGTATGGCAGTCGAAGGTGAAATGATTGAGTCTTTTACAGGGGAACTGGGCAATATGGTTGCAGGTAATCTATGCACAGTGATGGAGAAAGAAGGGCTACTCTTGGATATTTCTCCCCCGACAGTAATGACAGGTCAAACAAAACTATTTGGCTTTAAAAAAGCATTTAAATTACCAGTGCGTGTTAGTAGCGCTGGAATGATCACAGTATTGCTCACCATAGATGAAGTTGAATGAAAAACAAAAAGCGCCCCCTGTCGGAGCGCTTTTTGTATAATTACACATTCATTTTAATGGCAACAGGAAAAATGCCCTTGATTTCTTTATGCATTTTTTGTTCTTCATCATCTAACAAAAGATGTACTGTCCCCGTATCGGCAGACGTTCTAATCAGTCGGCCGGCACCTTGACGTAGCCTAAGAAGCATGAAGGGCAAGTCAACCTCACGGAATGCATCAATTGCATGGTTTCGTCTTGCATCAAACAATGGATCCGATGGAGGAAATGGTAAATCGTAAATGATGACACGTGTTAACGCATCTTGCGGTATATCGAGTCCTTCCCATAAATGATAGGAACATAGTACCTCAATGCGTTTTTGCTGAAAATTGCGAACTAGCGAAGACAGTTCTCGATCTCCTTCAAAAGAAATGCGGTTTTTCCATGCGGATGGAACTTGTTCCTTAAAGACATTCATGGCATGTTCTGATTTAAAGAGGAGAAGTGTTTGCTCAGGCTCTTCTAGTAGTTCAAGCGTGCGCGCGGCTTTTTCATCTGTTTCAACATTCGTTGCAAACACTTCCATCACTTCGTCATAGTCAAATGGCGAATCAACAGAAAATGATAAATAATCCTGAATACCAAGCCCGCCTGCTAGGTATTCAAAGCTTTCCCCGACCGATAAAGTAGCTGAAGAAAAGACAATCGGTGTGTCCGATGAGAACAGATTCTCCCTTAAAATATCTGTGACTAACCTTGGCATAATGACTAAAGTCGTTTCACCTTGTCGGTCTTCAAGCCAATCCACTGCATCATTTTCCGAAGTGAAAAGCGACATTGAATAAATATATTGATCCATATATTCCTCGACAATTTTCAAGTCGTATTCCGGAATAACGAATAACTCTCCTTCAAACACAAATTCTTCAAGAAGATTGGTCGAAATTTCAATTGCTTCTTTTCCTAAAGAAATGAGTTCGGGCGCTTTTTCAATTGCTTTCCGATCATTTTCCGTGAAATCCGCATATACATTCAACATCATGAAAAAAGCATCATGCGTTTCGATAAGCCGTTCGATAAGTTGTAGGGTCTTTTCCCGTACACCGTCAACTAAAACACGTTCGAGCAGATTCACTAACGTACTATTTTGCACTTCATAGGTCAATGCGCGTTGAGCGGAATATTCAAGAAGATGCCCTTCATCGAACACAATCATGGATACTTCAGGCAAAAGCGCCATTTGTCCTTGTCGTTTACGAGATTCTTTAGTCCAAATATGCTCCATATAGAAGTCATGCGAACAAATAATAATTTCCAAGGACTCTCGATAGTGGTTACGGTGAATCGTTTGCCCACAGCGATTTCGAATATCGCATGCAGCACATTGCTGGATTGGATGAAAGTTAACAGTTTTCCATTGCTCGTCGCTTAAATCAGGATAATCCGAACGTTCACCAAAAGGATAAATCGATTGTAATGAGGCATTACCTTTAACAAATTCAGGTATACTGTCTTCAATGTCGTCTATATAATCCTCATTAATCGTATCTCCAGCTTCGTCTAGTCTTTTTAAACAAAGATACTGATCTCTTGCTTTAGCCAATCTCACATCTATATCCAATCCAAGCGCTTCACTAATCTTGCGAATATCTCCGTCTTCTTTTACAAGCTGGTCGATAAGTGTCTCATCAGCACATGAAATAAGTGCGGGTTTGCCCGTGTATCTTGCATAGGCGATGGCTGGAAGAAGATAAGCAATTGTTTTTCCTGTCCCGACTCCCGCTTCCGCAAAAAGAACTTTCTTTTCTTTCAAGGCTTTTTCAATTTGGAATGCCATGTAAATCTGTTCGTCGCGGCACTCGAAGCCTTTTTCAGTTAAATCATCGTATAACGTATCCCCAATCCAATCGTTCAAAGATTCATAGAACGATTTTTCCTTAGATAAAGGGAATGGCATCTTATTATTCATCATGTACCCCTTCCAAAATAACATGCAAAAGGAAGAGGCTGCCCTCTTCCGCATTTTTTTGAATAGCAGATTGTAACGTTTGATAGCCACACTATTTACATTGTATGCAAATGTACGCTGTTCAAACTCCAATACGCACTTTATTTACGTTGGCCCCAGAATTGATATAAATCTGTCCGGATAAACCCGTTGAATAGCTTTCTCTTCTTTGTTGTTTTTTTACCATATAACTTTTCGAAGTTTTCAAGAGAAGAAAGCATATAGACGGACCAAGAAGGATGCTGTTTCATCACTCTACCCAGTTCGCGTGTAATTTCTTCTGCTTCTTCGATTTCTCCAAGACGTTCACCGTATGGCGGATTACCCACCACAACACCATTCAACCCATTAAGCGTCAAATCCCTGACATCTTGCGTCCGCCAATTGATCAAGTCTAGAAAACCGGCACCCGCGGCATTTTCTTTAGCTACTTTTATCATTTGCGGGTCATAATCCGAACCTGTAATGTCAAGTGGCAAATCGTATTTCGCTAAATCTTCTGCTTCTTCACGTACTTGTTCCCAAATAGCCCTGTCAATCCATGGCCATTGTTCACTTAAGAATTCCCGATTGTAGCCGGGTGCGATATTTTGTCCAATCATTGCCGCTTCAATTGCAATTGTACCTGATCCGCAAAATGGATCCACAAAAGGGCGATCAGGGTTCCAGCGCGTCAATTTAACGAGTGCTGCAGCTAGGGTCTCTTTTAGTGGTGCATCACCTTGTCCAACCCGATAGCCGCGTTTGTGTAGTCCTGTCCCACTGGAATCGATTGTAAGTGTTACTTTGTCTTTTAAGATGGATACTTCCAATTTATACAATGGGCCTGTCTCATCAAGAAACCCGACTCGATTGTATGCAATTTTCAACCGCTCAACAATTGCTTTTTTAACGATAGCCTGACAATCCGGGACGCTATATAGTATCGATTTTACCGATTTTCCAGCGACAGGAAAAGCAGCATCGACAGATAAATAGCGTTCCCAGGGAATTGCTTTTGTCTGTTCGAACAACTCATCAAATGTTGTTGCTTGAAACTCTCCTGCAATGATACGTACTCTGTCTGCTACACGTAGCCACATATTCGCTTTTACAATCGCCGATTCATCTCCTCGGAAATAGATCTTGCCATTTTCCGATGTTGTTTCAAATCCAAGTGCTTTCACTTCATCATTAACAATCGATTCAAGCCCCATTGCTGAAGTGGCTACTAATTTAAAATCACCCATGCACTTCCATCTCCAATCCTTTGTTGCAGGTATCCTGATTATGTCATCATATTATATAGGTTAAACGAAAGTTTCTATTCGAAACCGCTAGAGGCAACCTCTTTTAAGGAGCCTTCGCTCAGTTTATGCAGACATTCATTTCTTCAACCTTTATAGTTCTTTATTTTGTCTTCATTATTATTAAAAATACGTTTTCAATTTCCATATTTAGTTCGCTCACGTATATGTACAAAAGAAAAGCCCTCCACAATATAGAGGAGAGCATTTGTTGTAATCATAAAACCATAGGTAATTCGATAAGCCATGTTTTGTTCCCGCGTACTCAAACGGCTAACGCCTCGTACATTGGGTGGTAATCATCTATCTACAGGCGATTAGCCCGTCCCCTCTTCAGTTCAATTCCTTCAGAAGAGTGCCCCTACCATAGTTTGGGTTTCTCACTCGTGGGGTTTACCGCGTTCCATCTGATTCGTTTCCGCATCAGCTACGTCACTGTGGCACTGTTCAGGGAACCTCATCCATATCCGAAGACTTAGGATTTATTCCCGCCGTCTATGTGCGGTGCACATATCCCCGGCTTATTTTTTCGCCGAGCACGAACACTACGGTCATCTCAGATCCGTGTGAGCATGGACTTTCCTCTGCAAAAACAAGTTTTGCAGCGATTACCTAAATTAACGCTATGGTTTTCTTAGTATACAGCAATTGTATCCCACTTACAAGTCAAATGTTTTTAGCCGTATTATTCTTGATCGAAAAGTTTACTTCCGAACACATGCTTTTCAAGATTCGAAATACGTTTTAACAAATCGAAATTTGTTGTACCTGCACTACTTGCCGCAGGTCGTTTTCGTTCTGATGCTAACTCTGCCTTCATACGTTCATTTTCATTTCGTAAATCTGTGATTGTCTTTTTAAAGGTTTCATAGTCTTGAATTACATCATCTAGAAAAAGATCGACTTCCTCCTGATTATAACCACGAAGTCCTGTCTTGAATTCCTTTTCAAGAATTGTTTTCGTTTCCAATTTAGTATCCATGAAAAAACGCCCTTCCGTCTGTGTTTACATACCATAATTATACCACATCTTGTCTGCGCTTGTCTTAATTAATCGGACTATGGATTGTCTTATGTCACTTTATGCGCTTGCCCGGGAAATAGTTTTTTTTGAAGCCTTATTTCCCTCATTGCGAAATGATTTCCCATTCGTAACCGGAACCGCTCTGACAAATCGAAATCATACTTCAAAAAACGTTTCGCAGCTTTTGTATACGTTAATGCCAGTTTGAAGTCTTTCAGTTTATGCTCATAAAGCTTGGCTAATTCCTCTAGCGCAATAATCCTTTCACGACCTATCAGTCCTTCCGATGCAATCTTAAATGACGTGACAGCCTCATTATCATATCGGTTTCTCTTTAAAATGAAAGCTAGATGGAAATGGGCAGCTGGATGATTCGTCCCGAATTGTGCGATTGTATTTTCAAAGACAATTTTGCTGCGATCGTACGACTTCAAATCAGCATACCATTTACCGATATTCGTTTGAATAATGGCTGATTCTTTCACATCCATTTTCAATAGAATATCGGTTGACTTTATATAAAGTGCAACAAGCGAAAGGATATCCCACTCATTATGGTCCAGTATTTTCATCAACAGTTCCGGGTTTCCCGACTTAACAGCATCCTGATAGATAATCGGCGCCATAAAACCCGGTATATCACCATCACGGAAAAAGCCTAGTTTTTCTTCTTCAATCACTGGTAATTTAAATGTTTCCAGTTCCTCTTTCCAAATACGCCTTGCACTGTGTAGCAAATCAATTTGAGCATGCTTTAAGAGTGGTGGAAGTTGTGCACGATGCATCGTCCAACGTGATTCAAGTTGGGGCACGTCAAAACTTTTCCCATTATAGGTCACCAAGGTCGCCGGCTTCTCCCATAATCCCGACGCAAAGAGGAAAGCCGCCTCGTGATCAGGACCAGGAAGCACATACTGTGTCAATTTGAAAGAATCCCCCGTCTGTTCGATAAAGCCCATGAGAAAAATAACGGTGCCCGCGCCTTTTAGTCCCGTCGTTTCTGTATCAAAAAAAAGAAGGGTCTGGGAAAAATCCGGTGACAAAGGATGTGTCTCCGCCGCCTCTTTCCAATCATCAATCGTTTTCTTCAATCCTGATAAAATGATTTCTCCATGTAGATGGTGTACGTCATAATCTACAATCCGTTTGTAGACAATGCCGTACTTATTTTCTTCTTTTGTAAGACCCGCAGCCAGCCATTGTTTTTCGTAAGCTGGAGGTGGAGCAATAGACGTCTTCTGTTTGGGAGTCGATTTAGCATCCGTTTTTTTCAATAATTTTTTCATTTGCATTAGCTTTTGTTCATATGACACTGTCTTCCCCTCCTGATAGTTTACGCAGCAAGGACCGAACATCCTGTTTCATGTTCACGCCACCATCCTGAGCCCCGATGCATACCGGACAACCCGATTCGCAGGAACATGAATGAACATGATCGGATGCCTCCATGAAAAGTGTATCCCACCGTTTGAAAATTTTTTCACTCAAACCGATGCCCCCTGGATAACTATCATAGATGAAAAACGTGGGCTTACCTGTATGAACGGATTTCACCTGGGGGATAACGTGGATATCCGTACAATCGCAGCGGACAAAAAGAGGGATGAACGATTGTATTGCATATGCAGCACCCACCATGGCTTCTGTTAGGCCTGCATTCGTCCATCCACTTGGCACGTTAAACACATACCAAGTCGATGATGTATGCAACTCTTCCGCTGGTAAAGATATCGGACCTGATCCAATATTGTCATGTGTATCAAATCGGATTTTTTTAAAAATCGTAGGAATCGCAAGAACTGCAATATCTCCATATGCCGCTTCGTTTTCTCCATATTGTCCTACACTATCTTCATTCATCACCTTTAACTCCACAGCGAGATTCGCATCGGTAAAATAATCGACATCCACTTCAGAGACGTACGCTTTCTTTTCATCCCAGTCTAGCTGTTCCACTTGAAACTGCGTACCTTGGTGCATATAAATCGCTTCTTTATGCAGTAATGTCATGGCACTAAAACGGTCCATCTCACCGATGACAGTCGTGTCTTTAGGTCGTGTCTTATCGATGATCACCACATTTTCCTGCGCGGCGGAACGGAGACTCACTTCACTTGCCGGGAATCGGTCTGTCATCCAGTGCCATTTTTCGGTTGTTTGAACGAGCACGCCTTCGCTCTCCAAAAACGCAAGCAGTTCTTGTACCTCGAACTCACCATAAGTTTCGGACAATGAAAATGGTAATTCAAATGAAGCGCATTTCAAATGATCCATGAGGATGAACATATTGTCTGGATGAATCCGTGCTTCTTCAGGTGACTGGCCTAGTAGGTAGTCAGGATGAGCAATAATGTATTGATCCAGAGCGACAGATTGGGCAACGTAAATAATCAGTGCTTCCTCCTGCCTTCTTCCGGCACGTCCCGCTTGTTGAAATGCACTTGCGATATTTCCCGGGTAACCTGTCATGATACAGGCTTGTAGTTGCCCGATATCAATACCAAGCTCAAGTGCATTCGTACTGACAACCGTACGAATAGCCCCGTCACGCAACCCTTTTTCAATTTTACGCCTCTCCGACGGTAAGTACCCACCTCGATATCCCATAATCGTCGCGTCGGACAGTTTTTTCTTCGTTAGTTCTTTCATATATGAAACTAGCATTTCCACCTTCACACGACTCTTTGCAAAAACGATAGTTTGTACGCCTTCGCGATATAATAAGGCCGCTACATCTTTCACTTCAAGTATCGTACTTCTTCGAATTCCAAATGTCGGATGAACGACAGGTGGATTATAGAAAATAAAATGCTTCTTCCCCGCTGGTGCTCCGTTTGTTGAAATAAGATGCATCTGCGTATTTGTTAACGACTCCGCCAATTCTTTTGGATTGGCAATCGTAGCAGACGTGCAGATGAAAATAGGGTCGCTTCCATAATAGTTGCAAATCCGTTTCAATCTGCGTAGTACATGTGCAACATGACTACCAAAAACACCTTTATACGTATGCAGCTCATCAACCACGATGTACTTCAAATTTTCAAATAGCGAAACCCATTTCGTATGATGCGGCAAAATTCCGGAATGAAGCATATCGGGATTTGTAAGGACAATATGGCCCGATTTCCGTACTTTGGTACGGATTCCAGGTGCTGTATCTCCGTCGAAAGTATAACTAAGAATCGATTCCCCACTTGCTTCAATCAATTCATGAAGATCCGCAAGTTGGTCCTGGGCAAGCGCCTTAGTTGGAAAAAGGTAGAGAGCACGTGCTGCATTATTTCCAAGTATGCTTTGTAAAACAGGAAGATGGTAGCACAATGATTTTCCGGAAGCGGTTGGTGTAACAGCGGTAAATGACTTATTGGCTGTTGCAAGTTCAAAGGCTTCCCTTTGGTGAGTATATAATTTCTGAATTCCTTTTACTTCGAGCGCTTTAATAATAGACGGGTGCAGTTTTTCCGGGAACGTTGCATATACTGCGCCTTTCCCATCAATAACCCTATAATGGGCAATATTATCTGCAAAAGCAGGATCTGTACGTAGCATTTTGATAACTTCATGAATGGCATACCTATCCTTAATCATCTTTCTTTATCCTTTTCGATAGCCAATGCATCTAAAATAGTTTTAAATGTATATTCCGCAGAATTAATGGAAAGAATGAAACGCTTCTTCCCCGTCTTCTTATAAAATGATTGGATAATAAATTGTTTCATTGAATCATTGAGAGATTCAATTTGTATAGGATGGACATATTTGGGCTTAGCCACTTTTATAAATTCGGATACTTCCGCAGTCCATTCATCCAATAGTTCATGGTATTGATCTGCATACGGTTTAACTTCTATGAAAAAGTCAGGTTCTCTATCGAGTTCCCTCATTTGAGTGTGGCGATTGAGGCATTCTTTGCATACAGCCAGAAGTCTTTCCGTTTTCTCTTTTAAATTCATTACACATTACACCCTTTCCGGACGTTTCTTCTATTTTATCAGAAATGATGGCGATTCACCACTTCTGTCAGAACGTATATTCTTCCTTTTCATATAATAATTTTATTTACGGAACTTTCCTTGTCCATATCCGTCCAATGCTTATGATATGATAGTGTGATGCGAGGTGATAGGTATGAAAATCCGATATCCGAATGGTAAGAAATATGAACCCGTTCAAGAAGTAAAACACTCGAAAAAAATAAATCCCTCATTTAGTAATAGAGGTAAGTCATTAGAAGATGAGTTAAATGAGTCTAATGAGTTCTATTTAAGTCGCAGTATCGCTGTTATCCATAAAAAACCTGTACCTATCCAAGTTGTCAATGTAAACTATCCATCTAGAAGTGCCGCAAAGATTACGGAAGCTTATTTTCGAACACCGTCTACAACTGACTTCAATGGGGTATGGAATGGTAAATATATCGACTTTGAAGCAAAAGAAACAAAAAGTACGACATCATTCCCTTTGCAAAATATCCATGCACATCAAGTTGAGCACATGAAGAGTGTTTCCGCCCAGGGAGGAATAGCTTTTTTAATCATCAAGTTCATTTCGCTAGACCGCTATTTCCTTAGTCCATATGATATTTTTAAAGACTATTGGGATAGAATGACTAAAGGTGGCAGAAAATCGATTACACTTTCGGAATTTGAAACAACATCAATCGAGATTAAACCAGGTTTCATGCCGAGACTTGATTATTTAAAAATAGTGTCAAACTTTTATGAGATAGCTGATGTAAACAACGAAAGGCAGGAATAAAGCATGAGTGAAACGATAAATTCAAGAACAGCTAGAAGAAAAAGTCAGGAAACGGAGAAACAAAAAAAGAACAGCAAGAAACCAAAAAACAAGAAATCCATAATTAAAAAAGTATTTCTTGCAATCGTCCTTATCGGTTTTGCTGGTTTATTGGGTGGTGCTGGATTGTTCGCTTTCTATGCGAGCTCTGCACCTGAACTTGATGAAGATCTTTTGAAAGATCCACTTTCATCAGAATTTCTCGATGTAAATGGTAAATCATTTTATAAATCCGGCATTGAAAAGCGTGAATATATCCCTTATGACGAAATACCAAAAGCATTGGAAGAGGCCATTCTTGCAACAGAGGACGTTCGTTTTTACTCACATCACGGTATAGATTTATACAGACTCGGTGGGGCAGTCCTAGCAAACTTTAGAAATGGCTTTGGTTCTCAAGGCGCAAGTACTATAACACAACAAGTCATTAAAAACTCTTTCCTAAAAGATGAAAAGACATTGAAACGTAAAGCGCAAGAAGCTTGGCTTGCCTTCCAACTTGAAAAAGAGTATGAAAAAGAAGAAATCTTTGAAATGTATTTCAACAAAATTCTTATGTCTGGAAATAGATTCGGATTTGGAACTGCATCCACCTATTTTTACGGAAAAAACCCAGATGAGTTAGAATTACATGAAGTGGCAATGCTTGCCGGTCTTCCACAAAGTCCGAATGGCTATAACCCTTTCAAAAATCCGAAACGAGCTGAAAAACGGCGGAATATTGTTCTAGGACTTATGAAACAGCACAAAAAAATTACAGATGAGGAAATGGAAGCAGCTAAGGCAATTCCAGTTACTTCTACGCTTGTTCCTGAAGAGAACAGACAGGTTAGCGAAAATACAAAATACCAGGCATTTGTCGATGTCGTCCTTGATGAATTAGATGAAGCAGACATGTTAAGTCTCTTGGCAGAAGGCGTCAAAATTCAGACGACACTTGATCCTGAAGCGCAATTGTCTGTTGAGAATGCACTTAAGTCAGATATCTATTTGAATGATAAAATGCAAGCCGCACTAACTGTACTGGATACAAAGACAGGAGCGATTGTTGCCGTCGGTGGGGGCCGTAATTATGTAACTGGCAACTTGAACTTCGCAACTGATGAAAAACGACAACCGGGATCGGCAATTAAACCAATAATCGATTACGGACCAGCAATTGAATATTTGAATTGGTCTACGGGTAAAACAGTATACGACGAGAAATATAATTACGAGGGATACAATCCAGCAAAACCCGTTAGAAACATAGATTTGGATTATGACGGGCCCATGACGATGCGTGAAGCACTTTATAACTCAAGAAACGTCCCGGCGGTGAAGACATATGAAAAGGTCGGACGGGGAAAAGCTGTTGGTTTTGCTAAAAAACTTGGCTTAAACTTTAAAAATGAATATCCATCGAATGCATTGGGCGGTAGTGATGAATTTTCAACCGTAGAAATGGCAGGTGCATATGCCTCATTCGGAAATGATGGTATCTATACAAAACCGCATTCCATTAAGAAAATTATTTTCCGCGATGGTAAAACGGAGCGGAGTTTAGCACCCGACCCGACCGTCGTCATGAAAGATTCAACAGCATATATGATAACGGATATGTTACGAGACGTTCTTACTCTAGGAACAGGTAAAACGGCTGCTGTTAGCGGCCTAGATGTCGCAGGGAAAACAGGTACAACAGACTTCGTCGATAAAGAAGGAGCGAAAGACGTGTGGTTTACTGGTTATACTAAAAACTATACAATCGCCGTCTGGGGTGGGTATCAAGATCGTTCTGCGATGACTGTGTATCCAGGTGAACGACTTGTTCCACAACAGTTATTCAAGCAAGTCATGTCAACTATTTCGGCAGGAAAAGAGACCGCTCGGTTCAAAAAGCCGGCATCTGTTAAAGAAGAGTCAATCGTGTATTTGTCCGATCCGCTCCTTCTTGCAAGTTCTTCTACTCCAGCTTCTATGATACGAACTGAATTATTCGTTCGTGGAAGTGTGCCTACAAAAATGGCAGAAGTAATAGAAGAAGAAACACTTGAACTTGATACACCAAATGGTCTTACCGCAAATTATGTTGCCGAAACAAATTCAGTTGTATTAAATTGGTCGCATAATGCTCCAGATTCCGATTCCATCGACGGTGATGTTGAATTCACAGTGCAAGTAAGTGCCGATGGAAGTGAAATGCAAGAAATGACAACAACAAAAGAGACATCTGTCACATTCTCAGGTGCAGAACCAGGCAGGTCCTATACATTTGCTGTCATTGCAAAATTTGATGACCTAGTAAGTGATCCTGCTTCAGTTACAGTTCAGATTGAGGAAGTCATAGAAGAAGACCCCGGTTTTAATGATGAGAATCAGGATGGGGAGAACGAGGAAGACGACCAAAACAACGGGAATAACGGTAACAGCGGGAACAATGGCAATAATGGTAACAACGGGAATAACGGTAATAACGGTAATAATGGTAATAATGGTAATAACGGTAATAACGGTAATAACGCTAATAACGGTAATAACGCTAATAACGGTGGTAATGGTAATAATTCAGGCGACGGTTCTTCCGATGGTGATGGAACCGTCCCGGGGACCATTCCAGGAACCGTTCCTGGTGAAAATGAAAACGACGGAGACGGAAACCCTTAAATCGAATAAAATTAACAAAAAAAGAAGAAGACCAACGCAAACTAGCGTAGGCCTTCTTCTTTTACTGTCCAGCTCAAGGCGCCAGATGGCGCCTTGAGCTTTTCTTACTTTTTCATAACCGCTAGTCTTGCTGCTTTTTTCTTGGTCTCTGTAAACAGTGCATCGAGTTGGATATATGCATAATGGCTATCCACTTTCGATTTCACAAATTCAAACCGTTCTACACCATTTAAAGGAATAAGTTTATAGACTAATTTTCCTGTGCGCTCATCCAACCCTGTTCCACCAAGTTCAAGTAATTCGCCGTATTTTTCGATTGATACCTTCATTAGTTCAACGGCTTGATAATCTTTTTCATCATATAAGCGTTCAATCTTTTCACGTATTGATTCCCATTGGTCAAAATAAGGCGTTAATGGGCGATTCTCTAAAGAGTTTTCCTCAGTTGGCATTGGTTTTCATCCTTTTCTTTCCTTCTCTACATATCGGTAGCAGAGGACAAACTGCGCATCCTGGATTTTGCGCTTTACAATGATATCTACCAAAGAAAATAATTTGATGATGCGTATCCGTCCATTTATTCATCGGCGTCCATCGCATGATTTTTTCCTCCACCGCTAATGGAGAGTCCTTCCATCGGTTCATAGCGAGTCGTTTCGCCACTCGTTCTACATGGGTATCGACAGCAAGTGCGGGAATTCCAAAAGCATTTGAAACGACAACATTCGCCGTTTTTCTTCCAACGCCTGGTAATGTCATTAACAGATCACGATTCGGTGGAACTTCACCGCTATAAACTTCGATGAGTAGACGGCTAAGCGCCTGAATGTTTTTTGCTTTATTGCGAAATAGTCCAATCGATCTAATATCGTTTTGTAATTCTTCACAATCAACTGATAAATAATCTTCGGGTGTTTTGTATTTTTTAAACAGGACCGAAGTCACGCGGTTAACTAGGACATCTGTGCACTGGGCGGAAAGGAGTGTTGCGATAAGTAATTCAAAAGGATTTGCATGAACTAGTTCGCAATGCGCATCCGGAAACATTTCTGCAAATTGGTCAAGACAGAATTCCCATTGCTTTTTTGTCATCATCATTTATCACCTATTCCCGTTCCTCCAACCAGTTATAAAAGGGTACGCGCTTTACAGCATTGGATTTTGTTTGCTTTTGTACAGCGCGTCCACCAATCGTTCTAAACGACTTTGTTTGACGCTCTACGTCTTTCAATGTCTTAACATTTTTCTTTTTCCATTCGAAAAGGATGCGATCTATATACCGAAGGCTCAGTTTTTGGGCAATGACCGCTTCTTTTAATGCCGCCCGGATGACTTCCACAGAATGTTCATCATCATCAAGCCACATCGAAATAGATTCACATTCCATAGGCGATAAAAAACGTCCGAATTCTTGTTCAAACAATTTGAATAGTTCACCTTCGGAAATTTTTTTCCCATCTTCCTCTTCCTTAATTTCAGCCACAGTAATTATATCCGTTATTCTATTCCATAGCGGTTGTAAAGAGAATTTTTCATGGAGTATACCGCTAGTGTCTTCACTCTGAACTATTTTAAGAAAACCATGTTGCATGAGTCGCTGCAACACTTCTGATACCTCGTTTACATTTAGATTCATACGACTTGAAAATTCAGCGGGTGTAGGAAAAGCATTACCAGACGAATTAAATGCGCTCATATGCATAATTAGCATGGCATCTACATCTTCAATGCCAAGACGTTTATAATTGATAAAAAAGAGCTGGGAAATGTTTACGTTTCCCTGCTCAATCCAAATTCGGAGCCGATCTTCGTGTTGCATGTCCGAACTCCTTTCTATTATTAAGGATATAATCTGTTCAACAAACGAGGGAATGGAATAGTTTCGCGCACATGTTCTACTCCAGAAATCCAAGCCACTGTACGTTCAAGACCTAAACCAAATCCAGAATGCGGAACAGCCCCATATTTACTTAAGTCTAAATACCATTCATATGCAGCTTCGTCCAGTCCATGTTCTTTAATGCGTTGTTTCATTAATTCGTAATCATGGACACGTTCAGAGCCACCAATGATTTCTCCGTATCCTTCTGGTGCTATCAAATCTGCACATAGGACGACATCGTCACGGTCTGGATGTGGTTGCATATAGAACGGCTTAATGCCTATTGGATAATGCGTAATGAATACTGGCATGTCATAACTTTCTGCAATAGCAGTTTCGTGTGGAGAACCAAAATCTTCGCCCCATTTTATATCATCGAATCCATTGTCATTTAAGAATTTAATGGCCTCATCATACGTGATACGTGGGAATGGTGCTTGAATTTTTTCGAGTTTCGACACATCTCGATCAAGTCTTTCAAGTTCCAATTTACAATTTTGCAAAACAGATTGTACGACATGTGTTACATACTGTTCTTGAACTTCCAAACTTTCAGCATGTTCTACAAATGACATTTCTGGTTCAATCATCCAAAACTCAATAAGATGACGACGTGTTTTTGATTTTTCTGCACGGAATGTCGGACCGAATGAAAATACTTTTCCAAGCGCCATTGCGGCTGCTTCCATATAAAGTTGGCCGGATTGTGAAAGATAAGCATCTTCTTCAAAATACTTCGTTTGAAACAGTTCTGATGTTCCTTCAGGTGAAGACCCGGTTAGAATTGGAGGGTCTACTTTGACAAAACCATTCATATGGAAAAATTCATAAGTCGCGCGAATGATTTCATCCCGAATTTTCATGACCGCGTGTTGTTTACGTGAACGAAGCCATAAATGACGGTGATCCATCAAGAATTCGGTTCCGTGTTCTTTTGGTGTAATTGGATAATCGACTGCTTCGTGAATGATTTCAATTTCTTTTACTTGTAGCTCATATCCGAAAGTTGAACGCTCATCAACGGTAACTTCAGCTGTAATGTAAAGAGAGCTTTCCTGTGTAATTGATTTTGCTTTCGCAAAAATTTCTTCACCTACTACCTCTTTTACAACAACCGCTTGAACAAATCCTGAACCATCACGGAGTTGCAAGAATGCAATTTTACCACTTGATCGTTTATTGGAAAGCCAAGCTCCAATTCGGACAGTTTCGCCTGAATGATCTGGCATTTCATGTATCATAATTGTTTTCATAGTATCCTCCAAATTTTGATTTCATCTTTTTACTAGATATGCTGACATAAAGAATCCTTTTAACACCGCACGGCGTTTGGGGATGCCTCCCGCGGAGATTATATAGAATCATTTGTTCAACTTATATAGGTTCGTTTTTTTATTGTCTTGCTATATACGCCATTTTTCTTTTACGAAGGAGTGGATGCGGCGGATTGCTTCTTCGATTAATTCAATAGATGTCGCGTACGACAATCTTATAGTGTTTGGTGAGCCGAATCCGGAGCCTGGAATGACTGCAACGTTTGCTTTTGTTAATAGTGCTTCGGCGAAATCGTCGACATTTGCAAAACCTGTTTTCTCCATTGCTTCTGTCACTTCGGGAAGCAAGTAGAATGCACCTTGAGGTTTAATGACCTTAAATCCAGGTATTGCAGCCAACTGTGGATATACGCGGTCCAAACGTGATTCGAAATCTTTTCGCATTGTCTCAACAGCGTCTTGCGGCCCATTATATGCCTCAATTGCGGCATATTGAGATGTAGTTGTTGGATTTGATGTGGAATGACTTGCAAGGTTGGTCATTGCGCCAACCACTGTTGCATCACCTGCAATATAGCCGATACGCCATCCGGTCATCGAATGGGATTTAGAGACACCATTGATAATGAGTGTACGTTTTTTCGCATCCTCTGAAAGTTGCGCAATAGAAACGTGCTTTTCATCACCATATATAAGCTTCTCGTATATTTCATCCGAAATAATCCACAGATCTTTCTCTTTACAAACGTTGGCAATCTGATTCAATTCATCTTCCGAATAAATCATACCAGTCGGATTACCGGGGGAGTTAATGATAATTGCCTTAGTTTTCTCTGTTACTGCATCATGTATCTGCTCGGCAGTCACTTTAAAATGTGCTTCAGGCTTTCCTTCAATATGTACAGGAACGCCTCCCGCCAGTTTCACTTGTTCAGGATAACTCACCCAGTAGGGAGAAGGAATAATTACTTCATCACCGGGATTAATCATTACTTGAAATAATGTATACAGGACGTGTTTTGCCCCAATTCCAATCATGATCTCGTTGCGTAAATAATGTAATCCTTGGTCATTTTCCAGCTTTGCAATCACTGCGTCCTTCAGTGTAGGCAATCCACCTGATGGCGTATACTTCGTCTTGCCTTCTTTCATGGATGTATAGGCCGCCTCGATAATATTGTCAGGTGTATTATAGTCCGGCTCACCTGCACCAAGTCCGATAACGTCTATACCTGAAGCCTTCATTTCCTTCGCTTTCGCTGTAATCGCTAGCGTTGTCGATGGTGAGAGTGTGTTCACTCTGGATGCTAATTGTCTTGTCAACTGAATCGCTCCCCTTATAGATTCAAAATTCGTTTCCACCACTGTCCACCTTCAAAAAGAACATAGACGTAATTCAACTTACCCTTTTCATTATTGAACGCGACTTCCCAAACGGGTCCGTCTTCTTCCATTCCAAGCGTTACATGAAGTAAGTCATGAACAGCTATCTCCTGTTTAACAATAGTAACTGCTTCATCTGCTTTAATTCCATTTTTGAGCTTCACTTCTTTAAAATCACTTTTTTGATTTTCATCGACAAAAACAGCTTTTGCTACTCCCTTTTCATCCAATCCGAATACAGTCACAGATGACACTTTACCATTGTAAGGCTGTGCTGTGTTAACGGAGACAAGCTGTCCTGATTGAATAACGGCCTCAATTGCCTTTTCTTTTGCGTTGGAAACGGGTTTGTCTGCACTGTATAAAACGATGATGGTGATGACCGAAGTTAAAGAAACTAGAAAAACAACGATAAATTTAACCCAATTTAACACCATGAATCACACACAGTACACTGTCTAACTAATTTTCGCTGATACATCCTTATACCTGCCTTTACAGTAACTCGTGTCTATTATAGCAATTTTCGAGTTCATTCACCATATGTTCGAGCGAGACTTTTTTTATAGGTACATTCGGTAGAGATTCAAGAAATGAGCTACCATATGATTTTGTTTCAATCCGTCTATCCAATATGATGAAAAAACCTTTATCCGCTGAAGAGCGAATGAGCCTTCCAAATCCTTGTCGTAGACGCATGACAGCTTCAGGTAATGCATATTCCGTAAAAGGATTCACACCTTTTCCAGTCATTTTAGCGGCTTTTGCTTTGAACACAGGTTCTTCGGGGGATGAGAATGGTAATCTCACGACGATAACAGTTGTAAGTGTTTCGCCAGGTACATCCACCCCTTCCCAGAAACTGTTTGTTCCAAATAGAACTGCATTATTGAATTGTCGGAAGGACTTCAACAGTTTGATGCGGCTACCAGAGCTAATTCCTTGTGCGAAAAGTGCATATTCCTCTAATTGCTCACTTTCAACAATTAGGTCATATGTTTTTCTAAGCATATCTTGGGAGGTAAATAAAACGAACATCCGCCCTCCCGTTGCCATTGCAGCCTGAATGACTGCATGTGCGACTGCTTCAATATAATCCGATTGCGGAACTTGTTGGATATCAGGCATGTTTTCAACTATAAATATTTCTGCACCTGAGTAAAAATGTGCAGGTGCATGGAACGTTAATAGTGGAACTGATTCATCAATTCCAAGCATTTGAGGTATGAATCGCTCATTATTTGGAATCGAAAGCGTTCCAGAAGTCCAAATAATACCCGTCTGTTCTTCTTTTAGTCGATCAATAAATTTGCGGATAGCGATAGAAGCGTCCAAAGGGTATTTAATAACGGTGAGGCTCCCTGGAATACTGCGTTTATCTCTTTCAATCCAAACAGTGAAGTCCTCTTTGTTATCATCGAGGAAAAGTTCCACCCATTCCCCAGCTTTTATTTTAATTTCTTTAACCCAGAAAGCCCATTCCGAAAGAAGCGCTTGTTCCTTTAATGTCATATTGCTTAAGTGAACTGTAGTTCCCATTGTAACAATTTCAGCTTTATCGATATAATCGAACATTGCTGTTGCTACATCGGCAAAGTAATTGCGTTCATAATTCAATTCTGAAAGAGGGAAGACAGATCGATTCCCCTGCTGTTTAGTACCTATTTTCGGATGAAATGATGTCAGTTGATTGATTGACCAATCGAATAATTCCACAAATTTTGTATAGGCAGCTATCAGTCTGTCACGGTCATACACTGTAGACGTACCAAGGCGGTTTGCAATCGCAAAAATTTGCTGGAGTAATTGACCGTCTGCATCTGATCCTAGCTGCCCCATAACGTATTTCCAATTTGTATAGGAAAATACGGTTTCATTCATTCGTGAGGCGGTTTGCACAAATTGATGAGCCTCATCGATAATAAGACCCGCCAACGATGTGAAAATCATTTTTTCCCGGTTCATATCGGAAAGTAGCATTGAATGGTTCGTAATAATCAAGTTCGAATTCTTGGATGTATCAAGTAACCGGTTATGATAATCCGCGATTTGTTCATCAGGAGCAAGCTTACTTGAGCGTTTTCGGATGCGCTCTATAAACAGTTGGCCACCACCCGAAACATTCAATTCATCTAAATCACCTGTTGTTGTCTGTGTTAGCCAGACAAGTACTTGCATGATAGTAAAGGATTCATCATAGGATTCATCCACAATACGAAGTAATTCTTCAAATTTACCTAGAGAAATATACCGATCTTTCCCTTTGATGACAGTAGCCGTTATTTCTTGACCAAGCATTACGCGCAATTTGGCAAGTTCTTCATCTATGATTTTATCTGCTAAATGATTTGTATATGTACTAATGACAACTGGTTTGCCCTTAGTTGTCGAATGGATTGCGGCGGGTAATAAGTAGGCGATTGTCTTACCGATTCCAGTTGGTACTTCTGCAACAGCTTCAGTTTTCGTAGTTAACGCCTCCCAAACCGTATCCATGAAGCCATACTGGGATTCTCTACGTTCAAAATCGGGGTACCCACGTTTGAGTACAGTTGTTTTTAAAGATTCACTAGACGGATAGGGCAAATGCATTCCCTGATTGCTAGTGACTGTACCGACCTGTTGATATGGAATGCCTCTGAAAGTCGAAAGACCCGATGCTACAGTTTTTTTTCGCTTCTCTTTAAGACATTCGTAGAACAGCATTGCTAAATCTGTCTTCAAACGAAATGATCTGCGGTGCAGTAAGTTAAGTGTATCTTCAGATAATGTATGCATTTTTCTCAAACACGCAAGAAAAAGGGCAGCTGTTGCTTCTGCATCATCGTCTGCACGGTGGGCTGCGTTTAGAGGTATTCCTAATTCTTCAGTAATATCTTGTAAACGATAACTAGCAGAAGTGGGAAACATTATTTTCGAAAATTCTACGGTATCAATTTTTTTGCCGGTCCACTTACTAATCCCGCACCTAGCAAATTCGCTTTGCAGAAACGGCAAATCGAAATCTGTATTATGTGCAATGAAAACAGTGTCCTCCAACAAGTTTGATACTTTGTCGGCGATTTCTTCAAAAAAAGGAGCATCCTTTACTTCTTCATCTGAAATAGACGTTAATTGGCGTATGAACGCAGGAATTCTTTGTCCAGGATTGACAAAGCGAACGTACTTTTCACCAATAAGACCGTTTTTTATAAATACAATCGCAATTTGGATGATCCGGTCACCTTTTACAGGTGAATGACCCGTCGTTTCCAAATCGACAACCGCATACGTTTTCGTATCCATATAATCATCAACTTCCTGTTTAACATGCTATTACAAATTGTATCACATTCTGTCTTATGGAGGCATGAATTGCTTATAACATTATATATGTATGTTGACATAAAGAATCCTCTCAACAACGCTCGGCGCTTGGGGATGCCTTTCACTGGAGGTTACATAGAATCATTTTTCCAACATAAATAGTACGAACAAATGATTATAACATTGAATTCCGTGTCAGTAACTGCACTGGGTGTGAAAACCGAACTGAAAAGGCTCATCTGAAATGGAGTTAACCAGTCCCAGATAAGCCTTTGCAAAAAATTATAACGTCATTCCCTGTTTTTCGTGAATCATTTCTTTTATGCTGTTTTTTTCATCCATAATCAGAACTGTTGGCTCATGTGTCGCTACTTCCTCGTTAGTCATGTATGCATATGACATAATGATAACAATATCACCCCGTTGAACGAGACGTGCCGCCGCACCATTCACACAAATGACGCCACTTCCACGTTCTCCAGCGATAATGTACGTTTCAAAACGTGCCCCATTATTATTATTAACGATATGAACTTTCTCATTGGCTAGCATTCCAGCAGCATCAAGAATATCACTATCAATTGTTATACTTCCAACATAACTTAAATCGGCTTCTGTGACCGTTGCACGGTGTATTTTACTGTTCATCATCATTCTGAACATAAGAATCATCCTTTGTTTACATAATAATATTATCTATTAATCTAACCTTTTCAAATTTCACCGCACAGGCCAAAATGACCTCCGCTTGATCGTAAATTTCATCCGTCAATGACGGATAAGCCAGCAACGAGACGTAATCGATGACTCCTGTAGAGTTCTGTGAGATGTAATCGGCTACAAACCTCTTAATTTCTTTTATAGAATGTCCTTCTTTAAAAAGCTGGGCACCTCTTTTCAAGGCCTGTTGGATGACAGGTGCTTGTGCTCGTTCAGTTGGAGTCAAGTTAACATTTCGAGAACTTTTTGCAAGTCCATCCTCTTCACGGATAATAGGAATCCGCACAATAACTGTCCTTAGATTGAAATCACGTACAAAGGTCTCAATTATTGCTAACTGTTGAGCATCTTTCATCCCAAAATAAGAACGGTCTGGGTCGACGATGTTGAAAAGTTTTAGTACAACTTTCAATACACCATCAAAGTGCCCTGGCCGGGACGCACCACAAAGCATTGCAGCTTGCGGGCCCGGTAAGATACGAATGCCGCCATCTTGAGGGTACATCTCAGCTGTATTAGGAATGAATAGGATATCTACGCCCGCATTTGCCGCAAGATGCGTGTCCCGTTCTGTGTCACGCGGGTATGCTTCAAAATCTTCTTCTGGACCGAATTGCGCCGGATTCACAAAAATACTCATTACAACAAGATCATTTTGCAGTCTAGCGTGTTCCACAAGCGATAAATGACCTTCATGCAGAAAACCCATTGTTGGGACAAATCCCACCGTGCGACCGTCTCGCTCATTTCGATTAAGAAGACCTTGCAATTCAATGATTGTATGGACAATCCTCATTACCTTTGTTTCAGTTTGCACTTTTTTCCCCTCCGTACAACGTGTTCAACTCTTCTTCTTTCATCGTAAAACGGTGATGCTCCGCAGGGAATGAGCCATCTTTCACAGACGCAACATAATCTGTTAGACCATTCCGGATAACCGCACCTGCATCAGCGTATACTTCCACAAATTTCGGCACATGATGGTTTCCGTATTTTACAGTATCATGAAAGACAAGAACTTGGCCGTCTGTGCCGGCTCCCGCCCCAATACCGATAACCGGTACTGAAACAGCCGCCGTTACTTGTTCTGCAAGTTGGTAAGGGATACATTCAAGTACAATCATGAAAGCACCCGCAGCTTCACAAGCTTTCGCATCTTCGATAAGTTTCTGTGCAGCGGCCGCAGTTTTCCCCTGCACTTTATAACCGCCAAGAACTGAAGCGGATTGTGGAAGGAGACCAAGATGCGCCACGACTGGTATCCCTGTTGAAGTGAGTAGTTGAATGCAGTCGATAACTTTCCCCGAACCTTCGACTTTCAAGGAATTGGCTCCTGTCTGTTGAATAATGCGAATCGCTTCTTTAAGTGTGCGGTCCTCAGAACCATGGTAGGATCCAAAAGGCATGTCAACAACAACATGTGTATCATTGGCCCCTCTTCTTACTGCTTTTCCGTGGTGGATCATGTCATCGACAGTTACAGCAACCGTTGATTCATAACCGAGTACGACCATACCGAGTGAATCTCCGACAAGAATGATGTCGATACCCGCTTCTTCTGCTAATTTTGCGGATGGATGATCATATGCCGTTAGCATGGCAATCTTTTTTCCTTCTCTTTTCATCTTTGTAAAATCAGAAGTACTGTTCATCTTTTCGCTCCTCTCGGGAGGGAAAACCAAAAATAAAAACCCTTCGTGTCCGAATTTGGACAGAAGGGTTGCGTCATCGTCATTTGATGGTTTCCTCCGTCCCTGTCTTTTTTTAAGATCAAGGCAGATCATGTAGCAGTATGCAATTGGTGTCGTTCTAAAATAGGTGCGATTCTAAATGGATATCGCCCTTCCCTGTTACTATATCAAATCCACAAATACTTGTATACTAATCATTTTGGCAATTCAATATCTGCCGAATAGATACCCCGTATTGAGCCATCTGCAAGCTTCAATTCAAGTACACCCTCATCAGAGATGCCCATTGCGGTGCCTACGATTGTTTCGTTCAGCATGACGGCACGTACTTGTTTGCCTGTCGTATTCGAATAACTTTCCCAGAGTAGTTTAATCGGTCCAAATCCATGTTTTTCATATAAACCCGTAAACAGTTCAAGAAAACTAAGAATTTTCGCGATTAATTCTGCACGGTCAACTGGTTTGCCAAGTACTTGTCTTAGTGAAGTTGCAATAGGATTCAGTTCTTCCGGAAAATCTGTTTCTACTTGATTGACGTTAATGCCGATGCCGATAATAATTGCTTTTACACGGTCAGGGTCTGCTTGTAGTTCTGTTAAAATGCCTGTCACTTTTTTGCCGCCCACTAAAATATCATTCGGCCATTTAATATCCGGTTCAATCCCCGTGACTTCCTGAATGGCACGTGTGACAGAGACCGCTGCTACAAGGGTCATTTGCGGTGCCTGTTGCGGCGTAAGCGATGGACGCAAGACAATACTCATCCATATACCTTTACCGCCAACAGAGCTCCAAGGACGTGACATGCGACCCTTTCCGGAAGTTTGTTCCTCGGAAAGGATAACTGTACCGTCAGGAGCCCCATTTTGCGCCTCGTCATGCCCGATAACTTGTGTAGAACCGCATGTATCGAAATAATGAATACGGCGTCCATATCTTTTTGTTGTCAAATGCTTTTGGACATTCGCTTCATTTACACGATCAGGTGATGCAATCAAGTAATAGCCTTTTTTTCGTATCGTCCCAATTTCAAAGCCATCTTTTTCGAGGTCTTTGACATATTTCCATATCGCCGTCCGCGACAATCCAAAATGATCTGCAATTTCTTGCCCCGAAACTGGTTCACCTTTCGCCTCAAAAAGCCTTTTCAATAATTCATTTTTCACGGTTGAATTCATGTAAAAACCATTCCTTTATTTTTCTTGGATCATTTTCACATTGTCCATGAAGAACAGCATGCTCAATTTTCCCGATCCATTCACCTATCCATTTTCCGCCCTTGATATTCATCCACTTTATTAAATCGCTACCACTAACATGTAAATCCGATTTTGAGTGAATTGGTAACGCCAGTTTATTTTTTTTAATTTGTTCAGCTGTAAGCGTCTGTTCACTTAAACAAAGTGAACGAAATATTTTCTCCGTTGTAACAAGTACGTCTAAATCATATTTGTAATAATCATCTGCAGAAAAAGAATGTTTCAGTCGATTTTCAAATGCATCATGTATGGATGTTAAAAAACTTTTTTCGGCATTTGACAGCTTGTAAGAATTCGCCATCGATGAAGCCGGAAAATCACCGGCTATCATCATGCACGCCCACCCCTCCGATGACGTAGAAAATGGCGCTAAACGACCCAGTTTCTCTTTATCATCTGGGAACAAGGGTAAATGTGTGGCTAATCCGGATTCATGTAGGTAACGGATAGCTTTCTCCGGGTGAACACCAGAAAATAACTTGTCCATTTCAGCTTTTAGCCGTTCGACAGAAACCAATCGAATTTGTTGGGCATTGTCTGTAATCGCTTTACAAGTTGCATCCTCTATATCGTAACCCAATACAGACGTAAAACGAATGGCACGAATCATACGTAAGGCATCCTCTTTGAAACGATCCGAAGCATTTCCGACTGCCCGAATCAACTGACGATTCATATCTTCTACCCCATCGAATAAATCGATAAGTTTACCATCCCTTGTCATCGCAAGCGCATTCATGGTGAAATCACGACGTATCAAATCTTCCTTAAGTGATTTGACGAATTGTACGCTATCCGGTCGTCTATGGTCTGAATAAGTTCCTTCAGTCCGGAATGTTGTCACTTCGATTGGTTCGCCATCCTTCAAAACAAGTACCGTACCGTGTTCTGTACCCAAATCAACTGTTATTGGAAATAATTCTTTTACCTCCAGAGGCTCAGCGGAAGTTGCAATATCAATATCCGTTGCTTCCCTTTGCAAAACATGATCACGTACCGCACCACCCACAAATACTGCTTCAAAGCCAACCCCTTCAAGAATACGTATCACTTCACGACTTGGACCGCTTCCGAAAAGTCCCGTCATATTTCATCAGCAACTTCATAATAGAGTTTTTCATATTGCTCCACGATTCCTGCTGATTGAAACTTCCCGCTAGCCGTCATGAATCCATTTTCTTTAAACGTTTTATGTAATTTATCATCAGTCAGTAGCATGATTACCTTTTCCGCTGCGGTTTTCACATCTCCCAGCGATACGAGAAATCCATTGACACCATCTTCAATGACTTCTGGAATCCCCCCGACATTTGTAGCGACTGATGGCAGTCCACAAGCGAGAGCTTCCAGAAGTACAAGTCCGAATGCCTCTTTTTCAGAAAGATGGAACATCACGTCACTCATTGCAAGAAGTTCAGGTAAATCGTCCCTTTTACCGGTAAATATGACGTTATTTTGAAGGCCTTCTTTTTTAACAAGTGCCTCCATTTTTAGCTTCTCGGGTCCTTCACCAACAATAAGCATTTTTGCATCAACAGATTTGATAATTTCTTTAAAGCTCATAATGATATCAGGAATCCTTTTAACTTTTCTTAAATTTGAAATATGAATAATCACTTTTTCATGTGGCTTAATGCCCATCTCAGTTTTTAAGCTACCCGGATCCACAGGGCGATATCTCTTTTCATCTATAAAGTTATATACTGTTTTAATTTCTGTTTCAGGGTCAATTAATTTCATCGTTTCCAGCCTAAGCGATTCAGAGACCGCAGTAGTAATAGCTGACTTATTAATCCCGTAGCGCACTGTATTTCTTAGACCGGGATCACGCCCTAATATGGTGACATCCGTTCCGTGTAATGTGGTAATCACACCAATCGTGGAATTAGCCATGTCTTTACCGAGCGCTGCGGAGATTGCATGTGGAACTGCATAATGGACATGGAGCAAATCCAATTGTTCCGATTCGATGACTTGAGCAATTCGATTCGCAAGCGCAATGTCATACGGCGGATATTTAAAGACAGCATAACCATCAATTTTAACTTCATGGAAATGAATATTCGGATATGCATTATGAAAGCGGAATGGTTTACCGGATGTAATATAATGCATTTCATGGCCTTTATCAGCCATCATGATTCCAAGTTCAGTTGCTACAACACCCGACCCTCCGAGCGATGGATAGCAAATGATCCCGACTTTTAGTTTTTTCAACGATTTCATCCCTTTCCGCAGAACATGTTCAGTTTACAAGCCGTGTTGTTACTCAATAATATTTTCAAGACCATAGACAAAGTCCCTGCTATCCATAACGTAACGGATTGCCATCAGAACACCTGGCATGAAACATTTACGATCGAATGAATCATGGCGAATGCTAAGAAGTTCTCCAGCGCCACTAAGAAGTACTTCTTGATGTGCGAGAAGACCTGGAAGTCGGATACTATGTATCTTCATCCCATCAAAGTCCGCCCCACGCGCACCACTTCTATGTTCTTTTTCATCCGGATGCCCCTGTACATGAGACTGTCTTTCCTGCATGATCATTTCTGCCGTTTTAACAGCTGTTCCGGATGGTGAATCCACTTTTTTGTCGTGATGCATCTCCAAAATTTCCACGTCTCCGAGATAACGTGAAGCCATCGCTGAAAATTTCATCATCAAAACGGCCCCAATTGAGAAATTGGGTGCAATGATTCCACCGACTCGTTGGGCGGCTGACAGTTCCGTTAATATAGAGATGCTTTCCGGAGATAGACCTGATGTGCCGACAACTGGTCGAATGCCAAGTGCCAAGGCAGATTTCGCATTGTTAAAAACTGCATCGGGATCTGTTAATTCTAAAAGAACATCTGGCTTTTGTTCATCAGCAAGTTTTTCAAGCATTGTGTATATGGGTATACCCCCTCGTTCGGCATCTACACCCGTGCTATGTAAAAACATTCCATCGTATTTATAATCCAGTACAGCAACAACTTCTATATCTTGCGCTTCCATCATCACCTTAACAGCTGCACTGCCCATACGGCCACGCGCACCTGCAATCGCTACTCTTATAGACATTACAGTTCCTCCTTTTTCGTCCAACGGTTAGCATCACGTTCTTTAAATTTAGTTAAAACTGAGAGAAGCGCCTTGTTCAAATCGATACCTTGCGAATTGGCGAAACAAATAAGTACAAACAGCAGGTCTCCCGTTTCCTCCTCAAGTGAACGGATTGCTTCCTCGGTTTTTTTCTTTTTCATGCCATAGACATGCTGAACTTCCCTCGATAGTTCCCCCAGCTCTTCAGTCAGTCTAGCCATCAATTCCATTGGTGGAAAATAACCCTCTTCAAAACCACTTATGTATGCATCAACTTCATGTTGTAAATTTTCCATTGAATTTTCTTCACTCATTATCGCCAACTCCTTTAATATATCGTAATAATCACTGTCAGTGTTGTCAAAAATATAAAAATAGATGATAATAGCGGTACTGTTTTAAAATGAAAGGTGTGCTTCAGATGTTCCAAGGAATCAAATTAAAAAATATATTTTTCATCATGTTAGGTTCAGCTATATTCAGTTTCGGTCTCGTTCACTTCAACATCCAAAATGAACTTGCAGAAGGTGGGTTTACAGGTATCACGCTTATTCTGTTATTCGCTTTCAAGTGGGATCCCGCTCTCATGAACTTGTTACTGAATATCCCTATGTTCTTAATCGGTTGGAAACTGCTTGGTAGAAAGGTTTTCATTTATACTGTTATCGGAACCGTGTCCGTGTCCGTTTTCCTCAAAGTATTCATGTTTTATGAAATTGATATACATTTAAAAGATGATATGTTCCTCGTTGCCTTATTTGCAGGAGTCTTTATCGGAATCGGGTTGGGCATCATCTTTAGATTTGGAGGAACAACGGGCGGTGTGGACATTATCGCACGTTTGGCCAATAAATACCTTGGTTGGAGCATGGGCAAAACGATGTTCATGTTCGATGCAGTTGTCATTGCGGTATCATGGATCGTTTATCTGGATCATCGGTCAGTGATGTATACGCTTGTAGCCCTTTATGTCGGTGCTCGGGTCATCGACTTCGTTCAGGAGGGTGCATATGCTGCGAGAGGCGCGTTTATCATCTCTGATCACCAAGATGCCATCGCCACTAAGATAACGGCGGATATGGATCGCGGCGTTACTGTATTTAGGGGTTATGGACATTTCACAAAAGCCGACCGTGAAATCTTGTATTGCGTTGTAGGTCGGAATGAAATTATGCGTCTGAAAAATACAATTACCTCTATTGATCCACATGCTTTTGTTTCCTTGACGGATGTGTATGATGTCATGGGTGAAGGCTTCACATTGGATGACCAAAAGAATCCTTTTGACCGATGATTTTTATTCATATTTAGTAAGTCATCCAAGTACTACCATTGTTGTATTTGAATATGAAAAGAGCCGTCCCGCACTTTAAGGGACGGCTCTTTTGTATATACATCAATCTCTGTTTGTAAATATTAAAAGTAAGCGAACAAGTTCCATTACAGCTACTGCTGTTGCGGCTACATAGGTCATTGCCGCTGCACTCAATACCTTTTTCGCGGACTTCTCTTCCTCATTTCGAATGATGCCAAGTGACACAATCTGATCCATTGCACGACTTGACGCATTGAATTCAACAGGAAGTGTCACGACTTGGAAAAGTACGCCAACAGCTAAAAGTGCGATACCTATACCAAGCAATGAATTCATACTTGAAAAAATAATCCCGATCATGATAAATACCCAGGATGCGTTGGAAGTAATACTCGCTACAGGCGCAAGACGGTGACGGAAGCGAAGGAATGCGTAGGCTTCTTTATCTTGTATAGCGTGACCGACTTCATGGGCCGCTATTGCAGTTCCCGCGACAGATGCTTCACGATAATTAGTTGGTGAAAGTGCAACGACTTTTGAAAGTGGATTATAATGATCACTCAAAAATCCTTTGCCCTCTACAACTTGCACATCATGCAATCCATTCTGATCAAGAATGAGTCTAGCAACTTCCGCACCCGTCATGCCGGATGTTGAACAAACTCTTGAATACTTTTTATACGTTTTTTTCACTTTAAATTGAGCATACAATGGTAATAAGATGATAGCTGCTAAGTAAATCCAGAACGACATATATTCCCTCTCCTTTTTCTTACTACAGCCACATTTTATAACGTAGTGCCCTCTCATCGCAACTAATATACTTATACGCTCATGCTAGCCGACCTATTCTTCAAACTCCAACAGGCCAAAGCAATACAGGCAATTGATAACCAAAACGTAAAATAACCAATTTGATTCATATGTTTCATCAGGTCATTATAGATTGGCATTTGGCCGAAGACATAGTCAATTACATCATTATGCAATGTCCATATGGCGGCAATCGCAATGTGTATGTAAGTGAATCGATACATCCTAATATAAAGAATACCTTGCAAAGCCATTGCAAAATGCGATCCGATAAGCATCCAGCCCATCCACCCGATTGAACCAGTTTCAAACAGTGTCAACAAATTCATAACCACTGCCCAGAGGCCATATTTAACGAGTGTTATTAGTGCAAGTGCTTCAATCAGTTTAAAATTCCGACCTATAATCCACCCGAATATAGCTATTGTAAAAAACAAGCTTGCCGTCGGGCTATCCGGAACAAAGATCCAAAACTTTGGCTCTGTTATTTCAAGTTGCCACATATACCAATCGTAACCATATACAGTACCCATTAAATTCACAAAAAGTAATAGCATAAGAAAAGATTTATGTGACAGAACAAACCATGCCATATTTATCAATGAACTCACAGACATCTCTCCAGAGGATTAAAATGTGTTCATGTTATGTATACAAAAGGAGAGTCAGTTTCCTGACTCTCCTTTTGTTATTACTCAGTAGACAAACCTGAAATGAATTCAGAGAGAGTATGTAACTCTTCCTCTGTACCTTTAAAAGTTCCACCAGGCATTTCGCCTCTACCGTTTTTAGCGATTTCCGTAATCTCTTCAGCTGTCAAACCTGTGTCTGCTAGTGGCATACCAAGTCCGCCTTCAAAAGCATCACCATGACAACCAATACAAGAAGCTCCTGCATAAATCTTATATCCTTCAGATTCAGGATCGAATGATACTTCTTCTCTGATTTCACCTTGTGCTTTCGCTTTTTCCCAGTCATGATTCGCAACTGATTCCCAAGTCAAGTAGAACATTGCAGCGAATGCAAGTAGCATGAATGCGGTTGGAAGTGGTCTTTTGAAAGGTCGTCGCTCTTTAGTCGTGTCCATAAATGGAACGAGCATCAAAGCACCAATCGCAATTCCTGGCATAACAAGTGCCCCGACAATATTAAATGGTCCGGAAGCAAATTCATACTTCAGCAACTGATACATAGATAAGAAGTACCAGTCTGGCAGTGGAACATATGTCGTATCCGTCGGGTCCGCCTGACGTTCAAGCGGTGACGGATGAGCGACTGTTAAAATTAAGTAACCGACAAGGAAAACGGCACCGACCATCCATTCCTTTAACAGGAAATTTGGCCAGAATGCTTCCGTTTTACCTGGATACTCTGAGTAGTCTTTTGGGACGTTCGGCATTTTGTTCTCTGCCTTAATGCGCGAATCTCCGACAAATTTCATCCCTTTACCGCGATGCATATTGTCCCCTCCTTAATAATATCTTTGGACGTATTAAAAATTATGAACGGAAGTATATCAAATCTTATAGTGGACCTGAAATACCTTGTCTTCTAATCATGATAAAGTGTGCTGCAAGCAACCCAAGCAAAGCAGCTGGTAGGAAGAATACATGAATCGCGAAGAAACGCGTCAATGTTTGCGCGCCAAGGATTGTTGAATCCCCCGCAAGGAGAATCTTAATCCATTCGCCTATAAATGGAACAGACGCTGCAATTTCAATTCCTACTTTCGTAGCGAATACAGCTTTCATATCCCATGGTAGTAAATAGCCTGTGAAACCAAGTCCAAGCATCGTTACAAAAATAAGAACGCCTACAACCCAGTTCAATTCACGTGGCTTTTTATAAGAGCCTGTGAAGAACACACGTAACGTATGAAGGAACATCATTACGATAACAAGTGAAGCTCCCCAGTGATGCATTCCCCGCACAATTTCACCGAATGCTACTTCATTTTGAAGATAGTATACAGATTTCCATGCATTTTCAATGTCCGGCGTGTAATACATTGTAAGGAACATACCGGATAAAATTTGGATGACAGTGACGAAAAACGTCAAGCCTCCGAAACAATAAATGAATGCAGAAAAGTGATGTGCAGGGTTTACGTGCTCAGGTACTTCATGGTCAGCGATATCGCGCCAAATCGGGGTGATATCCAACCGTTCGTCAACCCAATCATAAATTTTATTTAGCACTTCGGTCGTACCCCCTTACAATTTTAAACGAGTGTGTTAGGTATTGTTTTTCCAAGATAAACGAGTCCACCTTCAACTTTTACTTCGTACTCATCAAGTGGCCCTGTTGGTGGTGTTCCTGGAACGTTTTCACCATTTTTCTTATAACGACCACCGTGACATGGACAGAAGTATTCATTCGGATGCGATTCATCCCCACTCCAGTTCACCGTACAACCAAGGTGCTTACATACAGGAGAAAGTGCGATGACCGTATCGCCATCTTTATAAACCCAAGCCGTGTTAGCAACGTCTGATTTATACCAAGCATCTTTCCGATCCTTGATAGTGAAGTCTACACGAACTGGCGTTTCCGTTAGCTCGTCCACTTTTTGGGGAGTCGGGATGAAGTCTCCTCCATCGGATGACTGCAATACAGGATCAATTGCGAAGCGAATCATTGGCATCAACATTGCAGATGCCATGAATCCACCTGTTCCCATTAGTGTATAGCTCATAAACTGGCGTCTTGACACTTTGTTACTCATCATTTTCCCTCCTCTTACTTAAAGGTCAGTCCAACGGACATATTTTTACTAATTGTAATACTAGGACATATCTATGATATATCAATACAAGATGAAATTCAATCATGCATTTTATAGAACGACAAGTTTGTGAACAAATTGCGAATTTTACTATGTAGACCATACTTCCGTGAATCTCGGCAGAACTTGTCTAAGTTGATCTTCTATTATAGTTTGTCTCAATTTTTCATCCATACTCTCAAGTGGAATCGAAGGTAACCAGATGACTTGTCCTTTTATTTCAACAGACAACCACTGCGCATCTGTTGTGATAAAAAAGATATGTTTAAAAGGCATGTCCGCAAGGTCTACCGTCAACGTTTCTGAGAACGTTGATAAATTCGTGGATTGCGTATAAATAAATGGTGGCATCAGCATCATACGTCCTTTGAACTGTGTTTCCAGAAACGTTGTAAGGTACATAAGAAATTCCGAGGAAGAGGAACTATTTTTCAATAACTCCGGTTTAGTTTCCACTTTAAGAAGTGGAACAATTAGTGTATCGATATATTCTTTCTGCTGCAAATATGTATCCATATCTTTTGTAGTCCAATTCAATTTGATTTCCCCCCGAGTTCAATAAATCCAAAAAAAAGGAACGAGGCATACTTTTAGATGCTTCGTCCCATATACAACGGCACTTTTGAACATCTTCATAATCTGTTAGTCATTGGTGATAAAGAGTCATTACTTTTTTGTAACTTCCAACTCTTTCAGCATGTTGGATAAAGTGATGAATCGTTCTTCATCATTTGCATCCAATGCCTCATCCACATTTTTCAAAAGCATATCCACTGTCATCGTTGCCACGCTTTCTTCAAGCAGCTTTTCAGCGATTCTTTTGTCGCTTTCACTTACTTGTAGATAAGACGGTAAAAACGGATTCTCCTCCCTGACGCTTGCATATTCCGGGCAAGAATGGCTGTTATGAAAGTTAAGTTGGATATACATTCTATCATCCGGATGTAATCTAAGGTCATGAAAAGACTTTTCCGCATCAGCTGTCATTATATTCCCCTTGTAAAAGCGAAAAGGAATACTCTCCGTTCCTGTTGTTGACATAACCATCGCCCTGGGACAATAATGGGCTTCGTCCGTAAAATGGACATTTTGTAGAAGATGTTCATGGCTAAGAAGATAGTTTAAAATCCACACACATTCACGGCGCTTTAATTTGTGCCGCTTTAAGAACCATCTAACAAAATCCTTTTTGGCAGCAACAGGTATCATGGCCGTCATGTCACACCTCCTCTTCGTTTTGTGCCTCCAAAAACGCATTCCACTGGTCATTATCAGGTACTAGCTTAACTAGCTCCTTGGCTATTGCAATTGCCTCGCCGTGTTTACCTTCTTCGAGTAGGAATTTTGTGAAGTTCTCAAGAAACCTGTAATCTTCCTGCATTCCATCATATGCTTTGCTATAGGATTCGTATGCATCATCATATCGTTCTTCCCGTTCATATGCATAGGCTTCGAATGCATTCAACAGAGGGATATCCCCGCTGTCTTCTTTCGTATAGGAAAGTAAATCCAGTAGGTCGCTGTCTTGTGTCCGTTCATTGTACAACGAGGCGAGTGTAATGACCGCGTCCATGTACTCGGGATCCAGCGTTAGGGCATCTTTCAAATGCGCTTCCGCATCATCGGGCAGTCCTAATTTCAAAGCGGATTTACCTGCAGCTAGACGGAGTTCTTTATCGAACTCATCACGGGCCATGCCATTTTTGAATACTTCATAAGCTTTGCGATCATTATTCGTTGAAGAAAACGATTGCCCCAAGAGCATATAGGCGGAGAAGTAATCGGGATCCATTTCTATCAGGTTTTCAAGCAGCACAGTCGACCTCTCAGGGTTTCCGCTTTGAAAATAGGCAAATGCCGCTCCAAATAATGTATCTGGCGAAGCACTCTCCTCCAACATTTCTTCATAATAGGGAAGTGCTTCTTCGTATGCTGCCCCGGCACTGTAAGTTTCAGCAAGCCTTGAAGTTATACTCACACCTCCAATTTCGTCTGTCTCATCATGTAAATCTAGATACAGACGAACCGCTTCGCCATATTTCCCTGCGTCCAATAGTAATTCTGCATAAGCAAAGCGAATAATCGGCTCATGAGGAACAATTGCAAAAGCCTCTTTAATCTTTTCAAGTGCAGCTTCTGCCATTCCAGACATTTGATAATAATCCGCAAGCGCTAAAAGAGCTTGGACATACTCCTCTTCATCCGGTCGTACATCCGTAAGAAGTAGAAGAGCTTCGTCTTCCTCCCCAAGTTCAAGCAAGGTTCCGGCACGATCAATTTTCAATTGTGCCTCATCAGGATTATGAAGAAGCAATGTTCCATATAGACGATCGGCTTCTGACATGAATCCATAACTTGCAAGGAGGTTTGCCGCCTCATATAACATATCGAAATCGATTGAGTCATTCAATTGATCAACGATATGGGTAAGGGTTTCAACATCCCCTTCCATCATACTTTTTTCAAGTTCTTGTAACTGTCCCATATTTTCACCTGTTCTTTCCCATTGTATACATCATCAAGCTATCCTTTTATTTATTTACCGCAAGAATCTCAAGGTCTTCGAAAAACTGTGGGTAAGAGATGCTTATACAAGCAGGATCTTCAATCGTAATAGGTTGCAAAGATACGAGTGACGCAATTGCAGCCATCATCCCGATTCGATGATCTCCGTAGGAAGCCATCTGTCCTCCTGTTAACACAGTTGGCCCATGAATGATCATCCCATCCGCCGTTGCTTGTACATCGGCGCCTATTTTAATAAGCTCATTTGTTACGGCTTCAATCCTGTCCGTCTCTTTCACCCGCAGTTCTCCTGCATCTTTTATTACGGTCTTTCCACTTGCTTGCGTGGCAAGAAGAGCAATGATTGGCAGCTCGTCGATTAGTCTTGGAATGACTTCTCCCTTGATTTCCATCCCTTGCAGCGTCCCATACGTAATCGTCACAGTTCCAGAAGGTTCGCCAATTCCTTTTGTTTCATCTTTAATTTCAACTCTAGCTCCCATCGACTGTAAAATATCGAGAATTCCTGTCCGAGTCGGATTCAGTCCAACCCCTTTAAATGTTACAGAGCTACCCTTTATCATTGCAGTTGCAGCCATAAAGAATGCAGCCGAAGAAATATCGCCTGGTACTTGGACAGTCGTTCCATGAAGTTGACTGCCTCCTTTTACAAAGACAGTATTGTCTTCCTTCCCGATTGTAGCCCCGAATTGTTCAAGCATCCGTTCCGTATGATCCCTCGAAACTGTCTTTTCACTAACAGATGTCGTTCCTTCAGCATTTAAGCCCGCAAAAAGAATTGCCGATTTCACTTGTGCACTTGCTATTGGCATAGCATAATCAATTGCAGTGAGCGATTTCCCAGTAATAGATAAAGGTAAAAGATTTGACTCTTGCTCACCCTTAATCTCGGCTCCCATCTTCAACAACGGAAGTGTCACTCTATCCATAGGACGTTTAGACAATGACTCGTCCCCTGTCAATACAGACTTGATGTTTGAGCCGGCCAGTATACCAAGCATTAAGCGAGCCGTTGTCCCTGAATTCCCTGCGTATAGATCAGCTGATGGCTCTTGCCACTGCCGCATTCCGGGACTTATGACTGTCACTTCCGTACCATTGCGTTCAATTGAAACACCAAGCCGTTTAAAGATATCAATTGTCCGCAAACAGTCGTCGCCGTCTAAAAATCCCGCTATCGAAGTCGTTCCTTCAGCAATTGAACCAATCATTACCGCGCGGTGGGAAATCGATTTATCTCCCGGTACTGATAACTCTCCATGCAGCATTGATTTACTATAATGAATCGTTTTTGTCGACACCATGGAATATCTCCTCCAATCAAACTATGTGCATACTAAAATTTGTTGTACTTGTTAGTGCAAATTTCGCATGTTCTCGGTCATCAGCACTTTGGAAGCTGATAACAAGAATACCATAGACATCCGTTCGCGTTTCAACGATTCTTATGTTCGTTATACTAATTCTTTCATCCGCTAGAATTTTGGTGATTTCCGAAATAATACCAGGATGGTCAGGAATATCCACATGCAAATCATATGTCATATATAATGCACCTTGTGATGTAAGTGGCAGCTCATCTCTGAATTTTTTAGCTTCAGCAAAATAATTATATATTCTGACCGGGTCATTTGCTGTTATCATTTCACGAACAGCGGACATTTCTTCAAACCAGCCATCCAATTGTTTCAGTAACTCATCTCTATTCTGAATTGTAATATCTCGCCACATGACAGGGTCTGCGGATGCGATACGCGTTAAATCCCGGAATCCTCCGGCTGCCAGTTTTTTTATGAATGGCTGATGTTCTTGTTGATCCGCTAGCCTACCAACTAAAGAAGAAGCGACTAGATGAGGGAAATGACTCACAACTGCTGTCATCCTGTCATGCTCGGTAGCCTCTACTATTCTGACCTTTCCTTTGGTCGGTCGGAGCAATTGACGAAGTTGTTCCACATGCTTTTGGTCCGTTCGTGGATCCGGTGTCAATATGTAATAAGCATTTTCGAATAAATGCTCCTTTGCGGCGGAAACACCACTTTTATGGGACCCTGCCATAGGATGTCCGCCAATGAACGTTAAGCCTTGATCGATTAGTATTGACGCAGCATCCATGATTGGCACTTTCGTACTTCCAGTGTCAGTAATGATAACACCATCTTTTAACTTCATTGACCTGATTTCTTCTAACATGTCAACTGTTGTATTAACAGGTGTTGCAAATATGATAACATCCGTATTGTAGCAAGCATCTTCCAAGGATAATGCGACAGAATCGATAATTCCCCTACGATAAGCTTCCTCGGCTGTTGTAGATGAATGGTCAAATCCGGTTATTCGGTTAGCAGCATCTCTTTTAAGCGCAAGACCCACGGATCCTCCGATAAGCCCAAGCCCTATGATTGCAATATTCATATCCTTATTTCCTGCGAATTCAATAACAAATCAAACGCTTTGAAAAAATTACTATTTTGAGCTTCTGTTCCAATGGTCACTCGTACATATCCCGGTGTACCTAGGACGTTTCCGCTTCGAACGATAAAGCCATGTCGCAGTAAACTTTCGGCTGCATCGTCAGCATCGTCGGGTACTTCAATAAGAACAAAATTCGTTTGCGAGTCGAACATGTGAATGCCATTTTCGATAGCATAGTTTTTAAAACGATTTCTTTGTTCGCTGTTCAATTCCCTACACTTTTCAATAAACGCTTCATCATCAAGGGCACGCTCAGCCACCGCCACACCGAAAGAATTATTATTAAAAGGACTACGCACTGTGTTGAGGTACGAAATAATTGCGGGATTTCCTATTGCGTAACCCACTCGGAATGCCGCAAGTCCATATGCTTTCGAAAAAGTACGAAGCACAATTACATTTGCGAAGTCGTTTAATAACGTCACGCTATCGATGTGATCTGATGCTGTTACATATTCATAATAAGCCTCATCAAGGACAACGAGTATATCATCGGGAATTTTTTTAAGGAATGTTTTCAATTCATTCGCCGGAATTATATTCCCTGTCGGATTGTTCGGACTGCAGAGCCAAATTACAGCAGTATTAGAATCCATTGCGTCCATGAAACCATTTAAATCATGTTGCCCATTTACCAAAGGAACTTCTCTGATTTCGGCTCCTTCAATTTTAGCATTATGTGCATATTGTGGAAATGAGGGCGATGGCATAACTGTATTTGACCCTTCACCAAGTAGAGCTCTTGAAATAATCATGATGATTTCATCTGACCCGTTGCCGAATAAAAGCATCTCCTTTGGAACATTGTGTTTTTTCGACAGTTTGTTACGCAGATTTCCGGCATTCCCATCTGGATAAATTTCATGTTGAATCGTATTCGACTCCAAAAATGCTTTGACAGCAGGTGAACAGCCGTACGGGTTCTCGTTTGAAGCTAGTTTTACAACTTCTTTTAGCCCATATAATGTTTGTACATCTTCAATTGATCTACCAGGCGTATAAGGTTTCATTCCTGTAAGTCCAGTTTTCCAATTCATAATCATTCCTCCATTACTCACAAATCCTTACTTTTGTAAATCCGGACGTAAATTTATTGCTTCATTTTGATAAATATGTTGTATATAACGTTGCGGTACGTCCGTATTCGCATGCATAAGTACACGAATACAAAAAGTCATCGCACCGGGCACTTCCATCTCATGCGTACACATGACAGGAACGTATTTCCAACCGTCAATCGATCGAACTGCTTTTGCAGGAAAGGCGGATTTGATATCTGTTGTAGTAGAAATCAGTATCGAAATAATATCCTTCGGTGCCACTTTATTGGCGTTAGCCATTTCTATCACAAGTGCTTCAGTCGCTTCGAGAACAGCCTGATTTTCATCTACCTGGACTGTTGTAGCCCCTCTCAATCCCCTCACCATCATACGGTCCCCTCCAATCTCTGCTTCAATTGGTCAAATGCCTTTTCACATTGCAAACTTGTGAGCTCTTTACTGAACGGTCTTCCGATTCCGTTTAACAAAACGAATTGTAATTTGCCAAAAGAAGCTTTTTTATCCTTTTCCATATAGGTGATAAATGAACTGAATGGATAGTCATGAATAGGTCTGAATGAATAGCCATGCTTCATCGCAAAGGCAATGAACTCATTCGTTTTCTCTTCATTGATTGAACCGTACGTTTCACTTAAAAGAAGAGCGTAGGCCATCCCAATCATAACCGATTCACCGTGACTTAACTCACCAAATCCGCATACCGCCTCAACTGCATGACCGAATGTATGACCAAAATTGAGGTACTTCCTTGTTGAATGTTCAAATTCATCCTCTATGACAATGTCCGCTTTGACTTTGATTCCCCGCAAAAGCTCAGTAGATAACCATGGTATCGACGGTTGAGTAAATGCCGGATTCGCAAGCAGCTCATTTGCCCAATCCTCATTTGAAATGAATGCATGCTTTACCAACTCTGCCATTCCGGAGCGAATTTCCCTTGGAGGGAGTGTGTTTAATAATCTTGTATTGAAAATTACTGATGATGGTTGATGAAATGCACCGACCATATTTTTCCCCTCGGGCATGTTAATGGCTGTTTTCCCGCCGACGGCACTGTCGTGGGCTAAAATAGTTGTCGGGCACTGAATGTAGCGTATCCCTCGCATGTATGTAGCTGCGACAAATCCTGTAAGGTCCCCACATGCACCGCCTCCAAAAGCGATAAGTAGGGAATCCCTTGTAAACTTCTCACCGAGTAAGAACGACTGGCAATCCGTAAAAACAGCCATTGTTTTACACTTTTCTCCAGCAGGTACCCTTTTGATGCTAATATCGCGGTTTAACACTTTGAGTGCTTCCTGTAAGAGCGGAAGGTAAAGTTCAGCAACGTATTCGTCTGCAATAATTGCAATACGATCTGCGCTTTCAAGTAGCCCCGCATACTCTGTAGCGAATAGCCCAAATGTGTCAGTTCCGATATGAACGTCATACTGGTGATTGAATATATTAACAGACAGTTTCGCCATATTAAAACTCCTTTACAGAACGCCGATATGTATCTATATCCCTTTTAAGGTCTACCATATTATCCGAACGGAATTCATCCATAATCGCTTTCGCCATTTCTGTAGCAATAACATGTTCCGCAACCACAGACGCGGCTGGTACAGCACATGGATCGGAACGTTCAATTGTAGCCGCAAAAACTTCTTTTGTATTAATATCAACACTTTCAAGTGGCTTGTAGAGCGTTGGGATTGGCTTCATAACACCACGTATAACAATCGGCATTCCCGTTGTCATTCCACCTTCCAAACCACCAAGACGATTCGATTTCCGGTAGTAGCCTTGTTCTTCATCCCACATTATTTCGTCGTGCACTTCACTACCTGATATTTTCGCCATTTCAAATCCAAGTCCGATTTCGACACCTTTGAATGCGTTGATGCTCATCATAGCTCCAGCGAGTTTGCCGTCCATTTTCCGGTCAAATTGTACATAACTACCGATACCGGGAGGACAACCTTCAATAATGACTTCTACTACACCACCTAGGGTATCTCCTTTCTTTTTAATATCGTCAATGGCTTGTACCATTTGTTTGGACGCTTCAGAATCCGCACAATACACGGGATCCTGTTCGATACACGCCCGTAATTCCGCTACTCCTAGTCCGGCGTACGTAGAGGGGTCCGTTTCAACACCACCGATTTCCGTTACGTGGGAAACCGTATGAATATCAAGTTCACTGAGAAACTGTTTTGCTACAGCACCAATAGCAACCCGCATTGTCGTTTCACGTGCAGAGGATCGTTCTAGAACGTTACGAAGGTCACGATGTCCATATTTCATCCCTCCAACCAGATCGGCATGACCCGGTCGTGGACGGGAAATTTGCCGCTTTACGTCTTCCGGATTCACACCTTCCGCTAACGGTTCAACACCCATAATAGCTGTCCAATGTTTCCAGTCATCATTTACAACCGTCAATGTAACAGGAGATCCTATTGTCTTTCCATGACGTACACCTGAAGAAATAATAACTTGATCCTTTTCAATTTGCATGCGACGCCCTCGCCCATGTCCGCCTTGGCGTCTGAACAGGTCACCGTTAATCATTTCCGCAGTCAAATCCATCTGCGCAGGCAGTCCTTCAATGATTGCAGTCAATTGTGGTCCGTGGGATTCCCCAGCTGTGAAATATCTCATATCATTTCCTCCTTGGCAGATAATCTAGTATCTGTTTCATTGCACTTTACCAAACTAACAAACATTTGACCATATTTTTGTACAAAAATATCCGGAAAGAATCCGGATATTTTAAATTTTCCTATAAAAGAACGTCTCTACAGACTCAAGACCGTATTTGGACGGATTGAAAATTTGCTCTGTACTGCCAACAAAAAGGATTCCTCCTTTTTTTAAAGCTTTTGAAAAGTTTGTATAAATTTGTTCTTTTGCCTCTTCTGTAAAATAGATCATTACATTCCGACAAACAATCAAATCGAATCCTGAATCATAGTGATTATCCAGTAAATTATGTTGTTTGAATGTTACTGCTCGCTTCACTTCATCTTTAACCTGATAAAACTGGCTTTCATTGTTGAAATACTTTTTTACAATAGCAGGCGGTACTTCTTTCAATGCTCGTTCGGGATAAAGACCAACTTTCGCCCGAGCTAGTACTCCAAGATCCAAATCTGTCGCCAAAACCGAAATATCAGCGAGAGGAATATGCGAAGAAAGCACCATCGTAATCGAATAAGGCTCTTCTCCCGTTGAACATGCCGCGCTCCAGATTTTCGGTTTCCTATTGTTAGCAAGTAATTTCGGGAATATATTTTTTTCTAGAACGGCCCATCGTTGTGCATTACGGTAAAATTCCGAGACATTAATCGTCATACGGTCTAGAAACTCTTGAAGCATTTCAGTATTCTTATGTATTGCATTGAAATAATCAGTGAAATTACGAAACCCTCTTTTTTCATAAAGCGAGATAAGTCTTCTCTTCATCTGGGCTTCTTTATAAAGCGATAGGTCAATACCTGTTTTTTTCTTTATGTTTTCGATAAAAGCGACATAATCCGACAATAGATGCACTCCCCGTTTACTTGTTCTTTCCATTATAGCGGATGGGTGTGTTTATATATATAGCAAAAAACAGCCCTGCGAATAACGCTAGGCTGCCTTTCTTCCGAATCAGTTAATCCAGTTGTTCATTGTTTTGTCATAAGAGACAAGTTCGTTTTCATTGAAGAAGAGCCCAATTTCACGAACAGCCGATTCTTGAGAATCTGACCCGTGAATAATGTTTTTTCCGACAGTAACTGCGAAGTCACCACGAATTGTTCCAGGTGCAGATTCTTTCGGGTTTGTTGCACCCATCATAAGGCGTGCAGTAGGAATAACGTTTTCACCTTCCCATACCATTGCAAATACAGGACCTGATGTAATGAATTCTACAAGTTCTCCGAAGAATGGACGTTCTTTATGTTCACCGTAATGTTGTTCAGCAAGTTCTTGTGTAATATTCATAAGCTTACCGCCTACAAGTTGGTACCCTTTGCTTTCGAAGCGGTTGACGATTTCCCCAATTAGATTACGTTGGACACCGTCAGGCTTGACCATTAAAAAAGTTCTTTCCATTATTAACACTCCTTCATGTATGTATCGGGATTATCCCTGTATAATCGTACCATCAGTTTCATTTTCTTTCAACTAAAAACAGTTCAATAATTACGTTTGCTGATGAAGGCGACAATTTGGGTAAGCGCCCTTTTTGCATCTCCATCCGGCAACGTCTTAATTTCACCCAATGCTTTGCGCAAATATAGATCGCTTACAGCCTGCGCTTTTTGAATAGCTCCGGAATTTCTTATATAGAGCAGCATTTCATCACGGGTCGATTCACTCAACGTTCCAGCAAACGAATGTTCCATAAACGGTCGGAACTCCGCATCATCTTTTATGAATAGAATCGGCAATGTCAAATGACCGTTTAATAGATCACTTCCTGCCGGTTTTCCAAGTTCCTCGTCTGTCGATATGATATCGAGTATATCATCTACAATTTGGAAAGACATACCTGCGAAATAACCAAAACGACGTAACTTTCTTACGATAGATGGATTAGCTGTTGCTCCAAGAGCACCTAATTCACAGCTGGAAGACAATAAAAGCGCTGTTTTTCGTTTGATACGCCTCAAATAATCCCGTACCGTCTGATCAGTTTTTCGTTGATGTTCAATCTGTATAATTTCACCTTTGCAGATTTCAAGCATAGTTTCTGCAAGTAATTGATGAACCGCCGGAATTTCAATTTCACCGATTGATGAAAGCGCACGGGAAAAGATAAAATCGCCAGTATACATTGCGATTCGATTATCCCATTTGGCTTTCACTGTTTCAAAACCGCGACGCATATCTGAGTCATCAATGACATCATCATGTACTAGTGACGCCATATGGACGAGTTCCAATGAGACGGCTACTTTCGCTACGTCTTCCAGTGCGTAATGGCCAAACTTAGAAGCAAGAATAACAAAAATCGGACGAATCCTTTTACCGCCGGCCCGAAGAAGGTGAAGCGCTGCCTGTCGGATAATCGGGGATGATGAATCGACAGATCGCTCAAGTTCTTTTTCTATGTATTCCAAGTCCTTCCGGAAATCGGCGTATATCGACATTAATTTCAATTTCTCCACAATGAAACCCTTCCCCTGCGGTCTTTATTGTTTAAACCCTACGTGGCCCGCCGCCGCACCACCGCTATATGATTTATATGATACTGCAGCGAACCCTGCTTCAGTAAATAACTGAGCAAGCTGCTTTCTTCCCGGGAAATTGTCTGCAGACTCCTGCAACCATGAATATTCCTTGTAACTTTTCGCAAAAAGTTTACCGAACAAAGGCATAATAAACTTGAAGTAAAAACGAAATAATTGTCTATAACCTGGAAGCTCCGGTTGGGATGTTTCTAGGCAAGCAATCATACCACCTGGTTTTAGAACCCGATTCATCTCTTTCAAGACTGTCCCATAATCAGGCACGTTACGTAAACCGAAACCGATTGTTACATAGTCGAATGTATTGTCAGGGAACGGCAATTCCATTGCATTCCCTTGAATTAGATTCAAGTTAGGAATATGGGCTACTTTTTCACGTCCTGCTTCAAGCATACCTTCGCTAAAATCAAGTCCTGTCACCTTACCACTTGGACCAGCAGACTCAGCTAACGCGATGGTCCAATCCGCAGTTCCGCAACACACATCTAATGCGTGTGCGCCTTCACGAACATTCATGCGAATCATAATATCATCGCGCCATTTCTTATGCTGGTTAAAACTGATTACAGAGTTCATCTTATCGTAGTCCACTGAAATTTTTTCAAATACATGATGGACTTTTTGTTCTTTTGATAAAGCCAAAAGGCATACCCCATTTCTTCAAATCGGATTTTCGAGAAGCGGTATTGTCAATTGGCGTATTGCCGATTGTAAAAAAGGCATTAGAAAAGACGCCTCTTCAACCGCCTCCTGTAGTTCTGTTGACAGTATTCTGATAGCCTGTTGTGCATCGACGTCTTTTAAGTTAGCTCGAAAACCGTCAACCTGCCCCGTCTTATTGAGTTCGGTTGTTGAATGTAACCAAAGAAGTGGTAATGCTGTATTGACTAATGATGTGTAACGAGAAAAGTCAAACACATTCAGAAATTCTGTAATACAGCCCCCTTCGATTTTGCGTATTGCTTTAATCAGTTTTTCGGGGCTATCTGGTGCACCTTCATGAAAAATAGTCTTCACTTCGTTAATTTGCCCGATCGTTTGAGATAATGTTCGAATAAAATCAAAATCCGGTATAGATGCAAGAAGGCGATAGTGGATGCCACTATAATGATCCCCTGAAAGCACAGTCAGCTGCTGTTGCTTATTATCGACTTTGGTTAAATCAATCATGTCATGTGCGTCAAAAGCTGCATGGACTGCTCCTACAGCGACAGCAGTCGTATTCAACTGTTCCGTCCACTTTTCCCCGTTTAACAGTGGTAATAAGAGGAAAAAAGATTTTAAAGCGTCAATGGGCGGTTCCCCAACATCTCTTTCCAAAATAGGTTCGCGAAGTGCATATTTCACTTCATTCATATAATTTTCGATATTCATTTTCATTTGTTTTGTTTCCATCGTCGGATCTCCATTCAAAGACGTCTACGGAAGTGTGTGCCACAAGGGTCAGTCTTTCCCCTCGCTTGACACAACACCATATGCGGTATGAACATCGGCTTTGCCGCGAATTTTCATTGCAGACGTGTGATCTGTGAACTGTGCAATCATGACTTCGCCACAATCGAGCTTTTCCGAGTGATGGAATTTTGTGTCATTCCCTCTCGTCAGCCCGATGACGTTCACACCGTCCTCTTTCGCTTGTATGACGATATAATCGGTTTGTGTCATTTTGTACCTCTCCTGTCTGTTCGTTTACGTACTAATCATAGCATAGTAAAGCAGTCGCCGGCAAAGGCTTCAGGACATCTTAATGAGAGACAGAATTTCCGACCGCTTCACATCATCGTGCTCATATATTCCCCTGGCAACTGCCGTTACAGTTTTTGCACCTGGTTTTTTAATACCACGCATAGTCATACACATATGCTCTGCCTCGATGATAACATATACACCTAGCGGATTAAGCATTTCCATAATTGAATCAGCTACCGTTGAAGTAATCCGCTCTTGTAGTTGAGGCCTTCTGGCAGTTGTTTCAACAGCTCTTGCCAATTTACTTAAACCGGCCACGACTCCATCACGCGGTATGTAAGCAACATGGGCATGACCGAAAAACGGTACAAGGTGATGCTCGCACATCGAATGGAATGCGATATCTTTCACTATCACAACTTCATCATGATTTTCATTAAAAACTGTTTTGAAGTAATCCTTTGGGTCCTTGCCAATGCCTTCAAACATTTCCGCATACATTTTTGCGACCCTTTTGGGGGTCTCAATTAGCCCTTCACGGTCTGGATCCTCTCCAACTGCTTCAAGAATCATTGTAACGGCCTTCTCTATTTTTTCGTAATCTATTTTCTCCATCATGAAAACCCCCTTAATTGAAAAGCTATTCAACGAAAATACTAGCACACTCTCCTATTTCCGTACAGTTCTCAAACTCCGTCACATAGCAGTTAAGTAGCTGTAAGGAAAGAAGCCCATCCTAAGGCTCTGGTTAACAGATCCTGCGGACGGGCTCCTATGTAAATAATAATTATTTCACCGCATCTTTAAGCGCCTTACCCGCTTTAAATGCAGGTACTTTGCTTGCCGCGATATCGATTTCTTCCCCTGATTGAGGGTTACGACCTTTACGAGCAGCACGCTCACGTACTTCGAAGTTTCCGAAACCAATCAATTGTACCTTCTCACCTTCAGCAAGAGTAGATTGGATTGTTTCGAATACAGCTTCAACAGCTTTTGTTGCATCCTTTTTAGTCAATTCTGCTGATTCAGCTACAGAGTTAATCAATTCTGTTTTATTCACACCATTCACCTCCTCTCAAAGGGGGTGTGTTGTCATTACTGTAAAAAGAGTATCACAAGAAAAACCGCGGTGCAACAATATTATTGCCGTATTGCCAAAATCATGCACTTTATTCGTAAAAAGGCGAAAAAGACCCGTTTTTGACGGATCTTTTTGCTAGTTAGACGATAAATGTGATCATGCCTTTGTTTCCATCGTTCACCATATGTTCTACAGTTTCACGCAGACGTTTCCTTGCGTTGGCTGGAACAGAATCTGTTTTGAAACGCATACTTTCTTTTAGAACCTCATGCAGCGGCGTACCAAAAAGCTGTGTTTCCCACAATGCTTCACGATCATGTAAAAATGCATTTTTCAATTCTTTCAGGAGATGGTGGCTATGGAATTCCGAGCCGATTAAGGGAGAGAATTCCGCTTCCATATCCACTCGCATAATATGAAGTGACGGGGCCGTCGCTTTCATACGTACACCGAAAAAGTTATTTTGCTTGATAAGCTCTGGTGCAGTAGGATTAAAATCTTCAATCGTTGGAAGCGCAACACCATACCCTTGAGTTTTAGCCATTTCAATTGCTTCCGCATACATATTGTAGGATTTTTTCGCTTTCGCGGACTCTTTAACAAATAACAGCCAATCCTTTTTCGTCCCTATTTCTTGTTCCATAATTCCTTCACAAATCTCACGGAAAGCCTGTTCTTCCATTTCAATTTTCACGATTGCTTTCCCTTTACCCGCATCCACTTCAATTACTTCAGCATGTCGGACATACTTTTCATCCTTTAACCGTTCTGCGAGTTCTTGCACTTTGCGAATCTTGGAAACTTCCAAAAATCCTTCGTTAATGACTTTATCAATCCCTGCATTCAATTCATGATCGGCTCCGAGTACATCCATCCAATCTGGCTTCTGTAACTCAATGTCTGATATCGGGAACTCAAACAATGCCTCTTTTAAGATAAGTTGGATTTCCTGTGCATTTAGCTGATCTGCACTAATCGCAATAACTGGAACACCATACTTTTCGTGTAACTCTTGCTTTAATGCTACCGTTTTTTCATGCGCAGGCATTTTTGAATTCAGGACAATTACAAATGGTTTGCCGATATCCTCCAACTTGCCGATGATTTCCACTTCTGCAACCTCAGCTGCGGCACGAGAAATATTGTTCACTGTTCCATCAGTCGTAACAAGAATCCCTAAAGTAGAATGATCCCGAATGACTTTGTCTGTACCAATGCGCGCTGCTTCCTCAAAAGGAACCGGCTCATTATGCCAAGGTGTATGCACATATTTGGGTCCATCCTCATCTTCATACCCTTTCACACCGTCAATTACATACCCAACACAATCTGCTAGCCGGATTTGAAACGACAATTCACCATCACCAATTGAAACGGAAGTGCCTTGAGCAGGAACAAACTTCGGTTCAGCTGTCATGATAATCGGTCCAGGAGAACTTTGTGGAAGTTCGTCCTGTGCCCGCGCGCGGTCTGATACATCCGTCATATTCGGAATTACGACTTCTTCCATGACTCTTCTAACAAAAGTTGACTTCCCTACTCGTACCGGGCCGACGACACCAATGTAAATGTCTCCGTCTGTACGTCTTGCCAGGTTTTCATATAATTCTTCTTTCATTCTACCATCGCCCTCCTCTTCTTCGCATATTAGTTTATGTATAGAAAAAACGTTTCATGCACAATGCATGAAACGTTTTTTATTTGGATTTATCCATAAATACAGGTTCGTTCTGATTATTTACAGTATATGGCAGTGAATAGGCAGGTAAAACTGGATAATTATCAGCCAATAGGAAACGGATATCTTCCCCTTTTTTAACTTTCGGCTTCATTTCTTTCAAAAGCCGGTTAAGTTCAAGAGAATAATCGATATAAAATTTCCCATCACCACCAACAATTAGTGGTAAATGGGCGTCTGAATAAGGACTTGGTACCGTCACCGCTTTTTCGTAACCCATTTTCTTATAATCAATCGCAAAAACATTTTTTCCGACAGATTCTTTAAACGGCACATAGCCATTGATGTTTTTTCTTAAATTTAATTCACGGATTCGTTCTGCAACACGGAGGTCAACCAATTTCACAGTCGGATTTTCTTCCACTTCCGTTAGTACATATTGATAAATCCCTCCATTTTCATAAGCATTCACGGGAATTTTTTCAATATAAGCAGGAACAATTTTCGAAAACTCAATAGGATATTTTATGTAGATATCCGTTGACAGATCTCTCGTTTTAATCGGCAATAAACCATTCGTACTTTTTTGGTACGAATTAACAGCCTTTTGTATCGAGTCCAATTGTTCCGGATAGGGTGTTTCCAGTTTCACTTTTTCATCTGTTGGATACATACAACCCGTTAAAAGTAATGTGACAATGAAAATCGGGATTAAACTCAACTTTTTCAGTGATATTTTCATCATGCCCCTCCAGTCGGTCCGTTAAAGACTAGATAGACCATAGCGAGAAAAGAGAACGTTAATAGAAAATAGGCGACAACTGCGAAAAAGATTTTAAAAAAGCGGTTTTTCAATTTATATCTACTTGCATAAATAAGACCCATGGAAATAACCATGAAACCCATGGCATAAAAAGACAGCCACATTTTATCCATTGAGGACACTGAAAAGTCCTCCTTTCCGTTAGTTAAACTTATTTGTAACCAAAAAGATCTTCTACTTCTTGTTTTTTCATCCGGCTCATCAGCTGATCAACCGCTTCTTTAGGTGGTACATCCTCAAACAAAACCGAATAGAGAGACTCCGTAAGGGGCATGGACACATCATAGAGCGCCGCAAGTTGATGGGCAGCCTTTGCAGTTCTAACCCCTTCAATGACCATTCCCATGCCTGATACGACCTCTTCGAGAGTATTCCCCTTACCAAGCATATTGCCCGCCTTCCAGTTGCGCGAGTGAACACTCGTACAAGTTACGATTAAATCGCCAAGACCCGTTAAACCTGAAAATGTCAGTGGATTAGCTCCCATCTTCACACCAAGTCTTGAAATCTCAGCCAAGCCACGTGTAATAAGTGCAGCTTTTGCATTATCCCCATAGCCTAGACCATCTGAGATTCCCGCAGCAAGTGCAATAACGTTTTTTAGTGCTGCACCAATTTCAACACCGACTAGGTCATCATTCGTATAAACGCGAAAATAATTGTTCATGAAAAGATCTTGCACCTCTTCTGCTGCATCAATATCAGCAGAGGCTGCAGTCACAGTTGTCGGATGACGCTGTACGACTTCCTCTGCGTGACTTGGCCCAGAAAGCGCAACGATTGCCTTCATTTTTGAAGGAGGTAATTCCTCTGCAATCATTTCTGAAATACGTTTCAACGAATCGGGTTCAATCCCTTTAGAAACGTGGACAATTAATTTCTTGCTGATGTCCATTTTATTTAAATCAACACAAATTCCACGTATCCCTTTCGTCGGAACTGCAATAATGACAATTTCACCATGCATGGCGGCAACGGACAAGTCTGACGTTGCATTCAAGTTTCCAGGCAACGCAATATTTGGTAGATACGATTGATTTGAATGTTGTTGATTAATCTCTGCAGATTGTTCGGAACGTCTTGCCCATAACAAACAATCATGGCCGTTTTCTGCTAGTACGAAGGCGATGGCTGTTCCCCAGCTTCCAGCACCAATGACTGACACTTTCTTCAATGAAATCCATCCTTTCTACGACGGTGATCAGCTTCTTGCTCTTGTGATTAGTCGAATCGGCGTTCCTTCAAAACCGAATGACTCGCGTAATCGATTTTGTAAAAAACGTTCATAAGAGAAATGCATCAATTCCGGTTCATTGACGAAGACAACGAACGTTGGCGGCTTGACAGCAACTTGAGTCGCATAATAGATACGCAATCTTTTCCCTTTGCTTGTAGGAGCCGGATTTCTTGCGACAGCATCTTCAACAACTTCATTCAGTACACTTGACTGGATACGGAATGCATGATTATCACTGATCAATTTCACTTTTTCAAACAATGTATTCACACGCTGTTTTGTTTTTGCTGAAACAAAAGCGACAGGTGCATAGTCAAGAAACAGGAAGCTTTCCCGTATGTCAGTTGTGAATTTTTTCATCGTCTTATCGTCTTTTTCGACAGCATCCCATTTATTCACGACGAACATAACGCCTTTTCCAGCATCCTCAGCAAATCCGGCAATTCGCTTGTCCATTTCACGAATGCCTTCTTCACCGTTAAGGACGATGAGTACGACGTCTGATCGATCGATGGCTTTCAGTGCACGTAACACACTATATTTCTCCATGTTTTCGTATACTTTACCTTTTTTACGCATTCCTGCTGTATCGATGATTTTATACTTTTGTCCTTCATACTCGTAGGACGTGTCGATGGCGTCAGTTGTCGTACCAGCTACGTCACTGACGATAACCCGATCCTCGCCTAGAAACGCATTAACAAGTGAAGATTTACCGACGTTCGGTCTGCCAATCAAAGAAAAACGGATGACATCTTCTTCAATTTCTTCCGCACCTTCCAACGGGAAACTTTCAGCGACTTTATCCAAAAGGTCACCAAGGCCAAGACCATGAGAACCTGAAATCGGGAATGGATCTCCAAAACCAAGTGCGTAGAAATCATAAATCATATCTCTCATATCGGGATTATCAACCTTATTTACTGCCAACACGATAGGTTTGTTCGTTTTGTATAAAATCTTGGCAACTTGCTCATCCGCATCAGTAACACCTTCACGTCCATTAGTTAGGAAGATGATAACGTCCGCTTCATCGATTGCGATTTCCGCTTGCAAACGAATCTGTTCAAGAAAGGGCTCATTACTGATATCTATTCCTCCTGTGTCGATGAGGTTAAATTCGTGACTGAGCCAATCTGCAGAACTATAAATGCGATCCCGGGTTACACCTGCTACATCTTCAACAATCGAAATTCGTTCACCAACGATCCGGTTGAATATTGTCGATTTCCCCACATTCGGCCTACCGACTATTGCTACTGTTGGTTTCGTCATAATCATACATCCTTCCAGCTTATCTTCTGCATATTATACACAAAAAAAGATGATGGTGCTCGATTAAGCACCATCATCCATACAAGTGTATCTATTTTACAACCACTTGACTTAGGATTATTTCGAGAAATTCTTTAATTGGTCTCCAATAACATCACTTATCGAAAAGCCTTTTGATTCTTCTGGCATTTCATAATCGCCGTAGGAATTGTCATCTTCCTTGGCAATAAGGTCTTTTATACTTAAAGAGATACGTTTTTCATCTACATTTACATCCAGGACTTTAATATTCACTTTCTGCCCTTCTTGTAATACCTCATTCGGCGTACCTATATGTTGATGTGCGATTCGAGAAATGTGGACGAGCCCCTCAACTCCAGGGAATACCTCTACAAAAGCTCCATAGGATACTAATCTCTTTACAGTTCCCTCAAGCGATGATCCGATAATTGCTTTTTCCTCGATTCCTTGCCAAGGTCCAGCCAATGTCTCTTTAATAGACAGGGAAATTCTTTCGGCATCACGATCGATTGATAATACTTTAACAGTTACTTTGTCGCCTTCTTTGAGTACATCTGAAACTTTTTCAATATGTTCATGTGACAATTGTGATATATGAACAAGCCCATCTACACCACCAATGTCTACGAACGCACCAAATGATGCAAGACGTTGAACCGTACCCTCAATCACTTGTCCCTCGTGTATATCATTTAGTACATCTTCTTTCTTAGAATCTTTCTCTTCTTGGATAACAGCTCGGTGCGAAAGAATGAGACGGTTTTTTTCTTTATCCATTTCAACGATTTTGAACGTCATCATTCTACCTTTGTATTCCTCAAATGATTCAACAAAGAACTCTTCTACAAGTGAAGCGGGAATGAATCCGCGTACGCCTAGATCGACGACCAGTCCACCCTTAACAACATCTTTCACTTCAGTTTCTATAGTTTCTTTCGTGTTGAACTTTTCCTCAAGCGAGTCCCACGCATCTTCAGCATCAACTTTCCTTTTTGACAAAACGTAGTTCTCTTCTTCAACTTTCAGGATGATAAGTTCAAGCTCTTCACCTTCACTAACTGCGTCAGAAGCTTTTTCAATATGCAAGCTCGATAGCTCACTAATAGGAATGACGCCGTCAAATGGTGCACCTGGAATTTCAACAGTCACGGACTTATCTTCAATTTTTGTAACCTTTCCTGTAACACGGCTACCTTCATTAAATTCGATTCCTGTATCTACATTCATTTCTTCAGACATATGTAGTCCTCCTCCATTAAGAATCCTACTTCTATAATATGCGAAACTGTCCATAAAAACAAAATATTACACTTATAAGAGTTATTTGTTCAACTCTATCAACTTACGTATTTCATCCATAATCACTGCTGTTACCTCTTCAGATGAAGCTCTTTTTTCACGATAAATCGTCATATCCATCGGTTTTCCATAAACAACTTTTAGTTTCCTAAAAGGTTTATAAGGACCGATGATGGCACAAGGCATTACAACCGCTTCTCCTTTTAATGCGAAAAATCCAGCCCCAGCTAGACCTTCCCTGAGTTCTCCAGTCTTACTCCTTGTCCCTTCCGGAAATAATCCTACAACTTGGCCGGATTTTAATATCTTGATTGTTTTACGGAAAGCTTCGCGGTCACTCATTCCACGTTTAACGGGAAATGCATGTACATTCGGAAGTACACTTTTTAATACAGGCATTTTGAAAAGCTCTTCTTTTGCCATGAAATGGACGGGACGCGGACATGTTATACCGACAACAGGCGGGTCAAAGTTTTCGATATGATTCGAACAAAGGAGCACGCCTCCCTCTTTCGGGAAGTTTTCTTTACCAATCACCTTAATTCCATACAGCGGATAAAAAACAACACTACATAGAAACTTACCAAGAGGATATAAATTCATCGGCGTATACCCGCTTCTGCAAGTTTACTAATCTTTCCCGCCACTTCCTCTATAGTCATTTGTGTCGTGTCAATTAAAAATGCATCCTCCGCCTGCTTAAGCGGCGAAACTACTCTTTCACTATCAGCACGGTCCCGTTCACTTATCTCTGCCTTTAATTGTTCAAGCGATGATGTAATTCCACGCTTTTCATTTTCAATGTGACGCCGCAATGCCCTTTCCTCTACGGAGGCAGTCATAAAAATTTTCAATTCCGCATCGGGTAATACCGCTGTTCCAATATCACGGCCATCCATGACAACACCTGTTCCTTCACTAAGTTCACGTTGCTTTTCGACCATACGTTTTCTAACTCCCTCATGTGTGGCAGCAGCTGAAACATACCGCGTTACGCCTTCAGATCGAATTGCATCTGTAACATCTCGTCCATCCATTATGACAGATTGTACGACAGTGGAAGGTAAGAGGATAATTTCCGTTTCTTTGAGTAAATTCTCCAATGCATCCCCGTCGTTAATATCTATGCCCTGTTCAATTGCTTTATGCGTAAGTGCACGATACATCGCCCCTGTGTCAATATACGTATACCCTAATTTTTCCGCTGTAATTTTAGCAATGGTACTCTTTCCTGCCGCAGCAGGCCCATCAATTGCGATTTGTATCCCTTTAACCATCTCATCAACCCCCGTTATCAATTCGACAATATTGTATCACAAGAAAAGCGACAACGCCTGATTAGGGGCGACAGGCATAAGACAGCACGGAAATGTGGCGCACTTTGCCACATAGCCGGGATGGCTTATGACCCGAGCCCCTAGGCGTTGGAGCTAGACATCAAGAAAAGCGACAGCGCCTTGAAAGGGGCGACAGGCATAAGACAGCACGGAAGTGTGGCGCTCTTTGCCACATAGCCGGGATGGCTTATGTCCCGAGCCCCTAGGCGTTCAAGCTAGACAACACGAAAAGGGAAAGTCTTGAACTTACAGACTTCCCCCTTTAAACATCCTTAACAGAATCCCTAATCTTCAACTGTCTTTCAAAACAAAAACGGATGATGGCTTGGCGTTCAAACGTTCCGATCTTATCGAATTTCAGGGAAGCAATTTTCCGACTATCCTTCTCCCAAATTCGAATAACTTCCGCACCAAGCTTCACATATTTAATCTCTTTATTCATATAAGGTAAAGCAAACACAACCGATACAGAATCATCTTCGTTAAAAACTGTTCCCTCAGACAAGTTGATTGCTGCACCACCCGCGCTAAGATCTTCCGCAACAAGTTGTGTAAATTGACCATTTTTTAAAAGTGCGACGTCAATTGCTGTTCCCACTCTGACAAATTCCCTACGTTGGATTTTAATAAGTTGGTCGTCCCCAGGATAAGTCAGCTTTAGCATTGATACACCTTGTTTGAGTCGACCACTTACTTCAGTCTCAAATACGTAGGAAGTTTTTAGACTATCTGTAAACGTCACGTGCAACTTGGCCCCGTCCATAAAAAAAGCGGTTTTCCCAGTCTCAATATGTGTCGGGTAATCAATCATGATGAAACCTTCACCCATATCAATTACCTTACTTTTATATTTATCACTTTCCATTGTAAGATCTTTATCAATTACTATAATTGTTCCCATTGAAAGGAGCATTTTCAACACCGCCATCCATAATGTCTTAAGTTCATTATGTCATGAGCGTGTTAAAATTCCAATGCGGTTTTCAATAAAAAAGTTTTTATAGTTTTTCAGTTTTAATCACTTCGGAAGTTTCAGTATCCACAATAACTGCATACGTTCCAATTTTCCCGTTCTCCTCATTTGTAACCGTTAAATAATGTGATAATCTTTGCTCTAGCCTATCATTTTCTACATAAGCAAGTTCATTTTTCATGATTTTCACGTTTGAGTGAAAGAAACTTTTCCAATCAACTTTTTTAATTTCTTGTTTTTTCGTATTTTCTTTTCGAATATACTCCGAGGCATCTAAACCGATTACTCCGGCATTGTCCTTCGCGACCTTCAAGTGGATTACATCAGAAAATACTTTTGCATCATATTCGGGTTCAACTCGGACATAAACCAAATGCCATGCTGTGTGGTTTTCTCTTGCCTCTTCGAAAACAACGTCTTTATAGTCGGCTTCCAAAAGAAACTTTTCCGTCTTTTTCTTAATTTCTTCAAACGGAAGGCTCTCTTTTCCAAATGGTCGTTCGGCAAGATAGGATAAGATGTGCCCGCCTTTTTCTGTTATGTCGATATAACCAATCGTTTGGTTTTCCGAAAAACGGATATGATAAAATGGGTAGGGTGAGCCAGGCTTGCTTTTTTCAACACCGATAATATCATTGGAAACAGACGGAAAAAACTTTTTAAAACGATCTACAGCTTCATCACTTGTTACTTTAGGATCCTCTAAATTTCGCAGTTCTTTTTTCTTCATCGAGTCGGATTCGCTGGCAGTCAAAGGGAAGTCACTCTCTGTATATTGTTTTACTGCGGTTCCCATGCCAGACCAATCATGTTCCGAATGAGCAGAGTCGAGCCTTTTATTCCAATCTTTAATGGATAATTTCCCACTCACCATACCCGCAGTCGCTACTTGCCACTCACTAGCAAGTTCATCCAGATTTTTTGAAGCCTGCGACATGACTTTGTGATACTCTTCATAATCTCCATCACGATCGGATCCCTTAGCGTAATTACCAAGTCTCCCCAAGTAGTTCATCCAAGATGTTGAAAAACTTGGGTCAAGCGGTAACGATGCTACTGAGTTTTTAATGTCGGAAGATAAGCGCCAAATATCTTCACGTGCTTTTTCCGAGCCATCCGTTTCGTTAAATAATAATGTTTTTTTAACTGCTGTATCCAATTCTTCCAGTTTTTCCGATGCATCTGTCATTTTTTTCGCATACTGACCGCTGAGTGCAATTGCTAAATTATCACTTTCAGTCACTTTTCCATACGAAAAAATTGCCAGGGCTGCAAAAGCATATGCTAAGATAAAAACTATTTTTTTCATAACACGGCTACATATCACTGAGTATCTGTTTGGTCCAGTGATTTTCGCCTACCCTCCCTACTAATGAATTTCCTACATAATCACAAAATATTACATACAAAAAATATGTGCGCCAATTTTTTTAATTTGCGGTCTTGACCAAATCCACTCACTTGTTGCTGTTATTGGGTTAAAGTAATAAATCGCGTTTTCGGTTGGGTCCCATCCATTTATTGCGTCTAAAACAGCCTCTTTTGCGCGTTTATTAGGTGTTAACCATATTTGACCATCAGCCACTGCGGTAAACGCACCTGGTTGGAATATGACCCCTCCTACAGAATCTGGGAATTCGGGGTGTTCGATTCGATTTAAAATGACTGCTGCCACTGCAACTTGTCCTTCATATGGTTCACCACGCGACTCTCCGTAAACCGCGTTAGCAATCAATTTCAAATCCCGGTCTGAATATTTAGAGGGCAGTTGTATATTTTCTTTTTTTCCAGCTCCCTTTTTTCCAGCTCCTTTTTTCACCTGTGACGCAAGGGGTGTTCCACCGTAATGTGTAAATTTATTTCCTTTTTTGATATTATCCTTTACAAACTTTTCATTGTACTGAGAAACATCGGCCAATTTCTTTTTTGTTGACGTCCCTGCGATTCCATCGACTGGCAGCCCATATTTTTCCTGAAAGTTACGGAGTGCCCAATAGGTTCCATAGCCAAACTCTCCATCAATTTCTCCTTTATAAAAACTGATATACTGGAGTCTTGACTGGAGTTCAATTACGTCATCGCCTAAGGCTCCTCGAGCAATCTGTTGAGAGCTAAACGCACCTGTATGAACTGGTGAAGTAACATAGACACAGCCAAGAAATAAAACAATCGTCAATACACGAATCATTACTTTTTTCACAGATCATTCCTCCTTGTTAATAAGCTTGTCCAATTTAGCGTAAATTATTATTTTCCATAAAAAAAGATTCGGTTTTTAACCGAATCATTCACCATTCTTATACGCTCTACGCCTAAACTGTTGCATAGCCAAAGTATGTGCATATTTTACCCGCGTTAGGCTGAACCACCAAAGGAACAACATGAACGGAATAATAAGATAGAGCCAAAGATCTTGAACAGCAAGAATGCCATTATACACAAAGTGTAGCCCGTATGGCGCAACAAGAGCAAAGAAAAGATAATTCTTTTTTTTGGACTCTTCAACAAACTTTGCACGACCGATATAGTATCCCATTACAACTCCAAATAACGCATGGCTTGACACGGGGAGTAAAGCGCGCATGAATGCCGTATCCGTTCCGAACGTCAACAAATAAATGATATTCTCAACAGTCGCAAAACCAAGTGACACACTTGCGCCGTACAAAATTCCGTCATAAGCGTCTTCGAACTCCACATGGCGGAAAATCGTGATCAATAAGACAAACCACTTAAAAAACTCTTCCAATCCACTTGTAAAAACAACGTTTCTAAAAAAGTAGTTAGAAAAAATATTTTCCTCTTCAAAAACATGCTGTATGAACATAATTGGAAAAGTCATTATAGCACCAAATAAAAATGTGTGGAATAATGTATGAGATGGTTCTTTTGCAATCTGTTTTCTTAAGTAGAAATAGCTGAAGAGCGCCAATCCCGGCGCAATCGCTATTGTAAGCAATATGAACATAGATGGCCCTCCCATTCCGATTCAGTATACCATTATTTACAGAAGCCAGGAGGTAATAATTTGAAGAAAAATATACTTCTTATCCATACAGGTGGCACGATTTCTATGGAATTGAACGTAGAAACAGGCGGGGTCATTCTAAGTGCCGCGAACCCACTTGCAATGGAGATTGATAAGATTCAGCAATTTGCACACATCACGGAATTGGAAGCATTTAACTTACCTTCACCACACATTACACATGAGCATATGCTTCAGCTCAGAGATATAATTGTAAATCAGACAATGAATCGTGAATTTGACGGGGTTGTAGTCACCCACGGGACTGATACACTTGAAGAGACTGCTTATTTCTTGGAACTTTCAACGAACTTTGAATTCCCTATCGTATTGACGGGGGCGATGCGATCGTCAAATGAAATTGGAGCCGATGGCGTTTATAATCTCATGTCTGCAGTTCGTGTAGCAGCTTCGGATGGTGCGGATAACAAAGGCGTTCTCGTTGTATTGAATGATGAGATCCATACAGCGACGAACGTGACGAAAACGCATTCCAGTAGTGTTTCCACATTCCAAAGCCCGCAATACGGACCGATTGGTATTGTAACTAAATCAGCTATCCATTTCCATCACGCACCTTTATCACGTGCATACCTTCCCGTGACTGTTATTAACAAAAAAGTGACCATGTTTAAAATTTACGCTGGCATGGAAACTGATTTGCTGATTTCCGCCTCAAATCTAGGTTATGATGGAATTGTACTTGAAGGACTTGGACAAGGTAATGTCCCTCCTGCACTATTAGTAGGTCTACGGCATCTGTTGAATGCTGGCATCCCTATAGTTCTTGTTTCCCGTTGCTTCAATGGAATTGCCCAAGATATTTATGCGTACGAAGGCGGCGGGAAAATGCTGAAAGATATGGGCATTCGCTTTGAAAATGGCCTTAGTGGTCAAAAAGCACGAATTAAGTTATTGCTAGAACTTTGCGCAATCTAAAAATACTGTTTCTTCAGCTGAGTTTAGTACAGCTGTAGAAACAGTATTTCTTTAATTTCTTTTTGACGCGATTGCGTTTGCAATTAGGCCGCCATGAAGTCTTCCGTTTTCGATGAAAATTTCATTAGCATTATTACCGGCAGCGATAACTCCCGCAATATAAAGCCCTTCGATATTTGTTTCCATTGACTCCTCATTGAACATCGGGCGACCATTATCAGTTGAAAATTTCATACCGATTTTTTCGAAAAACGAATAATCTGGATGATAGCCAATCATGGCGAAAACATAGTCATTTGGTTGCGTAAACGTTTCTCCACTTTTAGTTATCGTTACTGCATTCTCAGAAACTTTTGTGACATGCGCATTGAAATGCATGTCAACTGCGCCATTCCGAACGAGACTATCAAAACCGGGCAGAATCCAAGGCTTAACACTTGGCGAATAGGCACTACCGCGATATACAACTGTGACAGAAGCACCGGCACGTTCTAACTCGATTGCAGCATCAACAGATGAATTTTTTCCGCCAATTACAACAACCTTTTTCCCGAAGAAAGGATGCGCCTCTTTAAAATAATGAAATACGTTCGGCAGTTCCTCTCCAACGATACCAAGTTTGTTCGGATTGTCATAATATCCTGTGGCAATAACGACGTTAGTAGCTAAGTACTGTGCTTTATCGGTTTTAACAATAAAATCATCTTTTTCTTTGACAACACCTTCAACGGTTTCAAAACTGTTAATAATAAGCTCTTTCATCTTTACAACTTCCCTATAGTAAACAAGCGCATCATTCCGTTTCGGCTTCTCTATTGCTGTAATGAATGGGATATCCCCAATAGATAACTTTATGCTCGAACTGAAAAAGGTTTGATGTGTAGGGTATTTATAAATGGAATTGACAATATTTCCTTTTTCGATAATAAGAACGTCTAGTCCTTTATTTTTCAATTCAATTGCCGCCGAAAGTCCACATGGACCTCCACCGACAATTATTACATCTTTTTTGTTCATAGTTAGCTCACCTCTACTACACTTTCCCCGTAATTGATTTGAATAACGTGACTTTCTGGTGCAGCGCCAAGTCGAAGTGGAAGTGTCGACGTACCATAACCATTACTGATTAGTTTCGCACGACCTTCTTCCAAACGAAATTCCCCTTTATCTTGTAAACCATATTTCCCTATACGAATTTGTCCACCGTGTGTATGCCCTGCAAGCATTAATAACGGTTTACAATACTGTTCGACTATCCGGAACAATGACGGCGTATGCGTGACGACAATGACAAACTCATAGTCTTCAATATACTGTAAAGTTGAACCGAAATCGACTTTTCGGCTTGATGGATCATCCGAGCCACAGATGCAAAAACGTGGATGACCTGGAATAGTAGCACTTTCATTATCCAAAATCTTTCCACCATTATGCGTTATAATTTTTCTGATTTCATCTTCTTCTACTTCACGATCATTATTTCCCCAAACGAAAAATATTGGCCCAAGAGTTGCAAGATACCGAATATTTTTCTCTATACGCTTTAAAGGGACGCCTTTCTCCGCGAGATCTCCGCCGATAATAACAATATCAATTTCTCTCTCATTCTGGACTTTTTTAATTAGTTTTGCATCAATCTTCCGTCGGTGAATATCCGATATGAAGAAGACGGATAACTTATCAGTTGCAGCATCATGCGGACAAGCGTTCATTTCATGATGAATAACATTTCTCTTCTTAGCCGAAACAAACATGAAAGATATAAATCCAACAGACAAAGAGAAAAATGTCCCTAACAATTTGTTTATCGTAATCACGCATCCCCTCTCTATATGAAAAAGACAAAGCCATGAAACTTTGCCTCTTTCGAGTTTGTAATTATGGAATAACAAGTGTCTGCCCTACAACAATTTCGTTGGAAGAAAGACCATTTGCTTTTTTAATTTTATCAACGCCGTTACCCGAGCCGTAATATTTAAGTGAGATTCTATATAGGTTTTCATTACTTGCAACTTTATGCGTTTTAGGTGTACCTTTTTCTTCAGGCTCAACTTCTTTTTTCGGCTGCTCTACAATTACAGGTTTTGAATCCACCTTATCGACTGGATTGGTTTTTGTAACTGGTTTAGTCTCTTTATTTTTTTCTTTTTCTGCATCATCCACGGAAATATCTTTTTCAGTATCGTTCTTTCCATCAGTATTTTTGTTACTTGTTTCATAGAGGAAGGCTTGGTCCTCAACTTTAGCTGATGTTGCATCTCCTGGATTATAGAAATCGGATATTACATAGACTAAAATAACAACGGGCACTAATGTAAATAAGCCGAGAACGATATTAATCATCATATGTCCAGATTTCTTTTTTGTTCGATGATTTTTCCGATGTAATTCGGCACGCGATGGTAAGTTCTCCTCACCAAGTTCATCATCAAAACTGATTTCCTTTCGATGCTCTTCGAATTCAGTTTTATAATCATCTTTTTCCATTGTCACATTCTCCTATCGCGAGGTGCTGTTCTTTCATTATGACGAGTTTTGTCGAAAAAGTAAATGGACAAAGAACCTGTCACCCTAGAAGTTCAATGAGTCTTTCCGTCCAGTTTAGTGGGCGTTTCGCTAAATTGGTCACCTGTGGTCCCTGAAGCCATCGATCATCCACTGTTCCACAGACTGAACAGCATGATTCCGGCTTTATAATTGAACTTTCGCCAAAAAACGTTAGAATCATCTCGCGGATGCATGTTGTGGAATAAATTAAACGGAGTATCGTCTGAAGTTGGAATTCCTTATCTTGTACCAATTTTTCCATTCGACGAACGACTTCTTCCAAATACATCCTTTCAAGATAATAGTCAATAATTCGTTTGCCTGTTGCAGTGATTTTTGCCATTTCTGCTGCTTCGTCAGACGGAATATTTTTTTGTAGTAAACTCGTATAATGACGGATTTCTTTTTCTGTTGGAATATCTCCTTGGATTATAAACCTTGTTCTTCCTTCATCTTCGTGTGAATACAATAATGTTGCTGCTGATTGCAATCCATCCCGCCCTGCACGCCCCACTTCCTGAATATAGCCTGCAATGGACTGCGGGATATGTTCGTGAATGATCTGTCGGATGTCTATTTTATGTATACCCATCCCGAAGGCATTTGTAGCACAAATCCAATTAATTTCCCCGCTGATGAATTGTTCTTGAATGAACGCACGGTCCTCTTGTTCTTTTCCAGCATGATAAGCCGCAATTGAAAGACCCTTTTCTTGAAGTAATGACGATAAATCATCTGCACGTCTGCGTGAAGCTACATAGATGATTCCAGGTCCTTTTGTTTCAAGAAGTCGTTGTTGAATCCACCTCGTTTTAGTAGTCTCGGAATCCAAATCCATAATTGTATACGAAATGTTCGGTCGATCCAATGGATATTGGTGAAGAGTCGGTTCTTCTAAATTCAAATAATGACCAATATCCCTTATCACTTTTTTATCAGCAGTCGCCGTGAGTGCTAAAACGGGAGGACGGCCCTCATATGCAAAGAATTCACCAATGTGTAAATAATCAGGTCTAAAATCAAATCCCCATTGGGAAATACAATGGGCCTCATCCACTACTATTAAAGACAAGTTTAGCCTTTCTATACTATTTTTCACGGATTTCCGTAAAAGCATTTCAGGTGAAATGAAAATAAATTTATAACGCTCCAAATTGGCTGTAATCTGTTTCTTTTCTGTATAATTTAAAAATGAATTTAGTGCAATAACTCGTTTTTCACCATATCTCTTCATATTCGCAACTTGGTCTTCCATTAGCGCAACAAGTGGTGAAATAACGAGGACTGAACCATTCAATACATAACCGGGCAGTTGGTAACATAACGATTTTCCAGTGCCAGTTGGCAAGATGGCAATTGTATCCTTACCTTCTAGCACATCCTGAATGACTTGCTCTTGACCGGGTCTGAATTGGTCAAATCCAAATTTATTTTTGAGTACTGTATGTATATCCATTACGCACCCTCCCCTGTTCGTGCGCCCAAAATGAGGCGTAATTGGAAATAGGTTAATGACTTAAACTCGTCTTTTAATAGACGCAATCTTTTTGTCCCGAGTTCATTCATTTTTGCAATGACCGCGATTGTCTCTTCTTCCGACACGAACATCTGAAGAGGAAAATCAGTGTTGTTAATTGACATTTCAACAAAATGGTCTTCAATTGTACTGACTTTTAATTGGCGTGCAGTGGCAATCTCTTCAATTGACATACCCTGATCAAATAATCGTTTCGTTTTTGTAGAAGACTCCGTCAAATAGGAGGACACTTTTATGTCTGCCGCCATTTTTTGTAACAGTTGCAGGTCTGTTGAACTTTCTATAACAGTCAATAGCATATGTAGGCTTTCTATAAACATCAGACGAATAGTAAACGGATTTAGTTTCAAACTTTCCGCTAACTGATCCCATGTCCATCCTGATAATCCGTAGCCAGCCAATCGATGTGTAAAAATGACCTTTTGAAGGTCACTCATTTCACTTCGAATAATGCCTATCGTTAACTCTTCACCTACTTGGCGGCTGAATAATGGATTTTTAATCGGTAGCTCATATAACAATTTCTTTACAAACGTTTGGATATTCATATCTTTTTGAATAGGCATAAATGACTTTTTCCCCGCTCGAATATTTGACATCGTTTGGACGGTCAAAGTTAATCTTCCATAGAAAATCATCTCTCTTCCCCTGTAATCCCAACCATAAAAGCGATAAGATGGTAATATCGAAAGTTCCAATCGTCCTTTCTCCGTCACAGTTACAAGAGAGTCATCCGATGTAGCGATATAACCTAATTCAATAAGTCTATTTGCTGCCTCATCGAACGTCACAATACGCAGTTTCGGAAGTAAACCGAAAAATGGTTTCAAGCCATAGTATTCAACATCTTGCAATGTTTGGCCCGAACGTTTCCCTCGCAATAGATGGAACCCCGCGTAAATAGTGCGCTCCCCGTCCAACTTATTTATAATTGTTAATAGAATGGATGAAAGATTCAAAGGAAATTCCCCCAGCTCTTAAATGTTTTTTGTTGAAAATCCTTGGCAATATCATTAGAATGAATTAGGAAGCACATTGATTGTCCGGAGAAAAAAGGAGAGAAATAGAATGCCTAAATATACAATTGTCGATCAGGATACATGTATTGCATGTGGTGCATGTGGCGCCGCAGCCCCTGATATCTATGATTATGATGACGAAGGAATTGCTTATGTTATTCTTGATGATAACACGGGAACAACGGAAGTTCCAGACGAGCTACTAGAAGATTTGGAAGACGCATTCGATGGTTGTCCGACTGATTCGATTAAAGTCGCAGATGCATCATTCGATGGCGACCCATTAAAATACGAAGAGTAAACAATAGATTGTCCACCACCGGAAAACTTTACAAATAAATAGCGCGTATCCCATATTTAATGGGATACGCGCTATTTATTATGCCATCAATTGAGCCCTTTGTTGTGCAATCCATTTTTTCATACTTCCGAAGAGAAGTAAGGAAACCGTCATCAAGATAATTCCTTTTATTAAGTTGAACGGTAAAATTCCAAGGACAATCATTTTATATAATGCTTCACTCGAATTTACAGGTGCATTGAGAAAATACGTATACATCGGCAGGAATAGTACGTAGTTGAGTACACTCATTCCTACAGCCATCGCCACTGTGCCTGCAATCAGACCTGCTGTAAGCCCTTTTGTTGAACGGAATTTATTGAAAATCCAATAAATCGGTAAAATGAACAGGATGCCCGTCGTAAAATTCGCGATTTCACCAACAGGAACGCCCGTTGGACTTCCAGACATGAACCAATGCATTAGATTTTTGATCAATTCAACGGAAATACCGCCCACAGGTCCTAGTGTCATAATTGCCAATACAGCGGGAATCTCACTGAAATCGATTTTCAAAAATCCTGGTAGTGGCGGAATAGGGAAGTTGAATTGCATCAAAACAGTCCCGATACTCCCAAGTATTGCGATGAGAATCATTTTCCGTAGCTTGTTATTTTTCATTTGTTCCTCTCTCCTTTTGCGATTCACTTCAAAAGAGGAAAGGTCGGTCCGCATTTTATGTCGACAAAAAATCCCAAAAGCAGTTAAGCTCAAGGGAGTTGAAAGGCACACTTAAATAGGATAATAAAAGGAGGCTGATTGTATACAGCTCACATTTTTAATCCGAACTTAAATAGGCTTTCTCTTTGTAGACAACACAAAAAGACGGCCGCACCTTCACCTTCTCCCATCCAGACTATACTGTCGGCTCCGGAATCACACCGGAATCAGCTGTTAAGCTCGCGGGCTAGGAAATGAATTTCCATTACCGCCGGTCGGGAATTACACCCTGCCCCGAAGATGAATCAATATTTTAATACAACCTTATTGTATACAAAAGAAAGTACTTTGTAAACAATCATTGTTTACAAAGTACTTTCTCTAAGGTTACTCTGGAAATGGAATCGGATTGACGCCCACCGGTTTTGGCAGTGCGCTTGTTAAATCATATTTCCCGAAATTATCTTGAGCAATGTTTTCAAGACGAATTCGTTTATTATAATTACCTGCAGTTAACATAAATCCTTCAATCATCGCAGTTGCTTCACTCGGATCCATTGTGAGTAGATTAAGTCGTTTTGTAAACGTAATGATCGCTATTTCTCCTGATTCTCTCACATCATATTGAATTGTTTCAGGAACGAGCGGCTTAACAATATCGTTTTGTGCTTCTTTCATAGCTTTTAAAGCTTCTGTAACAGTGACTGTATGATCAGCCTCATATGGAATAAGGTAAAACTCACCGGAAGGCATAACATATTTGTAATAGGGTAAATGGCGTTTTAACCCGACCGGTTTGGTCGTACCAACTTGATCGAACACGGCAGGATTGTCGTTCTCATTTACCGTTTTAAACATCGAATACCCTTTAAACGTTTCCCGCATTGAATTCATATATACATAAATTGTGGCCGAAGACATGTCGTAGCTGTGCTCATCCGGAACTTGATGTATGATTGTTTGTTTTTGTGCAGTTACTTCACCCCTATACGGATGATAGTCATCAAATCCAAGATCCATTTCTGGTATGATGGCTGCATATTTATTATACAATGCCACATTGTCCGGTTCTTCTTTTGGGAAGTCTTGGGCTATCCGGTCACCTGGTATAAGAAATGTAGCGGGAATAATTGTAGCTGATTCTGTCAAGGCAATTCTGAAAGTAGACGCCCCGTGTAATTCATCCTGAAGGACGATATGACTTTCAGGGACTATCCCCTTAAGATCAAAAGCCATAACGTCCATTCCATCGTTTGCCTCAATACTAGCCTCTTCAGTAGACATTGCGGACCTATCCGCGTTGTCGTCTTGAATGATAGAAACCTCTGAGGCAGCGTCCATCTTCGCATTGTCATTTCCTCGCATCATAGAAGGAATAAGTATGCTAAGAATCAGTAAAGCTGCAACTGTAGCCATCACTGGCAACCACTTCTTCGAATGACTGTGAGGTGTAGACTTTAATCGCTTATCTTGGTTCAAGCGTGCTAAAATTTCTGATTTCGAACGACTATCATGTATATCCGGTACATCCTTCAATAGATGTTCAATCTTTTTGTCATTCCACTCTTTATCGTTCATTTATTCCCCCCCCTCTCTGTCGGAAGAGCATTCAATTTCTTTTGCAATGCCTTAATTGCCCGGTGTTGCGTAGTTTTCACTTTACCTTCCGTCCAGTCAAGCGCTTCAGCCGTTTCAGCGATTGACAAATCATGAAAGTAACGCATTATGATAACCATTTTCTGATCACCCGTGCATGTATCGAGTGCTTGTAACAGTTCTTTCATCTCTTCACTCAGCGTTACAATTTCTTCCGGCAAAATCCCTGTCGAAACTAATTCACTTTTTTCCCAATCGAACTTATCGAACAAATGCTTTTTCCGTACGGCATTTTTTCTAAATTGGTCGATTGCAACATTTTTAGCGATTGAAAAGAGCCATGTCTTTTCGGAACTTTTCCCCTCGAAACCGGAATATGCCCGTAACACCCTAACGTATACTTCGTGCATAAGATCCTCAGCTTGGTCACGATCTCCCGTTAAATAGATGAGAAACTTAAAAACGTCATGGTGAAACTGTTCATAAAGCCGATGAAAAACGGAGTCGTCCATGAAATACCCCCGTTCATAGAATTAGTCGTAATTCAGGCAATTAAGTTACATATTTTTAAGTGGCAAAATACAACTAAAAAGAGTACCTTCTTTTTCTACTTTTATTGCGGAAATAGTTCCACCGTGTGAGTCAATGATATTTTTAGCAATTGCTAGACCCAGCCCGGTTCCACCTTTTCCTCTCGTCCTTGCTTTATCCGCTTTATAAAATCGTTCGAAAATATAAGGCAAATCTTCATCTGGGATGCCGACACCCGTATCTGTAACTGTAACTCTTACCGTATCTTTATTCGTTTCGACGCCAAGGGTTACATGTCCTCCATCAGGAGTGTGACGGATTGCGTTATCCAGGAGATTCGTAAAGACCTGTTCCAACCGATCACCATCTGCATGCAACACGAGTTCCATATCCACTGTATGCTCAAATGTTAAATCTACATTTGAATCGCGAGCGACCTGCATGAATTTGTTAACGATACGGTCAAGAAACGGAACGATTAATAAATCATCTTTGTAAAGCCGCATATGCCCAGATTCCATTCTCGCTAGATCCAGTAGGTCGGTTACAAGACGGCCCATCCTTTTGGACTCTTCATGGATTATTTGCATAATCTCATTGCGTTCCTCGTCGCTCGTAGAGACACCATCGATAATCGCTTCACTATACCCTTGTAACATGGAGATAGGTGTACGTAGCTCGTGTGAAACGTTTGCGATGAAGTCTGAACGCAGTTTTTCCAATTGATGTTGCTCTGTCATATCCCGAAGAACTGCAACGGCTCCGCGTATGCTATTAGCACTGTATAGCGGGCTAATGGATATCATATAGAACTTTCCACCTAACTCCAGTTCCTCTTCAAGTTCTTCGGCAAATGATATCACATGTTCAAGCATATGCACGATTTCTGGCGGAATGAGTTCATCTCTTGTACTGTTTTTAAAAAGCCAATTCTGCAATAATTTTTCAGCTTGAGGATTGCTGAGTAATATTGTGGAATCTCGATTGAAAGTAATAACTGCATCCGTCATCGATGTTAGTATACTGGAAAGTTGCTCTTTTTCTTGATTGATGAGTTCAACATGGTATTTTAACTGTTTTCCCATCTGATTAAAGGCGGTTGCAAGTTGACCAATTTCGTCATTTTGTAGAACTGGCAGACGTGTATCAAAGTTTCCTTTCGACAATTCGAAAGCTGCTTGACGCAACCCACGTAAAGGGGATGTAATCCTTGTTGAAAGGAAGAATGCGAATATGGTCGTTAATATAAAGGCGATGAATGCGGATAAGAAAACGATATGTGTCGTTCGTTTTGTCGTTCTATGAACAGATTCCAAGCTTTGATAAATGACAACGGAGCCTTTCAGTTCAGCCTCTTTATCAAATGAGTCAATGATCACCATATATTCTTCTAAAACGCCGTCCTCAGAAAGTGAAGGCAACATCATTTCTTTTAAAACAGGATTATCTTTATCGACGTTAAGTATAAAATTGGAGTCCGATAAAATTTTTCCCTCAATTTTATCTGTGTTCAAACCTGTATGGAATTGATGAACGATTTTTCCATTGTTATTTAATATCATTGCATTGGTTTCGTCATCCAAAATGTCTTGTATAATTCTACCCATCGATATTGGATCATCATCATCCATAACAATCTTCCCGATTGTTGTAGCCTCTCTTCGCAATGAATCCTCAGCTTGAGTAGTATGGAAATTATCGAGAAACTCCAACAGCAGTGCAGTCACAATAAATAGGACAAAGGAAACGAGAAGCAAAATGGTTGCCCACAGCTTCCCGACGATTGAATTCCATATCCTATTCATTGTGGACCTCGAATTTGTAGCCGACACCCCAAACAGTTACAATCATTTTTGCAGAGCGTTCTGAAACACGACTCAACTTTTCGCGAAGTCGCTTAACATGTGTATCCACTGTTCGAAGGTCCCCGAAAAATTCATAGTGCCAGACCTCTTTTAAAAGCTGTTCTCTATCGAAAACTTTGTCAGGTGATTTTGCAAGAAAATAAAGAAGCTCATATTCCTTTGGCGTCAAATTCACTTCCGTACCTTCCGCCGTAACGCGGTGTGCATCATGATCTATTGTCAATTGTGGGAATACGACTAAATCTTTTGATGTAGATGTAGGTGAAGTACCCGAAAAAGCAACAGACCTTCGAAGTATGGCTTTTACGCGTAACACTACTTCCCGCGGACTAAACGGTTTAACTATGTAATCATCTGCACCAGATTCGAAGCCGGTTACGCGATCAGCTTCTTCCCCTTTTGCTGTAAGCATAATGATAGGTATCAGCATTTTCTTTTCTCTTAATTGTTGTAATACTTCAAGACCGTCTACTTCAGGCATCATTTGATCGAGCAGGATACAATCATATTGATTTGTAAGCACCATTTCAAGCGCCTCTGCACCATCTACTGCTTCATCTACTTCATATCCTTCACGAGTTAGGTACATCGTTAAGAGTCGGCGAATCCTCTCTTCGTCATCAACGACTAATAGTGTCACTTTTTCTTCCATAACTTATTACCCCTTTCGATATGCTTCTAACTCCATTGTACAAGCGGTTCTTTGAAATTGAAATAAAAAGGCTGTACAGCAATTTTTCAACTGCTGTACAGCCTTGATCCAGTCAAAAATGCCCGACTTCGTTATGCGTAAGAATGCAATCCCGCAATAATCAAGTTAACTGCAATTAGGTTAAACATGATAATGATGAATCCGATTACTGCAAGCCATGCTGATTTTTCACCTTCCCAACCGCGTGATAAACGAAGGTGAAGGAAAGCAGCATAGAATAGCCATGTAATAAGTGCCCAGACTTCCTTCGGATCCCATCCCCAGAATCTGGACCAAGCCTCATGTGCCCAAATCATTGCAAAAATGAGTGCACCGAGCGTAAAGACCGGGAAACCGATAAGAACAGAACGATAACCAATTTCATCCATCAATTGCGAATTCGCCTTTTTAGCAAATGGCTGGAGCACCATTGCTAGTGGACGTCGGAAAATAAGGCGAAGCAATACATAGAGCACAATGCCTGTCCCGATAGACCAAACAAACGTTGTCAATGTCTTCGCATTGACAATTGGTGGCATTTCTGCGATTGGTTCCATTGCCCCTTCAGTAAGCGCCTTGTATTCATGCATTCCAAAAAGTGGTGGGTAGTTGTATTCAATCTTTGCAGGCGCTTCATTTTTATCGATATATGTGAATTTAGCTTCATAACCTGCAATGCTAAATGCCGTAGAAGAAACTACGAAACCTATTACTAGGACAAGTGTAAACATAACTGCTTCCAGCCAGAAACGCTGCTTCGATTTCTTCGTCAAATCAACATTTTTCAAGAGGTAGATAAGTCCAGCTACAGCACTGATTGCAAGTATGGATTCACCTAGTGCAGCAGTAATTACGTGAACCGTCAGCCAATAACTTTTCAACGCTGGAATAAGCGGTGTAATCTCTTTCGGAAACATGCTTGCATAACCAATAATAATAATTGCAATCGGCAAAGCAAACAAACCAAGCGATGGTGTTCGGTATAAGAAAAATAATAAAATAAACGATCCAACTAGCATCATACCAAATGCAGTTGTGAATTCGAACATATTACTAACAGGCGCGTGGCCGGATGCAATCCAACGCGTGATAAAATAACCGATATGACAGAGAAAACCGATTATCGTAATAGTAATCGCGACTTTCCCCCATTTATTGTTCTTATCAGTCGTTTCAGCCTTTCCACCTTTAATTGCGCCGCCAAAAAAAAGGGTTGCAATTAGATAGGCGATAAATGAAACGAATAGTAAATTCGAACTTATTGATGCAAGTGCCATTATTGTTGATCCCCTTCCAGGTTTTCACTCGTGGATTCTTTATCTAACCTGTCTTCATAAGCAGGCAAATGTGCTATATCTTGCACTTGATTCAATTCTTTTTTCAGAGAGAACCAGTTTTTATTTGTATGGGCTGCGATAAGTAATGTATTATCTTTTCCTTTTTGAATCCATATTCTTCTATGATTCCAATAAGACCCCATAGCAACACCGATCATGAAAATAATTCCTCCAAATAGAAGAATATATAATGTTCTATCCTTACGTATTGTAAGACCGGAAATATCACGGGTATCTGCCTTAATAAAATTAACTTTGTAGGCATTCTCTTCGGTTTCTAGTGTTTGACGAATTGCGACAAAACTTCTTTCCCCGTCTGGTTTTTCAGGTGTCACCATTTCAAAGATAAATGCGGGGTTATTCGGAATTGGTGATTTCGAAACCGGTTCGCCATTTTCAACACCGTCATAATCCGGATAATAATCCAGCAATTTCACTTTCGTACCTTCAGCTAGTTCGTACGTATCCTCAGGATCTACTAAGTCAACAGTGAACTCCCCGAGAGATTTCCCGGTTTCTTTTTGTGTCAGTTGGAATGTCATTGCTTTAAGCTCGTCTAATCGGAAATCCATTTGAAAAATACTGTATCCATCGAATGTAAGTGGCTTATTGACAATGATTGAGTATTCCTTTTCCAACTTCCGATGTTCCGATTGTCCCGGTAAACCGCCTTCTTTATTTTTATACAAAGCGACATCCGTTTGATAATTTTTTGCAATCGAACCGACCCGGTCAAGTGCCTCGCCGTAAATCTCCTTTGCTTCATCTTTTGTGTAATTCTCTAAAATAAATCCTTTGCTTTCCAGAAAATAACCGGGAGCACCAGGAATTGAGCGTGTTTCGCCTTCCCGAATCCACATCGTTTCATCGACATAGAAGCCCGGTATACCTCGAAGTAAAATACCGAAAAGGAAAATAATGAGGCCTGCGTGATTTATATAAGGTCCCCACCGAGAAAAACGATTTTTTTCTGCGAGAAGAGCACCTTCTTCTGTTTTTACGTTGTATCGAAGACTTTTCAACTTTTCTTCTGCTTTCCCTAATGCTTCATCAGGGTCGTCAGATGATCCTTCACCAAAAATACGTTGTACTTTCATAAAAGAAGCATGACGTTTCGTCCGTTGCTTTTTCAACGACTTGTAAAGCGGAAAAACTCTATCGACACTTGCAATAATAATAGAAGTTCCAAGCATACCGACTAGTGTGATGAACCACCAGCTGTTATACATATCATAAAAACCTAATTTATAATAAATAGTACCAAAAACTCCGTACAGTCTTTCGTAGTAAGCAGCTATGTCCGCATCAGTGGATACTGGCACGTATAACTTTTGGGGGAATAACGTCCCGATTGCCGATGTAACCAAGACAGCCACGATAATGCTAATCCCTATTTTAACACTGGAGAAGAAGTTCCAAATCCTATCGATTATTGATCGTTTATAGGTTTGGGATCTTCTAGCTGATCCTTCATAACGCATATCGACCGTTTCACTTTGTTTAGCCTCTGTTGTTTGTGGTCGTCCACATCGTTCACAAAGCACTGTGCCAAATGGATTTTCATGACCACACTGACAGTTGATTTTGCTCATTTAGATGTACTCCTTAATCGGGTTGAATGCTTTCCATATGGGATTTAATCTCATCTTCCGACATTTCCCGTGTTATGATTTGTTCGATTCTTCCTTCTTTATTAATAAGGAAGGTCGTAGGAAGCGGGATAATATTATAAACTTCTTTTACACTTTCGGTTTTATCGATTGCGATTGGGAAAGTCAACTTATAATTATCTCTGAATGCTTCTACCTTCAAATCGGATCCTTTAATATTCACTGCTAAGATATGGACGCCCTTCTTTTCGAAAGCCTTGTATTGGCTTTCCATAAATGGCATCTCTCTTTTACATGGTCCACACCATGTTCCCCAGAAGTTAAGAAATACACCCTCTCCCTTATAATCGGAAAGGCGATGTTTGTTACCATCTAAATCAGTCAGTTCAAAATCTGGAGCCATGTCACCAACAGCTAACACATCCACTTTATCTTTGAACGCGATTGTGTATACGACTGCTGAAACAAGAAGTAAGAGGACAACCGTCCGTATCACAAGACGTTTTTTCTTTTTACTTTTACTTGCCACCCTGTCTGCCTCCTTACAATAAATAAGTTCTACCGCTCATTATTATAACAAAAAAATTTCCCGATAAGCTTCGCATAATTGTATGGATTGTGAACAATATCGATAGAATCAGCCAATTTTCCCTGTTTCCGCTAATACCCGTAGCTGTTTAACCTCATGTGTTGTCAATTCCCGGGCTTCTCCTGCATTTAGACCATGCGTTGTAAGCATCGCAAATGATTCTCGTCTCAGTTTTTGAACAGGGCTACCTATCGCTTCGAACATCCGGCGTACTTGACGGTTTTTCCCCTCATGAATTGTAATTTCGATTAGGGAAGTTCCCGCTTTTTTATCAACCGTCCGCATCTTGACTTTAGCCGGCGCAGTCATCCCGTCCTCAAGAACAACGCCCGATTCAAGTTTTCGTAGTGCTTCCCGTTCTGGCATCCCTTTGACTTTTGCGATGTACTTTTTCTTAATACCGTATTTCGGATGTGTCATCAGATAAGAGAAGTCTCCGTCATTTGTCAGTATAATGACACCCGAAGTATCATAATCCAATCTTCCGACAGGGAATATTCGTTGGGAGACTTGTGGAATTAAATCCAGTACAGTCTTTCTGCCTTTTTCATCATGAACTGTAGAAATAACACCTCTTGGTTTATATAGCAGATAGTAGACGAAGCTCTCTTTTACAAGTTCTACGCCTTCTACTTCCACTCTATCTGAATTAGATACTTTTGTACCGAGTTCTGTTACGACAATACCATTCACTTTTACTTTTCCATCCACAATGAGTGTTTCGGATTTTCTCCGTGATGCTACTCCTGCTTGTGCTAATACTTTCTGTAATCTTTCCATTGTTTCACCCCGTAGTTCAGTCTGTAAAAAATTATGTCATACTTTGTCGCAAATGAAAAGAAGACTGACCTAAATAGCGTCAGTCTTCTTGATTTAGTCACATTTCAACTTACCACGTGGATTATATGTTGAAAATACTTCGTTATTCTGATTGTAATCAATCAGTCACCTTTGAATTAGAACTTCCGTAGTAAGCAGTGCTTCATTGTCAAATGACACGGTCCATAATCCCTTGCTTGACTTCCCCTTATCTCTTGGGATGCGTATGAGATTTGAAAGCTTATCCTTTTCGTCTTTTTTCAAGAGGAGTCGAATAGGATTTTCTAATTCTGCTTCAATGCCAGGCAAGATATCATACGTTCCCTTTTTAGCAATCGTAACAAGGTTGTATGCGGAAAATGTTTTCTGCGCCAAATGCGTGTGTGTTTTCCAATCGTCTGAATCATTTAACGTAACAACAATAATATTTTTCCCATCTTTTTCAAAGTATGTTGCAAGCGTCCTTCTGGCTACTTTAGTAAAGCCTGTTTTCCCGGCAATTGCTCCCGAATCAGATCCAATTAGCCGATGCTTATTTTGCCAGCTGTATACTTCATCACCTTCTCGGTATACATAATTTTTTGATGTAGCAATTTTTCGAAACCTTTCATTTTTCATCGCATAGTACAGCATAAGTGCAGTATCACGTGCGGTGGACAGATGCTGATCGTCATGTAAACCTGACGGATTCGTAAATTCAGTATCATTCAGTCCATATAGAAGTGCGTTGTCATTCATCATATCAACAAAGCCTTCCATTGATCCTCCGGCATGTTCAGCAAGGGCATGCGCTGCGTCATTGCCCGAACGAAGCATCAATCCGTAAAGAAGAGCCTCTGAATCGATAGTCATGCCTTGTTTCAAATAGATTGAAGAACCTTCCGCAGAAGCTGCACGAGATGATATCAAAACTTCACGATTAGGCACTCCACTTTCAAGAACCGTAAATGCTGTCCAAATTTTAGTTAAGCTTGCAATTGGAAGCCTAACATTTTCATTTTGCCCATCTAAAAACCGACCGGTATCTGCGTCAATCACAGCCCAAGCTTGACCAGCAGCGGCATTTTTTGCTCCAACGCTAAAAAGAAGTGTAAAAAAAAGGACAACGATCAATGCCCGTTTCAACGGTTAGTTCCTCCCCCATCATCTTCTATCGCAAACGCTTCCTGAAATTTCGTCATGAACAAATCCGTTTCTCCAACAACATTCTCTTCTTGTAGTAGCAATGGCGGAAGCCCTTGAATGGATTCAAGTCCGAAACGGTCGAGAAACAATTCAGTCGTACCATATAGAATTGCCCGCCCACTTCCTTCCGATCGTCCTTTTTCCATTATCAATCCTTTTGCAACAAGTGTATTAATCGGCCCCTCCGATTTAACTCCGCGCAGGTCATCAATTTCAACCCGAGTCACAGGTTGTCGGTATGCGATGATTGCCAATACTTCGAGTGAGGCCTGAGACATGGATTTTGGTGCTGGACTTTCCAGCAACCGTTTCATATCTTCTGCAAATTCGGATTTTGTCACAAGTACGTATGCACCACCAAGTACCTTTACTGTTATCCCACAATCCTGACGTTGTTCATAGTTTGCTAGCAAACGATTAAGTGCCGCACTTACTATACTTTCTTCACGTTCTGTTAAAACCATTAATTGCTGCATTGATAGCCCTTCATCTCCTACAATGAATAAAAAGCTTTCAATCATCCCTATTAAACGATCTTCCGTTTCCATTTCATTAATCCTCCCGTCTGAACGAAACAGTTAATCGGTCAAAATTACCAGCTTGCTCTACAATAACGTCTCTTCTTTTCATCAATTCAAGAAGTGATACAAATGTAACGACTAATCCGCCGGTATCACCCATATCGAAAAGTGAATAAAAGTCACATCGTCCGCCCCCCCGTTGCAATGTAGCCATGATTTCATCCATTTTTTCCCCGACAGATAGTTCTGTTTTTGATATACTTGCAGTACGTGGAACTTTTAAGCGGTTTCGATCGAGCATTTTTTGAAATGCGCCGATCAAATCAAAAACATTCATATGTTCTTCTTTATCAGATACAATTACTTCACCGAATACTGAGAGATCACCTGGATATTTTGTAAAATGCTCAGAGCGTTCTGCTGCGGATTCTTTAAGGCTTGTAGCTGCCTCTTTATATTTCCTATATTCAATAATACGTGCAACAAGTTCATCACGCGGATCTTCTTCCATATCAAATCCTTGCTCATCACTGAAATCTTCACCTTCATGGACTGGGAGCAACATTTTGCTCTTAATCTCTATCAAAGTCGCCGCGAGTACGAGATATTCGCTCAATTCGTCTAGTTGTAGCACACGCATTGCGTGAAGGTGTTCTATGTACTGCTGTGTTAGTTCAGCCATAGGAATATCGTATATATCAATTTCAAGTCTGTTAATTAAATGTAATAATAAATCCAAGGGACCTTCAAACACTTCAAGTTTCACTTTATACGACAAATTTAAACACCTACCTATTATTTCTACTCATGAAAGGAATGTTTGCATGCATCCATTACATCAACCACTCTTTGTAAAGTTTATTGTTTATTTTAATGACAATCAAGACTATTTTGAATGCCACGAAGTTCTAGAAGAGTATTGGAAGTCCCTTCCTGACGGCGATAAAACACATCCTTTGACTGCCTATATTCTACTTTCAACGGGGATGTATCATTGGCGGCGAGGAAATATCCCTGGGGCACTCCGTACGCTTCGAAATGCAGAAAAGAAGTTTCATTCAATCTCAAACCTGCATTCCGCTTTTACGGAAGAAATTGATTTTAAACGTTTACTAAACAATGTGCAAGCTACTATAGTAAGCATTTCGTCTGAGGGGCCATTTAGTTCATTTTTAATTGCTGTGACCTCACAGCAACTTAGACAACTCGTTGAAATTATGGAAGATTCTTTGCCACTCCTTCCTGAAGGCAGCGATGCTATCATTCATAAACATATGCTAAGAGATAGGGAAGATATTCTACGTCTACGCGAAGAAAAAAAGAAGGGCAGACAGTGTTAATCTGCGCCTTCCTCTTTCATTGTACATTTTTTTATGAATGCGTTGGTTGTTTCTGTCGTAAGGCAGTTTTTGTCTGGAAAGAGGGCTTGTACTTTTGCAACCATCTCTTTCCCGACGCCCTCTCCTCGAAAAGAAGGATTGACGGAAATATGTTGTAGTGTATATTCGTCTTCTCCCATTTCTAAACCGATTAAACCGATAAGATCTTCTTCTTTTTTCCATAAATACAGTAGCCAGTTTTCATCCGTTTCGTAAGTAGCGATTAGTTCTTGTAATTTCTTTACACTTTTATCACCGGGCATATACGATAGTAAACCCATAGCAATTTTCTCATAAGTCTTCTTATAGCGTAAAAGCATTGGTTAGATCCCTTCTTTTCTGAAAATCCTACGGTAATGATACCGTAAGTAATAACAGGGCCTTCCTCTTTGCGGTCCTTTAGCGTGGGTCGATGACCGGCATGATGAAATACCAGTATACAGCTCCCCATATTACTGCGGCAACAAGGATGAGCAAGAAAAGGATCAAATTGCGTTTTTTCATATCTTCTCGCCCCATTTCACTTTTTGCAAAGGGATGTCGAGTCGAATGACGTCTTCATACGTTTCTCTGCGCACGACAAGCTGCTTCTCTCCGTTTTCGCAAAAGACAATTGCAGGTTTTGGCAATCGATTATAATTACTTGCCATTGAGTAGCCATAGGCACCCGTACAAGTAATAGCTAGTATATCACCATACGTTGTTTTGGCGATATAGGCTTCTTCGATAAGCTTATCACCAGATTCGCAGCATTTCCCTGCAATCGTCACTCTATTGGATTGTGGCTCATTCATACGATTGGCAGTGACAGCCGTATATTTCGCCCCGTACAGTGCCGGGCGGATATTATCGGACATTCCACCATCAACCGCAATATATGTACGGACGCCAGGAACTTCTTTCGTACTTCCTACAGTATACAAAGTGGTTCCTGCATCCCCAATAAGTGATCTACCTGGTTCAATCCAGATTTCGGGAACCGGATAATTATAGTTACGAGTCATTGATAAAACGATTGTTGCCATTTCCTTAACATAAGCCGACGGTTCCAAAGGTTTGTCCTCATCAGTATAACGTATTCCGAAACCGCCTCCTAAATTTAAGACGGGACAGACAAAATTATGCATTTCATGCCAAGAAATCATTTTTGACATGAGTGCTTCTGCTGCCAAACGGAAAGCATCTGATTCAAAAATTTGGGAACCAATATGGCAATGCATGCCCAAAAGCCCAATATAAGGATGATTAAACAGTTGAAGAAATGCTTCATCAGCCTGTCCATTTTTCAGGTCAAATCCAAACTTCGAGTCCTCTTGACCTGTCGTAATATAATCATGAGTGGATGCTTTGACGCCAGGTGTTACACGAATAAGTACATTCATCTTTTCCTTGCGCATCTCTGCAATCTCTTTCACCATTTCAATTTCCGAAAAATTATCGATCACAAGACAGCCGATTTTTTCATCGAAAGCATGTTGCAACTCTGTGTAGCTTTTATTATTGCCGTGGAAATGAATCCGTTCACGAGGAAAACCAGCCGCAACAGCAGTAAAAAGTTCACCACCAGAGACGACATCCAGAGATAAGTCCTCCTGTTGTGCTATTTCATAAATGGCGATAGATGAAAATGCTTTACTTGCATAGGCAACTTGCGATTGAATCCCCATACTTTTAAACGTCTCTTTAAAGGCCTTTGCACGTTCGCGGAATAACGCGATATCATAGACGATAAGCGGTGTACCACACGTATGTGCAAGATCGACTGTATCGACGCCGGCAATTGCCAGATGACCTCTTTCATTAATCGATTGTGTTCCGTAAAGATGCATATAGCCTACTCCTCCCGAATTATATAACTAAAACTTTATCATAGTCGGGAGTCAAGTGGCAATGATCTAAGAGACACGGTCACGTTCCGGTGAATCAGTTATATAAGGTCGAGGCGCATCCGCAGTCATTGGAAACCTGATAAGCACGCGTGCCATTGCTTTTGGAAAGAATGGAACAGCCGGCCACATATAAGGAACATCCATTGGTTTGAGCGAACATAAATAGTAAAACAGAACTAGCAATGCGAGGAAAAAGCCTGCCGCGCCAAACAATGCGGTCGACAATAATATTAAAATCCTAAAGACTTTTGTTGTGACACTTAACTCAAAGGATGGAATAGCAAATGTCAAAATCGCACTTACAGCTACATATAAAACAACTTCTCCCGAAAATAATCCCACATCAATTGCTACTTGACCGATGACTATAGCCGCAACCAACCCCATCGCTGTCGACAACGGCGTAGGGGTATGTATAGCAGCCATTCGCAACACTTCGATACCACCGTCCGCTATCAAAAGTTGCACAAGTAACGGAATATGACCGACCTCGTTCGGCCCGATATAACTAATGGCGCTCGGTAAGTACTCTAGCCTTGTAGATAACAAATACCAAAATGGCAGTAACAACAAACTCATCGCCGTTCCAAACAAGCGTACGAATCTAACAGCAGTACCAATTAGTGGAGCTTGCCTATACTCTTCTGCATGTTGAAGATGATGGAACAAAGTAGTCGGCACAAGTATAACTGAAGGTGATGTATCAACGATTATGGCAATATGACCTTCCAATAAATGAGCAGCACAAATATCTGGACGCTCTGTAAACCTAGTAAACGGCATCGGATGAAAACCTTGTTTAAAAAGAAATTCCTCAATTGATTTATCTGTCATGGTTAGCCCATCCGTACGAATATCATCAAGTCTTTCCCGTATATATTTTAAATGTTTCGGACTAGCCGCTCCTTGCATAAAAGCAATAACAATGTCCGTTTTACCTTCTGCGCTTGTCTCATGCATTTCAAATCTCAATTTCTCCGTCCGAATTCTTCTTCTTATCAAGGCCGTATTTGTAAGAATATTTTCCGTGAACCCATCTCTTGATCCACGAATTACTTTTTCGTTATCTGGTTCTTCTGGTTGTCTACCGGGGTACGAACGAACATCAATCGTAAATGCATAACCTTCTGGCGTTATAAACGCCGCTACCCCGCTTAATATAGACTTCAGTAATACTTCCTTATCTTCAACTGGCTCTACAGCATGGTACGGGAAATAGGAGAGGAACCTATCGGCCCCGTCCCCCTCATTTTCCGGTGGTTCATTTCTCCACTGCATTTCTGTCAATAATGTTGTAATTACATCCCCGTCAACAAGCCCATTCATATACAAAAACAAAGTGGGCATATCCCATAAATGCAGTAATCTGGCAACAGAGTCGAATGACTCTTCTTTGCCAAATAAGGCATAGAACCATTCTTCTCCTTCTTCCCTAGATTGGAATAACCTTTTCATTGTTTTAATCCGTCCTCACTTTTACCAAACTTTCTTCAGCATTCGCACCCATCCATGTTTTTAGCTGAGCAAGAATTTTCTTCTCGAGTCGTGATACTTGTACTTGTGAAATACCTATCCGTTCGGCGATGTCACTTTGTGTACAATCTAAATAATAACGCATGTAAATAATGGTTTGATCACGCTTATTCAATTTCGAAACAACATCCCTAAGCGGGATATGATCGAATACCCGTTCAGATCTATCATCACGGAGTTGGTCCATCAATGTTAGGCTATCCCCTTCACTTTCATACAGCTTTTCATGAAGTGAAGCTGGGTCTCGTAATGCATCTGATGCAAGAATTATTTCATCCACTGTCACTTCTAAAACAGCCGCAACTTCGGAAATAGATGGTGATTTACCATGCTTTTTAATATAGTCGTCCGTTGCATGACGGATTTTGAAACTGAGTTCCCGAATGGATCTACTCACTTTAACCATTCCGTCATCTCTTAAAAATCGTTGGATTTCACCAACAATCATCGGCACCGCATAGGTGGAAAATTTCACCTCGTACGATAGATCGAATTTATCGATTGATTTCATAAGGCCGATACAGCCGATTTGGAACAAGTCCTCGGTGTCTGCACCACGAGATGCAAAACGTTGGACGATGGACCACACAAGTCGTGTATTACCTTCAACCATCATCCTTCTTGCTTCTTTATCGCCTTCTTGTGAAACTTTTATGAGTTCCCTCATCGTCTCCTGGGACAACAAAGCGTGTTTATTATCAACAGATGTGTCCATAGGTCACCTCATTCTGCTAGTTTCCGTGACCGGAGAAAACGTTTTTTCAAACTTAACAACCGTTCCTCTTCCTATGACGGATTCGACAGAAAGTCTGTCGGAAAAGCTTTCCATTATTGTGAACCCCATACCTGACCGTTCCATGAACGGGCGTGTTGTGAACATTGGTTCCATCGCTTGTTCAATGTCAAAAATACCTGCGCCTTCATCGGATATCGTCATTGACACTTTGTTATCATCAATTACTGCATGTAATGTCACTTGACTTTTTCCATCACATTCATAACCATGAATGATTGCATTTGTCACTGCTTCTGACACAATTGTTTTAAATTCTGAAATTTCCTCAATTGTCGGATCAAGCGGTGTGATGAAACAAGTCATCGCCATTCTTGCTAGTGCCTCATTTTCTTCAATCGCGACGAATGATAACGTCATTTCATTTTTCATGTAAGACCCCTCCGATTTCCCCGATCGCCTGATCGACCGTACAACGTCTGATATTCGACCCCAGACCGGAAAAATTGAATATTTTTTCCATTGTTGAGGACGGATTCAAAATGAGTGTCTCCCCGTCCACTGGTACTAGATCACGCATTCTGCCTAAAATGAGGCCAATGCCTGCACTGTCCATGAAACCGAGTCCTTCCAGATTCCAAATTACAGATCGTACTTGTCCTGAAAAAATGGATGAAGAAATATGGGTACGGATTCGATTCGCCTCATGATTGTCCAGTTCCCCTCGCAGTGTCGCAATTAAAATCCCATTGTCAATAATTTCAATATCAGCCATGCTGAACCCCTCCTTCATGCTGAATATTCCATACCGGAAGGAAGGAACCCTTTTAGTTGACAAAACTAGTCACCAATAGCGTAAAGGTCTTAGATTTCGACAATGCCTGGCTCTAGTAAAAGTATGTACGTCTTTTTTGCAATTTACACATCCAATTTAAATTAATATAGAAAGTGAGAGCGCAATCATGCCGCCTTGTGTTTTCCCATCAAAAAAAGCTATCTCATCAACCGTTTTTAACGGAGAATAAGATAGCTTTCGTCTAAATTTACTTCATTCAGTAATCATTTCACCTATAAGTTGAGGACTTTTTACTGCTTGATCGGCAATGGTTATATGCTGTTGAATGATCGAAGTCGAACGTTCCACATTAGTAGAATTTGAATGGATAATAGCAAGCGGTTCACCCACTTGAACTTTATCTCCAATTTTCTTTTTCAGCACGATACCCACCGCTAAATCAATTTCGTCTTCTTTAGTGGCCCTACCCGCTCCGAGCAGCATTGCAGCTACACCTATATCATCCGCTTCCATCTGCGTTATGTAGCCAGCTGTAAGCGCAGGGACTTCGACTTTGAATGCTGCAACAGGCAATAAGGAGGGGTTGTGAATTATGGCGGCATTACCGCCTTGTGCTTTAATCAATTGACCAAATAATTCAAGTGCCGTACCATCTGCGATAACAGCTAAGAGCTTGTCGCGAGCCTCTTCAAGCGACTTCGCTTTTCCACCTGCCATGACCATTTTACTACCAAGTACGAGACAGAGCTCCGTTAAATCTTCAGGACCATTACCTTTTAATGTTTCAATTGCTTCAATAACCTCGAGCGAGTTTCCAATCGCAAAGCCAAGTGGCTGACTCATATCCGAAATAACCGCCATTGTATTTCTGCCGACTTGTCTGCCAATGGCAACCATTGACTTAGCCAGTGCTTTCGCATCAGCCTCCGTTTTCATGAACGCACCGTCACCCGTTTTGACATCCAAGACGATAGCATTTGCACCAGCTGCAATCTTTTTGCTCATAATTGAACTAGCGATAAGTGGGATGCTATTGACGGTTGCTGTGACGTCGCGCAGGGCGTACAATTTTTTATCTGCCGGTGTCAAATTACCACTTTGACCAATTACAGCAAGTTTTAAATCGTTTACTTGTTTCACAAATTGTTGTTCTGTCAATTCAATATGGAATCCCTCAATTGCTTCCAGTTTATCGAGTGTTCCACCTGTGTGACCAAGACCTCGTCCACTCATTTTCGCAACAGGGACGCCACATGCTGCGACGAGGGGGATTAGAACGAGACTAGTCGTATCCCCTACGCCGCCTGTCGAATGCTTATCGACTTTTATGCCTTCGATTGCTGACAAATCGATTTGGTCCCCTGATTCAACCATTGCCATCGTCAGGTATGCTTGTTCTTTTGCTGTCATACCTTTAAAATAGATTGCCATCAAAAAAGCGCTTGCCTGATAATCCGGTATGGAACCATTCGTATAATCCGTTATGAAAAAAGTGATTTCTTCTTTTGATAGTTCCTCGCCATCCCGTTTTTTTTCAATTATGTCAACCATTCTGAACATGAACGTCACCCCTTTTATTCTAATAGCGTTAAGAAACTTTTTCCGAATTCAGGTAACCTCACATTAAAGTTATCAGCGATTGTTGCGCCAATATCAGAAAATGTCTCATTTTGAGGAAGTGATCCACCTTGTTTGAGAGATGGAGAATAGATGAGTAACGGTACATATTCCCGAGTATGATCGGTTCCCTCGTGAACAGGGTCGTTCCCATGATCGGCAGTAATAATGAGCAAGTCATCCTTGCGGAGTGCGCTCATGATTTCTACAAGTCTAACGTCAAACTCTTCAAGGGCATTACCATATCCCAGTGGGTCTCTGCGATGCCCGAATAACGCATCAAAGTCAACAAGATTTGTAAAGCTTAGGCCATTGAAATCTTTACTCATGACCTCTAACAACTTGTCAACCCCATCCATATTACTTACTGTACGGACTGAATTTGAAATACCTTCACCATTGAAAATGTCAGCTATCTTTCCAACTGCAAGAACATCAAAACCATCATCTATGAGTTCATTCATTACCGTGCGGCCAAATGGTTTTAATGCGTAATCGTGACGGTTTGTCGTACGAGTGAAATCTCCTGGTTGTCCGATGAACGGTCGTGCAATAACACGGCCGACAAGGTATTTCGGCTCCAATGTCAACTCCCGTGCAATTTCACAAATCCGGTATTGTTCTTCAATCGGAATGATGTCTTCATGAGCAGCAATTTGCATTACAGGATCTGCTGATGTATAAACGATGATTGCACCTGTTTCCATATGCTCTTTTCCGAGTTCATCGATAATCGCGGTCCCACTTGCGGGTTTATTGCCAATTATTTTTCGACCTATCCGTTTTTCAAGTTCTTCAATCAGTTCAGATGGGAAACCATTCGGGTACACTTTAAATGGTTTGTTGATGTTAAGACCCATCATTTCCCAATGACCAGTCATCGTATCTTTCCCCACTGATGCTTCTTGCATTTTAGTGTAATATCCGCTGGGTTCATCTGTAACCGCGATACCTTTTATTTCACTAATATTAGATAAACCGAGTTTCCCCATATTCGGCATTGTTAGCCCGTTCATTGCGTCTCCAATATGACCTAATGTATTTGCACCTTCATCCCCGAATAGATGAGCGTCAGGTGATTCTCCTATACCGACAGAGTCAAGTACAATAAGATGTATGCGTTTGAATTGTTCGTTTCCCATTCCAAAATACCTCCTAGTAGTTTTAATTATGCTCTTGGATGAAATTTAACGTACACTTCCTTTAATCGAGAACGACTGACGTGTGTGTAAATTTGCGTAGTGGAAATGTCCACATGGCCAAGCATTTCCTGAACAGCCCGTAAGTCTGCTCCATTCTCTATCAGATGTGTAGCAAATGAATGGCGTAGGATGTGTGGGGTCAGTTCTTTTTGTATACCCGCCTTAAGTGCATGTGACTTTAATAGTTTCCAACACCCTTGCCTTGTCAGTCTTGTTCCGCGCATGTTGACAAACAATGCGACGGCGCCTTTTTGTTTTGCGATGAACACGGGACGCGCTTCTTCGATGTAGCGAAGACAGGATTTAATCGCCTCCCCACCTAAGGGGATAATACGTTCTTTTCCGCCTTTACCAAAAACCCGAACAAAGCCCATCGATAAATGAATGTCATCCATATTAAGACCGATTAGTTCGCTGACTCTCATTCCAGTACCATACAAAATTTCAAGTAATGCACGATCCCTAACGCCTTGTGGCTTGGCATGATTCGGTGTGTCAATGAGTCTGTCCACTTCCGGCATCGTTAACACGCGAGGTAATTTCTGTTCAAGCTTCGGCAGGTCAATATGGACGGTCGGGTCTCCAGTTGTCACCTTGTCACGCAACAGGAATCGATGTAAGGAACGGATGGACGATATATGTCTTGATACAGTACGGGCCGACTTACCACCTTCCCGCAAGTAGTTTATATGGTCAAGTATAGCTGACCGATCGATGGCGTCGATTGTTTCATAACCCATTTTTTCCATATGTCCGATATATTCATTGAGATCCCGTTCATACGATGCAACTGTATTGACCGAAAGCTGTCTTTCCACTTTTAAAAAGTGTATGTAATCTTCTAGTGCAAAACGAGCGTCCTTCATATGATGCGCACAGGGCAATAACCCCTGGAAAGTCTTTGTGATGAATACATACCCTTTCCCCCCTCCTGTTCAAGGATTCATATACATTTCGAACGACAAAAGGGACAGCACCATGCTATCCCTCGTTTCAAACCTCACCATCTTCAACGTCCGGTTTACAACGTTTGCATATACCGTGAAACGTTAGCCAATGGTCTTTAATCTTAAACTGAAAACGACTTTCGACGATTTTTTCAACATCGCCAAGTAAATCGTCTTGAATTTCATCTACAGTTCCACATTCGATACAAATAAGATGATGGTGGAAATGTGCGGCCCCTTCTTGGCGCAAATCATACCTGGATACACCATCTCCAAAATTGATTTTATCGACCACTTTAAGATCCGTTAGCAATTCCAACGTACGGTAAACTGTAGCAAGCCCGATTTCCGGTGCTTTTTCTTTAACTAGTAAAAATACATCTTCCGCACTTAGATGGTCTTCCTCGTGCTCAAGGAGGACCAAAACCGTCGCTTCACGCTGAGGCGTCAACTTGTAGCTGGCCCCGTGCAATTGTTTTTTTATCCGATCGATCCGGCTTTCCATACGACGCCCCCCTCAAACTGACTCCATTATATCAAATGGTCTTTCGGGATGACAACTTAAAGGAAATATAAGTGCGATGAAACAAACTCATAATCTACTTGAGGATGGAATAGTAGATGATCATCTCGACAGCAAGCACGATTGAAGACAATACAATAAGTACCGGCAACGCCCTTCGATTCCTCTTTTTATCCGTTGTTTTCCGCATAAAATACGGAGGTCTTAATATCACACAGTATAAAAGAAACAAAAAGCATGAAAGTAGTTGGAACGGAAACCACCAAACTGTATAATCGATCATTGTCGATCCCGAACTGAGCAAGTACGATGAAGATAAGCCGAAAAACACACTTTTGACAGCGCCAAGAAATAAGACAAGAAACCGCGTATACCGAAAAGATGTAAATGCATAGGCAACAATAAAAAAGAGAAACGTCGTCCCAATTGGTTTGATAAATCCAGTTTCATGTCCATGAATGACACGGCCATCATAGAAATTTATCAACTTTTCCATCGCAGTTGTTGGCATTTCCCGGAATAGCAGTGCACCACCAATATATCCGACTGCTAGAATGACGAATAAGTGAATGAATGATAAGGATCGGACCAAAGCCTGCACCTCCGCATAGTTTGTCCCGCATTAGCGGGCAGTAAGAACTTCACTGATTGAGAAGTTTCACTTTACATACTCTATGCTTGTCCGGTTCGATTTAGGTCAGCTATTCAAAAGATCTTTTGCATAGAGCACGGCAAATGCAGTTTTGGCATCAAAAATTTTACCAGTCGCAACGAGTTCTTCTGCTTCCTCGATTGTCGCTTCAATTAGTTCTATGAATTCATCTTCGTCACCGGCAGCCGGATTGTCGATTTTGTATAACCCTTGCGCCAAATAAAGATGGATCACTTCATTCGCGAATCCGGGCGAAGTCGCAAATGACTGGATATATGTAAATTTCTTCGCCCCAAAACCCGTCTCCTCTTCGAGCTCACGCACAGCCGTCACTTCAGGGGCTTCGCCAGGCTCCATTTTACCCGCCGGTATTTCAATTAATGACCGTTCAATCGCTTTCCTATATTGCTCGACAAGTACGAGTTTACCTTCAGAAGTAATCGCTAATATGGCAACTGCGCCCGGGTGCTTCACTAATTCACGTTTCGCATGATTGCCATCAGGGAGTTCCACATCTTCAATTCGTACTGTTATAATTTTCCCTTCATATATAGTCGTTCCTGATATCGTTTTTTCTTCATATTTGTCCAATTCGTTCGACTCCTTCTAATGGTGTTTATATACAATAAATTGTACCATATATAAAACAGGAGGTGCAGTGGATGAAGAAGAGAGAGTTAGGTAAAAGTGGCCTTTTCATTTCTGAACTTGGACTCGGATGCATGTCTTTGCCGGATGACTTAGGTGAAGCAAAAAACATTATCGACGCAGCGATCCATGCTGGGATGAATTATTTTGATACAGCTGATTTATATGACGGCGGGAAAAATGAAGAACTGGTCGGCTATGCATTAAAAGGAAGACGCGCTGACGTTATACTTGCAACAAAAGCGGGTAACAAAATGAACGAAGAGGGTACTGAATGGACGTGGGACCCTTCTAAAAAGCATATCGAAGAAGCTGTTAAGAAAAGTTTGACGCGGCTTGGAACAGATTATATCGATTTATATCAGTTACACGGTGGAACGATGGAAGATAATGTTGAAGAAACGATTGATGCATTCGACAGCCTAAAGAAAGAAGGACTCATTCGCCAATACGGCATTTCATCAATCAGGCCAACTGTCATTAAACGGTTCTTGGGTAGCAGTGCAGCTATTTCAGTTATGATGCAATATAGTCTGCTTGACCGAAGACCCGAAGAATGGTTTCCGATGATCCACGACGCAGGGGCGTCTGTTATTACAAGGGGAACGATAGCGAAAGGTTTTCTAACATCCATTGGTGTAACAAAGGCAGGTCAAGCAGATGGTTTTGCCGAATACAATGCTAACGAATTAAAAGAGACTGTCGCGCTGCTAGATGAACACTCAGCTGATTTGCACGCAGCAGCCATCGCTTTCGTTCTACGCGATAAAACAATTGCATCAGCCCTTGTCGGCGCCCGAACAACAGAACAGCTTCTCGATTCAATTATCGCCTATGAAAACCAACCGAAAAGTGCAGATGTCTATCTACTGGAAAGTAAAATAAAATCACATACTTACAAGGAGCATAGGCTATAATTGCCTGTGCTTTTTTTCTTGAAATAAAAACTGTAATCAAAATGTAATGGTTCGCAAAAAGAAACGAGGGTATTTATATTTATATGCAACACTAACAAAACAATCTATCGGAGGCGATTTAAATGAAAATGAAACTTACTGGAGAAAAGAAATGGTTAAAACTTGGAGCAGCAGCCATGTTATCGATTGGGATGTTAGCCGCATGCGGTGATGATGATGACGATACTAACGTAAATGTAGATAATCCCCCTGCTGATGTCGAAACAGATGATGGAACAGATTCGGATGTAAATGTTGATATTGATGAAAACTTAGACGATGAGGATGTCGATGATGGTACTGTTGAAGATAGTGACGAAGATAAATAAAGCTGTTTTACAGATTGAAAAAGCTAAAAGACCGGGAAGCTGTAAAAGCAACCCGGTCTTTTCCTACTTGATGTTTGAAGTTAAATGAACATCCCTGCAATAGCAGCACTCAACAAGGACGCTAGCGCACCTGCTGCAACTGCCCGAATGCCTAGCCTTGCAATATCAGAACGACGACTAGGAGCCAATGCACCCAATCCACCCAGAAGGATTGCTAAAGAACTTAAATTCGCAAAGCCACAAAGCGCAAAACTAACAACGATAACTGTCTTCGGTAACAGGTTTGGAATTTCCGGAGCAAATGCTGCATACGCAACAAATTCATTCAAGACAAGCTTTTGTCCAATGTAACTCCCTGCCGTCACAGCTTCAGACCATGGCACACCGATTGCGAATGCAAGCGGAGAAAACAGAACACCAAGTATTCCTTCAATCGTTAAAGATTCGAAACCAATCCAATCCCCAACTCCACCTAGCATTCCATTGACAAGTGCAATAAGTGCAATGAAAGCAAGCAACATAGCACCGACATTCAACGCCAACTGCAAACCGTCCCCTGCTCCACGCGCTGCTGCATCGATAACATTCGTTGACTCTTGATCCTTTTCCATTTCAAATTCGGCGATTGCTGATTGTTCTGTTTCCGGTATGAACATTTTCGCCATGATTAGACCTGCAGGTGCAGCCATGAAACTTGCAGCGATCAAGTATTCAAGCGGAACACCTAATAATGCATACCCCGCAAGAACGGAACCTGCAACAGAAGCCAGCCCGCCAGTCATGACGGCGAACAGCTCAGATTTTGTCATGTTAGCTAAAAATGGACGAATGACAAGTGGCGCTTCTGTCTGTCCTACAAAGATGTTCGCTGCTGCGGATACTGATTCAGCCTTACTCGTTCCTAACAACTTCGACAATGCTCCGCCAATGAGTGTTATAACCCGTTGCATAATCCCTAGATAATACAATACAGATATTAATGAGGAGAAGAAAATAATAATCGTCAACACTTGAAATGCAAATACAAAACCAAAGCCTTCAACGTCCGCAGCAGGACCAAAAACAAACCCAATTCCCTCTCCTGCATAGTCAATTACATTTTGTACTTTCCCGGAGAACCATATTAAGCCTGCTCTTCCCGCCTCCCACTTTAACACGATAAATGCAAACGTTATTTGAATTGCCAGTCCAACAAAAATCGTTCTGAAATTAATGGATTTCTTACCATTGGAAAAAAGAAAAGCAATGCTTAATACGACAACGATACCAAAAAGTCCCCATACTATATTCACGCAAAACACCTCATTAATGGATTCTGTCCATTAGTACTTTTTCAGTAAAACTTCAAACTAATTGTTTTACTTGTTAATACGTCATAATGAGTAGTGTTCCTTTTGAATCCATATCTATCCGTCTTTTTAAAGAAGAAAAACTTTTTAATGTGATATGGGATGACACCGGAAACTATTCGAAGTGTTGCTTATCTTTCCCATGAAAATGGCATAAATGAATAAAACCCTCAATGCGTAAATTACGCATTGAGGGTTTTATAGGGTTAAGCCTCTTGTTCGGTTAGCTGAACAGCTTTTTCAGCTCTTTTCTTCTTTGAAGGAAGCATATTGAAAATGATATTCAATGAAATGGCTGTTAAGCTACCTGCGACAATACCGTTACTGGTCAATACTTGAAAACCATCAGGTAACTGTGCGAATAAATCCGGGACAACGGAAACACCAAGACCTAAACCGATTGAACAGGCGATTATCATTGCATTTTCCTGCGAGTCGGCAATAACTTTGCTAAGCATTTTTATGCCTTGTGAAGCAACCATACCAAACATCGCTACCATGGCGCCGCCCAAAACAGCAGGCGGAACAACGGTTGCAATTGCTGCAATTTTAGGCATGAAACCAAGTGAGATAAGCATTGCAGCTGTAATGAAAATAATCTTACGTGATTTAACACCCGACATTTGAATCAATCCGACGTTCTGCGAAAATGTCGTGTACGGAAAAGCGTTGAAAATTCCGCCGATGAATGAGGCCAACCCTTCAGCCCGATAGCCTTTTTCAAGATCTTTTTGATCTATATCTTTATCACAAATATCCCCAAGGGCAAAATATACGCCCGTCGACTCAACAAGCGAAACCATGGCAACTAACGTCATCGTCAAGATAGGTATCCAGTGAAAAGTCGGAAAGCCGATGAAAAACGGCTGAACCATATGGAACATTGCCGCATCACTTACGGCATCAAAATTTACAACTCCCAACATGATTGCCGCTACTGTACCAATAACTAGCCCTAGTAAAATAGAAATCGCACGTAGAAATCCTTCTGTAAATCGAAACATAAGAATGATAAAGAATAGCGTCCCAAAAGAAAGCGCTAAATTCGTCATCGATCCGAAATCAGATGCACCTTGTCCTCCGCCCATATTCTGAATAGCGACAGGGATTAGCGTAATACCAATAATCGTAACGACAGAACCCGTGACAACCGGAGGAAAAAACTTAACAAGTTTACCAAAGTATCGACTGATAATAATAATGATTAAACCTGAAGCTATGATTGAACCATAAATTGCAGAGATTCCGTAATCAGCTCCAATTGAAATCATCGGACCGACAGCAGTAAACGTACAGCCTAAAACAACCGGTAAGCCAATTCCGAAAAACCGATTAGACATAATTTGTAAAAGTGTTGCAATACCACACATCAAAATATCAACAGATACCAAGTACGTCAACTGATTCGAACTCAGCCCAATTGCTTGCCCCACGATAAGCGGTACCATGACTGCTCCTGCATACATGGCAAGCAAATGTTGAAAGCCTAATAGTGTCGATTTCATCTGTCAGAACCCTCGCCGACAAATGTCACTTCACCATTCTCAAGAGAAGCTATTTCTGCCAAAGATTCTAGCCGGATACCCCGTTCACGAATCATTTTCCCACCTGGTTGAAAACCTTTTTCAATAACAATTCCAACGCCCGCCAATTTTGAACCGGCTTGTTCAACAATATCCAGAAGCCCAAGAACGGCTTGTCCATTCGCTAGGAAGTCATCAATGATTAAAACAGTGTCCTCGTTTGTGATAAAGTCTTTTGAAACAGAAATATCATTTGTTTCATTTTTTGTATATGAATACACGCTCGCTGTATAGAGGTGGTCAATGAGCGTTAACGATTTGCGTTTACGTGCAAAAACTGCCGGTACGCCTAATACAAGCCCCGTCATCATTGCAGGGGCGATACCTGAAGATTCCAATGTAAGGATTTTTGTTATTCCTGCATCTTTAAATCTTGCTGCGTATTCCTCACCGATTGCTTGCATAAGGGCTGGATCAATTTGATGGTTCAAAAATGAATCCACTTTCAATACGTTTTCTGATAACACTTTACCATCTACTCTTATTTTATCTTGTAACATCTTCAAAATGCTATTCCCCCTTATCGTTTTCACGATCAAGAACCAAAAAAATAAGCTCAAATGACCGTGCATCCCTTCATACAATGAGTGGAGCAATGTCATCCGAACTTAGTTGTCGAATGGAAAAGAAAAGAAAGCACGCTTGTCTTAACAGCATGAGTCTCTCAATTCGTTGCTTCTCATAGTCGATTTGTTTACGGCAAATCGGTAGAAACTTGCAGGCCTTATCCCCGCTATTATATGAGTGAATGTTATTGGATTGCTTTTAGTATAGCACGGTAAAACAGGTTTTCAATGCAATATAAATAAAAAAAGGATTCCTATAATTCACGAAAAAACAAATAAGAAATTAAGAGTTCCAACAGATGTAGATTATTATCCTCACCCTTGTGTTATTCTTGAATAATATTAACATTCAGTCCATTAATACGATTAGTGAGGGGATTATTTTGTCTAAAAAAAAAGCAATACATACAACTAAACGATTAAATCTTGGGCGCAAGACTTGGATTCTTCTCATCGGCATCATCTTGATGGCCTCCACGCTTAGGGCGCCGTTAACTTCAGTTGGACCACTAATTTCACCCATACGTGAAGGTTTAGCCATTTCAAATGGCTTGGCTGGATTCATCACAACAATTCCTTTACTTGCCTTTGCTATCCTTTCACCTTTTGCACCAAGAATTGCACGTACATTTGGAATGGAACGTACATTATTTGGCGCCTTATTGTTGTTAACGGCTGGTATTATTATACGTTCAATCGGGAACGCTCCAACTTTGCTTATCGGAACATTTCTATTAGGATTAGCCATTGCATTCGGAAATGTTTTATTGCCAAGTTTAGTGAAGTTAAATTTCCCACTGCAAATTGGACTTATGACAGGCATTTACACCGTTTCAATGAATTTGTCTGCTTCAATTGCTGCAGGAATCAGTGTTCCATTAAATTATGCGACAAATTTAGGTTGGACTTTTTCATTAGGTATATGGTCATTATTGGCTGTCATTGCACTGCTTGCTTGGAGTCCACAACTAAAGAATAGAACGGGCATCTCGACAAATTTAAACCCGACAACGAAAAACTCGCAATCATTTTCATTAATTCGTTCTCCGTTGGTATGGAGTATCACGTTCTTCATGGGACTGCAATCGTTGATTTTTTATACGACAGCGGCATGGGTTCCAGAAGTATTAACGTCACAAGGCCTAAATGCAAATAAATCCGGCTGGATGCTATCCCTTTTGCAAATTTCTCAAATACCGGTAACATTCATCGTGCCTATTCTTGCTGATAAAGTGAAAGACCAACGGACTATCGTCATTAGTATTGCAAGTTTTTATCTACTGGGTTTCACTGGGATCTTATTCGGAAATCCCTCTCTTGCACCTTTATGGATGATTTTGATTGGCGTAGCGGGCGGCGGTAGTTTTGGACTTGCGATGATGTTTTTCACATTGAGGACGCGTACACCGCACGAGGCAGCAAAGCTTTCCGGTTTTGCACAATCAGTTGGGTATACGTTTGCCGCAATCGGACCCGTCCTATTTGGTTTACTTCATGACTACACGTCTGGTTGGACAATGTCCATGCTAATTCTTTTCGCATCCGCCTTCTTACTTTTCATATTCGGAATGAAGGCGGGGAAAGATGAATTCGTCTTTCCCGTTGTCAATAATCCGTCCCTGTAGAAGAAAAGCTTCTGAACCTATAATGGTCAGAAGCTTTTCCTTTCTTAAAAGTTCATATAGTCATTTCCAACACAATCGGACAATGATCGCTGCCTAGTACGTGCGGATGGATCGCCGCATCTTTTAATAACGATTCGAGGCTATTGGATGTGATGAAATAATCTATTCGCCATCCTATATTACGTTCTCTTACTTTATTCATATAGGACCACCATGTGTAGACTTCTTCCTGATTCGGATAAAAACGACGGTATGTATCTGTGAATCCATCCGCTAATAATGCAGTCATCTTCCCACGTTCTTCCACTGTGAATCCAGAATTGCCCTTATTTGATTTCGCATTGCGAACATCAATATCCAAGTGGGCAACGTTAAGATCACCACACAGGATAACGGGCTTCGATTCATTCAAAACGTTCAAATAATCCCGCATTTCATCCTCCCACTTCAAACGATAGGCTAAACGAGTCAAATCCCGTTTCGAATTCGGTGTGTAAACGTTCACCAAATAAAATGTGGGATATTCTAGCGTCAGAATTCGACCCTCATCTTCAGTATCCACATCACCTACTCCATACTTTACAGATAAAGGTTCTTCTTTTGTGAAAACCGCAGTACCGGAGTAACCCTTTTTCAATGCATAATTCCAGTATTGATGGTAACCCTCGAGTAATAAATCAATTTGCCCCGCTTGCAGTTTTGTTTCCTGCACACAGAATATATCCGCATCCACTTCTTCAAAATAATCCAGGAAGCCTTTTTTTACACACGCCCGTAGGCCATTGACATTCCACGAAATTAATTTCATCCTCTTTTCACTCCTTATACAATGTGGGGCTATGAGCACCCTCCATGAGTTTTACTGCCGCCTTACTCAATAGTAGCAAAGATTCCTTACATTTAGACACGACTACTTTATATTACCTTTCTAGCCCTATTATAATCTTTTTATTTCGATAGTTGAAATGAAATTGATTTGGGTGATAGGCTATAAAATGCACATATTATTTTTTCGGAGGCGACATCTTGGAACAACAACAATTATCAAGAAAAATTAAGTTTTCACGCAATACTTGGATTCTTATTATCGGTATCGTTTTCATCGCCTCTACACTCCGATCGCCTTTGACATCGGTTGGCCCCGTTATATCTTCCATTATTGAAGGGCTTTCTATATCTAACGTACTTGCAGGCTTTCTGACGACGATTCCACTTCTAGCATTCGCTATCATTTCACCATTCGCTCCAAAGCTTGCCCGTCGGTTCGGATTGGAACTAACGTTATTTGCTTCTCTCATTTTATTGGCAGCAGGAATTGTCATCCGTTCACTTGGAACGATTCCATTTCTATTGACCGGGACATTCTTACTAGGACTTGCAATCGCCTTTGGAAATGTTCTGTTACCTAGCTTGATTAAACTAAACTTCCCACTACATATCGGATTGTTGACGGGTATGTATTCGGTTTCCATGAACCTTTCGGCAGCAATTGCAGCCGGGATCAGTGTTCCGATTGCCAATGGCACATCTTTCGGATGGGCGGGTGCTTTGGGTATTTGGGTTATTTTAACCATAGTTGCACTTATTATTTGGATTCCACAAATAAAGACGAAGAATAAAGAGGCCACCGTTCTTTCTAAAAGTACTGGTGGGAAAGAAAAATCACTTTCTTTATGGCGTTCACCACTCGCTTGGAGTGTCACATTCTTCATGGGTTTACAATCACTTATTTTTTATACAACATCTGCATGGGTACCTGAAGTGTTGAAATCTCAAGGTCTAAGTGGTGATACGGCAGGTTGGATGGTATCGCTTGTTCAATTCGCCCAATTACCAATGACATTCATCATTCCAATTCTTGCTGGAAAATCGAAAGACCAACGAAAATTCGTAGTCGTAGCTGCAGTATTGTTTTTGGTAGGTTATGGCGGCATCTTTTTGGGAGGAAATTCCCTGGTCCCATTGTGGATGATCTTGATAGGAGTCGCAAGTGGATCTGCATTCGGTCTTTCCATGATGTTTTTCTCGTTGCGTACGAGGACGCCTCATGAAGCGGCTGAGTTATCCGGGATGGCTCAATCTTTCGGCTATACACTTGCTGCCATCGGTCCCGTGTTATTCGGTTTACTACATGATTTCACGTCAGGATGGACGCTTCCATTGATCATCTTCCTTATTTCAGCTGTTTTACTATTTATCGCGGGAATGAAGGCAGGTAAAAACGAGTTTGTTGTTCCTGAAGAATCTTGATGAAAGTAAAAGGACACTATTCGTTAAATTGAATAGTGTCTTTTTGATTGCCTATCTATTTTGTATTATTCAACGATAGCCCCTGCAATTTTATATAGTTCCAAATTAATATCAACCTGTTCTTCAAGCGCTAATTTTGCAAGTTGACTGCCAAGAAAAGGACCTACAGTCAACCCTGAGGCGCCTAACCCATTCGCCAATAAAAGATTATCGAATCCTGGCACCTTACCTATTATCGGAAGAAATCCCGGCGTGAACGGTCTGAAGCCGACACGCGTTTCAACGAACTCCGCTTCAGCGAGTCCTGGTGCTACAGCGAGCGCCTTGTCGAGTATTTCGTGCAGGCCGCCTGCCGTTACATTCAGATTGAATTCTTTATCATCCTCATGTGTTGCACCGACGACAATCCGACCATCATCAAAAGCAAGAATATACTGATCTGCTGGCGGCATAACGACAGGCCACTTATGAGTTTGCGAATTCTCAAGCTGGAGATGGACAATTTGCGCCTTCTGCCCACTTATTTTCAAGTGAATCCCAGCTGGTGCAAGCAACTCTGCCGCCCATGCACCAGCTGTGAGTATGACCCTATCTGCTGCATAAAGCTCGTCCCCCACTTTAACACCGGTTACTTCTTGGTCCGTAAATACGAGGCTGGCATTTCCATATATAAATGTCGCACCATGCTTTCCTGCTGCATTTACAAGAGACTGACGCAAGTCTCTCCCATTTACACGAGCCGCACCGCTAATGTGAACGGAAGCATAATCTGAAGCTAACGGAGGGAACAATTTTGCAGTTTCGATTGGATCTAATGTATGGACTGATCCAATTTCAGGTGCGTCTTCACACCTTTTAACAGCGCGCTCTTCCATTTTTCGAAGTTTTTCAATGTCTGTGTGTAAACTGATAGCTCCTACTTGTGCATACCCTGTATTCGTTTCACCATCCGCTTCAAGTTGACGGATGAGTGACCCATAATATGCCGCACCGCTTTTCGCAAGGCTATACCATGCTTTGTTCCGTCTTTGCGACAACCATGGGCAAATGATACCAGCTGCCGCATCCGTCGCTCTACCTGGTTCCTGACGATCGATTACCGTTACACCGGCCCCCGCTTTTGCAAGATGATATGCTGTCGATGCACCTAAGATTCCTGCACCAATAATTATGTATTGTTTCACACGAACACCTTCCTCTAAATAGTTTTCCTTTTTCCATTTTACACAGGTATATTCGAACATGCCCTGCATTTGGTTTTCTAAAGAGTTAAAATTGTTCTTTCATTTTTCCTGAAAAGTTATATAATAAGTCTATTCCAACTTTTAGAGATTTTTATCACATAAGATGAAGGGTAGCGATGACAATGACAACTTTACCAATCCAAGTACAATTAACAGAAACAAAGAAACCAAAACCTGATTCAGAGACATTAGAATTTGGAAGAGTTTTTACAGACCATATGTTTATAGCTGATTACACTGAAGGACAAGGATGGCATGATCATCGAATCGTACCTTATGCCCCCCTTTCATTAGACCCGGCATCCATCATTTTCCACTACGGCCAAACTGTCTTTGAGGGATTAAAAGCTTATTCCTCTGAAGATGGCGTTATACGTCTATTCCGCCCAGAAGAAAATATGAAACGTATGAACCTTTCCAGTGATCGTCTTTGCATGCCGCAGATTGATGAAGAATTAGCATTGAGCGGTTTATTGCAGCTGATTGAAATTGATAAGGACTGGATTCCAAATGCAGAAGGGACATCCCTTTACATCCGGCCATTCATCATTTCAACAGAAAAGTTCCTAGGCGTCGCTCCCTCAAGAAGTTACAGATTCATGATTATCCTATCACCGGTAGGATCTTATTATAAAGAGGGTATCCATCCTATTAAAATTAAGGTGGAAAGCGATTACGTTCGTGCAGTTTCAGGCGGAACAGGTACTGCGAAAACAGCAGGAAATTACGCATCTGCTTTAAAAGCCCAACAAGTGGCCGATGCACAAGGATATTCACAAGTACTATGGTTGGATGGAGTCGAACGGAAATACGTCGAAGAAGTAGGAAGTATGAATATCTTCTTTAAAATTAACGGCGAAATCATTACGCCAGCCGTCAATGGAAGTATTTTGGAAGGAATCACAAGAAAATCGATTCTTGAATTATTACGTCACTGGGAATTCCCTGTAACTGAACGAAAAGTTTCCATGGACGAAATCAGCAGCGCCTATGAAAACGGCCAATTAGAAGAAATTTTTGGCACAGGAACAGCGGCGGTTATTTCTCCGGTTGGAGAGCTTAACTGGAAAGGTGAAAAGATGGTTGTTAATAACATGGAAATTGGCGCATTGTCCAAAAAAATCTATGACACATTAACAGGCATTCAGACTGGAAAAGTGAAAGATCCATTTGACTGGGTTATCGAATTAAATCAAAACTTGGTTAAACAACTATAAAATCCTTAGAAATAAGAAAAGACAGGGCCAGGATAAAGCTGGAACTGTCTTTTTTAGTTGGACATTTTTGTTGATATGGCATATTCAACTTCTATGTTTAAGAACAGATTCCTTGTACTCTGTTCATTAAGATGTCCAGTTCTTGGCTGCATTCCACTACGCTCGGATGCGTAAAACCGAAATGCCCCGCTTTCTTATACATAATTATCCTTTTTATCTTAATCCTAAACAACAATACTTTCTTACTGCACACTTTATTCATTACTACTCCTCCGTAAAGTATATTACGCTTCAGATCTTGCAGCAATTTTCTAGTAGGTATAGAAGCAACTTGTTCATCATATATAGAGTGGGATGAAAATTATGTCGTATTTTGGGTAGCTTTTAAATTGTTCTCAAGTTGTGACGGTAATGTGAATGATATTTGACTATTCTATTCTTTTCGACATAGTTAATAACTTTCCAGTCTGAATTTCAACTATATTGGTCGAACTAAAGATCCCATTCAAATCGCTTCGGGTATGGGTATGGCTGACCCTTCTCTTAGTTTACACAGTTGGTGATTTGCTCAATCTTTATAGTTTATAGCCTTTAAAGAAAAAATGCCCTGACACAAAATTGTGTTAGGGCTTTTCATTTACTATCGTTTTCAATTATGGATAAATAGTTAGAATTCAGTATACTGGGTATCCACTTTCGGCTACAATGATAATTTTCATCATTTTGTCCTCGTATAAGGTTGTTTGAGTGAATGGTTTGTAGCTTATCATTTAATTTCAAACAAGTCCCCATACAACTTGAACGGCAATCAGAATAACTACCACACTTAACGCTACCCACTGTTGCTTGTCTGGTTTTTGCGGTCTGCTATCTGCCTTATGCACATTTACCACTCCTCTTTCTTCATGTACCTCTTTCATCTAGAGGTCAAACTGTTCTTAATAAATATACCATTTGAACGTTTTATCCTGTAGTATTTAGTTTTCATCGGTCCAAAAGTTTTATATGCCACGAATAAGGGCAATAATGAAACAAATAGATACTCGCACCAACTTTTAGGCTTAATGTGCCACTTCATTGTAAAGAAGGGATTATTCTTGGCTAAAAAAAATGTTCAACAAACTAAAATGAAGAAAACGAATAAGACTTCTTTGTCAGCAGAATCTGTTTTGCGCGGTGACATTACAGGGATCAAGAGGATTTTCCCTTTTTTAGGACCTGCATTCATAGCGGCAGTTGCATATATTGACCCAGGTAATTTCGCCACGAATATAACAGCAGGTTCAAAATATGGCTATCTTTTACTATGGGTCATTGCAATTTCAAATGGAATGGCCGTTCTAATACAATCACTGTCCGCAAAATTGGGTATTGCAACAAGAAAAAACTTACCTGAAGTTGCACACGAACGTTTTCCGAAAAGAGTATCTTTCTTTTTATGGATTCAAAGTGAACTTGTAATCATCGCAACCGACTTGGCAGAATTCATTGGCGCGGCATTGGGCCTTTATTTGATATTCGGGATTCCAATGATTCCTGCCGCTCTCATAACTGCAATCGGATCATTTGCCATTTTAGAATTGCAGCGTCGAGGATATCGTACGTTTGAAACCGTTATTGCTGCAATGGTTCTTGTTGTCGTCCTAGCATTCGCGTTCCAGACATTTTTAGCAAAACCCGATATTTCGGCCGTTATGGGAGGTATGCTTGTTCCAAGATTTGAAGGAGTAGATTCAATTCTCCTTGCGGCAGGGATACTCGGCGCGACTGTTATGCCCCATGCAATTTATTTACACTCATCACTCACCCAGAACCGTGTCATAGGTAAAAACGAGTCAGAGAAAAAAATGATTTTCAGATTCGAATTCATTGATATTGTAATCGCAATGATTGTTGCAGGAGCTATTAACATGTCCATGCTCATCATTGCGGCGGCCTTATTTTTTAAGAGCGGGACAGTCGTTGAAGATTTAGAAATCGCCTACACTGGTTTTTATGATTCAATCGGACCCGCCGCCGCTATGTCATTTGGGCTTGGCCTGCTGATTGCAGGATTGTCCAGTTCAGCTGTTGGTACAATGACCGGCGACGTTGTCATGCAGGGATTCATCGGTAAACGCATTAACTTGTATGTAAGACGTGCAGTCACGATGCTCCCCCCTTTGCTCATAATTATTATGGGCGTCAACCCAACGGACGCACTTGTAACAAGCCAAGTCATTTTATCTTTTGGTATAGCTTTTGCCCTTGTTCCTCTTATCCTATTTACAGCTAATCGACAAATTATGGGAGAACTTGTGAACAAAAAAATAACGACAATCGCAGCATGGATTATCGCTCTTGTCGTTATTATCTTAAATTTGTTTTTACTTTACGAGACACTTTTTAAATGAGAGCGTGAAATATATGATTATATATATTGAAATAAAGAATTTCCATGAAACACGCTTCAGCGCTCCGTGCATACCAACCGCCATATGCCAGACAACTTTTTCGTCAGACTTATGGCGAAGGCTAACCCTTGTAAGGTGCCTACGCTTATTCTATACAGATATTCATATGTTTGACTAAGTTATCAACGCATCAGTTAACCACTTTTCTTGGCTAGTTTCAGTAAGTATTGTTCAATGATAATTGCAATGATGGTCCCAGTTACAAGACCATTGGATAATAGGGATATGACAATGCTTGGCAAATGACTTAAACTATCAACTGGAACAAACATTAAGCCCACACCGATCATCAATCCAAATGCAGATACTTTAAAAGCCCGTGATTTATTCGCTTCTGCTTCAAGTTCATGGAAGGCCATTTCCACCATCTTCGTGAAAATAGCAAACGTCACAGCGTACGCAACCGGTACGGGTAATGCAGCGAACAACGTCATAACGGCGGGAAATAAACTCACAGTTACAACAATCACACTCCCGATAATAAACGGCCTAAGTGACTTCATTTTTGTTGCACTCACAAAACCAGCAGCGCCTGAAATCGGTACTGGCCCAATCGCTGAAAATAATCCCGCGAGGAGATGGTTAATCCCTGAAACAACGGCACCTTCTTTTATCCGCTCGGGTTTTTCAATATGGAAAGAATGCTTATACAAATTTTCCATCACGCGAATGGAAGCAATCATATTCGTTATTAAAAGTAATGTGATAAATAAAGACGTGACGAACATACCGCCATCCCATACCGGTTTACCAAACACAAGCATGTCTGGTAATGAAATGATAGGCGCAGATCCGAAAGAAATCGATGGCGTCTTTTTCAATATCAAAAAGAGAAGCCAGCCTAAACCGATTGACAGTAGTACGGAATACTTCTGAATCCAGCTTGTCCTGTGATTCATGCTGTATAATGTAAACAAAATTACGGCAACACTCCCAAGTGCGACAACCCCATCAAATGGATCTCCTGTCGACTCGATACCGAACATCCCTTTTATAAATGTTCCGCTCAACTGAAATACAAGTAATATCAAATAGATGAATGTGACAGTCGGCGTGAATAACTTTTTCATTTTCGACACAAGTCCGGTATACGCTAATATAATGAACAAAATCCCACTATATAACAAACCACTTTGTAAGGCTTGGAACGTCTTTTCCATTGTTGGATACAACGCACCCGTCATTCCAGCATAGACGACAAATACGCCCCACCATAATCCAGCAGGACCTTCATTGATCGGTAACTTATGTCCGATGAATGCCTGAATTAGGCATGCAATACCTAATACAAAAATCGTCCGCTGAATAAACAGCGTCGTATCCATTCCCTCCATCCCAAACACATGTGCAATAGCGATTGGGGCCGCAATGGAAGAAGCAACTAGGAAAACTGCCCATTGTATTCCACCGACAAAATTCTTCAAATTAGAACACCTCTACATAATCAATTAGTTCAATGCAATATAGTATAACAATAATTGATTTGGCTATGTAGTTTATGTAAAAAAAAACAACTAACAAATCAATTCATATCCAAATTGATTCGTTAGTCGGCATATCATCTTATAGCTATCATAAAATTTTTTAAATTAATGTGCATCCGGGAATACACGCTTCATGGACTCACTAAACTCCTCAAAAAATCCTTCTACAGGATCACCTTCATTAATCTGCGTGCCATAGTCATTCATTTGTTTCACAAAGTCCGGATTCATCGACACATATACATTGTCAATATCAGTGTTCACAGTCCTAACCTGTTCCGCTATTTTATCTTCTAAATCCTTTGCAATTTCATCACCAGTTGCGTCTTTTAACACGACTGCCACATAAGCATTTTCATCTGTTACCATTACATTTGCACTTTCAACTTCATCCAATTCAGTAACTTTATCCGCTGCATCCTCAGCCACTTTCACTTTTGACTGATTGTCATGGTTCATGTCATCGTTATTCATGTCATCTTTATTTTCAGTACCTTCATCGTTTGACCCTGCATTCTCATCTTGAACCTCGGTAGTATCATCGTTATTGTCATTATTTGCTGTAGTGTCTTTGTCATTGTCGTCTTTTGCACCACACCCCATTAATAACACCGCCAAAAGCATAGCCAATGTAAACATCCCTATTTTTTTCATCGTTACTCCTCCTTCTTTTGCTATCAGTTATAGAATTGCCGAAGAAGTCTTTTTTATGTATGCTGATTTCAGTAAAATTTTCACTTGTTTTTTAGAAGTATGGAAAACCGGGTAACTCACGCCCTGACCATATAAACTTGCATTGAAATCATCTATACTTATATTATTATCAAGGAGAACTACATATGATTCGTCTAGATGGTATGAAATGCGGTTACATAATAGGTCTTTCATTAGTAAAAATTACTAATGGATTTCAATAATAAAAAGGATGTGAATGTATGTTTTTAGCTTGGAATGAAATTAAAAAGAATAAATTACGCTTCATCTTAATCACTGGTGTCCTTATGCTTGTCTCCTACTTGGTTTTCTTTCTATCAGGGCTTGCGACCGGTTTACAGGACATGAATCGGGAGTCCGTAGACAAATGGAACGCAACAGCTATCATTTTAACTGCTGAATCCGATAAAAGCTTATATCAATCCTCAATGACTCTAGACGATGCTGAAAGTGTCAAAGCAAAAGAAATCGCCGTAATCGCCCAAATGAGTGCCATTGCTGGCAATGGCGATAAAAAGAAAAACGTTACCATTTTTGGTATTAAGGAAGATGAATTCATCATGCCATCTGTAACCGAAGGTAATGTATTTTCTGAGGTGGGTGAAGTAATCGCTAGTGATGCATTGATAGAAGAAGGATTCAAAGTTGGCGATAAGTTACAATTATCCTCCACCGAAGAAACGTTAACGATTGTAGGTTTTACGGACGACGCGCGTTTTAACGCAGCACCCGTTCTTTATAGTGACCTAAACACTTTCGATAAAGTGAAATACGGAGAATCAGCTGATGTAAATAAAAACAATATAAACGGAGTTGTTATTAAAACCGATGATTTAAAGAATGCTACTGAAAATGATGCATTAGAGGTTGTTGAAACTGAGACATTCATACGCAATCTGCCGGGTTATACTGAGCAGAATCTGACATTGAATTTTATGATTTATTTCTTGTTTGTCATTTCTGCAGTTATCGTGGCTATTTTTTTATACGTATTAACTGTCCAAAAGATAAGTATGTTCGGTATTATGAAGGCGCAAGGGATTTCGAATGTATATCTTTCAAAATCAGTTATTGCGCAAACCTTCATATTGGCAACCATCGGAGTAGCAATCGGTTTTGTGTTGACACTCATTACAGGTACGTTTTTACCGAGCGCAGTTCCTGTGTCCTTTGACTTTCCAACAATGTTAATTTATGGGGTTGTCCTTATCCTTGTCGCTATAGCAGGTGCAGTATTCTCCGTGTTGACCATTGTCAAAATAGACCCATTAAAAGCGATAGGAGGGTAATAGATGGCTATTTTAGAATTAAACAAAGTGAAAAAGTCTTTTGGTACAGGACATAAACAGGTAGACGCATTAAAAGAAACAGATTTCCTTGCAGAAAGAGGTGAACTAATTGCGATTATTGGTCCATCCGGTTCCGGGAAAAGTACTTTTCTAACTATTGTAGGCGGCTTACTATCCCCTTCTACCGGGGAAGTAATTATAAATAAAGAAAACCTTTCATCGTTAAATGAGAAAAAACGCTCTAAAATTCGTTTAAAAGAGATTGGATTCATACTACAGGCTTCCAATCTGATTCCCTTTCTAACAGTGGAAAAGCAGTTAAAACTGTTAGATAAGGTAAAAAAGGGAAATATGACAAAGGCGGAACTTGAGCAATTGTATAAGGACTTAGGTATTAGTGATTTACGTGATAAATACCCATCCGATTTATCGGGCGGTGAACGGCAACGTGCAGCAATCGCCAAGGCATTATACAGCAATCCGTCCATTATTTTGGCAGATGAACCTACAGCTTCTCTTGACTCTGATCGTGCATATGAAGTAATGGAACTGTTGAAAAATGAAACAAAAAACAAAAATACTACGACAATCGTCGTTACACATGATACACGTTTAGTCGGGTATTGCGATAAGGTCTATAACATGACGGATGGTATCCTAACGCTTAAAAGTAAGGAGTAATATCTAAACAACAAAAAAAGAGCTGAAAGCCCCAGTGGTTTTCAGCTCTTTTTATCGTCCTATAAAAGCATTAGTTTTCAGGCGGTGATTACTTTTTGCATCTTTAGCCTCTTCGAACATACCTTCATCTTCCTAGAGCCATTAGTTATACGCCCTATTTTTTCAACTTAATTTAAAATGGTTAGTAAGGTCTTGATAAAGATGATATAACAGCCCAACAAATATCACTAACCAAGCAACTATAGCAATATACACCATAGCATGTGGAATAATCATTAAAAATGGGAAGTCCAATGCCTTTGATAACTGATATGTACTCGTTGTATACATCGCAAGAGGGAAAGCCATTCCCCAAAGCTGATGATCATACGTCAATGGAAAACGATGATAGACATGACGCCAAATTGTTAGGATGAATAGCAACGGAATCCACCATGTTCCAGTTGTCCAGAAGAATAAAGTGAACCCTTTTATAAAAGGCGTGATTTCTACAACCAATGAAGAGAACTCAGCATGTAAAATTAATGTTGAACCTGCCAATGTTGTAATTGCAACCGCACCCATATTAATCCAATAGGGAGGTGTAAGAGCAGAAAAATCAAGTTTTAAAAATGTAAAGCGATAGAAAATCAATGTAATAATATTGAGATATAACATACAGCCTAGAAAATACATACACAATGTAAAGAATAGAATAATTTCTGGTTCTGTTTGAATATGTGTTGAAAGTAATGTACCTAATATCGATACAGATTGTGTAGCAACTGCGGCTATAAGCCAGGCACCATTGATTCCTTCAACCAAGCCGGGCTTGTCTTTTCGAACAGTAACAGAAGTGAAAAAAGTGTACATAATGACACACCATAATAAAATTGCAAGAATCCATAATGCCAAAGCAATTTGACTTTCGCCACCAACGACTATCAATTGGCTTCCAAAGACACAAGTTCCTGCCACTAACGTAAAAAAGCCCGGTCCGTTTTCATGACTCATCAAATCATCTTTTAGTTTTGTAAAATAACGAACTAAACGAATAAGCGTTAACATCCATAACGTCAAATATGCAACCACATTCACGACTAGCAATGACTTTGCTATGAAATGATACCCGAGTAGTTCCAAACCAATAGACAATGCACCTGTTGCCATAACAAGTGCAAAATAGCCCGGAAATAGATTTTCAGCTTTTTGCTTCAGATAGGTAAACAACGGTTAATTCCCCCTTAACTACATGGCTAAACAAAGCGATAATTCTTATTTACTTTTAAAAAGTACATTTCATAAACATCTTTCAAAATCTAATATACCATACATGAATCCATCATTACTAAGCCATACTAAAAGTTAAGATTTAGCAACCAAGGAGGATTCGCAATGAAAAGTATGGATTCGAATGAAAAACCGGTTGGACAAAAAGCAAAAATAGACTCCACTAAGCAAAATGATATTCACGAAGAATTGGCTAGTGAAAATGCATTACTTGGTGAACGTAAGGAAGCAATGCGGGAACTTTATCGTTCGACAACCCCGGAATACGAACACAAGGAATGAATTAAGGTAGATTAAACGGAATTCTTTATAACACCCTATACAGTAAAAATCCGACTCTATTGCGACTAACTATCGCATTGGAGTTTTTCCCGTTTATAAAAGAATGTAAAAACAAGGAATAAGATATCTACACAACAAAAATTAGAGCCCTTCTAATTCACTTGTTGTTTTAAATGACGATTTTACTATAGTTCGTTCATACTCCGTTCACCTAAGGATAATATACTCAGGTTATTAAGAAAACACGGAGGCGTAAAGATGAATCTAGCATGGAAAGAAATTAAAAAGAATAAAACGAAATTCATAATTTTAGGTTCAATTATATTCCTAGTCAGTTTTTTAACATTTATCATTTCAGGATTGTCAAATGGATTATCACAAGATAACGCGGCGCTAATAAAAGATTTACCTGAAGGACAGTTTTATATGAATGCTGATGCTGATGCAACATACAATCTATCCAGAATAGATGCAAGCATGCAAGACAAGGCAATGAACGGGCAAAAAGATGCAGCGGCACTTTCAATACAAATGGGTTTTGTGAACGATGCGGATGACAAACAGCATAGTATTGCTTTTGTCACGTCAACCGATTCCAAACTGTTCGAAAGTGTTGAAAAAGGAGAAATCGTACTAGATCGTTCATTGGAAGACAAAGGTCTAAAAGTTGGAGACACGTTGACGAATAATCAGTTCAGCGGCGAATTCACAGTCAAAGCGTTTGTCGATCAAAAGAAGTACAGCCACGCACCCGTTGCTTATATCAATATGGAAAACTACAAAGAAATTTACCGTGTGAATGAAATGCAATTGGTTTTCGTACCCGGTAAAGAAAAAGCACTAGAAATCGAGGGCCTTCAATCTTTTTCAAACAAAGACTTCCTTAACACAATTCCTAGTTATAGTGCAGAACAAATGTCACTCAATATGATTGTTTGGTTCTTAGTCGTCATTAGTGGTATGTTGTTCGCAATCTTCTTCTATATGATGAATGTTCAAAAAATCGGCTTGTATGGCATCTTGAAGGCTATCGGCGTAAAGACAAGTTCTCTCTTCGGTATGATGTGGTCGCAAATGATTGTCATCACTTTAATTGCGCTTACGTTTTCCGTTGCACTTAGTCAAGGTTTCACAATGATTGCACCTGCTGGAATGCCATTTAGCTTAACGCTACAAACAACTGTACAATTATCAATTGTTTTTATCATTATCGGATTTATCGGAGCCACCCTTTCTGGTATCCAAATTAAAAAAGTTGAACCACTACAAGCAATCCAACAAGGAGAGGTTTAATATGACAGTTTTCACAATAGATGAAGTCAAGAAAACATTTACGAATGGTGAAATTGACGAGCAGGTCTTAAAAGGCATCAACCTCTCTCTTCAGGAAGGAGAAATAACTGCATTAGTCGGTGCATCAGGCTCAGGAAAAAGTACAATTCTTACGATTGCAGCGGGTCTTCAACGTGCATCAGACGGGCGAGTACTCTTCGAGGGAAAAAACATGACGGACATGAACCAGGAACAAATACGGAAAATACGAGCAAGCGAGTTTGGTTTCGTCTTTCAATCCGCTCATCTAGTCCCTTTCCTCACTGTCGAAGAGCAACTAATGCTTATGCTCGACGTTTCAGAAACGACCATGAAAAAAAAGGAACAAAAAGCGGAAGTCGCAAAAATCCTGAAGTTGGTTGAAATGAATCATCGTTCTAAAGCTTATCCTGCTTCCTTGTCGGGCGGCGAAAAGCAACGGGTGGCTATTGCCCGCGCAATCATTCACAAACCTAAAATGCTGTTTGCAGACGAACCTACAGCTAGCTTGGACTCAAAAAGATCAAAAGACGTAATGCTATTGATTCGGGATCTAACGAAAACGTTAAACATTACCACGTTGATGGTTACACATGATGAAGAAATGCTTAGCTATGCAGACCATGTAATTACGATGAAAGATGGATTGATTTTACAAAGTTGACCCTTTGTACACAACTTATAATTGAACGAACAATTAAAGAAAGGTAACCCATAATTCCTTGGGTTACCTTTCTTCTTTATAGAAACTCATACGACTTGGATAAAGCGAAACTTCAATCAGTGGGGGTTTTTCGACGCACAGGACGTGCTAGTGCAGACGTTGCGACAGGACGTCGCACATTTAGTCTGCCTCATCCCCCACTGATTGTTAGTTGAGCCATTCGGGCTTTTACGGGCAGTTGATCCCCCACTTATTCTTCTTGTTTTCACGAAGACTTAAAGTTGGGGGGTCTTACTGCCCGTTAATGCGGGATAAACTTACCGCCATGCGTCTCAACTATTCTACTTCTATTCAGATAGCGTGACCTTACCTTCTTCATCCATCACAATTTGGCGGTTGTCGCTCATTGTGATTTCAAGTGGATGCGTCTCCCCCGTCTTTTTTGAAAAGTACCATCTTCTAGCTGGAGGAACCAGCACGATGAATGTATCGCCTTTACCTAGAAAGTTCAAAGAATCAGGGTCTACTTCCGTGCCTCCGCGAAGCGGAATACCAAAATCTTGGAGCTGGTCTCCAACATCCGCAACATATTGAGTCGTTATCCCGACTTCACTTATATTCAGGAATGATGCATTTGACAAATCACCGAACAAATCCCGTTTTCTTCGACCAATCAGTTCGACAATATTCCCGGCAGGATCTTCGAAGTACATCGAATCTGCATCAAAAGTCGGGAAGTAAATTTCATCCCTACCTTCCTCCCTATTCAAAGTCACTCGGTCAATCATCCAGTATCTCATCATCGAAAATTGGTTACCAGGGATGTTGATCGCAAAATGATAAAACGCAGCTTGATCCGATTGCTTGAATAAGAGGGTGGATTCCCCGACTTTTATAGTGAATTGTTCGTCGGTAGATTCTAGAATAGTTAACTCCAACACATTTCCATAAAAACGTTTTAATGACTTCAATTTATTTGTATATAGCGTAACAGACTTGAACATTCCATCACCTCGACTAATTATTGGACAAATTTTCGCTCTTATTCAGTATAACATTGCGGGGGCTATTATTTTTGACAAAAGAAAAAAAGATGAAACCAATATATTTCGGTTTCATCTTCTACTATTTTCACTACATTTCATTTCTTTTCCGCAGTCTCCCAGGCTTCTTTAAGCCATTTATCAAAGTCTGCACCTTTATCTCCTTCGTACGTATCATACAAGTCCTCACGCATCTTTTTTAATTTTTCTTCAAACTGTTCAAACGTATGATCACGCGGTAAACTTTTCTTAATTCTAAATAGAACTTTATTGGCGTCTTTAATGAGTTCAAACTTTTTCCTTGAAGGTAGTTGAACATCCTCGCCAAGTTTCTTAAGGTTTTGATAAGCTGCTTCTTGTACTTTATAGACAGGGTCAAGCTCCATTTTCCGTGTAAGTACGTCAATCGTCCGCTGGTGCTTCCACTTGCCTAGCTCTTCCACCGCTTCAAGGCGTTCTCTCCAATTTGACATGCGGTTGACGGATTTCTTTAATTCCTCGTAATTTGGTGGTAATTCATTTTTAATTTTATCAGTCAAATCGTTCAATCTCCTTCTACTGTAAATCCTTTTAAAGACATGTTCGCCTTCATCCCCTAGTATACCATCATCAAGAGTAAGGTATGTAATCGTTTGTAAACAAGCCCCATTGGCAAGTTATTGGAACTTTTTAATACGTCTTATATAATCACAAAATATAGTGATCGATTTTTAAAATGAGTTCCGCAATTTCAGGTTTACTTACTTGATCATCCGCGCCTACACTTTCTCCCTTGTGTTTTAGTTCATCGGTAATAAGCGAAGAGAAAATGATGATTGGTAATTGCGTCATGTCCTTATCCCCACGAATTCTTTTCGTGAAATGATGGCCATCCATTTGTGGCATTTCAATGTCCGTGATGACTAGTTTCACTTCGTCAGAAACGTTTTTCCCTTGTCCTACGAGTTCTTCTAAATAACTCAACGCATCTTTCCCATTTTCGTAAAAAAGTAGATTATCGTAGCCCGCTTCGTGCAATGTATCCTGTAATAGTTTTCTGAGTAAAGACGAATCTTCAGCGATTAAGATACGTTTGTTGGAACGCTCCCGCTTGCCGAGTTTCTTAACCTGTCCGACGTTTATGCCGGTTTCCGGGTTGATTTCAAGGACAATCTTTTCAAAATCAAGCAATAGCAACATTTCATTTTGGCGCTTGATGACTCCGATAACTTGTGAGAAGTCCGCTGTATAAATATCGGATGGTTTCTCAATTTGATCCCATGAAATTCGATGGATTTGAGACACATCATGTACATGAAAGACAACCTGTTGCTTATTAAATGTCGCAACGATGTATTTCCCTTCACTTTTTGACATTTTTTTCGGTAAACCCATTACCTTTTCCATATTAATAACAGGCAACACTTCTCCACGTAATTGAATAATTCCTTCAATTGATGGATGAGAGTGCGGTATAGGCGTAACAGGCACAGGTAAAATAATTTCCTTTACTTTAATGACGTTAATGCCATATCGATTCTGTCCCATTTCAAATTCAATAATTTCTAACTCATTCGTACCACTTTCGAGTAAAATGCCATTGCTAGTCGACAACTCATTCATTCCCTTCTCTTTACGTACCATTTGACTACTAACATTTATATCGGTCAAACAGAGCGGAAATGAATGCGTTATGGTAGAGCTACCTCCACTTTATTTTCAGTTGCAAAAATTCGCGACTTTTTCTTTACTTTCTTTTTTTCCGTGCAAAAAATAGTACAAAATTGAACTCACAAATACAAAAATACCTAATGCAATATAAAGCTTACTGTAACCAATTACCGGGATGATGAATCCTAGCAAATAAGGGCCAAATCCTAATCCACCGTCTAACGCTATGAAAAAAGTAGACGTAGCGAGCCCCATTCGATGTGGGGGTGTTAACTTCACAGCAATCGCTTGCGTAGTTGACTGCATATTACCAAAACCTAAACCAATCAGTGCGCCAGATAATAAAAGAACGACACTACTTTGCGCTGTGCTCAGCAAAATTAATCCCGCTCCGAATAAAACAAATGCCGGATACATAATTAGGTTCGAACCTTTAACATCCATCAAACGACCCGTAAAAGGACGTGACACCAAAACAGCTACAGCATAGACGATAAAGAAGAAACTAGCTGTACTTACTAAATCCACTTCGATTGCATAGAAGTTTATGAACGATAGAACACTCGAATAAGCGAATGCTACCACAAATGTTACAAATGCTATGGGCACTGCTTTTAGTTCTACAAACTGAGATAGTTTAATGCCTTTTTCATTGACGACCGGCACTGCATTTTCTAGCATTGGAACCTTCACAAAAAAGGCCGTTACCAAACTTAGAAAACCAAGAACTAGACAGAAGGCAAAAATCATCTGAAAAGAAGTATGTTGGCTCATTAGTAGACCAACGAATGGACCAATGGCCGTAGCAAGCGTAGCGCTCATACTATAATAACCAATTCCCTCACCTCGTCGAGTAATAGGAATAATTTGCGCCACAATCGTTCCGGCAGCTGTGCTCGCTACTCCAAGCGCAATACCGTGAATAAAACGGTTTACAAGTAAAAAAGGAATACCGATATTTATAAAATATAAAAGGGTCGTTAGCGTAAAAAGGATAAGTCCGATGATCAATGTTCGTTTACGCCCAATTGAATCGATGACGCGACCTGTAAAGAGTCTGCCGATCAATGTGCCGATGATGAATATCCCGGTGATAAGACCTGCTTGACTTGTTGTTGCACTATATTCATTCACTGCATAAACAGCTATTGTAACCATGAGTAAGTAAAAAATTAACGTCAATAAAAAGTTAACGGAGGATACCACGATAAAGTCCTTCGTCCAAAGTTTCGATTTAGTCCGATCCATATAGTAATCCCCTTAAATTATTTCAAAATATTAGCTCGTATTATTTGCATGATGCGAACCATGTCTTGCTGTTCCTCCACTGAAATTCCTGTCAATATATCTTTTTCAAATGCATCAATGGTAATACGTACCTCTTCGTATACTTGTTGTCCAAGAACAGTCAATTGCATTCTTTTTTCCCTCTTATCCCTGCTAGGTACATGTTCAACATAACCGAGTTCTTCTAAACGATTGATTGTTCTTGTTGTTGTCGGCTTCTCAACATACAGATAATGGGATAATTCTACTAATGTTGTAGATCCTTCATTCGCCAAATAATGAAGCACAGACCATTGTCCTCTGAAGATTTGATGTTTCCCCAACAACTCGTTCAGACGGCTTTCGAATGGGCGATACAATAATAATAATTGATGAAAAAGATGTTGAAATGGTTGTATTTGAATCACACTCCTAGATAGTTATCTTTGTTAACTGTTACCCATGTTAACTACATTAAAGTATCAAAGACTCGTGTTTATTGTCCAGTTAAACGACCTACCCTTTACAATTGCAAAAAAACTTCTCAATACGCGGAGAAGTCTTTTGATTTATTAACGCATATATATGCAGACATATGTGGTCACCTTGAATCTTTCAGTTTTTGGGGATCTAAAATTTGGTTCGTCTTTTTTGTAGATATCGTACATGAATATATGCTTTATGAGCCATCTTATACAGGAACAGAATATTGAGGAGGAGGTTTTATAATGGGAAGAGATGATCATAAAGGTTCCGGTAATAATTCAGGTTCTTTGCCTCAAACGCCGAAAAACCAGAAAATAAAGCCCGGTCGCATGAAAGAAGAGATTTCTATGGAGTTGGCCGAACTCGGGAACTTGAAGCCTAAACATGAGCCCATTACGCCAAATGGCCGTAAAAAAAGCGAGCAAGACAAATCGTATTTATGAGAATAGTTTAGATTCCAAATCAATCGCGCCTTGGCGTGATTGCGTCCAGATTTTGAATTGAGCTTGCTCAATTCATTCCCTTCAAAATCTGTGACATCCGCCGGAGGCTTTAACTTGATTCAGCCGGGGTTTGAACCCCCACTGAATTGAATGCATATCCAGCATTCATCCCGCCACTTATGGAAGTGGAAGACTTCTGCTGAATTAAGTTAAAAGTTAAAATGTAACTGATTCTACATCCTTTATTGTGGTCATGAATTAAGATAAAAATGCCCTTCCAAATAATTTTGGAAGGGCATTTTTACCGATTCAATGGAAACTTAATAATATGGACTAATCATTACATAGACCAATACACCTGTAAAGCTGACGTACAGCCAAATCGGCATTGTCCAACGAGCAATTTTCTTATGGCGTTCATTCTCCATATTCCAAGCTCGTGTAACTGTCGTAAGTGCAAGCGGAACTATTGCTGCCGCCAGAATAATATGTGTGATTAAAACGAAATAATAGATACCTGCTAAAACTCCTTTTCCACCAAAAGACGTTGACTGTGCAAGGAAATGATACGACACATAACTTAATAGAAAAAGAAATGTCGTGGCAAAAGCAGCGTAGATAAACGTTTGATGAACTTTGATTTTTCTTTTCATAATAGCAACTAGAGCAATTACTAAAAATAAAAATGTAAAACAATTAAAAATGGCATTCAAAAGAGGTAAGATTGTGATATCGAACGCTTCGAATGGGGGCTGATTCCGCCTTCCAGAAAGAAGACCTATCGCACTGATCAAAACGATTGATAATGTAATAATCATTGGTTTGTAATTACGTTTTTTGAAAGGCTTTGCAGCACTTCCGCTTTTACTTTGATTCATAAAATTCATACACTCCATTACCGTTTTGTGAAACGCTATTTATGTAGTTTAGCATAAATTAATCGTTTTAACTGTTAATGTGCATGTGTTCACTATCTTGTCATTTTTCGATTTCAGAAATATGCTCAATCGATTTCGAATAAAAGTCAGCCATCCCTGGATATTCCTTAAGTTCACTGATTCCTTTTTCCGTAATGCAATATGTTCCCCTTCGAATTCGCTCAAACCAGCCATAATAATTCTTTATAAGTATTGACGAAGTCTTTTCTCCCGTCCCTATATCGCGAAGTTGTTTTGCTGATAACGGCCCGAAGCGTTCCAAACTGCACGCAATATGGATGCAATTTTGTTTATAGGTGGTCATTAGCTTTGTCTGGCTACTTCCACCTACATTATAATTCCCTTGCCTGCCGTTTATCTCCATAACTAACTCGTTTCGTTTCTTCTTACTTTGTCTCATACTTTTGACATTATCAAATGGGCCCGGCTCAAAAACGATATCCATCTTTTCGCCGCTGTCTTGGAATGAAACAATAATCAGTCCAAGTCCGATTTTCCTTATCAAATGACAACTATCTTTCCATTTTTTTGACCGCAAACTATACGCCGGCTTCGGTATAGCAATATAAACCGCTTTAGTCAGACGTAGCCTTTTCGTTGCTTGAATAAGAAGCTCTACATTTAGCGTCAATTTCAACTCAACTATGACAAGTTCGTCGTCCTTTAATGCGGTCACGTCACAATCATTGACCTCACCATGCACATCGTACCCAAGTGCCGTAAAATAGCGTTCAATCGGATCGAACAAATCAACTTCATATCGTTTAATTTTATTGCTTTTCATATAAGAATTTCACCTACTTTTTAATTACTCCAGAAGTATAATTCATTCGACAACTTTTTTCAAAATCCTATCTGCTCCTATTTATATTCAGCAAATAGAATTTGTTCATCACCACCGACCACTATTAAAATCTCTTCTTTTTAAAACATTTTCATATTATTTATGTTATAGTTGAATTGTCGCCATTATTGAATAACCTTTCAGTTCCAATAATTCATGGAATTGAATAAAAAGAGAGGAGATGCCGAATACGTGGATTTTGCTAAAGTAAATTCGTGTTCTACATATCATTAGCTCCATTTAACCCCGCTTAAATCTATTTGTCATCTTATAGATTCTTCATCGAAGGGCACATTATTCCCCACTTCCAAACTTCGTAAACCAAATTCATTGTGCTAGTCTATAGGTTATTTATTCATTAAAATTTTAATAAAAAATGGAGGAATATATTTATGACGATTTTCAAGAAAATCACCGGAATTGGAACAGCCGCATTATTAGCATTGACTCTTACTGCCTGTGGTAGTGACGATACGAATGACTCATCAAAAGGTAAAGCAGAAGCGGGAAGCCGATCTGTGGGAGAAACGGTCGAGTACAACATTGTTGGGATTGATCCTGGTTCTGGCCATATGGAAGCAACCGCAAAAGCACTTGAAGTTTATGATTTAAAGGATTGGAACGTCATTGCCGGAAATGGAGCTGCGATGACAGCGGCCTTGAAAAGAGCGTATGATAAAGAAGAACCGATAGTCATTACAGGTTGGAATCCCCATTGGAAGTTTTTGAAATACGATTTGAAGTTCTTAGATGACCCCGAACTTGTTTATGGCGATTCGGAAGAAATTCATTCCATCGGTAGGATTGGGCTGCAGAAAGATCTGCCCGAAGCATATGAAATCTTTCAACGCTTCAAGTGGGGGACAGATGACATGAGTGAAATTATGGTTGCAATCGAAGACGGAACAAAACCTGAAAAAGCCGCACAAAATTGGGTTGACGCTAACGAAGACAAGATTGCAGAATGGACTTCCGGTGTAAACAAAGTGGACGGTGACGAGATTAAGCTCGTTTATGCACCATGGGACAGTGAGATTGCCAGTCACAATATGATGAAAATTGTTTTGGAAGATATGGGCTATGACGTAACACTTACTGCTGTCGAACCCGGGCCGATGTTCTCAGCAATCGCTGACGGCGGTGCGGATGCTACCTTTGCTGCCTGGTTACCGATTACGCATAAAACCTATGTTGAAAAGTTTGAAGGAAAATTGGATGATATAGGTGTAAATATGGTCGGTGTAAGACAAGGTCTAGTTGTTCCAGCGTATATGGAAGATGTTAACTCAATAGAAGATTTAAAAAAGTAAGTTGAACTAATTTGACCTTTGCAATTTCGGCAGGCTAAACGGAAAATTTAAAAGGAGCTAAAACCAATGTGGTTTTTAGCTCCTTTTACTATTTTTACAAGTTTCAAAGAAGTGAATCCCTTACTATTTGACAACATTTTATACAATTCGCTTATCCATCAAATTCACAATTCATTCGGACCATATACTCGGTTAGTGATGTCAGTGCTTTCTACTTGTTCTACTCGTTTTTGTAACCTCGCTTTCCAATTGACCGCTAGCCATTCACACTCAGCTAGTTCCGCGGCACTTTGCAGATTGTTTTTATCTACATGCATGACGTGATTACACTGTTCAATTGTCCATTTGGGAGATGGACGATCCACAAGATTAAACGTTTGACCTGCTTCGACGATCCCTTCTTGTAAAACCCGGAAATACCAGCCTGTTTTTCCGGTATCTTGGATAAGTAACGCAAAATTCTTTATTTTATAACGGCGTGCTGGTTTCCAACAAGGTTGTCTTGGTTGGGAAACCTGTAAGATAGCCCCGCCGATTTCAAATGTATCCCCAATCGAAATCGATTGTTCTGTTACATTGGCCACCGAAAAGTTTTCACCCATTCCGCCGACCTTAATGTCTGAGATGTCCAGTTCCTGCTGCCAATATGGATAATATTCCTTAGGATAGGCAAATACAGCTTTTTCTGGGCCGCCATGATTTTTGATATCCGCCTGTCCATCTCCGTCCAGCTTTGTACGACCTACCCAAATCGGACCATTGACGAGTTCTTTAAAGATACCACTTTCCCATTCTCGATCCATAGGGGACTTTGCATGCTTCTGTCCCATCACTTTTGGAAGACCGACAAATATGTTATTCAATAAGAAATCCATTCTATTTACCCCCTAGATTACGTGTCCCACTTATACATATTGATAGTAAAGAACTCCATTGAATCCGCTATAGTGCTCGGTTTTTATAGATATTCATTTGTTCAACCTGTATAGTACAGTTTTTATAATACAAAACACTATCGCTATTCTAATCGTAGTTCATTTCGTTGAAGATTTCTACAATTGATGATTAAAATTATGTTTTCCATTGTTCAAATACGCCTTTCTTTTTTCATCATTCTCTTCCATACTAGTACTATAGAATTTATATTAAAGGATGAGTAACTAATGAAATATGATGTTCTGTTATTTGATTTGGATGACACTTTGTTTGATTTTGGTGAAACCGAGAAGCACGCATTATTCAATTCATTTCAAACGTTTAGCTTGCCTAATGGGTTAACTGATTATCGAGCAAGCTATCACGCAATCAGCAGCCCCCTATGGAACGATTTAGAACAAGGCCGCATTACTTTGGCGGAATTAAAGGTGGAACGATTCAAACAACTATTTTTGCAGTACGCACTAGATATTGATGCTGAACTATTTTCACATACCTATCTTGATAATTTAGGGAAGGAAATCCATCTAATAGACGGAGTGGAAGCAATGTTAACAAAAACCTCCCCCCATAGACTCGCTGTGCTGACGAATGGGTTCACTGATGTACAGTATGCGAGAATCAACGGATCGTCTCTTCGGGATACGTTCGAGACAATTATTACTTCTGAAGAAGCTGGATGCCAAAAACCCCAACCTGGAATTTTCGACTATACGTTTGAAAAATTACGGATTACAGATAAATCGCGAGTTTTGATGATTGGTGATTCTTTATCTTCAGATATCCAAGGCGGTCATAATTATGGAATCGATACTTGTTGGTTTAATCCAAACAACAAGAAAAACACGACAGCTATTCTACCTACGTATGAAATTCAGTCATGGGATGAATTTTTTGCATGTATTCACTCCTAACAGCTAACAGGTCGCATCTGTCGTAAGGACCTTCCTCTTTTGTTTTGTTCTCCATTTTGATGGGTATTTCAAAAAGTATACATTAAAATGATAGGAATCTTAGGAGGTTATTCTTGATGGCTGATAAAAAGTTTGTCGGGACATATAATTTGGAAGGACAAGTATTGGATGAAATCGCTGAATTAAAGCTACAAGGTTATTCCGAAAATGATATGTACGTTATTACGAATGACAAAGATACATTAAAAATCGTACGGGGTTTAACGGATGTCGAGTTACGAACTTCGGAAGATAATTGGTTTGACCGTTTCAAGGCATTCCTTAATGGTGACGAGCCAGTTATGCAAGTATTTTCTCAGATGGGCTTCACTGAAGATGAGTCTTCTCGTTATTACGATGAAGTTAAAAATGGCAGTATCCTTTTATATGTAGAAAAGGAGGAAGTAAAAACCCTTGATGATACTCAGTTGAACTTCCGTGAAGGATATATCGATCCTAATATCGGCTCCAATCTGATTATCGCTGACAATACAGCTGCAATACCTACAGCAACCCAAGGAACCGCTATGAATTCTACTGTAAACGGAGAATTACAACTAGATGACAATAGACCATATGTTGTAAAAGACAGCATAGATCCTGGGAATTCGATGACTGGTAGAGAAGAAACCAACACGATTGCGGAAAAAGAAGAGGTTGTAAATGATTTTGACGGGACAGAGAACAAACCGCTGGACGAGGATTGGTCTGAACGGAATCGAATGAATTATGGAGAACCAAATAACCCTGACCGCTATTAAAATACAAGTTTTGATCCTGATGTATAAACTCTAGTATGATTGGGTATACTACTAATCACAGAGACGCGGCACTCCTCTGTCCCGTGCAGGGGCACTTTCGACGGAAGGTGGAAAATAATACTACGCCCAATCCGACTGGGGATTGCCTAGTAGTGCCGCGCACTACATAGTAGAAAATAATGCCCCTGTAGAAAACAATCCTGGTTGTTTTCTATGGAGGCATCTTTTATGAAGTAATATAAATTGTTAAAATACTTTATAAATCCTTACACTATATAATACCTTAACCGAAAATCTAGCCACTGACATAATCGGAAGGAGAGTTACAATGCCCACTTTCAATTCAAACGGCGTAAACTTATATTACGAAGACACGGGAATTGGAAAGCCCCTCTTATTACTACATGGTTTGACCAGCAATCACGCTATGTTTTATCGGGAAAATGAAATATTTAAGGAGACATATCGAGTAATTACGATGGATGCGCGCGGTCATGGTAATTCCGATAAGCCCACGCATTATACGTTAGATGATCATGTGCAAGACACGATTGCATTGTTAAATCACCTTGAATTAGACGCTATCTATCTGATTGGCGTTTCAATGGGTAGCTATATCGCGCAAGGTCTTGCAATAGAAATGCCGAGTCAGGTGGAGAAACTTGTCCTAGTCTCTACGAAATCACATGGAGAACAGTCCTCAATGGCGGAGCTATTCGCTCGTCATGCCGCTGAACTAAAAGGATTAAATATAGTCGATAAGATGAGCCATGCTTCACAATATATGTTTTATAATCAGACCACTGTAGGTAAATGGCTTCACGAAACAGCTAAAAATGGCAATCAGTTGACACTAAGTGAGCAGGATATCGCTTCTAAGGCATTGGAAGGTTTTGATTTCCGTAAAAAGCTTGGAAACATAAGCGCGGAAACTCTTGTCATTAGCGGTAGACATGATGGGTTAAACCCACCTGAATACGGGAGAGAAACAGCTATTCTCATCCCCGAAGCCACATTTATGGAATTCAAATGGTCCGGACATGCACCGAACGTGGAACAGCCGGATCTCTTCATCGGTATCGTAGAAAACTTTTTTGAATAAGGTAGATGCTCGTTGTGGAAAAACCGTGAATGCCCAATAAAAGACGCTTACGGTTTTTCCACTATTGACGCGTTTTCAAAATTCCTTGTTCCGAATAGGCACGAAAAGTTTAACGCTTTTTCTATTCACTGGTTACACTTTCACATCTGCTACCAGATGACTTCAGTTTGCCAAAAGCGAAGTGCCTTTCATCCATACCATTCCTATCTAATCTAAGGTGTCAAATGTGTTTCAATTCAACGAGATCAGCCATATAATGCTTATCTCGTTGTGTTTACTATGGTATCATTGACACGAATCAAAAAAAAGAGGTTCGAAAAATCCCTCTCAAAAAAACTAAGGAGTTGCTCCAGTTGAAACAAGAAAAAGCAGTGGTCGTCTTCAGTGGCGGCCAAGATAGTACGACTTGCCTGTTTTGGGCATTGAAGAATTTCAAGGGGGTTGCGACAGTGACCTTCGATTATGGTCAACGCCATCACGCTGAAATTGAATGCGCTCGGCAAATTGCTTCGGAACTGGATGTTTCCTTCAAAGTACTCGATATGCAACTTATTAATCAGCTGTCGGCAAACGCTTTGACACGAGATGATATTGAAGTCTCAGAGAAAGAGGGGCAATTGCCATCTACCTTCGTTCCAGGAAGGAATCATCTGTTTCTGTCATTTGCGGCGGTCTATGCACAGGCAATCGGTTCACGTCATTTGATAACCGGAGTTAGCGAAACGGACTTCAGTGGCTATCCGGATTGCCGTGATACGTTCATCAAATCATTAAACGTGACAGTAAACTTAGCAATGGATGCACAGTTTGTCATTCATACCCCGTTAATGTGGTTGGATAAAGCAGAGGTTTGGGCATTGGCGGATGAACTCGGTGCCTTCAACTTCGTACAGGAAAAAACACTCACCTGTTATAATGGGATACCTAGCACCGGTTGCGAGGAATGCCCTGCTTGCTTATTGCGGAATAAAGGACTTGCTTCCTATTTAGATTCTAAGGTAGTATCTATAAACAATTAAAGTTCTACTTATTCCTATCGATGATCGGCATACAAAAAAATCGGTACTTGCGTCAGAGCCAAGTATAATGGCTCTTTTCAAGTACCTTTTTTATTCATTGTCAAATTAGCCTAAAACACTACCAGTTCCTATACTTTCAGTTTACAACCAGCTGCTTTTTTGCAGCTTGCAATGTCAGTAGCTCCACAAATCGATTGCCTAGCCCTTCTGTGGAAGAAGTCCCACCTAGATCAGGTGTAATCGAATTCTTTTCTGTCAAAATGGTCTTGATGGTTGACAAGATAACCTCTCCCCACTGCTCTTCCTCGAAAAAGTCCATCATTTGACTGACTGACCAAATGGCAGCAATCGGATTTGCAATTCCTTGGCCCGAGATATCAGGTGCAGACCCATGAACGGGTTCAAACATCGATGGAAACTTTTTCTCAGGGTTTAAGTTCGCTCCCGTGGCAAGGCCCATTCCACCGGTGATTGCAGCTCCGATGTCGGTCAAAATATCCCCGAATAGATTGGATGTAACAACGACCTCAAATCGCTCAGGGGCCACGACAAAATACAAGCTAGCAGCATCCACAAGATGGGAATAGGTTTTCACCTCAGGATATTCCTTTCCAACTTCTTCGAATACTTCATCCCAGAACACCATTGAGTAATTAAGTGCATTCGCTTTACTAACGCTTGTCAACGTGCGGTTTGATTTTTTCGCTTCTTCATATGCGTAACGTATAATCCGTTCAGTTCCTTTACGTGAAAAAACACCTGTTTGCAAGACGACTTCTTCGGGCTTTCCTTTGAATAACCAATCCCCCGCACCAGCATATTCACCTTCACTATTTTCCCGGATTACGAGAAAATCGATGTCTTTTTCGGTTTTATCTTTCAATGGCGTCAATGAGGGATTCAGAAGCGTAACAGGTCTGCAATTAACATACTGATCAAATTCTCTTCGGATTCTTATTAGCAGATCCCGTAACGAAATAGTATCGGGAACACCTGGATAACCAACGGCACCTAGGTAAATCGCATCGTATTCTTTCAGCTGTTCTATACCATCATCCGCCATCATCTTTCCATTTTCCAAATAATATTGACATCCCCATGGAAATTCCGTAAATGAAAAAGAGATTTCAGAATTCAATCTTTCAATGGTTTTTAATACTTTTACACCTTCTGCGATTACTTCGGGGCCGATTCCATCTCCAGGAATCAGTGCTATTTTGAAATTTTTCATGTAATTTCCTCCCTTATGCCATCTGTCTATATACGATTGTCGTTTGTGATTCGTAATGATGTACGGGCATCGTTCTTATCTAGATACTCTGTCAGCTTTTCAGCCCTTTAAACCGTCCATTTTTTTGCCATCATTATTGTGTTTGAATTCCCAAGTCCGTTAAATTTGCAATGACAGGCAATTCTTCACCTTGAATAGCTCTTACAAGGTTTTCAGCAATGACGACCGATGTCATCTTCGCTGCTTCTAAACTTATTCCTCCGATGTGTGGTGTTACTGTTATTTCGTCAAGATCAAAAAAAGGATGGTTCTCTGAAGGAGGTTCGACTGCAAAAACGTCGATGCCGGCCCTTGCAAACTGCTTCTTTTGTAGTGCATTTACCATTTCACCTTCATTAATGATGCCACCACGTGCAGTATTAACGAGTACAGCGGAAGGCTTCATCAAGTTGAACATTCTTTCACCGATAATTCCTTTCGTATCTGCCGTAAGAGGAATATGAAGACTAATAGCATCACTTTCCTTGAATACATCTTCGATAGACGTTGTGAGTCTTACACCAAGTAAATCCCCGAGCGCCTGTCTATTTGAATCAATTGTTCTGACGTAGACTAAAACATCCATTTCAAAACCATTTTTCATCATTTTAGCAACACTTTGTGCAATTGAACCAAAGCCGACAATTCCTAACGTCTTACCTTGAAGTTCAAATGTATAACTCCCATCTCTATATGAGTAGTTCCCTGTTCTTGTGTTTTTGTGAAAAATGGTTATATCTTTCATCACCGCGAGTAAAAGTGCTACAGCGTGTTCGGCTGTGGCACGGCTATTTATTTTCGGTGCATGTAACACTTTGATCCCTTTGCTGGTCGCATAATCGACATCGATATTATCCAAGCCGATTCCTGCTCCTGAAATCGCTTTTACATCGTGGCAATGATCCAATATTCCACGTGTAATTTTTGCTGGAGCCCTTAAAATGATTCCATCAACATCATGACTTTTTAAATACGTAATAATTTCTACTTCATTAAAATCATTGAACTTCTTAACATTTGCAAGGGTCTTCAACTTATCTTCACCATCGGAATGATACATCGGTAAGATTTGTAAAATATTGATCGCCACTATCCTCCAACTCCCTTCTGATTTTTAACCATAAAGAGGCAAGAACCTTTCATAGGCTCTTACCCGCTAAGCGTGTTTAACACACAAAAATCATTGTAAGTTTTCTATTATAGTCGTAATTCCTTGGCCGCCGCCGATACATAATGTCACAAGACCATATCTTCCTTTTCGCCGTGCCATTTCGTGTAGAAGTTTCGTCATCAGTACTGCCCCTGTTGCACCGATTGGATGACCTAATGCAATGGCTCCCCCGTTTACATTCACTTTATCAATATCCATTTCAGCGCCTTTAATAACAGCTAATGCTTGGGCGGAGAAAGCCTCATTCAACTCGATTAAATCGATGTCTTTCATCGTAAGACCGCATTGTTTCAGCGCTTTTTCAGTTGAGTATACAGGACCTATCCCCATAATTTCTGGGGAAACTCCACATACCGCTTGTGCTATAATTTTAGCTTTCGGTTTCAACCCGTATTCATTCATCTTCTCTTCCGACATCATAAGGACGACGGAAGCACCGTCATTTCTGCCACTCGCACTTCCTGCTGTGACCGTACCATTTTCTTTGAAAACAGTACGTAGTTTTGCCAGTTGCTCCCGTGTAGATTTACGTGGATGCTCATCTATATCATATAAAAAGCTATTTTTCCGTTCTTTTATTACAACAGGTACTATTTCTTCCTTGAAACGACCCGCGTTTATCGCTTGTTCGGCAAGTTCTTGACTTCTCAAAGCGAACTCGTCCTGCTCTTCGCGTGAAATATGATATTGTTCTGCTAAGTTTTCCGCCGTGTACCCCATCGTTAACTGGCCGTATTTCTCTGCCGGTTGTGAGCAAGGTTGACTTTCTGTATTCGGATCCAAAATAAGTCCATTTCCAGCTCCAAAACCGTAGCGCGCATTTCGGATATAATAAGGTGCCGTACTCATACTTTCAGCGCCCCCCGCAATCACCACATCACTTAGTCCAAGCCTAATCTGTTGGTCGGCATTGTTGATGGCCTGAAGACCTGAACCACATTGACGGTGAACTGTATAGCCAGGTACAGATACTGGGAGTTCCGCCCGCAAAGCAGCCAGTCGGGCCAAGTTTGAAGTATCAGCACTTTGTTTGGCTTGCCCCAGGATGACTTCATCCACCTCAATATCCTTACCTGTCCTAATGAGTAGTTCTCTTATAACTGTTTCAGCCAGGCGGTCGACAGTCACATCTTTCATCGTTCCACCCATTTTACCAATTGCTGTTCTTACCGAGCCGACAATGTATGAATCTCGCAATCAAAACCACCTCCTAGTTAGTAAAACCACGTTTCAATTCACCCGCTATAATATTCCTTTGTATTTCTGAAGTTCCTTCGTATATTTTTGTAATCCGGGCATCACGGTAATACCTTTCAATCGGATACTCTTTCATATAGCCGATACCACCATGGATTTGAAGTGCTAGGTCAGCAACCTTGTTATAAACTTCGGAACCAAAGAGTTTTGCAATTGCAGCCTCTTTAACAACCCTCATATTCTGGTCAGTCATCCATGCAACGCGATACGTCAATGAGCGTAGTGCTTCGATTTGCATACTGATTTCTGCAAGCATATGCTGGACTGCTTGAAATTCGATAATCTGCGTGCTGAACTGCTCCCTTTTATGTGCATAGTCCAAAGAGTGTTCCAGTAATCTTTCACATGATCCTAGGTTCCTAGCAGCTAAGCCCGCCCGACCATTTGCGAGGATTTTCAACGCATTAATATAGCCTTTACCTTCCTCACCTAATACATTTTCAGCAGGCACTTCCATATTTTCGAAAAACAATTCAGCGGAATGTGAACCGCGAAGGCCCATCTTCTTTTCAACATTTCCAACTATAAACCCTGGGAAGTCTTTTTCTACTATGAAAGAGGTGATTCCTTTCGCGCCTTTAGAACTGTCTGTTACCGCCATAACAGTAAAAACATGTCCATCTACGGCATTTGTAATGTAGTGTTTTGATCCGTTAATGATATATTTATCACCTTTTTTTACAGCTGTTGTTTTCAAGTTTGCAGCATTTGAGCCTGCACTTGGTTCCGTTAACGCAAAAGCCCCAATCCATTCGCCACTTGCCATCTTCGGTAAGTACTTGTTTTTTTGTTCTTCAGTCCCAAGGTCCACGATACCTACTGAGCCAATACCCGTATGCGCACCGATAAGCGTTGTAAATCCATTATGCGTCTTTCCTAATTCTTCATAAATTGCACATTTTCCAACCATGTCTAGTCCAAGCCCGCCGTATTTTTCAGGGATCCCTAGGCTGAATAGTCCCATTTCCTTAGACATTTCTACAACTTTTCGGGGAATATGATCCGTTTCCTCTATTTCCATAGCCAGCGGTTCCACTTCTTCACGTACAAACTTCTTAACCGTTTCACGCAGGTAATTGATATCCTCAGAAAACTCGAAGTTCACATAGATCTCCCCTTTAGTTGTTTTTAAATACCGCTTTTCTCTTTTCTAAAAAAGCTGTAGTGCCTTCTTTTTTATCCTCAGTTGTAAATGCAACCGCTTGAGACAATTTTTCAATCCACATTGCTGTATCCGAATCCACGTCAAAGCCTTTATGAATTGCAAATTTGGCAAGCTGTACAGCAACCGGACCTTTTTTCATCAGTTCAAGAGCTATCATCTCCACTTTTTCGACCAGGGATTCTTCATCTGTAAAATACGAAACTAGACCGATTCTTTCCGCTTCTTGTCCATCGATAATTTTTCCGGTTAAAATCATATCAAGGGCCCGCCCTTTTCCAACAATTCTTGAAAGGCGCTGTGTGCCCCCAGCTCCGGGTATAATACCTAAATTTAATTCTGGTAAACCGAACTTTGCATTTTTGGTAGCCACACGGATATCACAAGCTAAAGCAAGCTCACAACCTCCTCCAAGTGCAAAACCGTTCACCGCGGCAATTGTTACTTTATTGCAATTTTCGATTTGGGCATACAACCCCTGCATACCTGGGACTAAGGCCTCCAATGCTTCTCTTTCGTGTAATTGTTTAATATCTGCACCTGCGGCAAATGACTTTCCCCCTGCACCTTGAACGACAATTACCCGTATCGTGTTATCCAGTTCAGCCTCTGAAAATGCCATGCCGATTTCTTTAAGTGTCAGTGTATCCAACGCATTTCTCGTTTCTGGACGGTTTAGGGTAAGCCACATGACCCCTTCCTTTTTATCTACAAAAAGATTGCGATAGTCCTCCAAGTGATTCACTTCCTCATGTGTATTTATAAAACCCGTTGCCACTCTTCTTACCGAGGCGGCCTGCTTTAACGTACTTGACAAGTAGGGGACAAGGACGGTATTTTTCGCCAAGCGTTTGATATAAATACTCCATATTACGTAATCTTGTATCCAGTCCTACCAAATCGGCTAATTCCAATGGTCCCATCGGATGGTTAAGCCCAAGTTTCATCGCTGTATCGATATCTTCCGCCGATGCTACCCCCTCCATTAGCATGTTCATTGCTTCATTGCCTATTAAACAATTCATGCGTGAAGTAACAAAACCAGGAAACTCATTGACTTCCACTGCTTGTTTTTTCATCTTTTCCGAAATTCCCTTAACAAATGCAACTGTTTCGTCTGATGTTTCCAAACCGCGGATTACCTCGACCAACTTCATCTTATGTACCGGGTTGAAAAAATGCATGGCGACGACTTTATCCGGCCGAGATGTCTGGGCTCCGATTTCAGTCGGACTCATCGTGGACGTATTTGTAGCTAAGATTGTTTCGGGTTTACATATCCTATCCAACTGTTGGAATACATCAATTTTCAAATCCATTTTTTCAAGTACTGCTTCAATCACTAAATCTGCATCTTTTGCTGCACTCTCCAAATCCACTTCATAGAAAAGGTTTTCTTTTACATGATCAACTGTTTCTTTTGCTATAAAACCTTTCTCGCAACTAAAAGTAAGCAACGCATCAATTTCATCCTTTGCCTTCTTCAAAACTTCCTCATTCAAGTCATTCAAATAGACTTTATAGCCGGAAAGCGCACAACTATACGCAATTCCCCTACCCATGACACCGGAACCAACTACGGATATTTGCATCTGATTCCCCTCCTTTAGTTTGAAGTTATCGTTTCTTCCGAGTAAGTAAATTCGGCATCTGTCAATTCTATAAGCTGTTCAATGCTCACATCGGATATAATTTCTACAAGTCTCATATGCCCTTCATCAAAAGTAAATACGGCGTGTTCCGTTACGACCATATCGGCTTTTCGTACGCCACTGCTCGGAAGAGTCAATTTCTTCACAAGCTTCGCTTTTCCATCTTTAGCTGTCTGCATTGTCGCTATAATAATTTTCTTCGCACCGGCAACTAAGTCCATTGCCCCCCCTACCCCTAAAATGGTTTCACCGGGTACTGCCCAATTCGCTATTTCACCTGTTTGGTCTACTTGCAATACGCCTAATACAGCAACATCGATATGCCCGCCTCTTATCATGGCAAATGAATTCGAACTATCAAATAGCGAAGCGCCAGCTTCCATCGTGATGGGTTGCTTACTCGCACTGATTAAGTCCATGTTTATCTCTTCATCTACAGGGGTGGGTCCCATTCCAAGTAGTCCATTTTCAGATTGCATATAAAGCTGTTTATTCCCTAGATAATCCGGGATCAGGGTGGGAATCCCAACTCCAAGATTAACGACTTGCCCTTCATTGAGTTCTTCTGCAATACGTTTTGAAATTTTGATTCTATCAGCTATGCTCAACGTATTTCCCACCTTTTTTAACGTATTTGTTCATGACAATATAATCTACATATACATGTGGTGTTTCTACTTCTTGTGGTGAGAATGATCCAGCCTCCACAATTTCATCCACTTCAGCGATAACAATTTTCCCAGCTGTCGCCATTACCGCGTTGAAGTTACGTCCCGTGTGGTCATAAATCAGATTGCCAAGGGTATCCGCTTTCATGGCTTTTATTAAAGACACATCACCCTTTATGGCTTTCTCCAGGATGTACGTTTCACCATCGATTACCTTCACGTCTTTACCTTCTGCCAATTTTGTTCCTACCGCCGTTTTTGTATAGAAGCCACCTATTCCCGCCCCACCGCATCTGACTGCTTCAGCTAAAGTTCCTTGGGGAATCAATTCGATTTCCAATTCTCCGTCGGACCAAGCCTTCACAGCATCTCTATTTGAAGTGAAATAGGAGCCTTTTGCCTTTTTTATATTTTTACTAAGCAATAACTTTCCGAGTCCTTTGCCCGCTTCTCCAAGATTATTACTAACGATTGTCAGCCCTTTTTTTGACGAATCGGCAAGTTCGTCAATAAGCGTCAAAGGCGTTCCTGATAGTCCAAATCCACCGACAAGCAAAGTATCATTATCATTAATATAATGTAGATACTCTGACTTTTCTATTAGTTTTTCCATACTTGTTCCCCTTTCATTCGTGATGAAGTTGGTATGAAGAATTCCATTGAATCCGCTGCGGCGCACGGGGATACCTCCCGCAATAAGCCAAACAGCCTCGCTGTCAGTCTTATTACTTCGGCTACCCCTTTTAAGGCGCCTTGTCTAGTTTGTATAGACGTTTGATACACCCGGCGCCATGGTTACTCGCACCATTGGAAGAACATATAGAAAACGGGCCGTCATTCCGATGAAAGAAAAGGGCCCGTTTTTACGTTCACTTAGTTATTATCAATCTGCGCCCTTTGCAATGTTCCGCTATAGTCTACGTAAACGGCTTTCCATTCTGTATACACATCGAGAGCTGCAACTCCAGAATCGCGATGACCGTTGCCTGTCCCTTTGGTCCCTCCGAATGGGAGGTGAATTTCAGCACCTGTTGTTCCTGCATTGATATAGACGATTCCTGTATCAAGATCACGTTGTGCTCGGAAAATCCGATTCACATCTTGTGAGAAAATCGAGCTGGAAAGTCCGAATTGAACACTGTTATTGACGTCAATAGCCTCATCCAAACTTGCCACTTCGATTAAGGATATAACCGGACCGAAAACTTCTTCCTGTGCAAGACGGCTGTCCCATTTGACATCTGTAAAGAGGGTTGGTGCATAATAATTACCCTTTGCTAGTTCCCCATCTGAAATCACCTTACCCCCAGACAGTAATTTCGCTCCTTCTTCTTGCCCAATCTGTACATAGCCATCAATTTTTTCGAGTGCTTTTTTATTGATGACAGGACCAATCTTAATAGACTCATCAAGTCCATTGCCGATTGTAAGAGGTTCCATTGCCGTTAATAACTTCTGTTCCAACTCCTCCTTAACATCTTTATGCACGATGACTCGACTACATGCTGTACACCGTTGACCCGATGTCCCGAAAGCACTCCATAAGATTCCTTCTACAGCTAAATCGACGTTGGCATCATCCATGACGATAATTGCATTCTTCCCGCCCATTTCCAAGGACACCTTTTTCAAATGACGACCGCCTAACTCTGCCACATGACGGCCCGTTTCCGTTGATCCTGTAAAGGAAATCACTTTTACATCGGGATGCTCAATCATTGTTGTTCCCACTGTTGAGCCTGACCCGAAAACGATATTTGCCACACCTTTCGGTAGGTCTACTTCTTCGAAAATCTTCGCCATTTCATAAGCCATCATCGGCGTTTCCGTTGCAGGTTTCCATAAAAATGTATTTCCTGCAACAATGGCCGGGAATGACTTCCATGTAGCAATTGCAACCGGGAAATTCCATGGCGTGATCAATCCAACAACGCCAATCGGTGCACGGACACTCATCGCAAATTTGTTTTCCAATTCGGAAGGCACTGTAGAACCGAACAATCTTCGTCCCTCACCCGCCATATAAAATGCCATATCGATACCTTCTTGAACTTCTCCCCGTGCTTCTTCTATCACTTTCCCCATCTCTGTTGTAAGCACCTGGGATAAGTGTTCTTTTCTCTCAATCATTAATTGCCCCACTGCGTATAAATATTCGGCACGTTTTGGAGCGGGAACTAGCGCCCACTTCTTTTGGGCCTCTTTTGCCGCTGCGACTGCAAAATCAACATCCTCTTTTGTTGAAAGTCTGACATCCGCTATTTTTTCTCCGGTTGCAGGATTCAAAACCTCTGTATAGTCAGCTTTTGTCTCATCTTGCCAAACCCCATTAATAAAGTTATTCAATATCATAATCTATTTCCCCTTTCATTTTGAAGTGATTTTTATATTCTTTTTAATCCGGTTGATAGCCTCGTGAAGAATATCACTCGGTACAGAAAGAGATATTCTAAAATAGCCTTCTCCGGAAGGACCAAACGCATTGCCCGGCGTAACGATAACCCCTGCCTGATCCAATACAGCAGTTGCAAACTCAGTGGATGTATAACCTTCTGGTACAGGTGCCCAAATGAAAAACGAGCCTTTAGGTGGAGGGACTTCTATCCCAATCTCTTTCAACCCTTTAGTCATTGCTTGCATTCTAGCTTCATAAATTTTGGAATGCTTTTGGGTACAGCTCTGATCACTGTTTAACGCATGCGCGGCTGCAAGTTGAATAGGTGTGAATTGACCTGTATCTATATTACTTTTATAGACAGACAGCGCTTTAATAATTTCTTTGTTTCCCACAACGTAACCGATTCTATACCCGGTCATGCTGTAGGTCTTTGACAATGAACCAAACTCGACGGCTACTTTTTTTGCGCCGTCTGCTTGTAAAATACTCGGAGCCTTATAGTCCTCAAAGGTAACCATGTTGTAGGCCGAATCATGCGCAATCACGATATTCTGTGATTCGGCAAATGAAATGGCATTCGTGAAAAAGTCAGCATCGACAGTCGCCGTTGTCGGATTACCGGGATAGTTTAAAAACATCAACTTAGATGACGCAAGCACTTCTTCAGGTATAGCTGAGAAGTTAGGTTGATAATTAAACTCCTTTTTCAAAGGCATATCGTATACTTTTCCTTCAGCCAAATAGGTTGCCGTACGATAAGGTGGATAACCCGGATCTGGTATCAGTACATGGTCGCCCGGATTTATAAGAGTAGGAACGATATGCGCAATGCCTTCTTTTGACCCGATTAAAGCAAGAACCTCCGTATCCGGGTTTAAATCCACATCAAAACGTTTTTTGTAAAAGTTAGCCACCGCTTGCCTAAATCTCCTGTCACCTATAAAGCTTGGGTATTTCGAGTTTTCTGGTCGTTGAATTTCTTCAATCAGCTTTTCGACGATGTGAGTAGGCGTTGGTAAATCAGGATCACCAATGCCCAAGTCAATCACATCCACACCTGATTCTAGTAGACTTGCTTTCTTTTTATTCAGCTCGGCAAACATATATGGTGGAATTGCCGCCATTTTATTTGATTGGAAACGCAAGACTTCATCTCCTTCAATGTTACTCGTCTATCAATCACAATTTAATGGGGTCACTGACAGTCTCTTCATTTCCTACTAGCGTTTCGTGATTGGCTGACGCACTTCCCTCTAAATCAGGTTTGTCACCAGCTGTTCCTTTACCAGAGGAATGAGTGTCATTGCTGTCCACTTTTTTATCTGGGAAAAGTAAACTGAAAATAATCCCTGCAGTCATTGCGAAAAAGAATGTCGTGAATCGGGAAGACACGATTTCTTCCAATGGGGTAGAAATCCATATCACTGTACTGATAAATCCTGTTGCAATTGTTGCAATCACACCAATTCCAGAATACTTTCTCCAGAAAAATGTAAGGATTACCGCGGGAGATAATGTACCTCCGACACCTGCCCATGCCCAGCTGACTACTAGGAAAACGAGAGACTCGGATGTTAACGCAATCACCAACCCAACGATTCCTGCAAGTACGATTGTTGTTCTAGAAACTGCTACAAGTTGCTTTTGTGTTAAATCCAATTTAAGCGCATTATGAATAATATCTTCACTAACTGAACTTGTAATAACAAGAAGCTGTGAATCTGCAGTTGAAATAATTGCAGCAAGAATACCCGCAAGTAATATACCTGCAATCCAAGAGGGAAACAGATCCATAATCATAATCGGCAAAATCATTTCAACGTCCGCAAATGTTTGGCCCTGGTATAAAGTAAGCGCTGTAATACCAATCATGAATGCACCACTATATGCAAGGACTGTCCATGATACTGCAACAATACTTCCCGTCCTTGCTTCTTTTTTACTTCTCAATGCCATAAAGCGTGAAGTTAGTTGCGGTTGCCCACCTAAAAAACCGAAAACCCAAGCAAAATTGTTGAAGAGTAGTAATCCTAATGAGAAACCGATTGCGCCACCTGTCCAAGAATCCAGTGTGGGCCCTGAAGACATCAGTGCTTGACTGATGGACAAATCGGCAGCGGAAATCTTAACAAGCGCTATGATTGGAAGAACAACTAAAGTAATCAGCATCATGATACTTTGAATCATATCTGTCCAAACGACGGCGATAAAACCACCAAGAAACGCAAGGAGCACAACGACTAGGAAACTTAACCATATGCCCATTACCGGAGGAATATTAAAAACTGCAAATAATGTTTTTCCGGCACCTGCTAATTGAGCCCCAAAATAAAACATCATAAAACTGAAAATCAAAATCGTAGAAAGCCAAAGAATAATTTTAGCGTGTTTACCAAATCGTGCTGCTAAATAGCCAGGAAGTGTTATGACTTGGTACTTGTCTGCCTCTTCCATAAAGCGTTTAGCCAGGAATAACCAAGAAAAAATAATTCCAGTTGCGATTCCAGCCGCTACCCAAACCGCCGATAATCCTGTCGCAAAAACAAAACCCGTATACCCGAGTAATAACCAGGCAGACTCTCCAGTTGCCCGCTCAGAAAATGCTAACGCCCACCCCGGTAATTGTTTTCCCCCAAGAAGGAACTCCGAGTGATTTTTTGCACTTCGACTTACAAGATAACCTATTACTACCATGAGAAGTAGATACAAGCCAAATTCAACAACTATTATCGTATTCAATGAGCCATCCCCTAACGTCATAATAGTATCTGCGAAATTAAAGCGCTTACATTTTTCAATCGAAAATTGTTATTCCTAAACAATCGCGTCTTCTATTACCAAATCACGTTCCGCGAATCTTCCGACACGAAGTGGTGTAAGATCTAGTGTTTCGTATTTCCCATTACATATCAATTCCGCAAGTCCTAATCCAACTCCTGGGGCCTGTTGCATCCCGTGTCCACTAAATCCAAGTGCGACAAAGTAACCATTCAATAAGGGATGTTCACCGATAATAGCATTTTGATCCGCAGTATTATAGTTGTACAATCCCGCCCATCCCGATTCTAATTTCAAACTTTCAAAGTTAGGCACCCTATGAGCCAATATTGGCCATAACGGATCAAAAGATGATCTTCTCCACCTAAAGTCGATTCCCGGCTTGACATCCTCTGAAAAACCGCATACTATCTGATCACCTTCGTGCCTAAAGTAAACACCTGTCGGATCAATTGTTAAAGGCAGTGGTTTCACTAATTTTTCTGTCGTATTAAATAAGTAAATTTGCCTTTTTAATGGCGCAAGTGGTAGTGGCAATCCTATTTTCTCGCTTAACTCGGCACCCCATGCACCCGCACAGTTAACAATGATGGGAGCAGAATAAGTGGTCCCGTTCACCAGACGAACACCTGTAGTGCGGCCTTGTTCCGTTAAAATCGTAGCCACTTCTTCAGATAAGTACTCGACCCCAAGCAATTGAGCATTTTTCCGGTATGCTTGCATTACTGAATAGGGATCCAAATAACCATCTTCCTTACAATAAAGTCCACCCGCAAGATCATCCGTATTCAGTTCAGGAATAATTGATTTCAAATCAGCATTTGAAACAATTTCCGATGGCACTCCGTAATGATTTTGCATAATCAACTGTTTTTGTAACGCAGGTAATGTTTTATCCGTTGCCAAGAATAAATAACCACGCTGTTTAAAGTCGATTTCTGCTCTTACTCCATCAATCGCCATTTTTTCTGCAAACTTTTCATATACTTTTAGACTAAATCTGCTCAACCGGATATTTACGGAAGTTGAATAGATTTGTCTAATGCCCCCAGCACTTAATGCAGTGGAGCAGTATTTGTAGGTTGGGTCTTTTTCAAAAACAATAATTCTCCCTTCAAAACCATTCTTTCGCAAGGAGTAAGCTGTACTTGAACCCATAACCCCTCCGCCCACAATGATGACATCCGCTTTTCCCAAACAACTTCTCCTCCCATCAAATCAATACTGTTACGAGTGGAAACAAAAATAATAAGGACAATTAAAAAGATAATACTATTACTATGGGATACTATCATTAGTATACTTTTAACAAGTATTTTTACAACTTACAATCTGCACAAAATTCTGATATAATTTACTCCAATGAATATTCTGGTCGCGGTAAAGGCTGAGTCAGACCCAATAATGATAAGGGGTGAGGGAAATGAAGTTCTTTGAGCATATTGCACAATCCATTGTTGAACAAACTTCAAAAGTATTAGAAATCCCTTTGAGTATTACAAATTGCAACGGGACAATTATCGGTTGCACGGATACAAAACGGCTTGGCTCCCATCATGTGGCGACTTCTGAAATCACTATAGCTAATCAAGTAATGCTCTTTACAGAACAAGAAATAAATGAATTGGAAAACGTATTACCAGGCGTAGCGGTCCCCATAAAATTTCAGCAACAAACTATCGGCGTACTTGGTATTATAGGTAATCCACTCATAGTTGAGCGGTACATTCAGTTTGTACAATCACATATAGAAATGGTGCTGATGCAAAAGTTCCAATCAAAAACAACTACCATGCAAATGGAAACCATGCAGGATTTTATTCACCATCTCATTGGCTCTGAAAAAATGTACGATTTGAATAAGCTTACAAGTTACAGCGAGATGCTTGGCGTCCAATTTAACGTACAGCGATATTGCTTGCTAATCGATATAAATGTAATGGACAAAAGTACAACTTTTCCCCAACAGGATCTTTTCGTTCTGGTAAATAAGCTTTTTAGACAAGATAACTTGGATATAATCGCACCTTTGAACCAAAATCAATGGATTATTTTAAAATATGTTGTGGAAGATAGGTCAATCAAACCAGGTGTTGAGCATCGTGTCGCCTTGGATTCCTTACATCAATTTTTTAAAACAAAAAAGTCAACTGTTGAAATCATTATCTCAACCGGGTCCAATTATTCAGGTATTGAAGGTATCAGTAAATCCTATAGGGAAGCGAACCAAACGCTACAAGTTGCTAAAGCAAATAAATTGGAACCGTCCATTCATTCTGTCACTGATTGGAATATTCTCTCACTAACTCTTTCAACAAATATACAATTACCTTCCAAGCAAATATTGATGACCCATATTGATAAGATAAAAGCGCATCCAAATGGAAGTGCACTCATTGAAAGTTTTCTTAACTTCTGTGAAAACCAGTTGAACATGAGTAAATCAGCGCGAAAACTTTATATACACCGAAATACATTATTATATAGATTAAAACAACTACAGGAATTAATCGGTATTGATGTGCAATCGTTTGAACAATGCACGTTATTATATTTGGCATTAAGACAATATGGATCTATCCCCAAAGCATACAGTCTTGAACAAAACCAAAAATAAGAAAAGGAAGTTGAACAGTCAACCACCTACGGATATCCGTCAATTCAGAATTCATCAACAAAAATCATTTTGCGTATGATAAGATTACGATAATTCATATGTAAAAAAGTATTATCTTCGCTTTGAGACATATGATGTAACTTTCCGACGTATAAGACTCATAACAGAACGGAGATGACATAGGAAATGATGATAATAAGTGCAGAAGAACAAAGGCGTTTAATCGATATGAAGGAAGTGATCGAACAAGTCGAAATCGCTTTACAGGCATTTTCAGCATCTAAAACAGATACACCTATTCGGACATCCCTACCTTTCGGTAAAGAAAACGCTGGATTAGTCATGCCTTCAGTAGCTGAAGAACTTGAAGCGATGGGTCTTAAGTATGTAACGGTTGTCCCTGGAAATGCACAGGTAGAAAAAAAAGTGATTCACGGCGTGGTACTTCTCTCAGATATCAAGACCGGTGAACCACTAGCTTTACTGGAAGGTTCCTATCTGACACAAATTCGAACTGGTGCACTATCCGGAGCTGCAACAAAATATTTAGCGCGTGATAACGCGACACGGTTGGGGATTATTGGCACAGGGCAACAATCCGGGGGGCTTTGTGAGGCAATATTCGCCGTTAGGGACATTCAAGCTATCTATATTTACAATAGAAGTGAGGAGAAAGCCAAAAAGTTTTCTACATTCGTAAAAGAAAGGTTCGGTAAAGAAGTAGTAATTTGTAAACATCCGGACGAAGTTGTTCAAAATTGCGATGTTCTTGTTACAGCAACAACATCCATGTCGCCGGTATTTTCAGAAAAACTGCAACCCGGCATTCATGTAAATGCGGTTGGCTCTTTCAAACCCACTATGCAAGAGCTACCTTCACACGCCATACAATCAGCTACAAAAGTAGTGGTTGAATCATTGACTGCTGCTATGGAAGAAACGGGTGATTTACAGGTACCAATTCAAGAAGGTGTATTTTCTGAAAATGATATCCATGCAGAGCTCGGCAAAATAATAAGTGGCGTGCAATTGGGGAGAACGTCCGCCGAGGAGATTACTGTATTTAAATCAGTGGGACTTGCCGTAGTGGATATTATAGTAGCAAAATATATATATGAAAAAGCGCTTTCGCAAAATGCGGGAGTCCTTGTAGAATTATAAGTAAAAAATGACACAAAACTACGGGGTTGATGGCTTCCCTTACAGAAATCCTGAATTACTTTTAGTTAGTGTTTAAATACGCTTATTTAGCAAAATAAAAAAGATGGGCTTTACGTCCATCTTTTTTATCCAAAAATCTCTTTACAGAAAACCGGCTTAAACCATCTTTAGTAAAGCTTCCCTTCCTATCATCCCTTTTTCAATTCCGAGTTTCTCCGCTTCGAGGGTGATTGACTCAAGTGGTGCATTTAGCAATTGATCAATGGTCTTAACCCCGACTGCCCTACCTGCGATAATTAATCGATCGCTTAACTTCATATTCAATAGCTCAACATCTAAAGCCCCACACATAATATAGCCCACTTCGTTTGAAATCGTTAGCAGTGTCGTTTTTGGCAAACGGACTGTAACTGCAGTAAACGGCTGTCCTTCAATAACAATCGGTGACAATGAAATCATCTAAATCCGCCCCTTTCCTTTCTATACATATGGGAACGTTCAAATAGATGTTCCTTAACATGTTCATTTACTTGAATTCGGTGTAAGTAACTGGGCATAAGGTGTATAACGGATTAAATCTTTCTATTGCTCTTAGCCATGCAAGCAGTTATAATAAAAAAGCATGTTTATACATGTCTCAGTAGCTCAGGGGATAGAGCAACAGCCTCCTAAGCTGTGGGTCGCAGGTTCGATTCCTGCCTGGGACGTCCAAAAAAGCCTTTCAAACTAACGTTTGGAAGGCTTTTTATTTTTTTGTTTATTACTGGAAGCATCATTAAAGCCTGGATAAGGATTTAAATAAAGAATGCAACTTTTTCCCATGCTATTTTCAAAATACCATCATAGCAAAAAGAAACCGATTCCCATGATTATATAGGCGGAAAATAATATCAGCCCCTCGAACCAATTCGATTCACCATCATTACATAGATTGATGACCAAGAACGACGCAGCTACCATTGCAACCAATTCTGGAATCGTAAAGACAAGCGCCATTTGATTCGGCATGAATATGGATATGATGACTAGTACTGGTGCAACGAACATGGCAACTTGTAAGGTTGAACCGACGGCAATTTCCACGGATACATCCATCTTATTTTTTACAGCCATCGTGACAGCGGATACGTGCTCAGCTGCATTTCCTACTATGGCTACGATAATAACGCCTATGAACAACTCCGTCCATCCAAATTTACTCCCCAGCATTTCAAATGTATGTACCAATTGTTCGGAAACGAAAGCTACAGCTACCGTAGAAAGTAATAAAACGAGAATCGACTTCTTTTTTGTCCACTCCGGTACCTCTTCCTCCACTTCACCCTCTTTATTATCTGAAGAAGTGAAAACACCGCGATGTGTGACAAGTTTGAAAAACAATCCTGCAAGATAAAGTGCAATGAGAACGATTGCAATCCCAATACTCAAATTGAATGTCGTTTTACTATCCATTGAGGTTGAAAATACTTCCGGAATTACGAATGCAATGATAATGGCAAATATCAGTAGCCCTGAATTGTATTGTGCATCATGCAAACTGAAATTCTGACGTTTATATTTAATACCACCTGCAAAAAATGACAAGCCCAGTACAAGTAACAAGTTCCCTAGAACAGAGCCTGTCAGCGAGGCCAAGACGATTCCTACCATACCTGCCTTCAACGTGAAAATAGAAATGATCAGTTCTACAGCATTTCCAAATGTCGCATTCAACAATCCGCCGACTCTCGGACCGCTAACGATTGCAAGGCTTTCTGTTGCGCGGCCTATGTATCCTGAAAGTCCAATGATACTAATGCAGCAAAGAATGAACATAAGGAAGTCCGACCAGTTAAGAAATGCACCAGCAATGACAAGCGGTACGCCTGCGAAAACGACTACAGCAAATAGCCTATTCATCAGTTCACTCCTCTTACTCATTATGATTCCATTAACTATCTTTCCCTTGGGATGTAAATGTAAACGTACTGGCTTTCTCTTAACAATCAAGATCATTATTAGATTCATGTATATATTCTAGCGGTGTTGGATACTACTAATTGCAGCAACACAACTTTCGCTATCTTTCGCTAGGAACCCCCCTCCTAGTAGATAGCGAAATGTATTCTGTAGCTAGTCGAGTACAGGATAAATTTAGGAAGAAGGAGGAAATACATCATATGAAAAGATTATTTGTTGGATTAGTTGTAATGGGTGCATTATCCTTGGGTTCATTAATTGGACAGGCTTCCGCATCTACTAATCATATCGTAAAGCCGGGTGATACGTTATGGAACATTGCACTTGCCAACGATGTTAGTGTTGAAAACCTACTAGCCTGGAATGCGTTGGACTCTACTCTTATCCAACCGTCCCAAGAGATAAAGATTGAAAAAGGAAGCAATGTTCACAAATATACTGTTGTTGCAGGGGATACACTTTTTGAAATAGCTGAAAGTCATAACATCAAACTTAATGACTTAATGAGACTGAACAACATTTCAGATCACTTAATACTTCCCGGCCAACAGTTGATTTTAGATGGCGATGACATTTCGATGGATTATACAAATTTACATCCCACATCTAGAACAAAAACGATCGAGGCTAGAACACCTATGCAAACCCGTAAAGTGGCAATCGCATCAGAGCAGACACCTCCACCGGTAGAAGTACAGAAAGAAGTATCAAAACCAGCTGTAGTTCCTGCTGCATCCACAGGAACTGAAATGTTGGTAACTGCAACTGCATATACGGCGTATTGCGAAGGCTGTTCCGGTGTCACTTATACGGGGATAGATCTCCGTTCAAATCCTGACCAAAAAGTGATTGCAGTGGATCCGTCTATCATTCCATTAGGCTCTCGCGTTTGGGTAGAGGGATATGGAGAAGCAATAGCTGGCGATATAGGCGGTGCGATTAAGGGACATATTATCGATGTCTTTATCGAAAATAAGCAAGATGCTCTAAAATGGGGACGGAAAAAAATAAAGATAAAAGTTTTGAACTGATTTAGTAAATAACGTTTTTCCAACAATAGATGCCCCGTAACAGTATGATTAATCATTGTCCTGTTACGGGGTATTTTCTCGTCTTTAATTCGATTGACCGACATATCGGGAAACACACTTATCTTTTAGCGCGTATTTTTCGGAAATCCATTTTGTTCATCATTCGTTCAAATACATCCGTTTATTTACATATGAATATGCTTGGACATCCACTATAATGGACTTATATTATAGAAGGAGTTGGACAAGATTTGAAGTTTTTTTCAACGTTTGCAACGAAGATTGTCGCCCTGGCCCTCTTAGTCATTGGAATAACAGTAAGTGTAGGGTGGTACTTTTTAGGTGCAAATGATGAAATCCCTATTTCATTTCCAGAATTAGAAAATATAATTCAAAATCACAACGGTCAAACCGTTTTACTTAATGAAAAAGCGGATGGGACTGTCCATTTGGAAACAAAAGATGCTCTTTATGTGACACGTGTCCGTCCTCAAAGCCAACTGGTAGAACAACTAGTCGAAAAATATAAGCTCACATATTCCTATTCTTCACAAAATATATCGGGTAGTCTGCTACTTGGAGGCATACTACTAGTACTATTGGTCACGTTCATCATCCTTCATAAAAAAGGGAAAATTGGTGCAGGTGCTTCTGCCATGAAAAATAGCGCATCCAAAGCGACTCCTTTACCTGATATCACCTTAACGGATATTGGTGGGTTACCTGAAGAAATGAAAGAAGAGATTTCACAGACATTATCGATTCTAAAAGACCCGCAACGATCAGCTCAACTTGGCATACAGGCTCCGAAAGGGATTTTGTTGTATGGACCGCCCGGCACAGGAAAGACATTACTTGCACAGGCAATCGCAAAAGAACTGGGGGCAACATTCTTTTCTTCTAGCGGGGCGGCATTCACTGAACTGTTTGTGGGCGTGGGCGCTTCACGAATTCGTTCCCTTTTCCAAAATGCCCGTAAACAACAGTCCGCAGTTATTTTCATCGATGAAGTGGATGCACTTGCCGGAAAGCGGAAACCTCATGGCGGTGAAGAAGCGGAAAAAACGTTAACGGAACTACTCGTTCAATTGGATGGAGGAAACAATAATGGGGGCGTGCTGTTTATAGCAGCAACCAACCGCAAAGACATGCTCGATGAAGCATTCCTTCGTCCCGGCCGAATCGACTTTTCTTTCCAACTTCCTCTTCCAGATACATTTGGTAGAAGAGAAATTATCAATATCCATACGAAAGGCAAACGATTGTGTGAGGATGTAGTTGCTTCATTGGACGTGTTAGCTGAAAGTACGTCCGGTTTTTCCGGCGCGGAACTCAGTTCGCTTTTTGAGATGGCCAGCCGAAAAGCCATTCGAAATGGTCGCGAGGAGATTAACAGAAGTGATCTTGATTTTGCAATTGACCGTACAATACTGGGGAGTACCTCCCGTTCGTTGAACGATCCTGAAACGAAGCGACGAGTTGCGATTCATGAATCGGGACATGCATTGATTGCAGTGCTTACGAAGCCTAATTCAGTAAGAAAAGCAACAATTATTCCCCGAGGACAAGCTCTGGGTTATGTCGCCCCTATTCAAAAAGAGCTTCATCTTCAAACAGCTAGCGAACTGTTGGACCAAGTAAGTATGATTCTTGCTGGTGGGGTTGCAGAACGAATCTATCTCGGCGAGCATAGTATCGGCGTAGGCGGTGATGTCCAGCAGGCAAAAGACATTATTGAAAGAATGGTTGATACCGGTTTACTGCAAGATAGTTTCACGCTTACATTTAATAAGGGTGAAAAAGAAGAGCAGATGCAGATCTTATTTGAGTCTGCCATTAAAAAAACAGAGAGTCTTATCCGCAACCATGCAGCTGAATTCGAGAATTTAGTGGAAATATTATTCCAAAAAGAAACACTTGATGGTTCCGAGGTCCAGCAGATTATCAGTGGTACGGCAGTTGCCGCGATGGATCCACATTTCTAAAAAATCTAAGCATCCAAGTCTTTAAACCAGGTACGTTGGTTTAGAGACTTGGATTTTTTTGATGCCTAACATTTTTACAGCATCATACGTTTCCCGCATAGTATATCCTTCCCTATCTGAATACTACCAAGTGTCGTTGTTTTATTGAAAATGAACCTCCGCCATGTTTTTTCTATTTAATAGAAAAAACTTCTTGATTATGGTATTCGTTTTGATTTATTATAGAAAAATGTTATGAAGGAATTTATAACAAATGGGCGTTAAGGAGAGTGGCATGATGAGGAATTATACAAAACAAGACATTCGGAAATTTGTAGAGGAAGAAAACGTGAATTTCATCCGACTACAGTTTTCTGATATATTAGGCATGATTAAAAACGTGGAGATTCCCATCAGCCAGCTGGATAAGGCATTGGATAACAAAATGATGTTCGATGGTTCATCTATCGAAGGATTTGTTCGCATTGAGGAATCGGATATGTATCTTATTCCTGATTTGAATACATGGATGGTATTCCCTTGGCCTTCCGGAAAAGGGAAAGTTGCACGGATTATCTGTGATGTTTCACTTGCGGATGGATCACCTTTTGCAGGAGATCCACGTGGTAACTTAAAACGCATCCTGGTAGAAATGAAGGAGCTTGGATTCACTGATTTCAATCTTGGGCCTGAACCTGAATTCTTCTTGTTTAAATTAGATGAAAATAAGCAACCCACTATGGAACTGAATGACAACGGTGGCTATTTCGACCTTGCCCCAATGGACCTCGGGGAAGATTGTCGACGTGATATCGTCTTGGAACTTGAAGCATTGGGCTTTGAAATTGAGGCATCCCATCACGAGGCTGCACCCGGACAACACGAAATCGATTTCAAGTATGCCGACGTACTTACTGCATGCGACAACATTCAAACCTTTAAACTAGTTGTCAAGACAATTGCACGTAAACACGGCTTGCACGCGACCTTTATGCCTAAGCCACTTTTCGGCGTCAGTGGATCAGGCATGCATTGCAATGTATCCTTGTTCAAGGATGATGAAAATGCTTTCTTCGATGAAAATGGTGAATTGAAACTCAGCAAAACAGCCTACCAATTCATGGCTGGTGTCCTCGACCACACTCGGGGCTTTACAGCAGTAACCAATCCCACTGTCAATTCATACAAACGACTTGTTCCCGGCTATGAAGCTCCCTGTTACATTGCTTGGTCTGCACAAAACCGCAGCCCGCTTATTAGGATTCCTGCGTCACGTGGCATCAGCACGCGCGTTGAAGTACGTTCAGTGGACTCTGCCGCAAATCCGTACCTTGCAATGGCGGCGATACTCAAAGCTGGTTTGGATGGTATCAAGCGAAAACTCGAACCACCAAAGCCTGTCGACCGTAATATTTACGAGATGCATTTGACTGAACTTAAAGAACTTGGAATCGGTACGTTACCAACTGACCTTGACCATGCGCTTATCGCACTAAGTGAAGATGACGTTATTCAGGATGCGCTCGGAAGTCATATCTTTGAAAACTTCATGGCGGAGAAGAAAATAGAATGGGATGGTTATCGGATCACCGTACATCCTTGGGAAATAGATAGATATATGAAAATGTACTAGGTATGAAAAGGAGCCGACCTCTTGTGTGTGAACTGTCCCTTGTAATACGGACACTTATAAAAAGAACCACTAGTATTGGTTGAACTAAAAAGTCTCACTTACAACACTAGGCGCTTGGGAGTGCCTCCCGCGATAGGCCTGATAGAACCACTATCAGGCTTATCGCTTCGGCTACCCCAGTAGACACCTTCGCTGAGGATTACGGTGAAATTATAAGTTCAACAAATATAGTTTAACTTGCTAGTAGATGACCTCGATATTGTGCCGGTGTCATCTTTTTTAAATCCCACTGATAACGATACGAATTATATTCAAGTATATAGCAATCAATCAGCCGCTTTAGTTCTTCAAAGTTCTTACAAACTGCGGAATCCACGTCATCTTTTGAACATCCCATGACACACAGCACTCTTGCAATGGATCCACCAGGTAAAACAGGAAATTGGATTAACCTCTATACATAATCTCTCGTGCCACAACGGTCATGACGGTTGTGTCTTCAGCATGTCTTCATTGTCCAATTTCGGCAAATCCCTCTTTTTAAATATCCTTACTCAAGAAAATAGTCCTAATATGTACGACTGGCGCTAATCTTTATCAGAGAGTAGCCCCCGTTTGTGTACTATTTTTTATTGAGTTATAACAACGTATCCAAGCCAGCCAATCAATATTATAATTGGCAAAATTAACAAAGCCGATAACCATCTCATATGTTTTCTAAGCGATAAAGCTGCACCAAGATAAAACAATGGCAAGATTAACCCCCACCATCTGAATAGTGGTGTAGCAGCTAAGTAAAGTGAAAATGGTATTATTAACAAGAAAGAAATAACGAGAAACAGTGGCTTTTTCTTACTTAAGGCAACAAATGAAAAGATAATTGAAGCGAGCATAAACGGCCAAAAAAGTAAAACCATATTCGTTCTCCTTTCTTTTAACAAATAATTTAATTTATTTATCTCCTTTTCAACTAAATGGCGCTATTACTGAATGGGCGCAAATTTTTTTCAAGAAAAGCGCCCTTGTGCTTAATAGCTATTTATACCCACCTTTAGATTCGGGAAGTTCTATATATTGCTCCTTACTTCTAATAATACTAAATACGTAATTTCGCAACTCAAGTAGTTGCTTTGCATCGTCGGTAGGTTCACAGTATGCCCCTGATACAGTTTGGGTTATGTTTTCGCCGTTGATGGTAATTTTCCATTCATCCTCTTCGTATGGTTCTTGTGTGCAAATGGTTCCGTTTATAGGTTTGGGGGTAAACTTTTTCGTTTCCACTATATTAATTTCTTTCATTTTCTCATAAACTCCATCCATTTCCTCATCTGTCAAGGTTACATCTGCCGTTGCTGTTCCATCTGTTATTAAATCCTTGGTCACTGTACCTTTGAATGTGTTGATTTCATTATTTTTCCCCACGCCAAACTGAATGGAAAACCCAAAGTCATTGGGCATATCTTCCGGCATAGCTTGAACAGTAGAACCAGTCTCGTTTGAACGTGAAACATCAACTTCATTCGAATCCTTATTTAATTGGTTACATGCGCTCAAAACAAAGACGAATAAAATAAAAGATATTAACTTTTTCAACTAAACCCCTCCTGTATTAGTAGACGGTTAATAGTTAAATAAGTTACCTGTTTGTTCCAGAAAAGGCCTAATACTGAATAATCGCAGATTCTTACTTTGGAAACGCGCCCATTTATCGAACAAGTTGATACTTATTTTTTAGGCATAGCGAACGTCACGGAAATACCATTGTTTTCTTCGATTTTCATAAATATTTCATTAAGAACTTCTAACGCCCTTTCATTTGATTCATACTTCCCCAAGTCTTTACTCCATTCGTCTAAAGTCGAACTACTGACAAATCCTTTTATTTTTTTCCCGTTTACAGTAACTTCTTTTACATTTATCAAACTTTTCTTGTCTTGTGTAGAAATCCATAACATAGAAAAACTCATCCCTTTCGTTCATATCTATTTCTAATTTGCACCACAACTTGGCCCGATAATGAAAAAAGGTCACTTTTTAATGCCGTTAAAGCGCCCGATAATTGAATTGGTTGGTTAAGTAGGTGTCCATGTTATTCTAAAAATCCATTGTACCCAATTCCTTGCCAGTATCCTTATTTAATAGTTTTATTTCTCCACCACCCGGTAGTTTATCGCCTTCAAAATACCAGATATACAGCCCTTCCAATCGAAGTTTTTCTACTTCGCTCAGTGGCAGCATTGCCAAGTTCAGTATAGTAGCGCGGTCTTCGCCAATTTGGACGATTCGGTCATCACCATGCCTAATCAAACCATAGATCAGGTTCTCTCCTTGTCCCTGAGAACCGCTCAAGTTTTCATAACTTCTCTTACTGTCCATTGGGCTCCACGTAAGTATATCTGCCTTCCATCCAAAGAGATCCTTTTGAACATAGGCAGCTCCCAAATTATTAGTACCTTTTATAAAAAAGAAAAGAGCCTTATCATTTATCTTATAGCCAGGTATTAACGTTAAATCGTGATCAGCTGCAAATAACGCTTCTTGGGGTTCTGAATAGGAATCTGATTTCTCCGCTATAACCCATATAACAGCAGTAGGGATAGCTATTAGGGAAACTGCTATCAGTAGCCACTTTTTCATTAAATCACCTTCCTTACAAACACGAACAATGTTAAACAATCTTGGCCCGTTTGCGATATAGACGCAATCGCTTATAAAGCAATCGCGCCCGTTCGAAGAACAACTTAAAGACTTCAACTATCCTCCTTATTTTTATCTCCAACATATTTCCACAAGTGATATATCCCCCAAAACAAGATTGCATTTAATAGTAAAAATATGGGAGCCATTAAAGGATTCTCTATAAAATAATTAGATGCAAAGACGGAAATACCTATCAAAACGATTATGAATGGGATCAGAAGAATCCAATATCGTTTATCTTTAAAAGTTTGAAAACTAAACATCTTATCACCCCTATTCCAGTCCGTAAAAAACCCTAAAAAGTACTACCTTGTTTATCCAGCAATTTGGCCCGATTCTAGATGATGCAATCTATTCAATATTTGCACCCGTTTGCAGTACAAATATAATGTTTTATATAGATAATGGCATCGTCTTGCAATTAGTGTTATTTACTTCAAAATTATCATTGTGTAAAGTATCGTAGATTTCTTGTAATAGCTCTCCGACTTTATCAGCCTCCTTACGCTCAACTAACATCTCCAATGAATTTTCATTATATTTAATTTTGGTAAACCATAAGGCAGATGAAATTGAATAAATGTCACTTAACACAGTTTTTTCATCATCTGACAAAGGTCTTTCAGTAATATATCCCTTAAAAAAATGCTTGAATAGCTCTGTTCGGTCATTATCTGTTAATCCACCGGATAAATCCATTTCATTGGCTGTCAACAATCCCTCAAGTACCATGTCTCCAACCAAAACTTCATCACCAGCAATGTTGTAATCAAATATTCCGATAGTTCCTCCTATATACGATAAATTGTTAATAGAAACATCACCTTGAGTCGCAAACCTGGGTAGCTTACTCCAAGATGACTTAACTTTCTCAAGCTTTTCCAAATATAAATCTTTTATTTCTTGGTGCATTACTGGATCTATTTTCTCAACTTCACCAAGTTCAAGAAAAGCATTGTACCCACTGACTTCGTTATATCCAAGAAAATCGAAAATGGTACTATTTCCTATTAGACAGTTCCCATTCTCAGATATTCTATGGATCTTTCCAAGTAATTGTCCTAACATATAGGCAAGGTTAAAATCGATAGCTTTTATCTCCTCACCTAAATAATCTTCTACTGTAATATCAACGTCTAAATTATTCAATTTATAATTAAGGCTGTACTTTCCTTCACTGACATATCTTTTTGGCGTCAAAATACCCTTATCCCTTAAATACTCGGAAAAAACACTTTGAGACTCAATGATCTGAGAAGGATGATCATTTTCTCTTACAAATTTCACTACAAGCGGATTTCTATTAGTGAATTCAACCTTAGTAATTATTTTGATTTCCGTATTTTTATCATCACAGTAATGAATAAAATCATAAAGATTAGATACTTGCCCTTTAATATTGTACAGTGTTAAAACTTCATTGATCTTTTCAAGCCCGATATTCATATAGCATCCCCCATTTCATAAATACTCGATGGCCGAATCGTCTTAACTTAACTGTCTATCCCTCCCGTTAGCGCAATTTAAATCGTCAACATGGTGTTTTAACATCTTGTCTATCATCAGCGGGACGACAGTCATAGCTTCAATTTGGTGTTCCCGAATAAGATTACACGCTTTTTGAGCGTTAAATTCTCTACAAATGACTACAGTCTTCCCTAACGCAATAAACGATAACAATATAGCGATTCCATATCCATGATAAATAGGGGTTGCTATATAAGTATTCTTACGTTCTAAAAGCTTTAACTTGGTAAGCAAAGTCAAAAATGGATTCACATAGTTTATAAGCGAAGGTTGATGCTCGGCCACCTTTGGCTTTCCTGTTGTACCTCCAGTCAATAGAACGATTCTGCTTGTTGACGCTCTTTTTATTTTATGTTTATCAGGAATCTTTCTTTTAATCATTTGATTGATTGCAGGAAGGGTGTTATGAAAACTCAGCACTTTTTCGTTAGGGAAATTGGATACTAAATGACTTAAACTTTCATCATATACGAGCAAATTAAATTGGTGCTCGTTTGCTAATTCATCAAATTGGCTTACGCTCATTTCTGTATTTAACAAATAAATATCCGATCCTAAACGAGAAACGGAAAAAATCGCCTTTATAAATGATGCATGATTTTGACACAGAAAAGCTACTTTCTGTTTCTTCCCTAGACCATATTTACTTTTAAGGTTGTGTGAAAGATTTTCACATTGTATCCATAGCTGCCTATAGCTGATTGATTCCTTTTCATCTATCAAGGCAATTTTATTACTATATACTTTTTCATAAATACTCAATAATATCATTACATTAATGCCATGTTTATAAATAGCGGCTACTAATCTCGACATACCAAGTGGAGAAAGTAATTTCATTTTGCTTAAAACAGAAATGAAATTATGGACCATCATTTACTTCCCTCTTTTCTTGATTGCTGTAGCTGTAATTCTTTCCAAAACATCTCTAAAAAGAGTGGATGCAAGTTGACCGAATATGAGCCACCACGGCCCATACTTTTTCCTCTTCGTGTAGAATGACTGGCAAATGATTTTCGCAACATGATTGGGACACATGGCAGGCATGTTTTCATAAGCCGCGGTTGGTCGAATCATGTCTGTTTTAACTAATGGCAGATAGATGGAAGTTGTAGAAACATTATTTTGTAACAATTCAGGTGCTATTGAACGTAACCATGTATCAAATGCAGATTTTGAAGCTTGGTAAGCAGACCAAAACGGGATTGGCATTAACAATGAATTTATAGTTGAAACATTAACGATTTGTCCCTTACTTTTTTCTAATAATGGGAGAATCGACAAAAGCATTTTTACTGGTGCAAAATAGTTAATCGCCATTGTCCTAGTGAAGTCATGGTATCTATCCAAAGATTCATATACCGAACGATTGATTGATAGCCCTGCATTACAAACAGCAACATCTATCCCTTTAGGTGATTTATGAATCAGTTCTAACAAACCTTCCAGTTCTTCCTCTATCCTTAAATCAGCTCTATATATCGTCACGGACGCCTTATTCTTTTTTTCGATTTCATCTTTAATTATTTGGAGGTTTTCCTTCCGCCTAGCGACTAAAATCAAATGTACATTTATATCCGCCAGAACATAAGCTACTTGTTCACCAATGCCCGAACTGGCTCCTGTGATCAGAATTGTCTTACCACTCACTTCTTGTTGAAGCCTATTAAAATTCAAAAAGACTGGTTGAAATAATATTCTTTCCCAAATGCCATATGTATGATCATTGATTAATTTCTTTTCCACATCTATTAGTCACTCCAATTTTAAGAATGCTTTGATTATATCACATGGAGTTAGGCATGAATAAAAAGATAACTAGTCAATTCTAGAGAAAAAAACGGAAATACCCCTTGGATTATGTTTTAATTGTTAATGACGAAAAAAACAAAAAACATAACAAGGGGTACTGATTATATGATACACACATTTTTAGATAAATACAAAGAAGTTTTTATAGGAAGCATACTTAAATTGAAAGGCTCTGACAAACGTATTATGCTAGCAAAAACTGCCGAAGCCTATAGTAAAGGCGGTCAGTCCGTAGTTGCCAATTTATTTAATGTTGGTCGAGATACCATTAGAAAAGGAAAAAATGAATTGCAAGCAGGAATCGCTTGTATGGACGCTTTTAATGCCAGAGGACGAAAGAAGACAGAGGAAGTTCTTCCTAATCTAACGGAGGATATCATCGATATCGTGGATTCCCAAAGTCAAACGGATCCAGACTTTAAAACAAGAAGGCTTTTCACGAGGCTTACCGTGCCGGAACTACGGATACAGCTTATAAAACAAAAAGGATACCAAGACGAGGAATTACCCACAAATCAAACGTTGAACAGAATCCTAAATGACCTTGGCTATCATCTAAAAAAAGTGATGAAGACAAAGCCGTTAAAAAGAATAGATGAAACTGACGTGATCTTTCTAAACGTTGATGAAATCAATTGTGAGTATAAAGGAAAAAGTAATGTAATGCACATATCGATTGATACGAAGGATCGCGTAAAGATTGGAAACTTTTCAAGGGGTGGGAAGAGTAGGGTTTGTGTGAAAGCAAACGATCATGATTTTGGGACCGACTATTTAACCCCCTTTGGAATCGTAGATGTCAACACCGGTCATGTTGAATTAACATTTACAGAAACGAAGGTTACGCCGGATTTTATGGTTGATTGCATAGAAGCCTATTGGCTTAAAAAACAGGATCAATCCTATGACACGCTTATCATTAATGCGGATAATGGGCCTGAAAATAGTAGCCGTCGAATGCAATATATGAAAAGAATTATCCAGTTTGCAGTTACTTATAACGTGACAGTCATTTTAGCCTATTATCCACCCTATCATAGTAAATATAATCCGATTGAGCGGGTATGGGGTTGCCTAGAACAACATTGGAACGGGTCTGTTTAAGATACACATGAAGCAGTGATAGGTTATGCAGAAAGTATGACTTGGAAAGGAAATAATCCTAGTGTAACATTCACGGATAAAGTGTATGAAACAGGTATAAAAGTAGGGAAAGACATCATGGCAGTGTATGAAAAAGTGATTGAACGAAAACAAGGGATAGAAAAATGGTGCGTTACGATAAATCCAGAAAAGTGTAAAAGGGTGTTTGAAATGGAAATAAAAGTATAGACAATTGGTTTTGGGGTAAGGGGAAGCTATGCGTTTTTCAGGCTTTTTTCCCTACTCAGTCCCCACTTTAGTATAATAGTGGATATTCGGCGAAGGGAGTAAAGTCACAAATGTTCCTTTTTTTATACCAAATATGTTTTATATGTATACCGACTTATTATTTCTTTTGTCATGCCCGGTTAGTACGTCACCAACCAATTCGAGAGTGAGATTTTGCAGGTGTTTCTTTCCACTTAATTTTGTTCAGTAACATCTTCAGTCCCCCTTCCAATACAGTTTGGAAACAAACACAATTAAAAACGCTCAGTCCTATGACTGAGCGTTAATTTATGTAATATGAACTTTTATGTTTAATACAAAAAGTAGTCATTTTGTTTCCTCGTGACAACCCAAACTCTTTATTAACTACATAATAGTTTTGAAGAAACATGATGAACCAAGAATCTAACAAAATAAAAAGAGGTGTGGAATCAACAAAGCCATTGTTGGTCCCACACTTCTTTTTTAGTAACTGGCAATCTTTATGTCAATGCCAAATGTGCTGTGAAATAATCCTTTCATTTTTAAAGGATATTAAAAAGAAGTCCTAACTACTAACATAATTCTGGAAGCTGACTGTTTAAAAGATATTTCGTTCTTTTTTTGCTTAATAGATATGTGATAAATAGCGTACGCCGCCCTCTTGAGCTGAATAATATTCTTGTGGAACATTTAATCTATTAGTCGTATGATAGCTAACAAGAACCTGGCCAGATGTTTTCTTTGTCACAATAGCTGCATGTTCCATAACCCCATCAGTAATTGGTAACCCAAATTTATTTCTAGCATCATAATGATATATATCTCCAAGTTGGGCATTACTATACGTATTCGGCATAGTTTTCATTAGGATGCCCCCTGTTTGAAGCAAATATTTTCTAAATTCGTCTGCATGTATCCATGAGTATCCATATTTCCACACACCATCACTACCTTTACGCATAAACCAGTCACCCATCATAGGTATATCGCCAGCGTGCAGTGATTGTAAGACAAAGTTAGTGCAGTCCCCCGCTGATGCGAAATATGGATATCGTGTATTTGGGTTTAAAGCATGAGTAGTTGCATAGTAAACTGATTTACTTCTGTTGTAAGTATAACTTGCGGCTGCTGAATAAACAGCTTTTTGGACGCTTGATGTTTTTAATGCAGATTGCTGTCCTTCTTCCGTCTGCTCCGGTGTTACAGACTCCGGTTCTTTATTTTTTTCCTTTTTGTAGTTCTCTAAAAATTCATCCGCGCTGATCTCAGAATCCTTCTCTGAAGAAATAGATAATAGTTGAACTTCCTTTTCAATATTACTAACTGGAGCATTATCAACAGAATCTGATTCAATCGGTGAACTGCTTATTTTTGCTGTTTCCTGAGCCATCTTTTTAGAACTTTTGTTAATCTGTAGTTTTATAAAATCTCCAAATCCTGTCTCTGTCCCATCTTCAAAATACTGAAACTTTCGCACAACATAAGCTTCAACAAACAGTTGGTTTTCCTTGTTCTTGTATACCTTTACGTCTGAAACTTCATAGTTAAAGTCTAATAATGGCCTGTTATCCACTTCAGTCATAGCTCGATAAAAAAGGACTGTTTCATCTGTTTCAGTTAACTTAGTAATCTCTTTATTCCGCAATGGATTTTTGCTTTCAAAATCCTTTTCTTGCTGTTTCAGCATCCTGTCGAGAACGTTTTCTCCAATGCTGCTGGGAAGGAGTTCTTCTTCAGGGTTAACTGATTCGGCAGCATTTGCGGTACCAATCCCTGCGGATACCATAATCACAGACCCCAAAAATAAACTTACCACCCTTTGCCTAAACTTGAAATGCATTCCACTCCTCATATTATAGTTCGTTTCCTACTTTATCCTAATATACTACTTTTTTAAAGACTTTTTTTCAAAAAAATGATAATATAAAAGCACTGATTGTACAAACCCTTCTAAAAAATACTTTTAAAGGAGAGGGGATCTATTTTAACTAAATGTTTTTCTTTCAAAATTGATAATCTTTTACTTAATACATTGAGGTGAAAAAATGAAATTCAAAAAAATATTTTTGACTTTTTGTGTGACATTGTTAGTGATAGTACCCTTGTTTTCTGTGTTTTTTAGGGACGGTCTGATTTTGGATATGGCAGGCATTCATCTTGACAGTCCCTTATCCGAAAAAGTAACAGTGAAGGAAAACTATCTAAGGGTTGATAAAAATCAGAATAATATAGCTGATCCACTAGACATAGTGAATGCTGCAAGGGAAGAAGCAGGGAATCGAACACTATATAAGAGCATCTATTATGAAGGCGGCTATCCACCAGACAGCGAGGGTGTATGCACGGATGTCATTTGGAGGGGGATGGCGGGAGCGAATATCAACTTAAAAGATCTGATGGACCGGGATATTTACAATCATACATCTTTATATCCACGGGTAGAAAGAAATCCCGATCCCAATATTGATTTCAGACGGGTCCCCAATCAGAATGTCTTTTTTCAACGTTTCACGGAATCTCTAACGACCGAATTAATTCCGAATAATCCAGAGAATTTAGCAGAGTGGCAGCCGGGGGATATTGTTATTTATTTGGAAGGGACAGACCATGCAGGAATCGTTTCTGATAAACGGACAAAAGATGGAATACCTTATTTAATTCATAACACCCCTCCCTTTGCATCGGAAATTAAACTAACTTCTTATAAAAAACCAATTGTGGGCCATTATAGATGGAAATACTGATTTTTTAAAACCTCAATTGCTCTAAGAAAGTAATGAGAGAAAAGAGCGGAAGCCAAAAACTAGCTTGCCGCTCTAGCTTTAAAATTAGGTTTAATCAAAAACAAGTCAAAGATTATTGACTTGTTTTGCTTTGAAATAAAGTTTGAATAAATATTTATCATTATTCTTGTAACCGGGTTATAACTAGTTCAATTACCAAAATGTATTTATCAATTTCTTACAACAGGATAGATTTTTTTGTCAAATAGCAATTATTGTTTACGATAAATCATCTCAAACAAAGATGTGTCCGTACCCGACTTTTTTTTCATTCAACATCCTGTCAGTTTGTAATTAAGTTGGTATCTCCCCTTTCCCCTTCCACAAGCCCCTCAAACCCTTCTCCAACTTGCCTTCACGCCATTTCTCCCATCTAAACCTTACCTCTACTATGTAATTCAAGTTCTCCCCTGAAAACCACCCTTTCGGGTAAAGAATCGACAAAAAACAGAAAAAGTGAGAATGAAATATGGAATTAAGTTCTTCCGTAGTAAAGGTAAGGAATGAGGATAAGCAAGGTTGATCAGAGGCTTTTTCAGGCTCTTCTTCCCGCTTTTACTCATGCCTCCGACTTCTTCATTTTCTTGGCTTATAGGCATTCTTATGTTTTTACTTCTGCGTATAATCGTTGATTTATGATTACAGCCAATGGAATGTACCACCCCTGCCATCTTTTTTACCACCGAGTGACAGAGATTGTACCAGTGAGTGACAAAGCCCTTACCACTTCATACCTTTTGTCACGTCTGTTGATTAGCCAGTTTTATCCAATAAAAGTATAGAAAAAAGACACCCATTCTGATATGATGTAAAGCGACTAAACATACATCGGTATACAGGAAAGGTGTCCTCTATGAAACAGTTTAACATGATTTCAAAGCTTTTATCTACCCTAATTTCACCAGAAGAACTAACAGATATTGTTAAAAACATGGTTATGAAGATGTCGCACGTAAATTTCATGTTGAAGATCTTCTTGATTTCTTTGTGGCGGCTGCCCTTGAAAAATGGGCGGGCTTCCGGGATGGCACAGATGTAATGTCATCCATCGGTCTTTCACCCGCCAATTATTCGACCGTCAGTAAGAAGGCGGCCGACGTACCATATGAAATTTTCAAGGACCTTTTTCATCTACTGATTAGTAAATGTAACCGTGCAAAACGCCGAACAAAAGTAATAAAACAAGCTCTTCTCCTGGTGGATTCCACGACAATCACCGTTGGTAAGAACCGCTTACCATGGGCGCCTTTTCATGGTGAGCGATCCGGTATCAAACTGCATGTTGCCTTTACATCGGAAACTGGCATGCCACTTGAAGTGAAAGAAACCGGAGGATTGCAACATGATGGACCAGCTGGAGAATCCCTTGCGAATAAAGCATTTATTCTTATTCAAGACCGTGCATACGGCAAACATGCCTGGTTGGACCAGTTTAATGACCAGAATCAGTACTTCGTTATTCGTCTGCGTGACAATGTCGAACTGCATCAATCACGTTCACTTAAGCGATTCCAACAGCCGGATTCAAACGTACTAGGCGACGCGACGTGACGTGCCAGGTCGGAACGGAACAATCACGGACAAACCATCGTTATCGTGTCGTCACTTTTTACGATAACGATGGGCATGACATTCGTGTCGTTACGAATGTGATGAATGTAAGTGCTGAGGAAATCGCTGACATGTATAAAGCTAGATGGGCTATTGAGTCTTTTTTTCATTGGATTAAAGGCTATTTGAATCTGCCTATTCTATTTGGTAACTCGAAAAACGCAGTATTCACACAACCTTTCATCGCATTAAGCGTATTTGTGTTACTAAAGTGGTTTTTTGATCAGGTAAAAAAAGCAGTGAGAAAATCAATCTCTTTCTGTAGTTTCACACGCAGTTTCTTGGTGCAGACATTAGCTATAGAATGGAAAAGTGCTGTTGTCGATTTTCTGTGTCGTTTGAGGGAATATAGCGAAAAAGGATTACCTTTATTTGGTTAATCAACAGACGTGGTACTAAATAATAGTATTTTGTATTTTGTAATGAACTACTTAAATCAAATAAAGCACCAAAGGCAAAATATATAGCGATACCTGCAAATACAGTTATTATTGCACCACTACCTTCTAGCTTTTTTCTTTTTTTCTTGTAAAAGATAAACGTTGTTATAACAACAATTAAAAAGTATGATCCCCATATAATTAGTTTTGCTAATGCCTCTTTACTATCACTGACAGAAATCCTAAAGTTATCTAAGTTATCTTCATTGGAAGAATCCTCTTCAATAACAGATATATCTCCTTTGTAGCCAACCTTCCAAGAAAATGTATTTTGTTCTTTTGAAACGGTGTACTCATAGCCCATAGCTTTACCTTCACCAATAATTCCCGAGTATTCCTGTTTATCCTCTTCACTTTGGGAACAAGCCGTTAACATTAGGCCGAAACAAAAAAACATAAGCAGAACACATTTTTTCATTAGAATTCTCTCCCACTTTTCGGTAATTTCAACACTTAAGGTCCATATATTCAATTAAATTAAATGCCTTGTTAGTTCCAAAAGGATTAGCTACTTGGGATCAAACTATAAAAACAGGAATACAATCGCTCAACTGCATCACACCATTAGTTTGCGTAGTGTTTCAGTTCATTTGAGAAATATGTTTAATTTTACACAGGTTTAAATGTAAGCCCTATTTCTTTCATGATATCCTCATGGTTGTTTGGAAATTTGCTTGCATCAATCCCAGATTCAGATAACACCTGTCTAAGTTCAATCAGCAATTGCTTATCAACGGTTCTAAAAATATATTCACAACGCTTTTTATTATCTAACCTAAGTAAATACCATACCAACTGATTATACAAAAGTGGAAAGTCTTGTTTGATAGCATCTTTATTATCGAGAAATGATTGAACATAATCTTCAAAATGATACGCTTTATATTTGTTGAATTCTGAATACTTTTTGAGTTCTTTAATCGTTCTAAAGATTTGAGCTGACTCCAAATGCCAATTACCCAACCCCCCCGCAAAAATAAGTAGTGACCATTTCCGTACTTCATTATCCGGATGAGTAAAATATTGATAATAGTTATCGTAATGATCCTTGTTCCAATCGAAAGCTAGTTCTAAATCAAATTGAATTCCTTTTAAAATATGTTTCGCTTTATCAACTATCTTTTTCGACAATTAATATTCCTCACTTCATTTCATATCATTTCTTCTTCAACCATTCTGTCCGATTCCGGCATACTATTCCACTGCAAACGCGCCCGTTGTATTTTGCAAAAACGTAATACAGAGGATTGCAATTGCAACTACACAATGTTGCAACTTGACATGGAGCCTCTGCGGGCATGAGTACCAAGCCAAGAAGCCAGCTATATCAAGGGCTGGCTTTGCCTGCGAAGGCTATCATGCCCACCACTCCATGTAAAGTTGCAACGCCAAGTTTGGTTGCAATACTATGTACTTTCATTTTGCACTATACACCCGTTAGTAAAAAATCTTATATTTGTTATTTACTTCCCTTAGAAAAATCAAATTCCAATATATCGTCAAACCAATTGTCTACTGCTTCAATTTGTTTCAAACTAAGGAATAATGGTGTAATGAAATAAAACAAACTGATTAGAGCAATAGGAGCTAAGATTAAAATATCAATAATGTCTATTCCATCAAGACTAAGACCATAAATCAAAGACAATCCTAATAATAAAACCAATATTCCTTTCTTAAACATATTCTTCATAATATCCCTCCTTTATGTAATTTCGTCATAAATATTCATATTCTTTGTTAAACTATCCTGCCCCGTTAGTTTAAGTGTAATCCTTCACAATCTGGATTGCTTTATAAATAAATATGTGTTTACTTTACTCAACAATCTGGCCCGATTGCAGAACGGACGCAAATCGCTTCTTACACAATCGCACCCGTTAGACGCACAAAGTGGCAATGGAGTGATTGAGATAATCTGGTATATGGCCTTCTTTGATAACTGCTATTTCCTTAAAAGTTACGCCTTTTTCTAAAAGAGATTGAACAACCTCCCAACCAACGAAGTAAGCTTCTCTTTCATGGTTGGTTGTCCCATTTCCAAATGTGAATTTAGTTACTATTTCCGATGAAGATTCATTTAGAAATGGAGTGATGCCTGTAAAGATTTCTGATCTGTGTTTCTTGCAAGATTGAAACCATCCCTTTTTATGTTCAATATACAATTCATCTGGTTCTCCAGGAACTACAAATTTACTTACCTGAGTAGCTAAACCTTCTTGTAGTATAGTGGAAGCTATCGTTCGTTCCCACTCACCAGTCAGTTGTGCAGTTTGAGAATGAACGATGTGTGTAAGTTCATGTACAAGGTAAATATCAGAATCACCATTTTCGATCGGAAGGCATAGAGCTAATCTTTCTTTGTCAAAAGGAGCAACGAAAGGATTATTTTCAAATCCTCCAACAAAATAAATAACAACAAAATTAATGGGTTGATCGCATCCCAGTAACGCCTTTACTTTTGTAAGATATGTTTGTATTTTCCCCTCATCCGGCGTCCATTTCTCAATAACTGACAAGTTTTGTTCATATTTATCCCAAGCGTCATTTAATAACTTCTTTGCCACCGTCTGTCCCTCCTCACCCGGAGGAACTGCGGCAAAGTTATACAACTCTTTCCACATCGTCCATCTCGCATCTTCCTCAATACCATCCTTGTTTGCTAGTTTATAAAAGTTCAAAAACTTAGGTACCAAATCCATTACTTCTACATTATCCAAAAAAACATCTCCCTTTTTTCTTGGCTTTGTTAAACAATATTGTTGTTAATTAATAAAGAAAAGAACCTATTTGGTCCTTTTTACAGTTTCCTTGTTCAACTAATTGGCCCGATTGTTTTAGAAAGGCGCAAATTGGCTTTACGACAAACGTGCCTGATTGCTGAAGACCGTTCTGCACATCTATGCATTCTGAATAACGAAGAAACAATCCTATTTTGCGTAGTTTTCCTTCACTAAATCTAAAATAGAAGCTTTGCATAACGAAATTAATTCAATTAAGCCATATCCATTCACCACAACTAGAACGTCTCATCCAATTTCTGAATCTTCGAGTGGGAAATTAAATATACATTGCCAAAAATGTCGATTTTGTCTCCCTTTATACGTACAGCGCAATCTTTGTTCGACGCATAAATATTCATTTCTTCCGATAAGGGAGACAGTTCGCCTTGAACCAGCGCAATGTTATTTTCAAGATCAAAATGAGACAGGACGGAAAAATCGTCAAGGCCGATTCCGTCGTAAACAGAGCTTGTTTCAACTTTATATCCAAAGTTTTTCGAGCATAACCATTTAGCGGACATGTTGATCGCACCAGCGCTTGCTCCCATCACAACGGCTCTGCTTTTTTTAATCAAATCCGATAATTCATACTCCATCAAAAAACCATTTTGTTTAAGAGTATTTCCACCCAACAAGAAAATGACTGAAGCATTTTGAATTAACGTTTGGGCATCTTCCTTCTGTACGCGATAATTAATTAAATGATATTCATCAAACATAATGCCGGCCTGGTCAAGCCACGAGCGTTCAGTAGCACCATCATCTTCATAAAAAAATGGATTCGAGCTAATCATAGCAAGCGATTTTCTATCAGTTATATCCTCCTGTAACAACCTGCCCAGATTCTCTGGAAAAAAATTGCCAAACCAACCTAAATAATAGTGAGTTTTCATAAGTACCCCCGTAGCAAAGTGTAAATAACATTAATTTCCTGCGTTACTCATTCTGTTTTCTTGTCACCAACACAATACTCTCAATCTGGCCCGATTAATGAACAGGCGCAGATCCTTGCTTCAGAAACGCGCCCGATTCTTGAAGACTTGATTTCGAGTTACGTTGGTACACTTTCAGATAAATTCCAATCGAACCACCTTGCATGTCCATCTGTTTCACCGACTGTATTTTTCTTTATTATCCCGTTTATAATTGAATCCACATGAAGCTTTCTGTCATCAATATTATTATAAATGTGGAAGACGTCTCTATAGCTTCCTATTTCATTGACCTTTTTAATTAATTCACTCTTCACATCGCTTGGCATTTGATTAGCTACATGAGTATGGAAGATACAAATTGTCGTATCATCAGGAACATCCTTTACTACTTTCGAAAGTAAAGCTACTCCATCACCTTCTATTAGGTTAGGAGGATTTAATCTCAATTGCTTAACTGCACCTTCAAAGTTTTCAAATCTCTCTTTATGTTCTGGCCATATAAGTGCTTTTAACCATAAGTAGTCTTCTTCATTGGTAAGATCGCTAATGTGCAGATCTATGCCCAATCTAACATTTACTTGAGGGTTTGAGGACAATAAATTATGAGGTATATCTCCTCCACGTACTTTAGATGTCAGGTGTACGAAAGACTCGTGATTCCCATAGATTTGATTACTCTCATATGAGTAAGAATAATGGTCCCACAGTAACTGTAACCCCGCACTTGTACCAATCTCTATAAGCGAGAGTGGCCTATTGGTTTGTTGGTATATGAAACAAAATATCGGATATAGATATGCACAACGCCGAACTTCATTTGTTTGAACAAGCTTGTTTTCCAGGATAAACTTTATTTTCTCAACGTTTGTAATACAAAAATCTTTAAATAATGGAAAAGGGTTATTTCCCCTCTTCACTTCATTCACTCGGATAAAATTCTTTCAGCTCATGATCTGTACCTTGGAGTAGTAAATAATGAACAGCTCCAAAGAGAAGATTTGGTATAGGTTGACCTTCCTTGGCATGCAGGCATAGATTCAATAAATCATTATCCTTTGCAATCTGTAATGACAAGGTTTTATAAAGCTCGCTTGAACCTTCACATTCCAAAACGGCAAAATTCTCAAACCTTTCAGCTACCCATTTTATATTCATATCATTCTCCCCCTTTTTTGCTAGCGAGACCATTTTTGTGTAACCTATTTTTCATTCCATTCTTCCGCCAAAACCCCATATACAACATGGTCTACATAATGGTCATATAACCACTCTGCTTGTCTAATACATCCTTCGTTTACAAAGTTCAATCTCTCGGGGATACCCCTGCTTTTCTTATTGCCAACAGCAGCTCTGATCTCAACCTTATTTAAGCCCAACTCATCAAAAGCATAATCGGTCAATGTTTTAGCCACCGCAGTCATTATTCCATTTCCTTGAAATCCTTCACCAAGCCAATAACCAATATATGCAGTCTTATTTGACCAATTAACGTTATTGTAGCCTGCAACTCCAACAATTTCTCCTTTAAACAAAATAACTGAATTCAAGCTCTTATTTTCAGCAAAGCCTTTTAAGCATCCTTTGATAAACTCTGTGGTATCTTCGAGTTTTGTTGTAAAATCCAACCAAGGTAGCCATTCTCTTAAATGGCCTCTTGACTTATCTGTTAATTCAAATACTCTTTCGCTATCTCTTAATTCTATTAATTTTAACGATAAGTCATCGTTTATCTTATGTATGAACAACCTGACCCCTCCAATTGGTTTATTCCGTATCCTATCACACGTAGCTTAAGCGTCTACAGAAATCTAATTTTTGCAACAATCTGTCCCAATTCTCAAATAAGATAAATCGGGAGGTTTCAAAAGAAACTCTCCCGATCATTTGTACGTATCAATTCATTCGTTTTTTGGTAGTACTCTCTAATTCAACTTAGCAAACGATACTAGAGAACCCTTATCGCAAGACTCGAAACCATTCTTTTCGTAAAAATGTCTTACATCGGGGGCTTCTTCGGTCAATAAAACTTTTTGACGAACATCTTTATATTTCTTCAGAATCTGTTGTATCAGCTGAGTAGCAATTCCTTGATTTTGATAAGAACTTAACACAAGAACGTCTTGAATATAGATAATTGTTAATCCATCGCCAACAACCCGAATTAACCCAACTAATTCTTCATCATTCCAAACAGATATAACTTCTAATGACTGTTCTATTGCCTGTCGAAGACCTTCTAAATCTTGTGTATAGGCATACCATTCTACGTCATTATATAATCTTTCTAATTGTTCCCTATTTATCTTTTTACTGTTATTAAAATTTATCATCATTCACTTTTCCTCCTCAAAATAGTTTATTTTGAAGAGCTGATCCATAATTTAACCACTGTCTTATGCCTCCCTTAAAACTTTTTGTTGTGATATATTGCTATTCCAACATTATTCATCTATTTCCACTTGCCTCCAGAAAACGATCTATTGTTCGTTACCTTTTAGTATATCACGATGTTTTCTGAATTTTAAGCTGTTTTCCCAATTTCATTTAAAGTTTTTTCCACAACCTGGTCCGATTGATGCAATACTGGCGCTAATTCTCGTTAGGGAAAAGCGTCTTTTTCCGGAAAATTAATCCGCGCGGCGACTAAATGTATTTGATATAGTTTTTTTCTTAGCCCTTATTTTCTTGATAATAATAGATTTTTTTAGATTTATCCAAAACGACAAGACTTATGATAAATCCCAAGGTGAGAAAAGTAAAAGAACCTATAGTATATACAAACCGAATCCCATATAACTCTGCGAAAACGCCAATTATTGTTGTAAACATTATTATTAGCAACGCCTCCAATACGCCAAGAACACTTGAAAATCTCCCCATGATATTTACTGGCACATTATTTTGGTAAAAAGTAAAAAATCCAGTATTTGCAAATGACAAGGCAAATGTCAATGTGAAAAAACCTACAGATGCCCATATAAAGTTCTGGGAAAATGCAAAGATCAAATAACCAAAAGGTGTAAAGATTGCTCCAAAACCAATCAGGATATTTGTTTTCAAACGACTGGCGAATAAAGCATTTGTCAATGAGCCTATTATAATTCCTATTCCGGCAACACTGACGAGAAATCCGTAAGTGCTTTCGGATAAAGAAAGCACCCTTGTTGCAAATGCAGCTTCTAAAGAGTCTAACCCAGTCATAAATACAGTAATTCCGCTAAAGAGTACATAAACCAATGCAATATGCATATTTGATTTACTAAAGCTGAGAATTTTGATCCAATCATTTCTGATCACTTTAAGGCTCACTTTTTCAGAAATAACAATTTCCCCTCTCAAGTCCAAATTGGGAAGTAAAAAGATTATTATTGCCGACATGCATAATGCCAGGGAATTTAATTGAATGGCTAGATAAGGAGAGCCAATAATAAACAGAAAACCTGCAATTGAAGGTCCTAGTATAAAGCCACTTGAATTAATGAAATTTCTAAGTGCATTAAATCTTTGTCGATTTGTCTTAGGTATGAGCTTCGTCATATAAACCATAGATGTGGGCCCGAAAATTGAACTTGCAATATTAATGATAAATACCCATAAATAAATTGAAATCAGTGAATCCATAAATGGAAGTAAAAATATAAAAAACGCTCTGATTAAGTCAAGGAAAATCATTAAATTCCTTTTATTTAACCTGTCGATAAAACTTCCAGACCAAAAATTTGTACATAAAGTAGCGACTGGTATAAGGATATAAAGAACGGATACTGCGAATGATGATTCTGTCATATCCAAAACAATCAGGTTAAGCGCAATCAAATAAATCCAGGCACCCAGATTTGATACACCAATACCTAACAGAAGTAATAAAGGGTTTTTCCATTTAATAGACTTCGACATCGCAGCCACTCCTAAATTCATTATTTGTAGACATCAAAAAGGAATCCCGCCCCCAAGTCATTAGACTTGAGGACGAGACTCCCTGAATTTAGAAGTTCGCGGTGCCACCCCAGTTTGTTCCTGTGTCGCCACAAAAACCTTTTCAAGTACGCCTACAGAATATAGTGTAGGATATACTCTATCTCTATAACGGGAGAAACCGGCATATAATCAATCTCATGAAGACATTATCCTATGCGCAGCTCCAAGGCTTGGTTCTATGTGCTTCTACATCCTCCTTCGCAGCTAACGGAGTTCTCTGTCATGCTTAAGCACATATACTTGTCTCTTCATCGCTTTTTAATGTAAATATATGCTACCACAATTCAATAAAATTTAGAATAGGGAAAAATCTATAGAGTTTTAGTCAAAGTGCAATTCACAAACGCTGTTTATATCAATCTGGTCCAATTCATTAAGAAGAGCATATTTCTTGCTTCAGAAATGTGCCAGTTAGCTAAGCAAGTCGATTATAATCTTCTTTTATTAAACCAAATACATAATGGTCAACGTATCTGTCATATAAAAATTCGGAACTCCTAGTACAACCTTCTTTTTGAAAACCAAGTCTTTCAGGGATAGCTTGGCTTTTGTGGTTTTCTGTCGCTGTACGGATTTCAATTCTTTTTAATCCTAGTTCATTAAAACAATAATCAATAATAGCTTTACAAGCAGTGGTCATTAAGCCTTTACCCCGGAATCCTTCACCTAACCAATATCCTATTGAAGTCGATTTATTAGCCCAGTTTATACCATGTAAGCCGATAACACCTGCTAATTCCCCTCTGTACCAAATACCAGCTTGAAAACCGTTATTATCATCAAATTGCTTTAATGTACCTTCAATAAATTCTATTGAATCGCTAACCTTTTTTGTGAAACCAACCCACGGCAACCATTCCCTAAGATGAATCCTTGATTTATCAGTTAAAAAAATAGATTTTCAGCATGCCTTGGTTCTAACAAACGTAATTCAGATTCGTCATTTAGCTTAAAGTAAAACATAATCTCTCTCCCTTTATTTCGACATAATACCAAAGCTGTGTTGTTCTGTAATCTGTCTCGAGGAACCTGAAAGGGACGCAATACTTCTTCCGTTAGTGCGCCCGTTTGCGGATATCATAGTACTCGTCTAGTTCAACTAACACCCATAGGTTGATTAAATAACAATACCGTTATAACTAATTTCCACTGGACTTAAAATTCCACATAAAATGGTTGTTTGCTGCTATCAAGACAGTACTCTATTCTTTTTCTAAAATTATCAATAGTTATCATTTTCAAAGCCTGCTCAATAGGGAAAAAACCCACTTCTAAACTTTCTGGTGAAGTTGTTAATTTGCCACCAATTGGCTCAGCTAAAAAGAGAGTATTACAAATTGACTTATTCACATTTTGAAATACCCCACAGAATTTAAGAACTTCAATATCAATACCTGACTCCTCTTTAGTTTCCCTTATTGCAGCGTCTTTCAGAGACTCACCTTCCTCAACTATTCCACCTGGCATTTCCCAACCTCTCATAGGACCTTTAATTAGCAAAAGTTCCTTTTGGTCGTTGAGTACAATAGTTGCAGCAGAAACAAAGTGTTTAGAAGGTGTGTAAATATGTGATGTGTTTTGTCCCAAAGTCATTGCCCCCTTTTTTATGTAAAGCTTACTCCATTATATGGCCCGATTCAGGCACAGTGCATCTTCTACAACTGCGCCCGATTATGGCATTGTTAAGGTGCAACAAGTTCCACCTTTATTCTGTCTGGATCCTCAAAGTAAACAGCATAATGGTTATCTCCTCCAGCGAATGGATGCTGCCTTGTATAGAGTAGAGTAATTCCTTTACTTTTCAATTCATCAGTCATATTATCGACTTGTTCACGGGAATCAGCTTGAAATGCTAAATGATTTAAACCGACTCGAGACCTATGATACGGAACATCAAGAAATCTTTCTTCAGTTTGTACAAAGACGATATAGGTATCCCCCAATTTCCAACTTTGCCCTCTTTCCCATTTCTGAAAAACATTATATCCGAGTTCTTCAAGCAACCATCCCCAAAACTTAGCTGACCTTTTTAAATCTGAAACGTATATTTCTATATGATGTAGTAATCCCTTACCCAAAGAATAATCCCCCTTTGTATTCCATCCTAAAAAGCACATTCTTCAACAAATTGGCCCGATTCTGGCCCAACTTTTATTCAGCTAAAGCGCACGTTAATTTAAGAAACGTTTACCGCAGTAACCAGTTCTAACAACTCATCAAGGGTTCCATAACACTTTTCAACTTCTGCAAGATGGTAAAATGTACTTGTTGTTTCAAAATTTTTTACTTCTTCATTTGGCGAATAAAGAAAGGTCCTTTTCCCCTGACCCAATGCAATCCCTAATTCAATATGAGTACCTTTTCCTCCCGGTAATAAAATCACAATGAAATCAGATTCCAATACCGCATTCTTCTCTTTTTCACCTATATCTCTTAGGTCTTCAACTGTAAATGTTTGTTCTCTTTTTGCTTTTGCGTTTTGCGTCCAGTCATAGGTTTGAATATAACCTTTATTCTTTAAGTGATCCGCAACGTATCGAACAGATTCCAGGTTTCTAAAACTCGATGCTACATAAAATTTCTCCAATTTGAAGGTCACTCCCTTTTCACCTATTAAGCTATATATATTCAAATATCATTACAAGTTCTTCTGCAAAATGGCCCTATTGCTTAATCTTGAATTTATACTTCTTGAATCATTTCCATTCTGTTCCCAAAGGGGTCTCTGAATTCAAATCGTTCAAAACCTGGGATTGGAACTCCTTCAATGACTTGAATATCATTTTGCTCTAACACACTTCTCCAGTGTGAAATGTCATTTACCAGATAAGCTAAATGTGCTTTTGTTGTTAGTCTATCAAAACCATCTTCTGTGCCTACGTGAACGTCCCTATCTCCAACTTTCAACCAAAACCCTCCACGTCCTTTAAGCGAATCTGGCTTTTCTATTTCTCCTAATCCTAATACATTACAGTAAAATTTCTTACCTTCCTCTTCTGCACCCTTCGGAATAGTAATCTGCGCATGATGCAATCCAAGAACCATGTAAATCTCCCCCTATTTTTTAATAGCTTTACCATAATGTTTAAAAAATCTCCCTAACAAAATCATCCGATTACTGAACAGTCACAGTTCCTGGCTTCAGAAGTACGCCCGATTGCTGAAAGCTTTTTTAATCTATAAATCTTGAGATAAACGAACCATATCCCTACACTGAATACCGTTTTCAAAGATTTCCTCGGAATAATGCCTAACGAAAAAGTCCATATCCACGCCAATTATTCTAAATCCACATTTTTGGTAGAGAGCCAGTTGTCCTACGCTTGAATTCCCAGTTCCAATTTCAATTGTTTTGAAACCTTTTGTCTTAGCTACCCTTATTGCATCCAACACCAACCGTTTGCCTATACCTTTACCATGTTGATCTTCGACGACCGCAACAGTCACAAGCTCCACTGTCTCAGGTCTTGTCGGAAGTAATACATAGACTCCAATAGTCTGCTGTTCGATTTCAGCTATAAAACATTCGCCCCTACTGACATACTCTTCAACAATTTCTCTTGAAGGATCAGCCAATAACAACAATTCCAATGGAAGTTTTTCGTCTTCATTAAGTTTCCTAATATCCATTTTCATCTCTTTAAATCCCTTCCAGTTTTCTTATATGTTGCTTCACAATCTGGTCCGATCAAGCAAAAATGGGCGCAATGCTTATTCTGGGAAGGCACCCGATTGCTTAAGACGCTTAACTAACGCCATCCATTAATTTGAATAGTCTTGCTTTAACAATGAATACATATATAAATCATCAAACTTACCGCAAGTAAACTCATAACTTCTCAAAAGTCCCTCTCTTATAAACCCCTGTCTTTCAACTAATTTTTGTGAAGGTATATTGGGTGGTTCTATTAGTGCTTCAATCCGTTGTAAATTCATCTGTTCAAATCCATAACTAATAACAGCCTCAAAAGCCTCATTTGCAATTCTTTCTCCCCAGTGTTCTTTACTTAACTCAATCCCGACTGCGGCACGATAATGCTGTGAAGCACAATCAAGAAAACCGCAACTACCGATGATCTTTCCTTGGCCCTTTAAAGAAATTCCCCATCTTATTCCTGTTCCTTTCTCAAATATTGACTTATACCAAGAAATCTCATCCAATGCATCGTTAATAGACTTAAATGGTTCTAATCCATAGTATTTCATTACGTCCTCATCAGACAGATACGTTAGAAGATTGCCCGCATCCTCCTGGGTTACTTGCCTTAAAATCAATCGTTCAGTTTCAAGTATGGGAAACACGGCTATCTTTGTCACAATAAATCTCCCCTAATTATTATTTACCTTTAGATACTGTTGTTCAGCTAAATGGCCCGATTGAAGCACAAACTTTATTCCGTTAAAGCACCCGTTAGTGAAAATACGTATCCATCAGGAACGCTCCGTTATTAAGCAATGGTTATTAATTCAGGTTCAACGAATTCTATTACAAGTTTTGGTAATGGTATAAACACCAATTCGTGATGATATTCGGTAATAAAGAGTTACTTCGGTTGGAGTGTTTTCTATTTAAAGCGCCATCATATGTCGGTTGTTAATATTAATTTTTCTGTTTGTCCCCCCCACATTATTTCCACTTCAATTTCATCATCCTTTTGTATGATTTCGCAGTTTCCACAAGTTACATCTTTAAATTTAAAAGCTCCATATTTCAATGTGCTTTCTTCTCCGCTACTTCCTTGTCCTTTATTGTTATATTCGATTTTATAGTCTATCGTTTCCGGAGCTTTGTTATCTCCTATATACTTGATTTTCCCAGCCGTTTGTTGCTCAACTTCGTTTGTAACTACTACTTCATAAAGAATATCCCAGTTATCTCCACTTCCTGAAAAACTATAACTGTTCCCATCCACACAGCCACTCATTAAAAACACTAAAGTAACCAATAGTAGAATCTGTCTCAACTCAATCCCTCCGACGGTTTTTAATATTCACACTATTGTCCATGCGTAAGTTTGACGATATCGGTTGGTGAAGGTTTCAAATTATAACATAATTTTATTGAACTAAACTGCCCTTCGGTTGAACAACAATAAGGCTATCTACTGACAGCCCTGTTCTGCTAAATGGATCGTTTATGAAAATTGAGCGTTGATCTTTCTTTGAGAAAAGCGCCCGTTTCTGGAACAAAGTTAGAACTGTACACTAAAACCATTAAATTTATGAATCCCTGTGCCGAATTTAACAAGTTCTTTTTCTTTTAAAAACTTAACTGCCAGTTTTACTTCCTCCAAAATTTCCGGATCAAGTCCTAAGGTATTATGGGAACCATAAACCTTTGAAACATGTCTTATCCCTGATATTCTTTCAAGAGAACTAACTAAATCAACAGGATTGGTTGAAGGATAAAAAGCATATATAGGGGTCTCATCATAAAGTAAATCCCCTGTAAACAAATACCCATTCGTATTATCAAAAATGCATATATGGCCCGGTGAATGCCCTGGAGTGTGGTATATAATTAATTTTCTATTACCCATCTCAATGACATCACCATCAGCCACAAGCCTCGTCGGTGCTCCTTGATACGGTGTATATGTATCGGGATCAAATGTTTTAGGAGTAGGTATTGTAATGTCCCGACCAACATCTATTCTTATTTGCTCAATAGGTAACCCTTTAATACCGTTCATTAGCCAGTCTGAATCCTTCTCATGGACATAGATTGTGTCAAATTCACCATGGCTTCCAATATGGTCTGCATGAACATGAGTGGTAATAACAGTGATGGGTAGGTCTGTGAGATGATCGGTAATTCTTTTTATATTATCAATACCAAGACCTGTATCAATTAACACTGCCCGTTCTTCCCCAATCAATAAAAATGAATGCACTTTCTCCCAATGACCATATTCGCTTATTGCGAATGTAATATTATCAATTTCCTGAATGGTAAACCATGAATCCCTAAACATTTTAACCCCCCCTTTATTCCACAAAGTTGTCCTTTTATTTAATACTGGCTATTAAATAAATGTACTACCAATTCATATTTCTTATATGTTTCTCTCAAGTTTTAATTCAAACTGTGGCTTAGTTATATTGTCCATATAATGGACACTTCCGTTATATGCCAAATATGCTTGATAACGTGTACGTAGTGCGGGGGCTGAGACCATATCTAGAACCTCCCCTTTACTAACCCAGCGACTGTCTGATGTTTCATCCGATATTGTCAATTTACCACCTACGGGTTCACATACAAAATCAAACATAACTTTTGTGGGTACTGTCTTTACACCGCTATGTCCCTCATATGTTGCTGTATTAGAGGAAATCCCCACCAAATGGGATACTTTAACGTCAATTCCACTTTCCTCTTTAACTTCTCTGATTACGCCATCTATTAAATTTTCCCCGACCTCCACGTGACCTCCAGGAAATACCCAATGACCATCTCGACGGGTTTTTACTAATAATATTTCACCTTTGGTATTTTCAACAAAGCCCCCCGCAGCAACAATATGTACTGGCATTTGCATTGTCTATCCCTCCATTAAAATATGACTCTATCCCACAATCTATGGCCCGATTAATGAACAGGCGCAGATCCTTGCTTCAGAAAAGCGCCCCTTTAGCTTATAATAAGGCGATTTACAAATATTAGTCTAAAATTACTTCTTTATTCGTACCGTTAACACTTTCCATAGATATAGTAATAGCTTAAAAAACCAATAAAACAGAAAAAAATTAAGCAATAATCCCAAAGAACTAAAGGTAAAAACCCATCCACCACGATAGACAACACCCTTAGCAGGAAAACCAAAGAAATGATTCCCGTTACTATCAACTTGATAGCCAATTGTAGGAATGAGAGCAAAAATAACAGTTGAAATAAGACTTAAAAGATATAACTTCTTTTTAGTGGAGTTCATTTTATTTTTGGGGCTCAATAAGCTAACTAATACTAATATTATTAACCCAAAAAGTAGCAATAAGTTCACAATATCTATCTCTCCTTAAATCATAACTTACCACAACTATCCAATGCATTTCATATTCAACAAAACTGCCCTGTTTGATGCAATACTGGCGCTAATCCTTGTTAGGGAAAAGCGCCCAATTGTTTTATTAAGAACTGCAAATAATTAATTATTTAAAAAACAATAGGTAACTGAGTGCTCTTTCTTCTGTTCCCGTTTATAAAAATAAAGCCAAGTGAAAAAACAATCAAAGATATTACGGGTATTACTGCAGGAATTATTCTCGGTAACTCAGTAAATAGCCTGAGGAACATTTGTACGAATAAAGTTGGCACGATAATAATCAACAACATTCTCACTACCTTGTTTTTAAAACTCAGTTCAAATCGTTCACTCATATGCTCCACCCTTTCATATTTAATTAAATGGCCCTATTCTGGCACAATGCTTCTTCAACAACTGCGCCCGATTTGTGAACAATAAATATGACTAAATTGCCGTCCATCTTTTCATTTCCCCACAAAGTAAACAGTAAAAAGTAAGCCATTCATTACGAATAATGAAAGTGGAATTAATGAGGTAAACAATGATATGATCAGATGGTTTTTCTTACGTTCTCCATTTGCTTTAAACAAACAGAAGATCGAAAAACCTACTAAAACAAAGGTAGATAAGATACCCGTTAACAATACATCTCTATTTTCCTTTTCGGCAAATAACGACCAACTTTCAATATTCAACACCACTATTATTCCTAAGCACGCCAATGCAGTAGAGGCTATAAGCCATTTGTAGAATTTGCCCACTGTAAAATCCCCTTTGAATTTCATTTCGACTACTCCGACAATTAGATATTTCTAGATATAAATAAGTTTCTTTGGACTACTTCAAAAGTTCTTCCTGTTTGCAATCGCTTCTTCGGGAAATGCGACCGATTGATGAATGCTTTAAAGTTCTTTGAATTTTTTTTGTACCTGAACAAGCACATATTTCTTAGTCCACATTTGAGTAGTCACAATTAATCTTTCTCCGTCTTTTTCAAAGAACAGACCAGCACCATCTTTATCTTTAAATTCCCATCCTCTTGAACCAATCATTTGTTTGATATTATCGTCAGCTATCGAAATATCCTTATTTTCAATTTTCGTGATATACCAAAGGGAATCATTGTCTGTTGCGACCTCTACTATCTTCGCATCGGAGTTTTTTAGTTTTTCAATTGCTTCCTTTGCTGATAGATTATCTATCGGTAAAGAAGGATAGTATGATTTATTTACAAATATAAACACCGCTACAGCCACTACTACAATGCCCAAGATAATTCCAACCTGTTTCATACATTACCCCCTGCGTATTAAATCAAATTATATAGTTCCTTTTCTACAATCTGGCCCGATTTTGGTACATTGCTATGCAGCAAAAGCGCCTGATTGTTTCATTGTGATCTACTATGTTGCATCAAACTTCAAAAGTCGAGGGCCATAAACCGAAATTTAGTTATACTCCCCTAAGTCCCTTATTGATTTCCTTTGTAATTCACTTTAATAAGTGGGCACGCCCTCCAAAACATTTTTAGGAATTGGTCGACATTATTTTTTCAAACTCCGCCAAGAATTTCTCCTGCTCCCTGTCCAAATACTCTCTACTCGGGATTTCCTTTAGAATTTCTTCTTGGGTGTAAATGCGCCCTCCTTTAATGATCTTATCAATATCTTTTGTATGTTGAATATCCTCCAAAGGATTTTTATTCAAAATGATCATGTCGGCAATGTTACCTTCTTTGATCGTGCCGATATCCTTTATTTTAATGGAGTTCGCTGCTTTGATCGTTGCTGCCTGAAGTGCTTCCATTTCTGTGAATCCAATTTCTACGAACAGCTCTAACTCACGGTGGAGCCCCATCCCTGGCAGTGTCCAAACGCCACCCGGTGTGTCTGTTCCCGCTACAACAGTCCCGCCTAAGTCAGCATACGTTTTTGCTATATCTTTGATAAATTGAGATTGGGTGCCTAACTGTTTTTTCAATGCATCACCGTACTCTTCCGCCGTTGTCACCCAAAAATCTTTAAGACCACCTGCTCTTTCAAATGTCTCAGCTACAGCGTTTGCTGGATGCCAGTAATCAGGCCATAGATTGATTTGGTCGAATATTACTAAAGTCGGACATAGGTACAAATCATACTTGATCATTTGCATACATAATTCTTTAATTTTGTCCTTGTCCGGATGTTCCCAGTCAATTTTATCCCATTCCGCTTGTTCAGCCGACGGATACCAATCCGGGTAAATGGTCTGGATGAAACCGGATGCATGCTCAAACCATTTTACTCCGACTTTGGCGGCATCCAGTGCGTTTACTTGTGAGGCATGAATCAAATCACAGCTTACTTCGAGACCAAACTTGTCTGCTTCTGACACGACCGCTTCCATAACCTCTTTGGATATCCATCCATAAATTTTAATGAATTTAGCGCCCGTATCTTTTTGCCTTCTCACTTCCTTTCTCCCTTCCATTGGGTCATCTGTGACAAAATTCCCGTAGCTCGTAGGCCCCCACAATCCAGGCGACCCATCAATCATTCGATCCGCGGAGTATACTCTCGGTGTTGGTGCATCAATAGGCGATTCAATCAATTTTTTTAATTGAAATACATTACCCGCCGTGTTACGAACGGTTGTCACACCCGAAGCGACAAATTGCACCGCAAAATCTTCCTTGATGTGACAGTGCATGTCGATTAAACCAGGAATAACGTATTTCCCTTCCACATCAACGGATTCTATTTCCGGTGGTAAGTCACTGTCTTCGGAAAAGATAGTCTTAATGGTTCCATGATCAACCTCAATCGCTCCCTTAAAAATGATTTCACTCTCTACGTCAATGATTGTTGCATTCTTCAAGATAAAATTCTTTGATAAGTTCATAATTAAATTTCCTCCCTTTTTAGAATGTTGAAACTTTAGTATAATAGATAAATTGAGGCATGTTATTTTTTTCTCATATAGTGGAATTTGGTCGTCGAATGGACATAACTGAATATAAACGTGATAAATTTATAGGAAGGAAGACGGACATGAAAAAATACGGGGAAACGGTAAGAAGGATCAGGGAGCAAAAAGGATATACGATGCAACAGTTGGCTGAAGGTATCTTATCTGTATCATTTTTATCGAAATTTGAACGTGGTGAATCGGATATTTCACTTAGTTACATCATACGTCTATTAGAAAGGCTCTCTCTCACTTTTGAAGAATTCTTTTATCTACATGATAGTGTTGGTCCTGGAGAACTTGAACATTTCTTTGATAAGGCGAACGAGGCGTATGTCAATCGTGACTTGGAGCAATTAACGCAGTTAAGGAAAATAGCTCTTGATAAGTGGGAGATACATGGCTTGGAAACATTTCGTTGTAATTTAGTAATGTTAGGTGTTTACGAATGTATTATACGCGGTGAAAAGACAACTTCTACTGGCGATAGTCTTGAATTTTTGTATGCGTATCTTTTTGAGGTGGAGATTTGGGGATATTATGAACTAAGATTGTATAATTCCACGATGTTCCTTATGCCGCCGGAAATGGTTATAACGCTTTCAAAAAATGCCTTTGAAAAAAGCTCCCGTTTTGGAAAGCTGAAAAAGACCGACAAAACTATCATTGCAATTCTCATGAATACACTTACGTACATGATGGGAGGAGCGGTACCTTACGTGGAACAATACAAGGTCTTCCTTGGTTATTTGGAAAGTCTGGATATCCCGGAAGATGACCTTTATATCAGAAATACACAACTGCAAATAAAAGGAATTTATGAAATAAAAATCGGTAATCGGGTAAAAGGTATTGATATGGTCCAAAAAACTATTTCTATTTTTACCGACCTGGGATCAAATGAGCTCGCAGCTACTGCAGAAAATTATTTAAATATTGTGTTGGATGAAAAGAAATAATGATTGCGTAACTGAGGGTTTCAATTTCAAACTCCTTCTTTTTTAAAAAAGTCTTTCTACCATCCGGAGCTGCACGATAGGGCGCTATTCACTTTCAAGAAGTGCACCCGTTTCTGGAAAACAGTTATTATGAATAACTATCTTCCTTCTTGCTATAAATTTCATAAGCAAAATAACCAAATAACATACCCATTCCAGGTCCCCAAGCAATTGCAGATAGAAAGGAAAAGGGGGTAAGTATGCTAAGAAGTATAGCAACAGCCAAACCAATCATCATTCCGGATGGTATTAAACTATCTAATAAATTTTGAGCACTTTTTGTTTTTTTCTTACCCAGAGTTCCTTTCTTATACTTATGTTTCATTCTTAGAATTACAAATACTGCAATCCCACCCACTATTGCAACTGGCAGTACAATACGCGCAATTTCCAAAGATAAACCCATATTATAACCCTCCTTCCTTTCGCTTTTTTAGTTGGTTCAATTTCAACATAGTTTATTCCGTTAAATGGCCCTTTTACTGAACAGGCGCAAATCCTTTTTCAAGAATCGCGCCTGATTATGGTAGATATATTATCCTCAATTACTTCTTTGAATTAAAAAAATTCATACTTAACACCCTAGCATATTACTTTTCTTTTAACATTGAATACTTCCGATAGGCTTTATAGAAACTGTTACCAAGAACAATAACCAGAAGTGCGGGAAACAACTTCAAAAGGACAAATGGGGTTTCAAATAGAAATGCTTTCCAAAATAATGCACCTTTCATACTCCAAAGACCTTCAAAATATAATCCTGAATGATTCTTGTAAAGCATATAAGAAAAAAATAAACACAGCATACCCAGCCCAAATGAATAACCCATTAATCTTTTATAATAATTACCCTTTGATTGGCGGTCCGAGAAGATTTCATTTTGATCATCATCTTCTTTTTGCCAATACCGTATTCCACCCAGCCAGTACCCCTTTATATAGATCCAACCAAAATCTTCATATATCCCTTTGTATTCCTCGAACTTTTTCTTAGGTAAATAATCTTGATAATCAAGTCGCATAACATGTCTTTTGTCAGTTTTTTTGAAAGTGTATATTCCTAATCCACTAATATTTGTACAGCGATAGCCTTTTTGTAATTGCTCGTTCAGCCATTGCTCTTCTTTTTCCATATTAAAATACATGTTAAACTTCTTCATTTGATTCACTCCCTTCGTACAATGATAAAATATGCAATAGCCTTTCTTGTTCCATTTTCAAAATGGCGCTTCCTTCTGTCGTTATCATATAAATTTTTCTCCGACCTGAATTTCCAACAGGTACGATCCAACCATGTTTATTCAAGTTTTCAATTGCACCATATAATGTACCAGCCGCTAAAATAGCAGTACCATTACTTATTTTTTCTATCTTCTGCATTACGGCATAGCCATGAAGTGGTTCACGTAGGGCTAATAAAATATAATGCATGGTTTCAGACAACGGCAATAATTTATGTTTCATATTCTCACCCTCTATCCAGTTCAACTATATAGTTCGACTTTATAACAGATTAATACAGTTCAACTGAATAGTCAACTGCATTTTTTTAAATTCTTCGAGAGAACATAAAGTAAAGCCTTTAGGCAAAATTTTTATCCGAAAAAGTCGATTTCCTTTATGTAGGAAAATCGACTTTTTGTATTAATCTTGTTCAATTAAATGGCCCGATTAATACAATACTGGCGCTAATCCTTGTTAGGGAAAAGCACCCGTTTATGGAAATGGGTTCCATTTCCATATGCTCAGACATATTTTTCTGGTATGTACAACCGCATATAAAGATAACCATCCTCCATATCGTCTGTTATTTCAAAGCCTATGTTGCTCCAAAACTTTTGTGCGGTTATATTTTCTAGATTAACTGGTAAGGAAATCCTACTTGCATTGTATTCTTTCCACAAATATTCAACACAAAGCCTAGCCGCTGCTGATCCATAGCCTCTTTTTTGAAAACGGCTATCTATCATAAAATTTATGATTTGGGGGTTATTTTCGCCAATATACATTAAAACATAGCCCACCATCACATTATCAGCATAAATTGCAAAGGGGCGTGAATCATCATAAAGCACCCACGCTTCGGCTAAAGACCACGCTACAGGGTCTACAAAGTCCACATTGGTATCAGTTGTATGCAAGTTTAAACATTCTTCATAATTGTCCCTATTAATTTTTCTTAACTCCACCAAAGAAATATCACCTTCCAAACATAGTTAAGGATGTTTAATGTAAATAATTCAACTTTTAAAATGGAATTAGCAAATAAATCTTAATACAACCTAGAAATCCTAGAACTTAATGCTCCAATTGATTTTGAATCAGTTCTCCATGATAATAGTCATTCATATAGTCGCATTGCACCACTTTATTATTATAGCTCTATGCCACATAATCGCCCGATTGCGGTATTACCCTATATTACTTTTACCATAAAAAACCCCTTTAGACAAATTACATCTAAAGGGGTAAGACGTTGCAACATTCTTATAAACATCTTGACTTTGTTTTAAACATCGCATCTAAATTTTTAAGCCACAGTTTATTCCACTGTAACAGATTTCGCGAGATTCCTTGGTTTGTCGACGTCGCAATCTCGCTGAAGCGCTGCATAGTAGCTTATCAATTGTAAAGGGATGATGGCTACAAGTGGTGTTAGGTATGGATGCACTTTTGGTAACACGTATCGATCGCCCTCTTCTTCCATTCCTTCCATTGAAAGTATGCAAGGGTTGGCTCCTCGTGCAACAACTTCTTTTACGTTTCCACGGATGTTTAAGCTCACCGCTTTTTGCGTAACAAGCGAGAAGACAGGTGTCCCTTCTTCTATTAAAGCAATGGTACCGTGTTTTAATTCCCCGCCTGCGAAACCTTCTGCTTGAATATATGAGATTTCCTTGAGCTTTAATGCCCCTTCCAAGCTAACGTAGAAATCAAGATTGCGCCCGATGTAGAATGCGTTTCGTGAAACTTCCAGGAATTCATGCGCAATTTTCTCCATTTCTTCTTTCGAATCCACTAGCGTTTGAATTGCATTTGCAACGATTCCAAGCTCTTTCTTCAAATCAAAATCAACTGTTTTCCCACTGTCTTTTGCTGCAACGTATGCGAATAGTGCAAGAACAGCAACTTGCGCAGTGTATGCTTTCGTTGACGCTACAGCTATTTCTGGGCCAGCATGTAAAAGTAATGTGTAATCTGCTTCACGGGAAAGTGTAGATCCTGCAACGTTAGTAACTGTTATAGTCGGATAGCCCAATGCCTTTGTTTTCACTAAAACCTGTCGGCTATCCGCGGTCTCACCGGACTGCGTGATGAATAAAAATAACGGTTTTTTTGAAAGTAATGGCATGTTGTACCCAAATTCACTTGAAATATGCACTTCGACTGGAATTCCAGTGATTTTCTCGAAATAGTATTTGCCGACAAGACCTGCGTGATAGCTTGTGCCTGCCGCGATAATATAAAGACGATCTGCATAATTGACGGCTTGTAAAATTTCTGCGTCTATCGCTAGTTCACCTTTCTCATTTTCATATGCTTGAAGAATTTTGCGAACGACATTTGGCTGTTCCTCAATTTCCTTCAACATATAATGCGGATACATCCCTTTTTCAATATCGCTCATATCGAGCTCAGCTGTATAGGGCGCGCGTTCAATCTGCGTACCATCCAATGTTTTAATGGTAACTGCTTCTTTCCGAACAAGTACCATTTCTTTATCATGCAATTCCACGAATTGGTTTGTTACCTGTAGCATTGCCATCGCATCGGAAACAACCACATTAAAGTTTTCACCAACACCTAGTAGTAACGGACTTTTATTTTTCGCTACGAAAATAATGTCTGCTTCCTCTGCATCCAACATTGCAATCGCATATGAGCCATGAAGTAATGACAGCGTATGGCTGAAAGCCATTTCAGTAGTCAATCCATCTTCTACAAATTTCTCAACAAGTTGGACAATGACTTCTGTATCCGTGTCGGATTTCATTGAAACGTTCTGTAAATAATCTCGTTGTAAGTGATGATAATTCTCGATGACACCATTGTGTACAAGCGAAAAACGACCGGATGTACTTTGATGTGGATGTGCATTTTTTTGATCTGGTATGCCATGAGTTGCCCAACGTGTATGACCTATTCCTGCCTTCGATAGTAGAGATGAATCGACGACTTTTCGAAGATCAGCAATTCGTCCTTTTTCTTTCAAAACAGTAACGCCTTCATCTGTATGAAGTGCAATTCCTGCTGAATCATAGCCGCGGTATTCCAGCCTTTCCAATCCTTTTAAAAGAATCTCTTTTGAATCATTTTCCCCGATATATCCTACAATTCCACACATATTTTTTCCTCCGTTGTTTGCAAAATAAGCAACACTTAACCGCACTTCACCAATACTTGTGAAGTGCTCGTTTAGAATGCTTGTTGAATTTCGCCTTTTTGCTTCTTTGTCCGTTCAATCACTTAAACGTTTTACAAGCAAAAAATACAATCGGGCAATGTCGATCGGGAGGCATCCGCCGAAAATTCGATACTCCTCCACCTCGTCTACTGAAGATGAACGACGTCAATTTCTTCAGTACTGGCGCTTTAATTGTTTTCCGTTTTTTTACGTGCGATTTTTCCTCCTTATTACACGGTGACTAGTAGCCAACCTTGTTATCATACAGAATCTGTAGTTTTTTTGTCAATGTATAAATGATGGTGGACAATTTAAAAGGACCGGATTGTTTACCAGTCCTTCCCATAAGTATTCAGCAATTCACTACTTTCCTGATTCAATAAGGGTTGCAATATTCCCAGCGTCAATCACTTTTTTTGGATAAAGCTGATACAAATCCTCCAATTGAAGTGTTAGCTCTTCTAATTCGGAGGCCCCGTAGAACGGATACTTATAATAGATTGAACCTTGTTCAGTTTCCACTAGTATCGTCAACACTTGAAGTTTATTTGTTCCAACTGTATCCTCGTCAGATAGTAGTGTTTCTTCAGGGACTTGATTTGCCTGATTCACAAATACAATACCGGTATTGTCCTCAGAATAGACTGACTGTGCAAACTCTTGAAGCTCTATTATAGATGCAGCTTGTTTCAACTGAATTCCTCCTCAATTCATGCCCTATCCATCTGTTCCCTAAAAGATGCGCAAAATAACCGTATTTTGCTGTTTTGATCCCAACAGTTGAAAAAGTAGTTCTTGCTTTTTGAATGTACGCAATCGAAATGTTTAAAGTCGTAAAGGAGTGCTGACAATGAACGTTTGGTATACAGAAGAACATACACTGCGTGTCCTGTCTTCCATGAACTGCTGTAGGCCATGCTAGATCTTAGTGAGCCCAACATTGTAGGGGTTGGTGACGTTAATGAGTTATCCCCTATTTATGACCAAAGCGGTGTCTCTACAGCAGTCGCCTGCAAAATATTGCGGGAATTATTACTACTACTTCAAACGAACTAGTTGAATCCTTTAAAAGTAAGTGCCTGTATATTTTCAATGTGTGGATTAGCTCTACTGTGGCGTAAAGGGCACTTTCACCATATTATATGAAAACTTGTAATCCACATATTAGTAGAATGTATATTATAGTGGTACTCATTTGTATTTCTGCGTTACGCAAAGGAATCGCAGGGAATTTTAATCCAGACAGCATTTTAATCTATTTCCAGAGGAGTGATTCTTTTGACAAAGAAAGTGCTTTTATTCGGGGATATAGGAATCGATGATACAGTAGCCTTAATTTACGCCCACCTGAATAATGAAATTGATATTGTTGGTGTTGTTGCAGACTATGGGAATGTTTCTAGGGAAGATGCAATCGATAATATTCATTATTTATTTGAAACGTTTGACTTTCCCAAAGAAATCCCCATCATATGGGGGGCAGAGGTGCCTTTGACGGCGGAGCAACCAACGTACTACCCGGAAATTCATGGTATTCACGGTCTTGGCCCAATCGTACCCAATGATCATGAATTGGTTATAGAAAATTTCTTTCAGATCGTGGAAATAATTAAAAAGTATAAAGATGAATTGATCATCGTAAATGTGGGTCGACTGACTTCCCTTGCCACGATGTTTATTCTTTATAAGGATTTAATGAAGACTGTGAAGGAATTCTATATTATGGGGGGCGCTTTTTGGGTTCCCGGAAATGTTACCGCTGTTGCAGAAGCAAACTTTCATGCCGATCCCGTTGCTGTAAAAATCGTGCTTTCCTATGCTCATAATGTTACAATAATCCCTTTAAACGCAACACAAAAAGCAATTGTCACACCTGAAATGGTCGACTATATAGACTACTATGGCAAGACTAAAATCTTGAAACCTTTAATGGATTATTATTATAACTTTTATAAAGAACGGGATTCCGCTATCCAAGGAGGCCCAGTACATGATGCACTTACTCTATTGGCTCCAATACACCCCGAAATATTCACATATAAGTCCTACCCCGTTAAAATCAGCCAACAGTTAGAAGGGATTACGAGGGGACAAAGTATTGCCGATATAAGACCCTATATCCAAGTTAATAAAAAACAAAAAAAACACCGCATCGCTTTTGACATGAATTATGAGCGCTTTTTCCATAACTTTATATCTGTCATGATAGGCGAACACTATAAAAATGGATAGTTTTTATCAACACAATGGATACAAGAAGTTGTAATCTCCCTAGTCTATTGTTCACCAAAAATCCCATTAAAAAAGACACCCACAGTGGAAACTAGTTATTTCTTTGTTCATGTCCTACTTTGGTGGAACCAGCGTAGGCGCCTTAAAAGGGGTAGCCGAAGCCACAAGACTGACGGCGAAGCTGTCTGGCTTGTGGCGGGAGGCATCCCCCGAGCGCCGTAGCGGATAGAATGCGATTTTCCATTCCGCCTGATAATATTCCAGTGCAATTCATTATTCCGACAAAATACCTGACCAATTGAGATGCTTTCACTATCATTCCAAGCGGAAATTATATAAAATAGAAGAAACGTTTCTGACAGAACTGGAGATGTAATTATGATGCCTGATAAACTATTATACAAAGAAGCAATGGACATGCTAAAAAAAACAAGCAGAACCTTTTATATTCCAATTACTTTCTTAGAGTCAACCATGAAAAAGGCGGTTGCATCTGCTTACTTATGCATGCGTGCTATTGATGAAATTGAAGATCATGAAACATTGGATGTGAAAGTTAAGCAGCGCTTACTCCATGAAACAAGCAAGATGTTGAAAGGTGAATTTGACAAAGAAGCATATGCTGGACTTTTAGAACCGTATCACGCTTCTTTAGCTACGGTTTCTATACGACTTGGGGACTGGCTAGACTTTTGTCCAAGGGGTTCACTTGAATTAGTAAAAGAATCCACCAGTGAAATGGCAGAAGGAATGGCAAAATGGGTCGGTAAGAACTTCCAAGTAGTAACAAAAGAAGATTTGGATGACTATACATACTACGTAGCGGGGCTAGTTGGTGTCATGCTTTCCGATTTATGGAAAGAGAATGCGGGTATTGAAACAAATCGAGAACTTGCCATTGGTTACGGCCGTGGACTACAAGCGGTTAATATTTTGCGAAATAAAGATGAGGATAGCGTACGGGGTGTCCAATTCTTCCCTAATGAATGGACAAGAGATGATATGTTCAATTATGCGGAAGAAAATTTAGCAAAAGCTGATGAATATATAAAAAGTATTCATCATAAAAAAATATTGTTATTTTGCAAGATTCCACTTGCACTTGCATATAAAACATTGAATGCCCTAAAGAGTGGTAAAGAAAAAATGACTAGGACTGAAGTAGAAGCAACAGTAGTAGAAGTTCAAACTGAAAGCTGAAAAAGGCAAACTCGTTTAGTCGAGTTTGCCTTTTTTTCTTACCGCTATTCGGATTGGCTCTATGATCCGTGCGTTCAACCTCACAACAGCAGCCGCTTCAGTTTCAGCACCATAGAAGTTAAGACTTCTAAGAGTAAATAAAATCAGTTTTTCGTTTCTATGGCTTTCTTTTGATTTTTTTTGAATTGCTTCGATTCAAAAATGCTTTCGTACGATCAAATTGTGGATTCCCGAACAGCTGATCAGGATGACCCGTTTCAATGATGTGACCATTATCCATGAAAATAACCTGATTTGCCACCTCTTTTGCGAACTCCATCTCATGCGTGACTACAATCATTGTCATATGTTCTTCAGCTAGACTTTTCATAACCTCCAACACTTCACCAGTAAGTTCCGGATCCAAAGCAGATGTCGGTTCATCGAATAAAAGGACATCGGGGTTCATCATTAGCGCCCGTGCAATGGCAACACGCTGTTTCTGTCCGCCTGATAGCTTGTTTGGGTATGCATTTGATTTGTCGGATAACCCAACTTTGGCCAATAGTTCAGAACTACGCCGTTTTATCGCATCCAATGGTTCTCTTTTCGTTAGGCGTGGTGCAAGCTCTAGGTTTTCAATGACTGTAAGATGTGGAAAAAGATCGAATTGCTGAAATACCATTCCCATCCTTGCTGTAATACTACTGAGTTCTTTCGGTTTTGCATACGCACCATTTTTGACGAGATAGCGATCAGCGACACGGATACTGCCGCCGTCTATCGTTTCAAGATGTACTAGGCTACGAAGCATTGTACTTTTCCCTGATCCAGAAGGACCGATTACGGCAACTACATCATTTTTTGTTACGTCAAATGTTATATTTTTCAGTACCTCTAGCGGTCCAAATGATTTTTTTAAATCTGTGATTTCTAGGATGGCCATATCTCTTCTCTCCTTATCAGTCAAATGTAAAACGACGTTCGAGCCATTTAAAGAATAGTGTTAGAGTCATTGTAATAAGCAAATAGATAATTCCTGCGATAACGAATGGCATGATTGTGAAATCACGGTTAACAGCTGTTTGAGCAAAGTGCAATAACTCTGGTACAGCAACAGCGTAGAGCAATGCGGTATCTTTTACTAATGTTACCGATTCATTTGCAATGGCAGGCAGTGCAATACGGAACATTTGGGGTAGAATGACCCGCGTTGTTGTCTGCCATTTATTCAAACCCAGTACTTGTGATGCTTCATACTGCCCCTTGTCAATCGCAAGCAATCCGCCACGGAAAATTTCTGCAAAGTAAGCTGCGTAATTCAAAATAAAGCCTAAGCATGCGGCGGTAAAACGATCGAGCACCATATATTCGCCGATAATCGGAAGTAATGGTAATCCGAAAACGATAAAAAGGAGCTGCAATAACAGCGGTGTACCGCGCATTAAATAGATATAAGCATGACCGAACCACGCAATAACCTTCAGTTTACTCCTGATAGCGAGAGTCAGTAAAAAGCCTAATGGAATTGCTGCCACAATGGCTATTAAAAATAAAAGGACAGTTACTTGAGCCCCTTCCAGCATGGGCTTTATGATGTTAGCAACATTTTCAATTGACATAGCTTATTCCCCCCCAACATGCAACACGGTAATACTATGAGCACACTTATTTAAGAATTTTATCTTCGTTAAACCATTTTTTTGATATTTGGGCAGCAGTCCCATCTGCACTTAACTCGTCAAGTGCTTTTTGAAGCTCCTTTAGAAGTTCCTCGTTTCCTTTTTTCACACCAACACCATATTCTTCAGGCGCTAATTCTTCATCAATAACTTTATAAGTACCCTTTTCTTGCGACATATAATAATCAATAACAACTTCGTCAATGACAACTGCATCCACACGCCCAATTTTCAAATCAGTTAATGCTAGAACGTTATCCGCGTACTCCGAAACAGTCTTGACCTTCTTTTCTATCGGATTCGCACTAAGTGCATCTGATGCAGATGAAAGTGCTTGTAGACCTACTATCTTTCCATCTAAATCATCAAGCTTTTTAATGTCTGACTCTGCTAGTGTAGCGATGACCTGCGCATTGCTAAGATACGGTTTTGTAAAAAGAACTTTCTTCTTACGGTCTTCTGTGATTGTATAACCATTCCATATTAAATCGATGCGACCACTACTAAGTTCAGTTTCTTTTGTCTTCCAATCTATTGGTTGAAATGTAACTGTACGACCCATTTTTTCTGCAGTCGCAGTCGCGTAGTCAATATCAAATCCAGTAAGTTCGTTCTTTTCATCCCTAAATCCAAGCGGCGCAAATTTATCATCAACACCAATGACGAGCGTATTCTCGTCTTCACTTACTTTGGAACTGTAGCATCCAGTTAAAAGTGCAAATACTGCAATGGACGATAGAACAATAGTTGATAAACGTTTCATATTGATTTAATCCCCTCTCGATTTTGGTATCTCACTTCAGTACTTCACCGTGCTAATGTATTATAAGATACCATGAATGAAAGAAAAATAAAAGCCCTATTTTTAAAATCAGAATACATTAATTTCACTATCATAAAAGAAACGCTATGTGTTGTTTCAATTTACACAACCCATTAACCCTCTTCTATCAAAATCGGCTATACTAAATGTATATATACGTACTCATTAGGTAATGCGTTGGGGGGTAAAACATATGGATGGCTGGAAGGAAAGCAATCCGAGTCCAGCAGATGAAGAGCTAGATGAAGAGGAATTGATTGAGCTTGTTTTAGAGGCTCAACGAGAAGCACTTTCTGATGCTGCAAAAGAAAAACCCAACCAGAAATCAAAGCCCCGTTTTCCCAAATGGATTTTCTGGCTAATCTCTATTTTTATGATTTTCAACACATTTTCCTTTTCACTTCAAATCTATCCCATCCCAGCCATTGAATTTTTAAAAACCTCTGCTAAACTATCGGCCGATAAAGACATACAGCTATATAAAAAGTCAGTGGTGACGATTACAACCGGTGACAGCAAAGGCACTGGCTTTTCAGTGTCAAATGATGGAACGCTACTCACCAATTATCACGTTATTGAGGGCCATACACGAGTTACAGTAGCTTTTCCAGATGCCGGACGTTTCACGGCAAAAGTCGTACGTACCTTTCCATCCATTGATCTCGCAGTTCTAAAAATAAATGGCACCAATTTACCCTATTTAGATTTAGCGAAGCATGTACCGTTTGTTAAAGACGAACCCATTCATTTCATCGGCAACCCATTGAACTTCCATGGTATTGCGAACGAGGGAACAATCATCGATACGATTAAATTAAGCGATTGGGAAGAAGAAGTCGTTATGATGAAGGCGCCTGTCTATCGGGGGAATAGCGGTAGTCCTGTATTTAACGAAGATGGAATGGTAATAGGAGTGGTGTTTGCTACCCTGGATCACGAAGTGTATGGGAATGTCGGTCTGCTAATACCGATTCATTTGTATTATGAGGCTTTGAAAAATCCGATATGAGCTGCAACCAAAAAAACTACTCAGAAAATAAACGAGGTTCTAAACAACCTAGAGTCGTTTAGAACCTCGTACTTTTTTTTATAATTTCTTTGTTATACCCACTGTCATCTGCAAATGCCGAACCATTGACTAAATTTCAATAATAATAGGAAGAATCATCGGCCTTCTCTTGGTTTGGGTAAACAAAAATGTTTCGACCGATTTTTTCACGGTCTGCCTCAAACTATTTCGTCGGTTCCCATTTGGGCCTTCCGATTTGCCAATGGTCTTCGCGACTAACTCATTAACTTCATTCAACAGTTTTTCCGAATCACGACTATACACGAATCCACGAGAAATTGTATCTGGATTAGAAACAAGCTGACCGTCCGTTTTACCTATAGTCAAAACGATGACTAGCATACCTTCCTCGGCCAACAGTTTTCGATCTCGCAACACAATGTTTCCAACATCTCCTATGCCCATACCATCTACGAAGATGTCCCCTGATCTTACTTCACGTGTTTGACTGGCATGTTGATCGCTAACGTCAACAACATCTCCGTTGTTTATAATGAAAATATTTTCTTTCTCCACTCCAACGGATTCCGCTAATAAGCTGTGATGATGGAGCATTCTATATTCGCCATGGATGGGAATGAAGTATTTCGGTTTCATTAATGTAATCATTAATTTTAATTCTTCCTGACAGGCGTGCCCTGACACGTGCATACCGGTCGCACTTCCCGATCCGTAGATAACGTTGGCTCCCAATAAATACAAATTATCAATAATACGGGAAATACTCTTTTCATTACCCGGAATCGGACCTGAGGCAAAAATAACTGTATCTTTCGGTTGAATCTCCACTTGGCGGAAATTTGAACTGGACAAACGGGACAGTGCGGCCATAGGCTCCCCCTGACTTCCCGTACAGAGGATTGCCACCCTTTGAGAGTCCATTTGTCTGATTTCGCTTGCCTCAATTAGCATACCTTCAGGGATTGTTAAATAACCCAGTTCTGATGCAACTGTTACTACATTCACCATGCTCCTACCGAGCAATGCAAGTTTCCGGTTCGTTTTCTGTGCTGCATCTACTATTTGCTGCACACGATGAACGTTGGAAGCAAAAGTGGAGATAAATATCTTTCGTGACGCTTTACGAAACGCTTCCTCTATATGACCACCGACAAGACTTTCAGAGGGATTGAAACCAGGACGTTCCGCATTTGTACTTTCCGATAGTAGAACTAATACACCGTTTTTACCGATTTCAGCCATTTTATGAATATCTGCATTTTCATTATTCACAGGCGTCAAGTCAAATTTGAAATCACCTGTATGTACTACCGGGCCCTCGGGTGTATCAAATACAACACCGAGACAATCGGGAATACTATGGTTTGTTTGAAAAAAGGATAAACTAACCGTTCCTAAATCCAATTTCGAATCAGCATTTATCAAATTCAGTTCAGTTTGCCTAAGAAGGCCATGTTCTTTTAACCGTAGCTCAATCAGACCCAGCGTTAATCGTGATGCATAAATCGGTACATTTATTTGTTTTAGTAAATACGGAATACCTCCGATATGATCTTCATGCCCATGGGTAACGACTAAAGCCCGGATTTTATCCTGGTTCTCCCGTAGGTATGAAATATCCTGAATAATCAAGTCAATTCCTAACAAACTTTCATCCGGAAACTTTGAGCCGCAATCTATGACGACGATATCATCTGCATATTTTATAACGTACATATTTTTTCCGATTTCATTAATGCCGCCTAATGCGAATATCGATAATGTGTTTTCAGCAGTATTCAACTTTAAAATCCTCCCACATTTATTATAGTAAACAAAGTATGCCCAAAAAGAACTTCTTTATGTTTGGACTCATTATCGCTCGCACTATTTCCAAGAATTATTTGCTTACTGTTTTTCGGAAATGGGAAAATCGCTCTTTTTTTACAACAAAAGATCCATCAGCCGTTTACTGATGAATCTTAGTTTCCTTACAAATATGAAGAAATGTTTATCCTGTTTTTGTATTATTCATTTATATTTTCAACTCAATTTCAGCATTTGCTTTCAATTCTTCAACATGTGTTGCAAGTAATTTTTGCTGTTGTTGCTGTTTAAGAATTTCTTGGATTTCCTTACTTACCTCTTTAAGTGGCGGAAGTTCTTGTCCGGCTTCTTTTGATTGGGCTGCAACCTGATCGTAGTAATCCTGAATTTCTTTATCCGAAACTTTATTAGCTGGAGCTACCTTGTCTTGGTACTTGTCAAATATGATGGAATCAGCAATTTGTTCTTTCAATACCTTAACATCCATGTTTTGGATTTCTAGCGCTTTTTTCAATTCTTTTTCGCCGCCAAATTGCTCTTCAAATGTTGAATATTGTTCATCGACTTCAGTTTTAGATGCTTTTATATTTGCCTCTTTTGCTTTTTGAAAAATTAGTGTTTGGCTAATAAGCGTATCTAGGGCTTGTGTTTTTACTTGTTCGGCTGATTCTTTGGTTGATGGGTCTTGTCCCATTTTTTGCATTTGGACTTGAATTGACGTCAATACTTCGTTATATTTCTCGCCATTTAGTTCTTCATCATTTACAACGGCCACAATCTTACTTTTGTCTATTTGCTGTTTAGCTAGTTTTGCCTGCATTTCTTCTGCAGTAGCTTTTTCTGACTTAGTACCTTCTTGTTTCGTTTCACTTTTGGGTGTTCCGTCTTTTTCCGCTTTATCCTCTTCACTACAAGCAGCTAAACTTACCACTAGCGCAGCCGCGATAAAAGGAAGCATAATCTTTTTCCAATTCATGTACTGTAAGCCCCTTTCGAATCTTGCCCATTAATTTCTTAACCCTAGATTGAATCATAACGGAATTTTGTTGAAATTTAAACACTTAGCCCTTCAGAACAAAAAATTGTGATTTTCCGTAACCTATCTATTTAAATCAAGAACCGTATTTTTACCGTTATGTGAAACCTAAGAATAAGGAGTTAAAAAAGACACCTGCGAAAATGTGAAAATCACATTTTTTACAGGTGTCTTTTTTATTTCTCTTATTTAGTTTCAAGCCAAAATTTCCGGTTTTCTTTGTTCCAATATCGGATTACAAATTCCGATTTCTTCATTTGTTTCAATATCAATGAAAGTACTTGTTTCATTGAACCAGCGATCTGGCGCTTCGTGTCCCCAGAATGTTTGACGAAGCGGGTCATTTAAATCCCAGCGTTTCGGCTTCAAGTCAGGATCGCTTGTTAAATAATCGCCCGTATAAAGTTCAATACGGTGACCATCAGGATCCCTTAAATAGAGAAAGAATGCATTGGATAACCCATGACGACCAGGTCCTCTTTCAATTGACTCTGCATACCCCATACTGGCAAGAATGTCACAACAATCTAGTACGCTCAATCGATCTGTTAATGAGTATGCAAAATGGTGTAGGTTTGGACCCGGTCCATTCATAAACGCTTGGTCATGAACGGTCGGTTTTCGATAAAGCCAAGCCGCCCATAGGTCGCCATCTTCCGTATCCGTGTACTCTGAACACGAGAAGCCTAGATAATCCACATAGAAGTCATATGCCTTTTGCACATTGGGCACCGAACAGTTTACGTGGTCAATCCGTTGAATTTTCGCGCCACGATAATGATCATATCGTTGCAACATCCGATCGACAGTAGTCATTTCCGCAAAAAACTCTAGTGGGATTCCCGAGATATCATGTGCTCTAAGTGTTCTACCAATGGCATGTTGTTGCCCTTTAGCCATCCATTTCGTTTGCAGGCCAAGTGATGTAAAAAGTTTTTCAATCTCATCAAGGTCCTCTTCTTTTTCCACTTTATAGCTAAGCACCTCAACTACGGCGTTATCCGCTTTTTTCAATAATAAACTATGATGTGAATGTTCTTCCAAACCTCTTAAGTATATATGGTTTTCATCGCTTTCTGTTTCAATCATGCCTAACCCATCAACATAGAACTCACGGGACACCTGCAAATCCACTACATGTAGAACGGTTCTTGCAATTCGTATGATTGAAAAATCCACCCGGTTCACCATACTTTCCCCTAGTTTTTTCCGAACTGCTGAATTCGATGATCAGCAATTGAAACATGAATGATTTTCTGTTCCGTATAGAAATCGAAACCGTAATGTCCGCCCTCACGCCCGATTCCAGAAGACTTGGAGCCACCAAAAGGCGTTCGCAAGTCACGGACATTTTGCGCATTCACCCATAGCATTCCCGCTTCAACCTTATGTGCAACGCGGTGACCACGTTTAATGTCATTCGTCCATACATAACCGGCAAGTCCGTAATCCACATCATTTGCCAACTTAATCACTTCATCTTCATCTTTGAATGTCATCACCGTTAACACCGGACCAAAGATTTCTTCCTGTGCAATACGCATGTTATTGGAAGCATTTAGAATCAGCGTCGGTGCGACAAAATTCCCTTTTTCAAACTCATTGGGGATGTCGCCACTAACGACTTCGGCTCCTTCCTCATGCGCAATAGCCAAGTAGCTCTTCACTTTATTGTAATGTCCTTTATCGATAAGAGGTCCCACTTCCGTGCTTGCATTCAGTGGATCTCCTAGTTTAATATTCTCAACACGTTGTTTAAGTGCCTTAATAAATTCCGCTTGAATACTCTCCTGTATAAACAGACGTGAATTGGCAGTACACCGCTCTCCGTTAAAGGAATAAATCCCCCAAACACACGCATCCAAAGCCCGATCAAAATCAGCATCCTCAAAAACGATAATGGGTGATTTTCCACCTAATTCCATTGAGCAACTCTTTAATGTATCCGCACTATTTTTGATAATCGTTGTACCGGTAGTCGTTTCTCCGGTGAAGGAGATAAGCTGGACATCAGGATGTTTGACGAGAGCATCTCCAGCTGTTTCACCATAACCGTGAACAACATTGAAGACACCTTTTGGAAGATCTGCCTTATGAATGATTTCAGCAAGAAGGTTTGCTGAAAGGGGTGATAGTTCTGCAGGCTTTAGAACAACCGTATTTCCGGTCGCAAGTGCTGGTGCTAGTTTCCATGTTTCTAACATGAAAGGGGCATTCCATGGTGTTATTAATCCTGCAACACCTACAGGGGCATTTATTGTGTAATTGATAAATTCATCATCTACTTGATAGGCATCTCCAACTAATCGACTCTCTACCATTCGGGCATAGAATCGAAAGTTTTCTGAAGCACGGCTTACCATATTTCTTGTCTGGCTAATTGGAAGCCCTGTATCAAGCGCTTCTAAATAAGCGATCCTTTCTATATCTTCATCTATTAGATTTGCAATCCGGTAAATATATTCCATTCTTTTTTTCAGTTTCATCGTTTTCCAAGGTCCATGATCGAAGGCTTCCCGTGCAGCTGCAACCGCTTTATTGATATCTTCGGATTGACCTTCAGCCACTTCATTGATCCGTTCATTTGTAAATGGATTCATGTTTTTTATCGTCGTCCCAATTACCGCCTTAGTGAATTCACCATTAATATAAAGTGATATATTCTTTTGTATTTCATGTTTTAAGGACACCAACTCATGGGAAGATACCATACACTTCACCTATTTTCTTTATATTGTATATAGAACAAAAGGTTGTTTATAACACTAGAAAAAGGCAGTTGCTTTCCGTTCCGAGCGGACGCTTTCCGCGGGCGCGGCTTCAGCCGCATCCCTCGCTACACTCAGTCCAGGGTCTTCAGCTCGCGCTGTTCCCGCAGGAGTCGCCGCTCTCCACTCCAAAAAACTGCAGCTACTCAAATAGTATACATACGAAAGTTTTTCAAAAAAATAGCCAAGTTAAACGTGCAATTCTTTAGTACATACTATATAGTTTTTTATTTTACAATAGCTTCTTTGGTTAATATATTAAGTTCGATCAATGATTCGCGTACCTCTTCTTGAATGGCCGCTGAGGGCAATCCCAAAGGTAAACGTAGTTTCGGCGTGATTTTCCCCATCATGCCGAGTGCGACTTTAACCGGCGCTGGGTTCGTATCCCTGAAAAGGGCATCGTTTAAGGGCATTAATTCGAAATGCAAATCTTGTGCCCTTGTAACGTCTCCTGCTTCCCACGCATTGTACAGTTCCGCTACTTTTGCCGGCTCAACATTTGCTGTTGCACTAATGAATCCAGCGCCCCCAATTGCAAGCATCGGGTAACAAAGTAGCTCAATTCCTGAATAGAGCAGGAAGTCCCTACCACAATTCAAGAGGACTCGATTTACATGTTCAAAGTCTTTATTGGCTTCTTTTACACCGATTATGTTCGGACAATCTTCCACAAGACGTTTCATTGTGCTAACTTCCATATTGACAGCGGAGCGACCCGGGATATTGTAAATTATGATTGGCGTTGTTACTGAATCCGCTACTGTTTTAAAGTGTTGATATAGGGCTTCCTGATTCGGTCTATTGTAATAGGGAACGATAACCATTGCAGCATCCGCACCAAGTTCCTCTGCGAACTTTGTAAGTTCCATTGTTTCATCATGATTTGTTGAGCCTGTTCCTGGTGCAAAAAAAACACGATCACCGATTGTTTCTTTTGCCAGCTCCATTACTTTTTTTCTCTCATCTAGTGTTAGGGAGCTTGGTTCCCCACTCGTCCCTGTAACAGAAATCCCATGACTTCCACTGTCAATTTGCCAATTGATTAATTCCACAAATGTTTTTTCGTCAATTGCACCATCTTCTGTGAAGGGGGTGATGACAGGGCAAATTGAGCCCCTCAACTTCTTTTTAGCTTTTTCGTATGCCAATCGAATCGACTCCTTCCTAGTACTAACAAAATTATTGTATTGAATCTAGTTTTCGAAACGTATTTTCCTAAATGCGGTTCATTCTATTATTCCTTTAGGTCCTCTAGTTCCTTTAGTTCACGATACTTCCCCTTGCTAAATACTAATGGATCCTTTTGTTGAAGCTTCACGCCCGTTACATGACCGATGAAAATTGTATGGTCGCCCACTACATAATCACTGTGCAATTCACACGTTACAACTGCCAATGATTCCTCAAGTGTTGGCAATCCCTTATAGTTTAGGAATGTAAATTCAGATTCCAAATTAAGCTGCCCAGAAAACTGTTTCGACTCAGTTAGTTGGTCAGATGAAAGGATATTAACAGCAAATTGTTTGGCCTCTTTTATATGCTGATGCATTCTTGCATTTTCACCGATGCTAATGGCGATAAGTTTTGGTTTTAAAGAGACGGACATAAACGCATTCGCAGTCATGCCATGTACCTCTTCGGCATTTTCTGTTGTTATAACTGTTACGCCAGTTGCAAAACTTCCCATCGCATTTCGGAATAAGCGATCATCAATCCCATGATCTACTAGCCGCATCATTTATTCCCCTTTCTACTTTTGATTCGTTCTTACCTATCCTTCATGTTAATATGCCTGCCTCTTTCTTTGTCCGGTTTAAGAAATTCGTCACCATATCTTTATAAGGTTGCTTATCGAATCCATCGTAATAGGCATTCGACATTCTTACTGGATCCCCAAAGAAGTAATATTCATAAAGGGCCTGGCGATTACCGAATGCACTGATGGAAATATCCCAGGCTAAGCGGAATAATTGTACCTTTTCTTCGCCGTTTATATTTGCCCCTTGCGTATAACGATGAACTAATGGACCGACATCTGTATTGCTGAAGTCTGCTTCAGTTGGTAGTGCCATTAATCCCGATGCACCCAAGATTTTAATGATTTCATTCATTCGTTGGTACATTTTAGGGAACCAGTTCCGTGCTGCGTTTAATGGTTCAAAATCGGGTGTCATATTGCCATATTGATCAATCTTGGCATTGTGTTCCGATTTATATAGGTGTGAACGCATCACTTCCAAAATAACCATTATTTCACTTGCCTTTTCCTTAACATGCATGAATTTATCAATACCGATTGCTTCCATCATACTGACGACAACGCCTAAAATGAACTCCGTTTTCACTACGTTTTTAGCGATGACCTGATGCGTCATATGTATAACCGCATTAGTCTCACTATACGTACGATTGCATATATCGGTACTTTCACTAACAAACACTCTTTCCCATGGAACAAATACATCTTCGAAAGAAATGATTGCATCACTTTCATCAAAGCGAGCTCCTAATGGATGATCCCATTTACTTTTTCCATAGTCGAAAGATTCACGGGATAGGAACTTTAAACCGGGTGTGTTATTCGGAATAGCAAATGCAAACGCAAATGGATCATCCGTAGTTCCCGGTGTTCTATTAATAGTTGAAGGAAAAACAACGAGTTCATCAGTAATACCACCGAGTGTCGCTAAGAGACGACAGCCATTCACGGTAATACCATCGGTTGTCTTTTTCGTAATGCGCGCAGATAGAAAGGGATCTTTTTGTTCCGCTTGCGTTAGCATCGACCTGTTCACCTGTGGATGAATTAATGTATGCGTTAAGCTGATATCATTTTCACGTGCATATTCATAGTAGTTTGCAGCGTTTTTGGCAAATTGATCGCTACCACCGCCTTCTTGGGCAAAAAATTGACTTGCTGTACCAAATGCCATAATACTAGTATTCAAATAGTCAGGGGAACGCCCCATCATTCCACCGGAAAAGGAGGCCCATTCAGTATGCATTTCACGTCTTTTGAATAAATCTTCTTTCGTTTTTGGTGCAATAAATGAAAGGCCCACTTTTTTTCCGGATGTCGGTGATGTATAGAGCATTTTCTCAGGCTTCTCGTGTTGCAGATCATAAAGGCCAGCGACACTTTCCACTACATTTTTAAATGCAGGATGCGTTGTGACATTATCCACTTTTTCTCCATGAATCCATACCTCCGTATTCCGTGCTTTAATACCTTCAATGTACTCTTTCCCCGTTCGTGCGCCCATTCCATTCCCTCCTCATTTTTGCTAAACGAAAGCTATTTGTATTAATGTTATTGCTTTCAATCTCTAATCCTATAGAAAGGTCTATAACATTTGAAATGTTGCAAATTCCTTATATATAATCATATGATGAATCATATATGATTATAAGCGTTCGTTTAAGCTGTCCTGGCATTCGCTACTCTTTTTTAAACCGGGCATGAATATTATTTTGCTTATACGAACCTGACTCACTAAATTCGTATAATTCCATAGAGAGTGCTAAATAGCGCTTTGACATGATTATTGAAAAGTGGTCTTTAATTACTTCAAAAAGTGCTTCACAAACTTCTTTTTTTACTTCTTCCGAGCGTCCTGCACCAATTTTCAATACTGCGTGGACGAATGCGTCGTTTTCTGCACCATCAGCCATACGATAATCCTTTAGTTCGATTGCCCTTGAACGTATACCACCTATCGGAAAAATTGTGTGTCGGGCAATCAGTATTTCATGAACCTTTTCAAATAATTCCACAATGTTCATTTCATCTTTAATATTATCCGTGTATTCAACAATAAAATGCGGCAAAAAGATATCCCTCCTACATTTGGTTGCTAATTGAAAAAGCTTCATCTCCAATGATTGTATTGACTAACCTACCAACCCCTTCGATTTCTGTGACAACAACATCCCCGACAATCGTATCAACAGAACCTTTAGGTGTCCCCGTAAGAATGACATCATTTTCACTCAGTGTCATAAAGCTGCTTAAATACGAAATAAGAGCCGGAATATCAAAAATCATATCCGCTGTCGTTCCTTCTTGAACAAGTTTGCCATTCACATAGGTTTTTACTGTTAAATTCATAGGGTCAGGAATATCTTCAGCATCAACAATCCACGGACCCATTGGTGTACACGTATCCCGGTTTTTCACGCGTAAATTTGGCCGATAATAGTTTTCCAGATAGTCTCTAATCGCGTAGTCGTTGGCGATACTGTACCCTTTCACATAGTTGTAGGCTTCTTCTTTATTAACATTTTTTGCTGTTTCGCCTATAATTACAGCTAACTCACATTCGTAGTGCATATACGTAACATCTGCTGGGCGCCGCGTAAAAGCTTGATGACCAATAAATGTATTCGGCCCTTTTAAAAAAACAAGCGGTTCCGATGGCGGTGTAAATGCAAGTTCTGCTGCATGATCTGCATAATTCAGCCCTAATGCAAAAACGGTTCGCGGTTCAATTGGCGTCAGCCATTGTGCCTTTCCTTCTTCAATAATTCGGCCATCATCTAATTTAAGCCGGCCATCCCAGTCGATTGCTTCGTGGATAGCACCGCCATAGGCTACTCGAGCCTTTTTCATATCACATTCCTCCGCCCTATATCCATTTCCGCAACAACAATGTTTTCTAAACTGCCGATACCTTCGATTTCAATCCGGATTGTATCTTCCACATACGCGAGTGGTGCGTGCTCAGGGACCCCAACAAGAAGCACGTCACCTGGGCTCAATGTCATGAACTCCGTTACATCCGCCAGTAAACGGGAGATGGGACGAATTAGGTTCGATGTTGAGTTTTCCTGTTGGAGTTTTTCATTAATGAATACACGGATTGTTAAATCATCCGGGTCTTCCACTTCGTGATAATCGATGATCCAAGGACCCATCGAACAAAATCCGTCGCGTGCATTATGTTGAACAGCTGGACGAAATATACTTTCATGCGGCACGCTTACATCATTCACAATCGTATAACCCGCTATATAATCCATAGCTGTAGCCTCATCTATTTCGCTTGCTCGTTTGCCAATCACAAGGCCAAGCGCTGCACCTATTTTAAGCTTATCCATCCCTGTCGGCATTAGGATTTCCGCCCCGAAATGATTGAATGTATTTGCTGGTTTAATATAGAGTACTGGAGCAATAGGTGGAGATTGATAAGGTTTTTCGTGGACTGCGCCTCCTAATAATTCAAGTTCTCCTTTATAATTTAGTAATGTACCGAAAACTGTTCCATTGATGGGATTAAAAAGTTGCAAGTCACTTGCATGGATTGCATTATCATTCATAAAAATTGTATTTGTTTTTATGTTGACTTCCACTGTTTGTAATTCATTTGATCCAACGGCTTTAATCTTTGCCTTAGTCACTCATTTCACCCCTCTGATTATCGGTCGATATTTCAACTGTCAACTACCTATATTTCCCGAGAAATACCGACTGTATCGTGCAAAAAACGCCATTCCTATAGAGTGAAACAAATTATCACCCATAAAAAAAGACGCCCTGTACGCTTAACTAGTCGTATGGTTGTCTTTTTTTATATTGCATCGTTTCCATCTAAACGGATAATAATGCTTTGTCACTTGTTAGTTTTTCACCACGAATTCGTTGAAATTCATCCATCAATGCAGGGATTGTCAATTGTTGTTTCTCTTCAAATCCAATTTCCAAAATGATCTGCCCTTTATCCATCATAATTAGGCGATTCCCCAAATCCAATGCTTGTTGCATATTGTGTGTAATCATTAGTGTGGTTAACTGATCTTTTTCAACTAGTAGTTTCGTTAAATTCGTGATGAGTTCTGCTCTGGAAGGATCGAGTGCTGCGGTATGCTCATCCAATAGTAAAATGGACGGTTGTGTGAAGGTAGCCATCAAGAGAGACAACGCTTGCCTTTCACCACCCGAAAGCATACCGACTTTTGCATTCAAACGGTTTTCTAAATTTAAATGCAGCGTTTCAAGTGAAGTACGGAAAAACTCTCGCCTCTTCCTATCTACACCTTTCCTAAAGCGCCTCTTTTTGTTACGGGAGTAAGCCATGGCAAGGTTTTCTTCGATTGTCATTGATGGTGCTGTACCTGCCATCGGGTCTTGGAAAACCCTACCAATCATTTGGGACCGTTTATATTCCGGTAATTTTGTAACATTTCTTTCTGCAATTTCTATTTCACCAAAGTCTGGAGAAAGGGCCCCAGAAATCATATTTAACATTGTCGATTTACCAGCACCGTTACTGCCTATTACCGTTACGAAATCCCCTGGACTTAAATGCAGGTTAATTTGATCTAACGCAATTTTTTCGTCCGGTGTTGCTTCATTGAATAATTTATTAATCTGATTGAGTTTCAGCAACACCATTTCCTCCTTTCAAAGGTGAAATTCGTTGTTCTGCTAGTCGTTCTGCATGACGTTTGGCTTTTCTAGTTTTCTCCCTTTTCTTTTCAAAGTATTGCGGTAAGATCAATGCTCCGATTACAATTACAGCGGTGATCAACTTCATATCCCCCGTGTCAAGAAATTCCACTCGAAGTGCAAGACCGAGTACGATTCGATAAATGACAGCCCCTGCAATAACAGCAATAGTTGTTCTGACAATCGTTTTTGTACCGAAAATGGCCTCACCGATAATAACCGAAGCTAAACCAATAATAATCATTCCAATTCCCATTCCAATATCAGCAAACCTGCTATACTGCGCAATTAGAGCTCCTGAAAAGGCTACAAGTGCATTTGAAAAGCCAAGACCTACAATGACCAATGTATCTGTATTCGCTGATAAACTGCGAATCATTTTTTTATTATCACCGGTAGCTCTTATCGCAAGACCCACTTCGGTTCTCAAGAACCAATCGACAATGAATTTAATAATAAAAACGATAATTGTCATGATGAACAAAGTACCCCATGTGGAAGGCAAAAATTGAACACCTAGCAGACTAAAAAAGTTATTTATCGCTGTATCGATTCCTAAAGAACCCCAAAATGATTGAAATTGAATAAACATCGTTTCAGCATTCAACAAAGGAATATTCGGTCGACCAATTGAGTTAGGAGATGTCAGGCCCATAATGCGTAGATTTATTGAATATAGAGCGATCATCATCAGAATCCCGGCTAAAAGTGCGTTGATTTTTCCTTTTGTATGTAGGAGGCCGGTAACACACCCGGCAAGAAAACCGATGACAATGGCTACTGCTGTAGCTGCTACCGGATGATATCCAAAGATTATCATTGTGGCAGCAACTCCAGCCCCTGTTACAAAACTCCCATCAACTGTTAAATCGGGGAAATCTAGCACTCGAAATGAAATATACACGCCGAGTGCCATAATTGCATAGATGATTCCTTGCTCTACAGATCCGAATATAGATGCAAACATGTAGAACCACCTCCTAGTTAATCACTGAATTCAGCATTCCATGCGTCTTTAATGTCAAGACCAAGCGTATCAGCCGTGTCTTTGTTCATAATAAGCTTTAATTTTTGTGGTATTTGAACAGGTAAATCAGCGGGCTTCTTTTCACCTTTTAAAATCTTTACTGCCATTTCTCCTGCTTCGTATCCAATATCAAAGTATTCGAATCCATATGCGGCTAAGCCACCACGTTTTACAGAGTCGAACTCACCGACCATCATCGGAATTTTATTTTCGTTTGCAACAGAAATAACAGATTCAAGTGCTGAAACAACCGTATTATCAGTAATGATATACATTGAATCTACTTTACCGAGAAGTGATTCAGTCGCTTGTTTTACATCTGCAGAAGTTGAAACAGAAGCTTCTTCAACAGTCATATCCATGTCTTTCAACATCTCTTTAACAGAATCCACTTGAGCACGAGAATTTTGTTCACCTGCGTTAAACACCATTCCAACACTTTTTGCATCTAATTCTTCTTTAAGGAACTTCATTGTATTGGAGATTGCATCTGGATGAGCATCTATTGTGCCTGTTATATTGCCGCCCGGACTTTCCATGGATTCAACGAGCTCCGCACCTACTGCATCGGTCACTGAAGTGAAAATGATTGGAATTTCAGTGGTTGCGCTTGCTGCTGCCTGCGCGCTAGGTGTTGAATTGGCAAATATAAGGTCCACACCTGAACTGACAAGGTTGGTCGCGATTGTCGTATTGGCGCTGTTATCTCCCTGTGCAATTTGCACGTCGTATTCTGCGTCTATCCCTGCATCTTCCAGGGCCTTTTTAAAACCGTCATAAGCTGCATTTAAAGATGGGTGTTCCACAATTTGGCTGACTCCAATTTTATATTTCTTTGAAGAAGCATCTTTCCCTTGACTTTTCCCTTGATTATCCCCTTCGCCACTGCCACATGCCCCAAGAATTAACGCAGTACTAAAAATAACAACCGCCATTTTCCTCCAACTGATTTTCATACCATTTCCCCTCTCTTTACAGTGCTTTTATTTTGTATTTATTTAAAACCAATGAGTGATAACCTAAAATGATGCGTTAAACTGATAATAGAATTAAAAAATTTATAATGTTCAGTTAGTTAATTCGTTTATTATACAGCTTTTTTAAAGTTTTTGGGGGGAATATGATAATTCTTTTAATCAATTTATAATAAGCTATTATTTTTCACCGGTATTGCATGAATTGCTTGTCCGATTAACCCTTCTATTGCTTCAAGTAATCCCTCATTGAATCCCGGATGTGCATAGAGTGGAAACTTTATATCTTCTTCTTTTGCAGCCATTTCCAGCAATTGTACAAAGGAACCCGCCATTTCAATAGCTCCTTCTCCAATCATATGAAGACCTTCAATGATTTCGGTGGCGGAGTTGGATATAACTTTAATAAAGCCATCCTTTTTGCCAGTAATGGTTGCATAACCATTGCCACCAAGTGCAAATTGACTTATACGAACATCCAGCCCGAAATCACGTGCATTTTCTTCAGTGAGGCCCACAGAAACAGCTGGTGGTATTGTATGAGCTATCACCGGGTAAAATGTAAGACTCATTGCCACTTTTTCTCCTGCAATGGAGGCAACAGCAGTTTTACCTTGTTTGATCGCCTTCACTGCAAGCATCGGACCTTCTGTAACATCACCAATTGCATAGATTGAAGGTATCGATGATTGCATGTTCTCGCCTACTTTTATAAAACCCTCACTTGTTTGTTCAATTCCGAATCGGTTTATGCCTAGGGAATCCAAGTTTGGTGTACTCGTTCCTGAAACAACTAAATGTGTTCCTTGTATTGAATTTTCTACATGTTTACCTGTTTTAAAAGTGATTGTAATTTCATCTTCCGTTTCACTCGTTGAAATGAATTCATTTTCTTTATGGACACTGACTTTCCTTTTTTTAAATAATCGATTTAGTTCCTTGTTTATTGATTCATCAAAAGGAAAACTAATTTTTTCATCTATCACAATACTGACTTTTGTACCTAGCGCTGCAAAACTCGATGCAGCTTCAAGCGCAATATAATCCTGGCCCCTAACAATAAGGTGTTCTGGCATCTCTTCAAGCATAAATAATTCATACGGCAATAAAGTCCTTTTTCCTTTTCTTTTCAAAGCAGGCGGCATAATTGGAGAACTTCCAGTTGCAATGATGACTTGTTCAAATTCAAAAATATCGAATTGATGTCCATTCTCTACACCGATTCGATCTACACCAAGGAATGTTGCTTTTCCACGAATTATTTCAATTTTGTTTGCATTGCAAAGGCTTTCTACGCCTGTTCTGAGCTGATTGATGACCTTGGCTTTATAGGAAAGTAGCTTTTTAAAATCGAATATATCAGTGGAACTACCGATACCAAGTTCTTGCAAATGAGCTGTTTCCGCACATTTAGCTGCTGCATGGGTAAAAACTTTGGAGGGGATACAGCCAACATTTAGGCAAACACCACCCATTTCACTCTGTTCAATTAATGTCACGGCAAGACCTAGTTGTGCACCACGTATAGCAGCGGAATAGCCGCCTGGTCCTCCGCCGATGATAATTAGATCTCTTTCCTGGCTAATTTCCCCAACAACCATTTTATATCATCTCCATTATCAGTTTGTGGGGTTGTTCAATTAGGCTTGCAAAGCGGTTCGTAAATGCAACAGCTGTTGCACCGTCAGCAACACGATGGTCGAACGCCATGGATAATGTCATGATATGACCGATGACAATTTCATCTCGTTCATTTATAATTGGTTGTTTTTTCGTTTTGTGGAAAGCGATAAGGGCTGTTTCCGGGTAATTGATGATAGGCGTTGCACCCGTACTTCCAAGAGGTCCAACATTACTCACCGTAAAGGTACTATTTTTCATTTCAAATGGTTGTAATGTACCGGCAATCGCCTTTGCTGTTAATTCTTTTACGTCTTTGTTAATCTGTTTGATTGATTTCATATCAACATCATGGATAACAGGGACAATTAGTCCGCTTTCCGTATTTGTTGCGATACCTATATGATAGTTTTTCTTAAGCAGTATCCGACTGTTTTTTTCATCGAGTTCGGCATTGAATATCGGAAATTCCTTCAATGAAATAACCAGTGCTTTAATAAGGAAAGCGGGAACACTGACTGATTCACTTGAGTCTTTCAATTCCTCCCTCATTTTAAATAAGTTCGTCATATTGACTTCGTCAAAATGAGTAACATGCGGAATAGTGAAAAGTGATTTTGTCATTTTCTCCGCAATTTTTTTTCGAATACCTTTAAACGGAATTTCATCGGGATTCTTTTGGCTGGAAGGTTCTAGGTAAACTTCGTTAATGGATTTTTCACTTTGCTGGTTTTCATTCAAAAAACTGTAAACGTCTTCTTCGGTCACTTTTCCGGATGGATCTGATGCAGGGACGTCTTCAATTTTAATATTGTTGTCACGTGCGATTTTACGTGTGTATGGAGCAGCAAGCACTCGTTTGTAAGGGTTCAGGAGTAATTTTCCTTCCTGCCCGATTAAGGACACTGCTTTTTGCTCAGCTGTTTGTTTTGTGTTTACTTTCACACGTTGTTCAGTATTTGCAACACCCATTTTCTCAATGACAAGCAGACTTGTTCCAACTTGAATCGTTTCTCCCACTGCAATGCAAATTTCCTTTACAATTCCCGTACAGGGGGAAGTAAGTTCAGCGACCATTTTGTCCGTTTGTACTTCGACAAGCGGCTGATCCGTCTTAACCGAATCGCCAATTTTGACTAAGTAATGGATCACTTCTCCTTCGGTCATTCCTTCGCCTATATCATGTAGCTTTACTTCAAGCATTCCATCCCCCCCTTAAAAATGAACTACTTTTTCGATTCCTTCAACTACGCGTGCCGGTGTCGGAAGGTAATGTTCTTCTAAAGTAAAGAATGGGACCGGTACATCAAAGCCTGTAATACGTTCGATTGGAGCACGCAGATAAAGAAACGATGTATCGTTTATAATCGAAACAATATCGTTGCCAAGGCCCCCGGTACTATGCGCTTCATGAATGATAACTGCTCTTGTCGTCTTTTGAATAGATTGGGAAATAATATCCCGGTCAATTGGATAAAGCGTTCGAAGATCTATAATTTCACAGCTGATTCCTTTTTCAGCAGCCTGTTCAGCCGCTTTTTCCGCAATTGTTATCATTGCTCCCCAAGCAATAAGGGTCACGTCCGAACCTTCACGTACTATTTTTCCTTTACCGATTTCCACAGAATATTTTCCAACAGGAACTTCTGCTCTTTTTGAACGATAGTTTTTCATCGGCTCTAACACGAGAACGGGATCCGGATCTTCCATCGCTGCAATTAGTAACCCTTTTGCGTCGTAAGGATTGGAAGGACAAACAACTTTTATGCCAGGCATATGTGTGAATAAAATTTCTGTACTGTCAGAATGTATTTCCGGCGCGCGAATTCCTGCCCCGTATGGTGCCCGAATGACCATTGGCACTGTAAAGCGGGACATTGAACGCATTCGAATACGTGATACATGTGTCATGATTTGTTCATATGCAGGATAGATAAAACCGAGGAACTGAATTTCTGCAACCGGTCTAAAACCATTTACCGCTAGGCCAATCGACGTACCGATAATTCCAGCTTCTGAAAGGGGTGTGTCGACTACACGATCATCCCCAAACGCTTCTTGGAGACCTTCCGTGGCACGAAATACGCCCCCATTTTTACCGATATCTTCTCCCAGAATGATTGTTCGTTCATCTTCTTTTAACAATATACGCATGGCATCATTGATCGCTTGAATGAGCGTCATTTGTTTTGTTGTTTCAGTTTCCCCGATTACCTCTTTCATTTGCGTCATAATTATTGCCTCCCTAAATGCGCAAAGTATGCGTCTTTCTGTTCAGCAAGTTGAGCTGGCATTTCTGCATATACGTGATTGAAAACGTCTTCTACTTTAGGCGGTGGAAAGGTTTCCATTTCTTCTACTGCTCTATCTATTTCATTCGTCAGCTTTTCAGATGTTGCTCGAATCCATTCCTCATCCCAATAGCCGTAGGTTTTCATAAACAGTTCAATCCGTGTTAGTGGATCAACGATTTTTTTACCTAGTTCATCTGAACGATATTTAGATGGATCATCTGCGGTTGTATGAGCACCTCTTCGCCATGTTACCGCTTCTATTAACGTCGGGCCATTTCCACCTTTTGCATAATCAAATGCTTTTTTCGTTTCAAAATAGACGGCAAAGCAATCGTTACCATCAATCCGTATACCCGGCATTCCGTAAGCTACTGATTTTTGTGCGATTGTTTCAGAATTCATCTGCTTTTCAATTGGCACTGATATAGCATAGCCATTATTCTGATTGAAAAAGACAACGGGAACTTTAAAAACACTTGCGAAATTCAAGCCTTCATGGAAGTCACCTTCGGATGTGGCACCATCGCCAAAATAAGCAATAGCCGCATTTTTACTCCCTCTTCTTTTTTCCGCCCACGCGGCGCCGGCAGCATGGGGAAGTTGGGTCGCAATCGGAACGGCTGGTGGGAAGATATTCCGATTTGCAGGCGCAACACAACCTTCTACCCTGCCATTCCAGTACAAAAATGTTCTCGTCATACTTTTCCCGAAAGTTATCGTGGCACCGTGATCACGATATGTCGGGAAAACCCAGTCATCAGCTTGTAGTGCAAGTGCACTCCCAACTTGTGCAGCTTCCTGTCCTTCAAAAGGTGCGTAAGTTCCGAGGCGTCCTTGTCGTTGCAAGTTAATCGCTTTTCTATCAAATGCACGAATGCGTGCCATATGATAATAGAGTTCTTTCACTAATCGTTCACTAATATGTTCTTTAAAACGTTCATCAATAAGATTGCCCTTATCATCTATTACTCTTTTCACGGGATAGTTATCTGTCATTTAAATTACCTCCCTTCAAGATAAATTACGAATCGCCCATTTCGGTTTTACTGGTGCTGAGTAAAAATTATTACGTTTCCCTCTGTCCGTGATGCGTTTTTCACACATTTCATTTGCTGATTCCCCAGTAGTTTTACCACTAGTAGCAGCTTCCTTATAGACTTCCAAAACGGCATCATAGATATGCTTTGTTTTAGCAAGCACCCGTTCATGATTGATGCCGTATAATTCATCTGCCACTTGAATAAGTCCACCAGAATTCACAATATAATCGGGGGCATATAAAATCCCTTTATCTTGCAGTAATTTCCCATGTCTATCATCTAGTAACTGGTTGTTGGCTGAACCCACAATCGCTCTGACTTTAAGCTGGGGAATTGTAGTGTCATTAATAATCCCGCCAAACGCACACGGAACGAATATATCAGCTTCCTGTGAATAAATATCTTCATTTGCTACAACTTGCACTTTTCCCGTTGTTTTTTTTGCTACTTCATCAATTGCCTGCAGACTATCTTTATTAATATCCGTTACATAAATTTGAGCACCCGCTTCAAGCAACCCGCTCGCAACTTTGAAGCCGACTTTTCCTAACCCTTGAATAGCATATATATGACTGCCTAACTCATCATTTCCATAGAGCATTTGATTGGTCGCTTTAATCCCGTACAGTACTCCTGCTGCCGTCGGAATTGAAGAATCACCGCCACCGCCATATACTTCAGGCAATCCGTTGACGAAGTTCGTCTCTTTCATCGCTTGCACAAAATCATCCATCGTCGTTCCCATATCTGTTCCTGTGTAAAATCGGCCTCCAAGGGAATTCACAAATTGACCGAACGCGCGGAATAATTCAGGTGTTTTGTCTGTTTTCGGGTTACCAATTATAACTGCTTTCCCTCCACCGAAATCGACATCGGCAGCTGCACATTTATAAGTCATCCCTTTCGACAGACGAAGAACATCTTCCAATGCCTCATCCAAACTACTATATGGTTGCATGCGACAGCCTCCCAGTGCGGGCCCGAGTGTTGTGTCATGGATTGCAATAATTGCACGTAGACCTGTCGAAGGATCATTACAAAAAACAACTTGTTCGTGTTCACTCATCCGATTAAAAAGTTCAAAGTCCTTCGTCATTGATTCTTTTTCAGCTAGCATCACGCATTATGCCCCCCTTTAATGTGTACGCAAAGAATGGTTAAGATGAAGCCTGTTTTAGTTTTTCCATAATCTTTTCTTTCGGCAATATAACTTGCATCACTTCGCCTCTTCCAATAAGGCCCAAGCTATTTTCGGCGGTCACTTCGGTCAAAACGACATTTTCACGGATTTCAATTAAAATCGCTTTTACAGTAACAATTGACCCAAGTGGAGAAGCGGCTAGATGCTTCAACTTAACCGAAGCTCCCATTCCTTCTTCATAGTCCTCCAAAAATGGAAGAATGATTTTTCGCGAAACCCACTCCATATGATACGTCATCGCTACTGTAGAATAGACCGGATGTATAACCTCACCTTCAAATGCAGCAAACATTTCCTCAGTCACAGTAATTTCAATACGTTCTTCCCTGCCGACATGCAAACCTGGTTTCATTTTCCGTCCCCTACTTATTATTTAAATTTCGATAATTCAATATAACCTACAGCGAATGCGCTGAGCGGTGTTAGATGAAGTCTTTACGTCAACCTATATAGTCCTACTATATGACACTTTCAAGTTTTGTAGTCTTACAATCATATATGAATTCCTATATAGTATAGGTACTATGAAAACTAAAATGAATAAGCGACAATAGAAATATTAAAGAAACATGGGGTCGTCTCGATATTGTTAGACATGCGGGTTTCACATTCTATCCGAACCGAACACCTCAATCTATCAAAGAACACTCCATACTAATCACGCTATTGAAGAATCATGCAGATAGTACGAAAACTGAGAGATTTGCGCGTAAACATAAGTTAATCACACTGGAAGCATTTAAAAGCCGGAATTGACGGTCATGATGTTGTCTTTATCTTCTTTTATTAAATTGACAATTGAACTCGAACATATGAATAGACTAATAAGCCCATGCGAATTCCTATCGGAATTAACATGGGCTTATTATGTATGTTGTATTAATGAATCCGTATGAAAACCAGCAAAGGCGCCTTACATTGGTCGGTCCCCCACCTGTATAAAAGGGAGCACAAACCAAAAACGGTTCGCCCCTTCCATCGGCTCAACACCAATCCTACCATGGTGCCGTTCAATGATCTCTTTCGCGATGGCAAGCCCAAGGCCGGAACCACCTGTTTCACGGCTACGCGAGGCATCGACCCGGTAAAAACGTTCAAAAATTCTATTCTTTTCGGTAGAGACAATCGGCGTACCCGGTCCGGTTATCGAAAATAGATATTCCGTAGCATGTGCTTCACCCTGTATACTGATGGGTCCAAATCCTTCATAGTATTGAATGGCATTATCCAACAAGTTACTAACAACTTGCTGGATGCCCTGTATCTGAATAGTCATCTCTTTTTCATCCAATTCAACATTTATTTGAATATCGGCTTGCGAAAGCTTCCATTCAAACATCGCAACACAATTATCGATTTCACCCCCTATATTTACAGTTTCCTTACGTGCGATTGTTTGGGATGCAGCATAGTCCCATTCTTTTAATTGGTCAAGTTGTTCAATCATCTGTGTCAATCTTTTGGATTCAAGATAAAGGGATTCGTACAATTTTGGATTCCCTTCGATTACGCCTCCTTGCAGAGCCCTTAAATAACCATTTAAATTTGATAACGGCGTTCTGAATTCATGGGATAAATCCGAAACAAGCTTGTGTCGATGTTCCTCATTTGATTGCAGTTGATGAATGAGATTGTTGAATTGTTGAACCAACCGCCCTACTTCATCATGTGAAGGACTTTCGACTGGATCTGGATACTCTCCTTTTTGCAGCCGCTTTGTGGACTCGATTAGTTGCCGAACAGGATTGATGAGTTTTTTTGTAAAGTAATAATGTAGAAAACTCCCGGCTACGACTCCTGTTAGGCTAAAGACCCAAAAATACTGACGCAAAGTGGCATTGAACCGACGTTGCCGCTGACCATCCAAATGTCCCATGCCTTCAACGAGAAAACAGGCTGTATTATATACTGCCCATCCGCTCACGCCGATTGCAATTGCAATGACTGCAATATTCAAGAATGTCAGTCGCCATAAGAACCCCTTAGGAAGCAAGTGTTTGAGTCGTTCAGGCAGTTGCAAACTTATACCCCATTCCCCGCACAGTTTGGATACGTTTCGGACTGGAAGGGGTATCTTCAATCTTTTCGCGCAACTTTTTTATATGTGCATCAATGGTTCTATCTAATATGGTTTGTTCGTTAAAGGGATAAAGTTGTTCAATTAACTCTTCACGGGAAAATACGATATCCGGATTTTGCATCAAACAATATAGAAGGGAAAACTCATGACTCGTTAAGTTGACAGGTTTATCGTAAAGTAGGACTTGGCCTTTTCGTGGCATTATAGTTAGCCCGTCATAGGAAACTTTCTGACAAAATTGTCCCCCGCGGCGCAAGGCAGCTTCCACATGGGCCATCAATTCATCCGGATCAAAAGGTTTTGTCACGTAATTATCCGCACCCATTTTCAATCCCGCAATCTTATCGTCAATACGTGCTTTTGCAGATAACATGATAATAGGTACTTCGTTATGACCCTGTTCGCGAACCCAGAGACAGAATTCTTCCCCGCTCACCTTCGGTAACATTAAATCAAGGATGACCAGACACGGATGATTGGCCAAAAAGGCGGTCTTTGCCTCTTCACCATCAACCGCCTCAACAACATCATAATTGTCTCTTTTAAGATAGATATGAATAAGTCCACGAATCATTGGATCATCTTCCACGATTAATATCATCTGTTTCACTTGATCACCCCGTCTGCAACTTTGCCTTTCTTCTTTTTTCATTGTACGCCATACGTCGATTTCATTTCATCTTTTCAAATTCTTCAACCATTGTCTTATAATGCAAGGCTCCGAATGCAACATTATAAATATGCCCAGTTGTGTCTATTAAATAAGAAGTCGGGATTGGTTGTATCTTATATAGACCCGCAACCTCTATCTTTTCATCTAACAAAATTGGGAAGGTTAACGCTAGTTCTTCGACAAATCCCGATATGTTTTCCATACTGCTTTCTGTTTCAGTTAAATTTACAGCTAATACAACGACATTTTCATTTTCATGCAACTTTTGCATATCCGGCATTTCCGCACGACAAGGGGGACACCATGTCGCCCAGAAATTCAGCATCACCTTTTGGCCTTTGAAATCTGAAAGTCTAACAGTTTTACCGTCTAGTGTAGATAATTCGAAATCCGGTGCTTTGTTTCCTTGGGCAAGACCGATTTTATCACTTTCTTGCAAGGTCGCACTTTCTTCAGTATCATCTAGTTCATCCCCTACCTTGTTATCCTGTGTATCGGATGAGGCTTCCATATTGGGTTTATCCACAAAGTCGTATACTACCCATGTCAGCATTCCGATAATCAAGAGCACAGCCAGTATCGTTTTCTTCATATCCCTCTTCCCCTCTATCCAAGTTTCTCAAGCCATGTACCCTCAGCAAGCTGAGATAAAAATGCAGTGATTCGGGTCATTTCACCTGAAAATAATACCAAGCCCATGACAATCATCACGATGCCACCGATTTTCATGATGATCCCAGTATGTCTGACAATCCACTTTGTCGAACCAAGGAAAAAAGTCAAAACGAGAAAAGGCAATGCGAAACCGATTACGTACATAATTGTATAAATGACACCCTGTGTAGGATTCGATGCTGCCAAAAATAAAATCGAACCGAATATTGGGCCAATACACGGCGTCCATCCTGCTGCGAATCCCATCCCGACAAAGAAAGTTCCCAAATAACCAACAGGTTTTTCGGAAAACTGGAAACGTTTTTCAGACATCAACCATTTGAAATTGATCCAACCCGCAACGAAAAGCCCCATTATTATGATGAAAATACCTGCGAGCCGCTGAATGAGCAATCCAGTACTCCCTGATAACAATCCCTGGATCCATTGCCCCAAAAATGAAGCTCCTACCCCTAAACTAATGAAAATGAGTGAAACGCCAAGTAAAAAGTACACAGAATGACTAAGCAGTTTTCTTCTTATTTTGATATCCTGTTTCCCTTTCAACTCGCGCACACTGATTCCCGTAATATACGATAAGTAGGCAGGGAAAATTGGCAATACACATGGTGATAAAAACGATAATGCTCCCGCTCCCATCGCCAAAAACATGCCTACCAACAACATTGTATCTGTTTCAATTCCACCCATTCAATGACACCAACCTTTTTTTTACTAAACGAAATTTGACTAAATCGGACTATAAAGTAGTCTCCCTCACTCGTTTACATATAGGTTACATGAACAATGTGAAAGTATGATGAATACAACGAAAAAGTGCATGCCATTTTTTCTCTTATTCCTTTATCTAGAATGGTCGGAGGTAAGAATTAGACAGCCGGACGGCGATTCGGGATTATTTTTTGATGAACCAAGCTTTCCAAATCGTTGCAGTAATTTTTTACATTCGGGGAATACTACTGGCTTAAGGAGGCGATAAAATGGCTCGCAACAACAAAATCCAAGTACCTGGTGCCAGAGTAGCAATGGACCAATTAAAAGCGGATGTTATGAAGGCACAAGGCTATACGGTGGATCCTGCCAAACCAAGTAACGTGAAATTTGAAATTGCAGATGAGCTTGGTATTCCTCTTTCCAAAGGGTACAACGGAGAATTGACTTCGGAACAGGCAGGAAAAATTGGCGGTCCAATCGGTGGGAATATGGTCAAAGAAATGGTGAGATTAGCGCAGGAGCAAATGTTGAAGAAATAGAAAAAATGCCGATCCGGGTAAATGGATCGGCATTTTTCTACTATTATCGCCACTCACTGATTGTTGAAATTACAAAGCCCTAACTGTTGGGATGCGCTTTTCAATTCCTCTTTTTATTTTGTAATCCGCTAAACTCTTTACGTTTCATATCCATTTGATTCCCAGCCTCTTCCATCATGCCATCGAGTAATTCGTTTACAGTTGGAATATTTTCTATCAAGCCTGCAATTTGACCACTATTGATAAAACCATTATCCATATCGCCTTCAATCGCACCTTTGACATGTTGCTTTTCCGACGTCATTTCACCGTATTGTTGTAACGTCAATCCTAACTTTTCCAATTCATCTAGTTTCACTGCATACGGATTTTTCAATACTCTTCTTAGACGTCCTACGCTGCGTCCGATAAGGATTGTCTCCGTGTCGCTTGCTCTTACTAGATTGTTTTTATATGCCTCATGGAATGGTGCCTCTATTGTTGCAATAAGTCGGGTCCCAATTTGTACACCTTTTGCACCAAGCATAAGTGCCGCCGCCAGCCCTTTACCATCACCGATACCACCTGCAGCAACGACTGGAATGTTTACCGCCTCGACAATTTGTGGAATCAGCGCAAATGTCGTCAATTCAAGATTCGAGTTAATGCCAGCCGCTTCGAATCCTTCCGCTACAACAATATCCGCACCTGCTGCCTCCGCCTTACGTGCATGTCTTACCGAAGCAACAAGCGCGATGACTGTTACACCCTGTTCGTGCAATCTAGGAATATACGGTGTTGGATTTCCCGCTGATAGAGAAACGACTGAAATGCTATGTTTGACGACAAGGTTAATCAGTTCTTCCGTATAGGGTGAAACATTGATGGCGATGTTGACCGCAAAGTTTTTACGCGTCCGTTTTTTCGTCTCGAGAATAATCGTTTCCACTTCACTGGGTGTCATTGTTCCACACCCGATGGTGCCTAGCCCGCCCGCTTCTGATACTGCTGCTGTGAGCTGTGCATTACTTATATTTCCCATCCCACCTTGAATAATTGGGTAGTCGATTTGCAGACGTTCACAAAGGTATATCATCTTTTCACACCCCTCTTTAAATATGTTATGATAAATAGAGTAGAAAAACAATTACGTCAATTTCGATAATGGGGGTAATCGGATGATCACAATGTTTAAAGGAAAAAAACCTGAGCTTGCTCCAACGGTTTTTGTTGCACCTGGTGCTAAGATTATTGGAGAGGTTCAGATAGGGGAAGAGTCTACGATTTGGTTTAATGCGGTTTTACGCGGAGATGAAGGTCTGATTAAAATCGGGAATCGATGCAGTATTCAAGACAACTCTACCATCCATTTATATGAAGATGCACCTGTCCTGATAGAAGATGAGGTAACTGTCGGGCATAACGTCATCCTTCATGGCTGCAAAGTGGGTAAACGTTCCATTATAGGTATGGGTTCGACAATTCTTGATCATGCTGAAATCGGGGAAGAATGTATTATAGGCGCCAACACATTAATCCCGCCCGGTAAGAAAATACCGCCTCGTTCACTTGTTGTCGGCTCTCCGGGTAAAGTCGTACGGGAGTTAACGGATAAAGACTTTGAAATTATCCAACTATCGATTGATACGTACGTCCAAAAAGGATACGACTATCGAGAAATCTATGCGAATGAAACGGATGAATGATCAAAAAACTGGATTGCCTCATAGGCATCCAGTTTTTTAATGGGCATAAGAACCCCTTTCCACATTGTTGGATATAGTTTTATATGCCCAAAGGATTCAACGGGCGACTGCCGTAATAGGACAGGATACTTTTCATTTCTGTATAAAGATCTAGAGTTTCGATGCAAAGCTCACGTCCAAAGCCGGATTGTTTATAGCCGCCGAAAGGTGTTCCAGGGAATGCCGAGAATGGGCAGTTAATCATTACGATTCCTGCTTGGATCTGATTAGCAACCCGCGTTGCCCGCGCACCATCCTTCGACCATACAGCTGATCCGAGTCCGAAATCGGAATCATTTGCAAGTCGGATTGCTTCTTTTTCGTCTTTAAATTTCATTACTACGACTACGGGTCCAAAAATTTCTTCATTGACTACCTTCATGTCGTGCGTAACATTTGCGAGTACGGTAGGTTCATACCAGAAACCGTTTTCGCATCCTTCTGGAGTAGCTACCTTACCACCCGTCAGGATTTCCGCACCGTCTGTCCGGGCGGATTGTACATAACCGTCGATTGTATCTAGTTGCTCTTGATTGATGATTGCACCAACATGGGTTGCTTTGTTAAACGGATCGCCAAGTTGAAGTTTTTTTGTTTTTTCTACAAACTTATTCATAAAGTCATCATAAATTGCTTCATGTACGTATAAACGGGAACGCGCCTCACAAGATTGACCCGAATTATAAAAAATACCAAACAAAGAACCATCAACCGCTGCGTCAATATCTGCATCTCCAAATACAAGGCTTGGTGATTTCCCGCCAAGTTCAAGGGTGACCCGTTTCAACGTCTGAGACGCTTTACCCATGATATCTTTACCGATAGGTGTTGAGCCTGTAAACGCCACTTTATCCACTTTCGGATTCTCCACTAAATGATTTCCAATCTCTGTCCCTGAACCTGGAACAACGTTTACTACACCGGCAGGAACGCCCGCTTCAAGACAAATTTCTCCCAGAATAATCGCTGTCAGCGGTGTAAATGAAGCAGGTTTTAAAATAACCGAACAGCCAACCGCAATGGCAGGGGCAACTTTCCAGGCCGCCATCATCAATGGATAGTTCCACGGAATAATCTGTGCACAAACACCAACCGGCCCTTTCTCCGTATAATTGTGAAATTGGCCCGGAACATTGTTTACAGCACCACGATGACCAACGATTGCACCAGCATAGAATTCAAAGTCCTCAATTGCTTGCATGATTTGACCCTGCGCTGCATGAATTGTTTTACCTGTGTCTAAGATCTCCAGCTCTACTAATTCGTTGAAGCGTGAGCGCATGATTGCAGCAATTTTGTTTAACACTTGTGCACGTCGTCCAACCGGATACTTCTTCCACTTTCCATTGTCAAACGCCTCACGAGCTGCTGCCACTGCTTTTTCTGCATCTTCAATTGAAGCTTTTGCAACTTCCGCCACGAGCTCGCCCGTTGCCGGATTATAGGTTTTAATCGTCCCATCTGTACTACCTTTCATCTTTTCACCATTAATAATCAGATGGTAGAATTTCCGTTTCATCGATTCTTGTTGAAGTTCATTTTCCTTAATACTAGTCAATTGCTTCACTCTCCCTATCGGCCTGAATAAACAGGTTTTCTTTTCTCCATAAATGCTGTGACACCCTCACGGTGATCTTTTGTCAGGCCCGCTATTCGTTGCCCTTGCGCTTCTTGTTCCAAATACTCTTCGAATGAAAGTGTTGAAGCCGCCTTCAATGAGCGTTTGATCAATCCAATTGCTTTTGTTGGCAAACAAGCAATACGAGTAGCGAAATCATTTACCCCTTTTCCCCAGTTGTCTTCGCCAATCAATTGGTTGGCAAGACCTATTTCCACAGCTGAAGCTGCCGACACCTTTTCACCGAGAATGGATAGTTCTGCAGCTTTAGCTTGACCAACCAATTGTGTTAAATAATAGAGATTTCCTGAATCCGGAATAAGCCCTACATGTATGAAGGCATTTATGAAACTTGCTCTTTCTGATACAAGTCTGAAGTCACATGCAAGTGCGAGACTGAACCCGGCTCCAGCTGCAACACCATTCACCGCGGCGATAATTGGTTTTTCACATTGTCTGATTTGCTTAATCATTGGACCATAATGATTTCTTAACACCTGTCCATGGTCCATTTTTTCATCGACTTCCGCTAAATCTTGTCCGGAACAAAATGCCCGTCCTTCACCCGATATGACAAGGCACCGAACTTGCTCATCAGATGAAGCGGCTTTAACAGCTTCTTTCACTTCCTTATTCATCTGAGCGATAAATGCATTCAATTTGTCAGGTCGATTTAAATACAGGTACGCGACACCGTCCGAGACATCATAACGAATCGTTTCAAACATGTGGCTCCCCCCCTATTTCCCTTGATAATCGGGTTTTCTCTTTTCAAGAAACGCGTTCATGCCTTCTTTTTGATCTTCCGTGGCGAATAATAAATAGAAATTCTTCCGTTCGTATTGCATGCCTTCATACAAAGGATAATCGACCGCCTTGTTAACCGAGTCTTTAATAAGCCGTACGGATAATGGGGGTTGCTTAGCCAGTTTACTTGCAAATTTCATCGTTTCTTCCATCAGTAGTTCCGCCAAAACAATCCGATTAACAATCCCATGTTCGAGTGCTGTTTCTGCTGAAATTCTCTCTCCTGTCCATAACCATTCCAACGCTTTCGTACGTCCTACAAGTTTCGTCAGGCGCTGCGTACCCCCAGCACCCGGCATCACACCAAGGCCTACTTCAGGAAATGAGAATTCAGTACCTGACGCAGTTATTAAAATGTCGCAGCAAAGGGCCAGTTCGAATCCTCCGCCAAATACGAACCCTTTCACCGCACCGATAATCGGCTTTTTTATGAGCGCCAGGCGATCCCAATCAGCAAATTGATTCATCAGCTCTAGGCTAATGGGATCCGTGTTTGTCATTTCATCAATGTCAGCTCCAGCCGAAAATGCGCGTCCTTTGCCAGTTAATACAATGACACGTACGTCATCATTCCGTTCAAACGCTTCCATCGCAACAACTAATTCACCAATCATTTTCCGATTCAATGAATTCAATTGGCGCGGACGGTTCAACTCGATAACCGCTATGTTTTCTTTTATGGACGTTTCAATGAATTCATAACCGGACATTATGCCTCCTCGCCAATCATCATTGTGACGAGATCGGCCGCAAAGCCCATTAAGTCCTTTCCCGACGCTTTCCCTTCTGGCGAGCGTAATCCAGCGTTTAACGATTCCATATTGTCATAAATCATTTCACACATGAGATAGTACTTTCCTTCTCCTCCCATTGGTGATCCTGTCATTTTTGTTACTTTCATTTCACGGAGACCTGGTATTTTTGCCGTAATCGGTCCGTGCACATTGAAGTAATGTTCATCAAATTCCTCTTTATTTTCAGGGTGTTTGTATAATGCGATTAGCTTGGCCATTTAGCATTCTCCTCACTCTATAGTAGTGTAGATACGGGTTTCATTGCCTCAAATACATTTTTACAGCTCTTGCAATACAAAATACTTCTGCAGGCGGTGGGTCCGAAAATATTCTCCATTGTGACGTAGGTAGATCCACAATATGCACAGTCCACATGCCAGGAGCCGTCCTCTTTCATATGGCGGGGCGGTGGCGCGATTCCGAACGCCCGTAGATCCTTATGCCCTTGTTGCGTGATTCGGTCCGATGTCCAGGGCGGGTGATAGACGAATTCCACTTCTACTGCTTTTACATCCGCAAGTTCTTTTACAGCATTCATCGTGTTCTTTTTTATGATTTCGAGGGCGGGACAACCTAGAAACGTGGGAAGTAGCACTATTTTCACGTTACCGCCGATGGTTGTGACTTTTTCTACCATGCCTAGGTCAATAATGCTGACCGAATCGATTTCCGGATCTTTAACATTCTTTAAAATTTCATTTACACGTTTGGTAGAAACATAGACTGATGTATTCATCCCCATCACCCCTTTCCAGTTACCAAATAGCCACTGGGTCTTCGTTATACACTTCAGAAAGTGTGAGTAGTGCTTCATCCAAATCTTTTGTATGCTCGCCGTTTCTTCCATTTCTCACAGCTTTTTCAGGAATCGCCGGAACTTCCACGTGAAGAACGGCAAACACAGGATCCAGATTCATCTTCCAGTTACTCTTTAGTTCTTCTTCGGTATCTATAAGCGCACATTTTTCGATCAACTGTTTTTGGTTTCCATATGAAAATACATCGCCGAAGTCTACCATCACGCGTGCAATTGCTTCAGTCATTTTCTGTTTTGCAACATCAGTTGAATTCAATAGTTGCTTAAACCATGTTTCCCAGTGCAATTTGTGATAATAAAGTTCCATTTTCACTTTTACCGCCGCTTCTGCAATGGGTCTATACGAGCTTTGGCATAATGAATCGATTTTCACCTTTTTCGCTTGCGTATAGAAGTAACTTCTGACCACTTCGTATGCCCAGTCATAAAGTGGTGTTTCCATGTAAAAGCCTTCTCCGTTCGCCCGCTCGGTCAAAATACTGTTTTTCCTTTCGGATGAAGGACGTATATGTGCAAGGTCGTCCGCTTTTCCAGCCCCTAACTCTTCAAGCAGTTTATAGTACATAGCCGCATGCCCCATACTATCCTGACTAATCGAAGAGGAAGCAACGTCTGCTTCGATGTGAGGTGCAAGACCGAGCCATTCAGATCCTCGATACGCATACAAAAAATCGTCATCCGCCAGTTGGAATAACAAACTTATGACCGCTTCCTTGTAATCTTTATCCAAGGTGGATTCTGTCATGTTCATTTACGATCCCCTCCCCACGACAGGATTTCTTTTTCATCCAAGACTTGCTGTTCGTAGTGACGCCACTTTTTCTTTAAGTAGCCATATCCTTTTGTCAAACGATACTCTTTGTTATCTAGCCTTGCGAGCGTCTTTTTTTCCTCTCTATCCATCTTCCTTACATCTCTACGGTTGACGATCCAAATATCCGCAACCGGTTCACGACGCATGAAATTCTCTTGTGCCATAATGAGTGCCATGTCTTCATTTGGAGCCAGTAAGCTGAATTGATGTTGAAACGCTGAGTTCTGCGTTCGCTTGCTGAAAACTTCATATTCCTGATAGAACGTTTTCTCTCCGGCCATTGATATCCTCCTTCCTTTACGTAACCGTTGCACTTAGCGCATCGCGCACCCATGCATTATATTCATAAGAAGTCTTACGTAAATTCAATCTTGCTTGAGAACGAGGGCCTTTGTTTTTAATAATTTTCTTGAATTCCTCCCAATCGGGTTGTTGGTACGTCCATAATCTGCTCTCTTCATCAAAGCGGATTGTAGGGTCTGGAATTGTCAATCCAAGCGCTAGAATACGCGGAATGTATTTGTCGAAAAATATCTGTCTGAAGTCTTCATTTGTTTTTGTACGGATCTTGTATTTAATCGTTAAATCCTGTTTTGATGAACCTGTCGTTTCTTTGCTCGCAGGTCCGAAAAACATAAGAAGTGATTCCCACCAACGATTTAGCGCTTCTTGAATCATTGCTTTCTGTTCGTCTGTTCCTTCAGCTAATGCCATTATTATCGATTCACCGTGCTGCGCATGAAATACCTCTTCAGCACAAATACGCTGTAATGCCCTTGCATAGGGTCCATATGAAGCTTTCAACATATTTGTCTGCGTAATAATGGCCGCCCCGTCCACTAGCCAGCCGATAATGCCTGCATCTGCCCATGTTTTCGTTTCCATATGGAAAACATTATGAAACTTCAAATCCCCCTTGAATAGATCCTGCATTAAATCTCCACGGTTTTTCCCATACGGTAGGAGTAAATCTTCCGTTACGCGCAGAAGTAGCTGTCCATGACCCATTTCGTCCTGCACTTTTGACATGATGCCCAGCTTCCTGCTAAGGGAAGGTGCTCTTGGTACCCATTCCTTCTCGGGTAATGCCCCCATTATCTCGCTAATACCATGCATGGAAATCAGCTTAATAAGCGTCACTCTATATTCCTCGGGCATCCAATCATCTGCTTCGATTTTTTCTCCCGCTTCAATACGCTCCATAAAATTTGCGAGTAGCTCGTCATCTGTAACTGTATGAATCGGTGTCATTCATGAACCTCCTTTTAATTGAAATGTACGATTCTACATCTCTATATAACGTTTTTATAACGAAGCTATACAATACCGTTATATATACGGCTAACAAGTTTTTACAATCCGATATTTTTTTATAAGAATCCATTCATTGTATGATGCTTATTGTTATTTTATTTACGGGAGAAGAGATTTTCCTTTTAAAAATAAAGACATAAAGAAAGGTTTTCAGTGACCCTGCTTCGTGTCATAGAAAGTCCATTGGAATCTATACGAGAAGCTGCAAAAAAGTCTTTTGATTGATTGAAAGAGAGTGAAGTAAAAATTTCGGGAAAGACTATTTCGTAAAGGAGGAGATAAAAATGGCACAAGATAATCAGAAATCAATGGCCAAGCTAAAAGAAGACGTCATGAAAGCACAGGGATACGACATGACCAAAGCTGGTTCTGATAAGCGCAAATTCGAAATTGCGGACGAACTAGGTATTCCACTTTCCAATGGATATAATGGAAAACTGACAGCCGAGCAGGCAGGAAAAATTGGGGGACCAATCGGCGGGCCAATTGGTGGAAATATGGTAAAGGAAATGGTAAGGATGGCTCAAGAAGAAATGGCGAAAAAATGACTGGAATTCCGGATATGGATACCGGTTTTTCTAACAGTTGTTTAGTACTCGATCACTGAACGTCTTACGTCTATTAAGAAATTACAACAGGAAATCAAAAAAGCACTAGCCAGATTTGGCCAGTGCTTTTTTGTCAATATTTCTTGCCTACATCTCCGTATTCATTGAGTAGTTCTTCAAACGTTTTATTTTTTTCTCGTTCTTTTCGCTCATGACGGATTTGCGCTTGACGCGCTTCTTCTTTTGACTGTTCAGCGTTAGACAGTTCTTTTTTCGCTTCTTTCAGTTTAGCTAGAATGTCATCACCGAGTGAGTCCGACACGGTAAGATTATCATTCTCTTTCTTTTTCGGTTGTGGTTGTTGATTTCTTTTTTTCGCCATTGGTTTTCACCTTTCTTCTTTTAGGGACGTTTGACGATTGTTGCGACGCCTTGGCCACCACCGATGCAAAGTGTTGCCAATCCCGATTTTGAATCACGTCGTTGCATTTCGTGGAGAAGTGTAACGAGGATTCGTGCTCCGCTTGCGCCGATTGGGTGACCAAGTGCGATGGCACCTCCACTAACATTTAGTTTGTCTGCGTCGAATCCAAGTTCTTTATCGACTGCAAGTGATTGTGCTGCAAATGCTTCGTTGGCTTCGACAAGGTCGATATCGGCAAGTTCAATATCTGCTTTTGCGAGCGCTTTTTTGACAGCTTGAACAGGGCCGATTCCCATTATGGATGGGTCTACGCCGGCACTTGCGTTTGCGGCGATTGTTGCGAGTGGTGTTAGTCCCAGCTCGTCCGCTTTTTCTTTCGACATGATGACAAGTGCTGCTGCACCGTCGTTTATACCGGAAGCGTTACCCGCTGTGACGCTTCCGTCTTTTTTGAATGCAGGGCGAAGTTTGCCTAGTTTTTCTGCCGTTGTTCCAGCTTTAACGTATTCATCCGTGTCAAAGATGACTGGCTCGCCTTTACGCTGTGGAATTTCGATTGCTACGATTTCATCTTTAAATGTACCGGCTTCAATTGCAGCTGCTGCTTTTTGCTGAGATTTTGCTGAAAATGCGTCTTGTTCTTCACGTGAAATGGAATAGCGGTCACAAACATTTTCTGCTGTGATTCCCATATGATAATCATTGAATGCACACCAAAGTCCGTCTTTAATCATACTATCGACGATTTTTTGATCGCCCATTTTATAGCCATCCCGTGCATTTTGCATAAGGAAAGGTGCTTGACTCATATTTTCCATGCCGCCCGCGACAATTATGTCTGCATCTCCTGCAACGATTGCCTGGCGTGCAAGATGGATTGCTTTTAAGCCGGATCCGCAAACTTTATTGATGGTCATTGCCGAAACTGTTTCAGGTAGTCCCGCTTTGATACTTGCTTGTCGAGCGGGATTCTGGCCAAGTCCTGCTTGAAGTACATTCCCCATAATGACTTCGTCTACGCTTTCAGGCGCAACGCCAGCGCGCTTAAGTGCTTCTTTGATAACGATTGCCCCAAGTTCAGTCGCTGGTACATCTTTTAAACTACCTAGGAACGAACCGATTGCAGAACGTACTGCGCTTACTATAACTACTTCTTGTGTCATGTCATTTCCCCCTAATTCCAATTAAATATGTTGCTTGTCTAGGCATCCCTTCATTACAATAGTGTATAGGAGGGATGTTATGTTCATTTTACCAAACAACGCAACAATTATCGAGGTTGGCCCACGTGATGGGTTACAAAACGAAAGTAAACTTGTCGCAACAGTGGACAAACTACGCTTTATTAAAGACTTGCAGCAAGCAGGTATTTCTGAAATGGAATTGACTTCATTCGTTTCACCTAAATGGGTACCGCAAATGGCGGATGCGAAAGAGATTGTTGAAAAAACGGATTGTGTGGGGAGACAATTCGTTCTTGCGCCGAATGCAATGGGTGCAGAACTTGCACTTGCTTCTGGCGCTACTAATGTCGCTGTTTTTGTAGGAGTTAGCAATTCATTTAATCAAAAAAATATAAATCGTACGACCGATGAAAGCATGGCAGCCCTTGAACCTGTCATTTCGAAATTAAAAGAACAAGGTATTTTTGTACGGGCATGTATTTCAACTGCGTTTTATTGTCCGTATGAGGGGAAAATAGAACCTGAAGATACAATTGCACTTTGTGATCGTTTTGTAAAAATGGGTGCAGATGAACTGAGTGTGGCGGATACGATTGGGATGGCAAATCCCCAAGAGAGCTATGCGTTGTTCATCAAACTGAAAGAGACATTTCCAGATGTATTACTCACAGCTCATTTTCATGATACGCGAAAAATGGCTATGGCTAATATTTTTGCTACATTGCAAGCTGGCGTCAATCGGTTCGATACATCGGCTGGCGGTTTGGGTGGATGTCCGTTTGCTCCGGGAGCGACGGGAAATGTTGCAACAGAAGATGTTGTCCATATGCTTGATACACTGGGTATCCGAACAGGCATTGACGTAAAAAAAGTTTGCGAAGCTGTAGCTAATATTGCACAACATGTATCACGTCCTATTGAGACTGGTATGTACAAATTATTTACTAACGAACAGCTATAAGGGAGGTTGAACGGATTGAAACGGCGGGTCCTTTATATTTCAGGAATAATTTCAGGCGTTTTCACTGCAATTCTAACAATTTTCGGCATTATTGCAACGAATAAACTAATGTTCATGAAACTAAAGGAATCCGATTTTATTTTGGAACGTGAAACACTTGCGAAACGATTTGACGGAAAATGGTACGAAACAGTCCGCAAAGAGGATATATGGATTGATTCACCGAATGGTTATCGGTTGAAAGCAATTTTCCTAAAACCGCTCGAAACCACAAATACGGTTATCATATGCCATGGCGTAACGGAAAATAAAACTAACTCAATGCGTTTTGCTCGATTGTTCGAGCGATTAGGTTTTAATTCTGTTGTATATGATCATCGACGTCACGGTGATTCTGGAGGCAAAACGACAAGTTTCGGGTTCTATGAGAAGATAGATTTGAAGGCTATCGTTGAAGCTGTCAGAAATCGCATCGGGAAAAGGGCGTTACTCGGAATCCACGGTGAATCAATGGGGGCTGCCACGACGATACTTTATGCTGGAACATATGAGGATGAGGCAAATTTCTACATCGTCGACTGCCCTTTTTCCGACTTCACCGAGCAGATTTTGCATATTTTACGTAAAGAGACACCTCTTAGAACATCAATGGCTCTGCGGATTGCAAATATATTTCTTAAAATGCGTGATGGCTATTCACTTAACTCAGTATCACCGATTGAAGTTGTTGGGAATATCGAAAAACCTGTTTTGTTCATTCATAGTATGGAGGACGATTTCATTCTACCGTATATGACGACAGATTTATACCATGCTAAAGAGGGTCCAAAAATGCTAAAGCTGTTCAAGAGAGGGGCCCATGCTAAATCGTTCAACGAAAATCCGGTTCTATATGAAAAAAAGATTGATGAATTTCTAGGTCGATTTCATCTAAAAGTATAAAAAAAACACCCATCCATTGTTCAATCGGATTGGGTGTTTTTGTGCACTCACTTTTTGCTTACTTTTTTCGCACTTTTCTCATTAGATTTGCTCATTTACAATATTAAAAGCTATCATTATTGGAGATAGCTTTTTTCTTATATTCAAAGTGCAAAATATCTCTCGAAAGGAGTGCAAAATAACACTAAAAGTGACAAAGATGAATCTATCACACTTGCATTTTGTAGTCAATACTGCTAAGTTGTGACTATGCTATTAGAACATTAGGATTTATACGATAGAGTACTGTCGATATCATGATTTGAGTGATCTCAGTACGACTAGTAAGATTGTAGACGCAAAAAAGCCGAGCATCATTCAGCACGACTCCCTCAATATTTCGTTCAACTATTGTACCATTCATTTAGATACTTCTAGGAGGTAGACATCGACACAGTTAATAGTATTATTCGTAGAAGTGGAGATGAGTTATCTTCAGATGGATTTAGTTTGTATTAGCGTGAAAAGGTCTTGAATCTTCTAAGTGATCATTATGTACACTTAGAATCCTAAAAGGGAAAACTATAGTTACTTTTGAAGGTCGTAGCGAAGTATTAATAGCCTGTCCAGAAGTGACCCCTAAAAAGGGGTGGTTCTGATTTGTAAATCTACACTTTGAAAAGTTTTTGCCTCCAACAGGAAAGGTCCCAAGTTCCAAAACAACCTGTTTCAGAACCTGGGAACCCACACTTTTCTAAAGAATATAATATACAGCTAGCTTATAAGTTAATTGTTAATATATTTCTCAAACACATCACCAAAGTCTTTAATTCGGTATTGGTCACGGGCAGCCGTTAACCAGGAGAAACCAAACTCGGTCAATTGTTTATACTGGTCGGCTAGCTGGATGTCAGACAGTCGTGCGTTATGCAATACTGTTACAGCTTTTTCAAGACTTCCATTCGCTAACTCTAACAGGATATTGTTGTCGTGGACTTTTTCCGAAATATAAGATAATGCTTTGTACAGATCAATCAATTGGGCAAGTTGCTTTTTATCAACGTCAATGCTGAACGATTGATTGCTTAAGGAGAACTTGATTTCAACATCCAAATCCACTTTTCCCGCCGTTTCCAAAAACACATCGGTAATTTGATATTGCGAATACGAATAGCGTTTTAGCAAGCGCTTCGAAGATATAGCTTTCTCTCCATCGACGTGAATAAATGCAATGTTCGTAAAGCAATATTCATCCATTTTTGTCTTGATTAAAAAATAAATCTTTTCATTCTCTTCATTTCGAATATAATCATCCGCATCCGTTTTATCATAATCTTCTGGACCTATAATTTTACCGATATCCGACAAGCCTAACGCATCTGAAGCAAATTTTTTCAACATATGCCCCGCCCCTTCTCTCTACTTAAATTCTTCCACCTGTATTATATAACTTTTCATGAGATAAATGCCAGAACCTCTATTCAAACTGATAAGTAATTACCACAATTCTTCCCCTGTGAACTTCTCTCACCTTGTCTGGTAACATTGAAGATTGATTACTTGCGAATCTAACTTAGTGTAGCCTGTCCATTACTCTCGATTTCGGTAACAGTCAAACGGTAACAACACTAACATGCTACAACCCTTGCTATCATTACATTTGGGAGACTATTACATACGTTACCGTTTAAGTACAGTCTACCGATAACAAAAAAGACTAGGTCTGTTTCCCTAGTCAGTAAATAGTAATCTATTTCTCTAATTTTTCATTTTGGGATTTGGACTTTTCAATATCATAATAACCTAAAAATTTTAGACCTTCCTTTGAAGTCTGAATCCGTTCGTACTTAACCCCTGCTACCTTAACCTTTTCCAGTAACCCGAAACTCATTAGCGCAGGGGCAATTGATTAGATGCATTAATAAGAGTATTGTTTCCTTTTTAAACTAACTCCTGATTTTTATTCGGCATTGTTTTCTTGGTGAATCCTTTCGCTAAACAGTGAAACTTGTATTCCTCCAACAAATCGCTTAACAACAACAAATAGACCACTTCCCCTGATTAATCTTTCATCAGGAAAAGTGGTCTATTGGATAGTTTTAAAAAAATAGCAAAATCAAATGAAGGATTAACCTGGGCATATAATCCAGGTAATTCCTTATGTGAACAATAAGCAATCAGCCATTGAATCAGCTGAAAAAACACTTTTAATCCCCGTCATATCAACGTTACTTCTTAGGTTTTTTCGCACTTTTCTCATTTGCTTTGCTCATTTGCGCCATCATTTGGTTTATCTTCTTTTGTGAAGGTTTTTGTCCCATTTGCATCATCATCATACGTAACATATCTTCATTAATCGGTGGGTTGTCCTTCAAGTATTTCATCATATATTGACGTGCAATGAAAAATCCGAGGGCCACACCTGCTAATAGCGCGACGATGATCAAAACGATCCACCATACTGTTGTCATCCGCTATACCTCCTTCACATACGTAATTCAAGTTTACTCTACCATGTAGGATTATACAGCATTGCAAGCATGAATGGCAATGGCTCTACAAAAAATAGTTCGTGCGTAGTATAATGACTGTTCATAAACTTCGTTTTATTTTCAAGAAAATAAAAAAAAGGAGGTTTACAGGTATGAATGAGGAAATTCTAAAGAGTGAAAAAGTGTAGGTTGCCACGCAAAAAAGACCTACACAGACTAAAGCAGGTCTTTTATTATGGTTGTTACTCTATTTAAAAAATTGCAGCCTCTTCATTTAGTCTAAGGTCTGTATATTTCACCGGCTTTAGCCAACCCCATTCACCCTTCTCATCCATAACCGCGAAAAAACGATCATCAGAACCTGATAAGGCAACGAATAAGTCTAAGTCCAACATACGAGAACCGTCACAGAACACATTAAGTGCGTATGAAGATAAAGATATAAGTATGCTTCCTTTTACCGGATGAGTCAGCTTATATTCCCCTTCTCGCTGTTCGATTGAGGTAAATCCTTTTCCAAGATTTGAAATGATTGCTTCGTCAATCTCGTCCCCCACGAGCGGATCGCATAAGTAATGCACCTCTTGCATACTATCATCATGTTGCCCATCTTCTTTCAATAGGTCGTACAATAACCGTTCCCTTCCAATGACGAACGGCTGATACATTTCCTTCACTTTATAAATCCCATAAGAACGCAATATCGCCACCCCCTATTAAAAGAATAACCCCTTCCGGTTGAAAATGTTGTCATATTGCGGAATGGATAAGCACTATTATTGTCGGAAAAGTTCGAGTAGTTTATTTTGTTCTATTGAAAGATAAGCAACAATTGAAAAAGCTGTTCCAACCGACGCGTAATGACGTCTAATGGAACAGCTTTTTGTTAAAAGATAAGTATACTATTTTTTAATTTATATTAATGTTCGTTACAACGTCGCATCTTATTTATTAATCAATAATTTGACGTTTGCAATTACGTTTTCTTCCGTAAATCCGAATTCCTTGATAACGGTGTCGCCAGGTGCACTTGCGCCAAATGTATCAATTGCAATGATGCCGCCTTCGTCACCGATATATTTATGCCAACCGAGCGATGCACCCATTTCAATCCCTAGACGTTTCTTCACATTTTTTGGAAAGACGCTTTGCTTGTATGCATCGTCCTGCTTTTCAAATAGATCCCAAGATGGCATTGAAACAACCGCTACGTCGATTCCTTCGGAAAGCAACTCTGACTGGGCAGACACTGCCAAATTCACTTCAGAACCTGTCGCAATCAAAATCGCATCCGCTACTTCTTTGCTTGACGGTGAAATTGTATAGGCGCCTTTACGAACGCCCTCCATTGCAAGTTCACTTGAATTTGGAAGAACAGATAAGTTTTGTCGAGATAATACAAGCACAGTCGGCGTATTCTCACTAGTCACAGAGACGTTCCATGCAGCTGCAGTTTCATTTGCATCTGCAGGACGAATCACGGACAGTCCCGGCATTGCTCGAAGTGCCGCTAGATGTTCGACTGGCTCGTGTGTCGGGCCATCTTCACCGACCGCTACACTGTCGTGTGTGAAGACATATGTTACAGGAAGACCCATGAGAGATGATAGTCTGATCGCTGGACGCACGTAATCACTGAACACGAAGAATGTCCCACCAAATACCTGCAGACCACCGTGAAGTGCCATACCGTTTAGTGCAGTACCCATTGCAAATTCCCGAACTCCGAACCAGATATTGCGACCTGAATAATCTGCGGGAAGGAAATCGCCTGAGCCTTTGATTGTTGTTTTATTGGACCCAGCAAGATCGGCACTTCCTCCGAAGAAGGAAGGTACTGTTTTAGCGATTGCATTGATCAAATCGCCAGATGCAGAACGTGTTGCGTGAGACGTACCAGCCTCGTATGTTGGCAAGGACTTCTCGAATCCTTCCGGCAATTTACGGTCAATTGCATCTTTCAACTGCCTCGCAAGGTCCGCATGTTTTGACTCGTAATTTTCATATAGCTCGTTCCATTGCTGTTCTCTTTGTGCACCCATTTTTTCAGCTGCTGTATTGAATGCTGCATAGACATCATCCGGAACATGGAAATTTTCTTCAAATGTCCATTTATAATAATCCTTAGTCAACTTCATTTCATCTTCACCAAGCGGCATACCATGGGCATCTGATTTCCCTGACCTGTTTGGCGAACCATAACCAATGACTGTTTTCACTTCGATGATTGTTGGGCCGCCGACATTGCCCTTCGCTTCTTCAATTGCTGAAGAAACAAGGTTTATGTCGTTGCCATCTTCAACACGGATGTAATTCCAGCCATACGATTCAAAACGTTTCTGGATATTTTCGGAGAATGACATGTTAAGGTCGCCATCCAGTGAAATATCGTTACTATCATAAAGGACTACAAGTTTATTCAGTTGCAGATGTCCTGCTAGTGAAATGGCTTCAGAAGCAACACCTTCCATCAAGTCGCCATCACCACAAAGTGCATATGTATGGTGATCAATGATTTCAAATTCCGGCTGGTTATATGTTGCAGCCAAATGTTTTTCAGCCATTGCCATTCCAACAGCCATGCCGATTCCTTGGCCAAGTGGTCCAGTCGTCGCTTCGACTCCAACTGTATGACGGTATTCAGGGTGTCCGGGTGTTAAAGAGTTCCATTGTCTGAAGTTCTTGATTTCATCCATCGGTAGCCCGTATCCGCCCAAATGTAGCAAACTATAAAGGAGCATGGAGCCGTGCCCCGCAGATAGAACGAAACGGTCGCGGTTGAACCATGTAGGATTTGCTGGATTATGGTGCATATGCTTTGTCCAAAGTGTATACGCCATTGGAGCAGCACCCATTGGAAGGCCTGGATGGCCGGAATTCGCTTTTTCGATTGCATCGATTGAAAGAGTACGTATCGTATTGATAGCTAATTGGTCAATCTGTTGAGTCATTGTGTACATCCTTTCCCGTTTCTTCTACTTGTCTTAATGTTGTTCTACATCCTCTAGTTTAGTCAAAGGTTGCACGAAATACAATCCCGGAAAGGATTAGATGTTAGTTTAGGTATTTGTCATCCCGCGCTTTTTTCACTTTTTCGGGTGTTACATCATTTCCTTCCGGGTCAATCACTTTGACATGTTCGATTGTATTACGCATTGATGATCTAAATGTTTCCAAGTATTCTTTTCGAAGCAGTGTCTGTTCTTTTGCCTCTTCAATCGACAAACCGGTCGTTTTTGATTTTTTCGAAAGTTCGTTAATGCGTTTGATTTTATCTTCTGCTAACATATTTATCCCTCCATTTGCATTTAAAGAATAACATGAACGTATACAAAAAAAGCTGAAAGTGCAACCAATCAGCTTTCTTTCTCAAGTTCATATTCCTTATAACGGCGATGAACAGTCGCTTTGCTAATGTCATGTCCAAGCCCTTTGAGTACACCGGTAATTTCTTCATACGTCAATCCTTTGTCTCGTAATGCAACGATTTCGCTTACCGGCACTTCGAGTCTTTCGCGTCCTTCTGCATTTCCTCTGTTTTTCAAATTCTGTTCCGGACGGTATCCACCCCTCACTGCCCTTTTCATGCCGCGCTTAATTTTCGCATTGTGTAATTTACGTTGATATTCTTCGACAATAGCCAGAATCTCCAACAACATCGTATCCATTTCATTGAGCAATATGGGTCCGCTGTCACTAAGTGAGTAAACTTCCGTATCCGTTTTTGATAATAAATGAAGTACCGCCATACGAGCATTGCCGCGTCCAAGTCTTGTTTCATCTTGAATAAGAACAGCGTCCACTTCTTCATCCCTGATAAAGTCTAGGAGACTGAGTAAGCCTTCCCGGTCAATATCGAAACCACTATGTTTGTCAGTAAATGTTTTGATGTGTTCAAAACCAAGCTCCTTAGCAAGTTCCGCAAGCTCTTCTTGCTGTCTCGTAAGCGACATTTCCTGCGTGTCCTTTTCCGTACTTACTCTACAGTAGGCAACGCAACGTTTCATTCGCTCGTTCATTTGCCATCCCCCGCCATTTCAGTTGCTACTTTCCCAACCTTAACAGTTTTCCTAATCGGAAGGCGTAAATCCTCCCCTTTTTTTATTTTAACAGTAGACAAGTTATTTAGTTTCACAACTTCTTCAATCCATCGCTCGCTGGGCATATCATCGGCATGATGCTGTGCTAACTCCCATAATGTATCGCCATCATTTACTGTTATTGCTGGATACGATGGATCATTGTCATGCTTATTGACACCTATAATTGCAAATCCTATACTTAAAACGAAAATGAGTACGATATAACTGTTATTTTTAATGAAAGTCATCAAAATCCCCCCTTGCAAATGTCTGTTCGGAATGTACGTTCTTACTATATTGAATCCAATATTGTTTGTCAACACTTTTTTCAGAACCTGTGTTTGCCATTCTATCTAAAGACTGATATACTACAATAAATGAATAATTCCGGCCTGAACTCTTGCGGTGAAAGGCATTTGGAAATCAACAACTAAATGTTAAGAGGTGAATAGGATGAAAAAGATTTCAAAGAGACAAGAGGATATTTTGTCTTTCATCAAAGAAGAAGTAAGAAAAAAAGGATATCCGCCATCCGTAAGGGAAATTGGTGAAGCAGTGGGTCTTGCGTCCAGTTCGACAGTTCATGGACATCTTGCCAGATTGGAAAGTAAAGGCTTCATAAGACGGGATCCAACAAAACCGAGAGCGATTGAAATACTAGATCCTGAAGGTTTGGAAGCGTTGAAACCTGGTGTTCTCAATGTTCCACTCATCGGGAAAGTTACAGCCGGTATACCAATTACGGCGATTGAAAATATTGAAGAGTATTTTCCGCTACCTGAATCTTTCGGTACAACGGAAGACAAGTTGTTCATGCTAGAGATTGTTGGAAACAGTATGATTGAGGCGGGTATTTTGAATGGCGATTATGTTGTGGTCAAGCAACGGCAAACTGCTCAAAATGGCGACATTGTCGTTGCTATGACCGAAGAAGACGAAGCAACTGTGAAACGCTTTTTCAAAGAAAAAGATTATTTCCGTCTTCAACCTGAAAACTCCTCAATGGATCCGATTATCATTGATAATGTCACGATTCTTGGAAAAGTTGTCGGTGTGTACCGGATGATCCACTAATTTAGACTACAAAAAAGCTGTCTCTTACGCGTTATGCGTTGGAGGCAGCTTTTTTTGTTTAAATTATGGATTGATTGTTAATTGCCATGACAGTTTGACAGCTTGTCCTTACAGTTTACTGTCGAGCCATGACAGTTTCTTCGTTTGCCATGACAGTTCGCGCGCGTCCTTACAGTTTACGGCCGGGCCATGACAGTTTCTTCGTTTGCCATGACAGTTCGCGCGCGTCCTTACAGTTTACGGCCGAGCCATTACAGTTTCTTCATTTGCCATGACAGTTCGACTATGAACAATACACTCTCTTATCCAACCAGTTAATCAGTCGAGTAATTTTTCACTCATCAGTTTGCCAATTGAAGACAGGACTGCTGTTTTGACGTGCTCGTATGTCAGTCCTCCTTGAACATAAGCAGTATAGGGGGGTCTAATGGGTCCATCAGCTGTCAGTTCGATGCTGGAGCCCTGGATGAATGTCCCGGCTGCCATTATAACGTCATCGACATAACCGGGCATGTAGGACGGTTCAGGCGCATAGTGCGCATTGATGGGTGAGTTTTCTTGAATCGTTCTGCAGAAGGCAATCATTTGGTCTGCGCTTTTGAATGAAACGGATTGAATCAGGTCGGTTCGCTTTTCTGAATAATGCGGCGACGTTTTCAGTCCGAAATCTTCAAGAAGTGCAGCGGTGAATAATGCTCCTTTTACAGCTTGACTGACAACATGTGGTGCAAGGAAAAATCCTTGGTACATTTCGAGTAATGTATTGAGGGATGCTCCCGCTTCAGCTCCAAGACCAGGTGATGTCATTCGAAAAGCACATTTTTCAACAAGATCAGCACGACCCGCAATATAGCCGCCTGTTCGCGCGAGTCCGCCACCGGGATTTTTTATAAGTGAGCCTGCCATCAGGTCAGCGCCTACTTCAGTCGGCTCTTTCTGCTCAACGAATTCGCCATAACAGTTATCGACAAAAACAACGAGTTCAGGATTTATAGCCTTCACTTTTCTTATCATTTCACTGATTTCATCCACCATGAATGAAGGACGATCAGCGTAGCCTTTTGAGCGTTGGATGCCTACCATTTTTGTTTTGCTATGAATGTTGTTTACCATTTCGTCAAAATCAATTAAGCCATCTTCATTCAAATCAATATGCTTGTACGTGATGCCAAAGTCGTGTAGGGAACCGGTATCCTTACCTTTACCGGATACGATGGAATCCAGGGTGTCATAAGGCTTCCCTGTAATATACAATAATTCATCGCCTGGGCGTAAAATACCGAATAGCGCTATGGATATTGCGTGTGTTCCCGAAATGATCTGATTGCGCACAATGCAATCTTCTGCTCCGAAAACATCTGCGTAGACTTGTCCTAAGACATCGCGACCACTGTCGTCATAGCCATATCCTGTTGTTCCATGCAGATGGAAATCACTCACCTTATTGTTACGGAATGCAGCGAGTACTTTCCGTTGATTGTAAAACGCTGTTTTTTCTACCTCTTTAAAAAAGGGTGCGAGTTTCGTTTCAATCGCGTCCGCTTTTTCGAAAAGAGCTGTGTCTTGTTCGTTAAATTGCATGCTAATTCCTCTTTCCATTCAATAGTCACCTTATAATCTTATCAGTCTGCCCGCGGAGGTCAACAATCCGTTATTTCGCCCATTGATTTATATAGGGAATCTGTTAAAATGCTTAAGGATCTAGTGAACGGGGGAAATAATATTGGCTTGGGATGTATTTAGTTTTATCGGTACTGCTGCTTTTGCCATTTCCGGTGCAATCATAGCGATGGAAGAAGAATATGATATTTTCGGTGTCTATATATTAGGAATGGTTACCGCGTTTGGTGGAGGGGCTGTTCGAAACTTATTGATTGGGGTTCCGGTTTCCGTTTTGTGGGACCAGGAATTTTTATTTATCGTTGCCACTGTTTTAATTACGGTTATTTTCTTTTTTTCAAAATATCTTTTATCTCATTGGAATCGATGGGGGTCGTATTTTGATGCCGTCGGATTAGCCGCATTTGCTATCCAAGGTGCCATGCTTGCGATGCGTCTGGAGATGTCACTTTATGCAGTCATGGTTGCGGCCGTTTTGACTGGAGCTGGTGGCGGTGTGATTCGCGATTTGCTAGCTGGTCGGAAACCACTCGTTTTCAAGGAAAATATATATGCGATTTGGGCAGTTATTGCGGGATTAATAGTGGGTTTAGATGTTTTCCACGGGGATATCGCTCTTTATGCGTTACTCGTTTTGACAGCGAGTTTACGCATTTTGTCAGTTTTCTTCCATTGGAAATTACCGCGAAAAAATATTGAAATTTAAAAAAAGCGGAACGGGGATTTTTCTCCCTGTTCCGCTTTTTTCATTCCTCTTTTAACGTAACCGGTTTAGACGGGACGTATGTTGAGATCGCATGTTTGTAGATCAATTGTTGCTTGCCGTCCGATTCGAGAAGAACGGTATAATTATCATACGATTTGATAAGTCCTTTCAATTGAAAACCATTCAATAAGAATACAGTTACAAACGTATTATTCTTTCGTAATGAATTCAAAAACGTCTCTTGCATGTTAACCTGTGCCATACGTCGAGTCCTCCTGTTGTCTTGCATATTCTTTGCTTCACTTACCTTATTCGCTCTTTAAGATGAAAATCCTTCAAAATTCTTAAAATTGCTTGTACAATTTCGTCCGTATCTAGTTCAGCATTGAACCAGGCGATTTCCATTTTGTTTCGAAAATAAGTCATTTGCCGTTTTGCATAATGACGCGTGTTTTTTTTGATCAAGTCGATTGCTTCATCCAATGAACAGCGACCTTCGATGAATTGGTGAAGCTCCTTGTAACCTATTGCTTGTACGGACTGTATATTTTTTATGCCTTCGTCCCATAATCCTTGCGCTTCATGCAGTAATCCTTTATCCATCATCTGATTCACACGTGAATCGATGCGGCCATAAAGTACATCTCGATCCATTTCCAATCCAATAATTAGATGATCATAAAGAGGCGCATGTCCTACATCCTCTTCATGATCCCCCTTCGTTTTCCCTGTCACTTCGATGATTTCAAGTGCCCGGACTACTCTGCGATGATTATTCGGATGAATTTTTTCAGCGCTTAAAGGGTCAATATCCATAAGTTTCTTGTAAAGAAAGTCGGCTCCCTTGGAATCAAGCTCATGTTCCAGGCGTTTTCTTACTTCAATATCAGCAGCTTGTTCGGTAAAACGAAAATCGAATAACACTGCTTGGATGTATAGTCCCGTGCCCCCCGCGATGATTGGTGTTTTCCCACGTCGCTGAATATCTTTAATCGCTTTGCGGACTTCTGATTGGTATTCTGCAACTGAAAAAGTTTCATCAGGCTCTTTAGTATCGAATAAATGATGTGGGATGCCAGCCATTTCCGCCGTTGTTATTTTTGCTGTACCAATATCAAGTCGTTTATATACTTGCATTGAATCTCCATTAATGATTTCTCCGTCGATTTGTTTTGCCAATTCGACACTGAGCGCGGTTTTACCGGATGCGGTAGGACCGACAATTGCTATGACTTCCGGTGTTACACTCACTTTTTTTCAATCCAATCCGTTATATACTCGAAGACGTGTTGATGATTTATTTCATTGAGCAATTCATGTCTGCCGCCTTCGACCAGCATGAGCGTTACATCTACGATACCTACTTTGTCATATTGTTTAGCCACACTTAAAACACCTTTGCCGTTATCACCTACCGGGTCTTCATTTCCCGATATGAGAAGGATCGGCAAGTTTTGCGGTATCTTTCTAATCTCTTCATCCGAATGGATTTTCTCAAGTCCTTCAAACAAATCTATGAAAAACTGTGTAGTTGAGATGAATCCGCAGTTAGGATCATTCATATATTTTTCAACAGCGTCCGAATCCCTTGATAGCCAATCAAAGGGTGTTTTTGGTGTATCAATCGATTTGTTGAACCCCCCGAAAACGAGCTTGTTCAAGAGAGGATCAGGATTGTCATACCCATTCATCTTTCCTGAGAGATGTGCAATCCCAGTTGCGGCAATACGCATAACACCTGGGTTTCCGCCCGTACCTGAGAGGATGGCAAGGTCAACTTCACTTCCGTGTACTTGAACATACCTACGTGCGATAAATGAGCCCATGCTATGGCCGAATAGGATGAAACGGGGGGAAGGATGCTGTTCCCGTATTGTTTTAATGATTTCATATGCATCCTGTACAACTCGGTCAAAACCTTTTTCTATGCCAAAATAACCCGGTTTACCATTCATTTCAGCTGTTTTTCCGTGTCCCCTATGGTCGTGCCCCGAAACGATATACCCAATTCCCGCAAGGTATTTTGCAAACTCTTCATACCTGCCGATATGCTCCGCCATGCCGTGTAGTATATGAATATGTCCAATCGGCTTGTCTGCGGGTTCCACAAGTACCGTATGAATTGAGAAGCCATCTGACATTTCTAGAGTCATTTCATTCATATTCCTGTTCTGCCTTTGACCTCTGCTTCGGCGATATGATTTTCGAGTTCACGTAAATAATGTTTTTTACTTTCATCCGAATAGGATAGAAGCACTGCCATATAGTCTGTTACTGCCTCTTTATATTTTTTAACAAGGCTGATATTGAAATAAAGATCTCCCCTACGGCGAATGAAGAAGTCCGAAGGTGAAAGTGTCATTTCGTGATGAATGGCGTATAGGATTTCCGCCTTTAAAATTCTTGGCAAATCTGTTGTATCTGTTTTAAGTGTATGTGCATACGTAAAGACCGTGTCGACATTTGTTCCGTAAAATGAGGCAAGTTGTTCCCCTTCTTTTTTCGTTAGGCCGAACAATTCAGCTTCATTCGCTTTACTTGTAATATAAGCTTCAAACTTTTCAATGCTGCCAAAATCCCCGCCCGATAGTGGAAGATGCTCCGTCACGCACGGTCCGAATTCGTCAGGTCGAAGTCTTTTAACGACACGGTCGACTACGGTCTCAGCCATTTTACGATAGCCTGTCAGCTTACCGCCCGCAATTGTAATAAGACCGCTGCCCGCTTCCCACATTTCATCTTTCCTTGAAATTTCCGATGGGTCTTTTCCGTCTTCGTAAATAAGCGGACGGACACCTGCCCATGTCGATTCAACATCTTCTCGGGTAACCGCGACATCCGGGAACATATGATGGACTGTATCAAGAAGGTATGCAACATCTTCTTTAGTCGCTAACGGATTCATTGTGTCTTTATCATAGATTGTATCCGTTGTTCCGATATACGCTTTTTGCCCTCTTGGGATAGCGAAAATCATTCGTTTATCCGGTGCATCGAAATAGACTGCTTGACGAAGTGGGAAAACCTTTTGGTCGATTACGATGTGGACCCCTTTCGTCAATCGTAATCTTTTGTCGTTGGATAGTTCATCTTTTTTCCGTACATCATCGACCCAAGGGCCTGCCGCATTCACAATGGTCGATGCAGTGATTCGCAATGATTCATCATTCAGTTGGTCATTTACTGTGGCTCCGACAACTTTTCCATCATCGTAAATGAATGACTCAGCCTTCATATAGTTCAGGCAGAGTGCTCCTTTTTGAACCGCTTTTTTCATCGTCTCAATCGTTAGCCGTGCATCATCAGTTCTGTATTCTACATAATGACCGCCGCCACGGAGTCCTTTTCTCTTTAACAGCGGTTCCATTGCAAGCGTTTCTTCAGCCGTCAACATTTCACGTCGTTCTTCTTTTTTTACACCGGCAAGTTTGTCGTAAGTAAACAGACCTACTGACGTCGTAAATTTTCCGAATGTACCACCCTTATGGAATGGTAGTAGCATACGTTCAGGTTCTGTAACATGAAGGGCGTTATGGTAAACGATGTCCCTTTCTTTCCCTGTTTCTGCTACGATTTTCACTTCAAGTTGCTTCAAATAACGCAAACCGCCATGTACAAGCTTTGTAGAACGACTGGACGTTCCTTCCGCAAAGTCTTGCATCTCGACAAGCGCTACTGATAAGCCGCGTGTAACAGCATCGAGGGCAATCCCTGCACCGGTGATTCCTCCACCAATAATAAGTAAATCAAACTGGTACTCACCCATGAATTCTTTCACTTTTGGTCTTGTAATCGCTGAAAACATCTTGGTCACCCTTTCAAATTCATATCTTGAAGATGCGTGCTACTTCCACTGTCTTTGTCCACGAATTCTTCCCCTAGAGCTGTTATTGTCTAATGGGTGGTCTTCAATTGCTTACATAATTCTTTTGAACATCTTTTCCAGTTCATAAGTTGTGAAATGGATAAGAACCGGTCTACCGTGCGGACATGTAAAGGGATTTTCCATTAAAGACAAATCATTTAATAGTCTTTCCATGTCAGCATTTGTTAAATGATGATTTGCTTTGATGGAACGTTTGCAGCTCATCATTATGGCTGCATCTTCCCGCAATTTGCCGATATCGATCTTCCGTGTTGTAAGTACTTGCTCTATGATGTCTTCGATAATAACGGTTTCTTCCCCTTTTGGAAACCAGGACGGATATTCCTTGACTGCATAGGCAGACGGTCCAAACTCTTCGAGAAAGATACCTACTTCGTGGAGGAGATGCATACTCTCCTCAATTTTCGTTTGTTCATCTGCTGAATAATGGAAAAGTAGAGGCATCAGAAGCAGCTGCCGCTCACCATTATCAGCTTCTTTTAATTTGTCTCTAAAAAATTCGTACTTGACGCGTTCCTGCGCTGCATGCTGGTCAATCATGAAAAAACCATCTTCATTTTGTGCAACGATATAAGTACCGTGGACCTGTCCTACAGGAACGAGTGATGGGAATTGCTTTACCGGCTCGCTTTGTTCTTCTTCAGTCGGTATTTGTGTTTCATTGACAGTCCAGTGTTGTTGTACTTCAACTTCCGTTTTTTTTGGTTCATATGCTCGTGGCTCGTAGGCTTCTACAGGCTCTTGAGGTGCAAAAACCGGTCGTTCATCCCGCGTAGCAGGTCGTTCGGTTTTAAATTGGCTCCAGATGTTCACTTGCTCTGAGTTATTTTTTTTCGGAGGCTCTTTTTTTATAGCATCTGGTACGATGATACTTTTCTTTATAGAACTCCGGATCACTTCTTTGATGAGCGTTAGCAACTCACCTTCTTTACTCATACGGATATGCTGTTTTGCAGGATGGACATTGACGTCCGTAAGAATCGGATCCCCTTCGACATTGATAACCGCGATAGGAAAACGTCCGATTGGTAAGTATGTGTGAAATGCATCTAGTACAGCATGGTTTACTGCATGGCTTTTCACCCATCTTCCATTGACAATTAGCGTCATGTAATTTCTGGAAGCACGTGTCATTTCAGGCAGCGTTACATAACCATCCACCTTGTAGTCTGCATTGGATCCTGAAAAAGGAATCATTTTCCGGACAACAGCTGTACCATAAATATCCGATAGGACACGTTGTTGCTCCCCACTGCCATATGTTTGTAATAAAAGATGGCTATAATGAGTTAGTTTGAATGCAATGGTTGGATGGCTAAGCGCTAGCCTATTAACAAGGTCAATTGTGTGTCCTAGCTCTGTCTGAATGGTTTTCATGTACTTCAGCCGTGCCGGTGTGTTGAAAAAAAGTTGAGCTACTGTAATGTCAGTCCCTTTGCGAAATGCGGCATGATCGTGTTTGACGAGGCGTCCACCGTCAATATGGACTTCCGTTCCGGTCGATTCCCCGTCAGATGTCCATAGGTTAATTTTTGACACAGATGCAATACTGGCTAGCGCTTCTCCCCGGAATCCGAGAGTTCGAATACGGAACAAGTCATGTTCGTTGGTGATTTTACTTGTTGCATGGCGTTCAAATGCTTGGACCGCATCTTGCCTGGACATACCTTTGCCGTTATCGGTTACACGTATTTTTAGTAACCCCGCTTCTTCAAGTGAAATTTCAATGACTGTGCTCTCCGCGTCAATTGCATTTTCAACAAGTTCTTTTACGATGGAAGCGGGTCGTTCGACTACTTCACCCGCTGCAATTTTATTGGACAGCATATCATCCATTACCTTTATGATGTCCAATTTTCTCACCCTTTCGTCGAAGTTAATTTTTCTTTTAGTTCAAATACATATTGCAACGCATTGAGTGGTGTCATGTTCAGCACATCCGTGTCAGTTAAATTTGTCAAAACTTCTTGTTCTTCCGTTGAAAGACTTTGCTGTTCATCTTTTTGCAAATCAAAGAATGACAATTGTTCGGGTTCATCGGCAACGTTTTGCTTATTTTCTACTCGTTCAAAGTTTGCAAGTAAGATCTTTGCGCGCTCAAGTAGTGTTTCGGGAAGTCCGGCAAGATCAGCAACATAGATTCCATAACTTTTATCTGCAGCACCTGCCATTACTTTGTGCAAGAATACCACTTTTCCTTCTTGCTCCATTGCTGCAACATGAACATTTTCGAGTCTGTCCAACTCTTTATCCAAATTGGTGAGTTCATGATAGTGAGTGGAAAATAATGTATTCGCACCAATTTCATTGTGAATATGCTCCATCATCGCTTGCGCAAGAGACATGCCATCGTATGTCGAAGTACCTCGACCAATTTCATCGAATAAAAGAAGACTTTGTTCAGTCGCGTTTGCAATAGCGTGTTGTGACTCTATCATCTCCATCATGAATGTACTTTGACCAGATGCCAGGTCGTCAGCTGCACCGATCCGCGTGAAAATCTGATCAGTTACAGGGAGTACTGCCTGTTCACAAGGAACGTAACAGCCGATTTGTGCCATGACAACTGTAAGCGCTACTTGCCGCATGTACGTACTTTTCCCGGACATATTCGGTCCTGTGATGAGCAGCATATTCGCATCTTCTGTTAGTTTACAGCTGTTAGGCGTATAAAGAGAGTGATCCATCATTTTTTCAACTACAGGATGACGCCCATTTTTTATTTCTAACGCCTTTCCTTTATGGAAGGTAGGTAACACATAATTCCTTTTCTCAGATATCGCCGCGAATGATAGAAGAACATCCAATTCAGCAAGGGTACTTGCAAGTTGCTGGACTTGTCGAATATGAGTTTTTAGTTCATCTCGTACTGTACTGAAAAGTTTATATTCCAGCTCGAGTCCTTCCGCCTCTGCATTTAAGATAAGATCCTCTTTTTCTTTCAGTTCCGGTGTTATATAGCGTTCTGCATTTGCCAATGTCTGTTTTCGTTCATAGCGCTCTAGATCTGCAAGATGAACATTGGATTTTGTAATTTCTATAAAATAGCCGAATACACGGTTATACCCTATTTTCAATGTTTTGATACCTGTTCGCTTGCGTTCTTCACTTTCTAATTCCGCGAGCCATTCTTTGCCGTTTTTTGAAGCATCCCGGTAGTTGTCCAATTTTTCATCATAGCCGTCTTTCATGACGCCGCCTTCTTTGACAGATAGCGGTGGGTTTTCAGCGATCGCTTTTTCAAGTATGTTATACGCATCGGGACATAGGTCGATACGGTTTGCGAATCGGTTAAGAAGTGGGGGAGCTGATAGTTCTAGTTCCTTTTTGATGTCCGGCACCCTTCTTAGTGAATTTCTGAGCTGCGCTAGATCACGCCCACTGGCGCTGCCCATGGAGATTCGTCCTGCAAGCCTTTCTAAGTCATATACCTCTTTTAAGTTTGTTTTCAGTTCATCGCGCAGAAGAAAGTCACCAATTAACGCCGTCACTGTTGCAAGTCGGTTTTCAATCTCATTTTGTTCGGCCAACGGTTGGTGAATCCACATTTTCAGTTTCCGTGCGCCCATTGCAGTGACCGTTTCATCCAATAACCAGTAAAGAGTTCCATCTTTACTTCCGTTACGTATTGATTGGACCAACTCAAGATTCCGCATTGAATTCGCATCGATGGATAGTTTTGCACCTTTTTGGATGAATTCAAATGGACGTAAGTGATCAAGGGCTGTTTTCTGCGTTCGTTTCACGTAGGAAATGAGCATACTACACACTTGTTGAAGTTCGTAAGGAATCGTAGCGGGGTGTTCTTCCGAACTAATTTCTTCACCATGCTCGGTGGATAACATAATATTACGTTTTGACATGCTGTCGCTGAGTGCGATATGTAATGTTTCTAAAACGACTACTTCTTTCATGCCAAGGGCCTCGATTTCAGCAATCAATTTCCGTTCGTCCCCGTCGACAATTTCCACTTTCCCTTCTCCTGTTGCAAGGTCCAGATATGCAAGCGCATAATTGTCTTCATCCAAACTGTCTACCGCACCGATAAAGTGGTTCGTATTTGCATCAATGCTCTTCCCCTCAAGCATTGTCCCTGGTGTTATGATCTTCACGACTTCTCTTTTGACAATGCCGATTGCTGTTTTCGGGTCTTCTGTCTGTTCGCAAATCGCTACTTTATGCCCTTTATGAACAAGCGTTTCAATATACCCCTGCGCAGAGTGATACGGTACTCCGCACATCGGTATTCTGTCTCGACTTCCCGCATCTCGGCTTGTTAATGTGATTTCAAGGATTTGGGATGCTTCTGTTGCATCTGTAAAAAATAGTTCGTAAAAGTCGCCAAGCCTGAAAAATAAGAAGGCATCCTCGTACTCTGCCTTTACTTTCAAATATTGTTGAATCATTGGTGTATGAGTTGTCATAAGTCTACCTCTTTATAAATACGATTTTCTTTATTATACAAAACAAGGCCCAGAAAAGCGAAGGGTCCGGGTTTATTTCAATTCCTCTTTTATTTCGCAAAATGGGCGAAAAAAAAAAAAAAAAAAGCCGGGCGTGCTATCCGGCTTTTAAAATGATGAAGATTCTTTTCCTTTTTGATCATGTCCATGGATTACGCCATGCGAAGATGATTCATCGCGCTCTGGCCATTCCTCTTCAAAGCTTTCCGTATGAACACTGATGCAAACTTTAGTTTCACCAACAACTTCTGCAAGCAACTCACGTTCAACGGTAATTTCAAACTTATTTCCACACTTAGAAATGATAGCTTCTGTACAATTCGGATGCTGGATAACGTTGACAATTATTTCTTCGTGCCCTGAAGTTGGCTCGTCACGATAATGGAGCCTAATTTTGTCTTTGTACGGAACTGACTCACTGAAGACGGACGTTTTCGAGTGTTCCTGATGAGAGTACCAAACGTTAACATCAAATTTCCCGGAGACCTCAATGTACTTACCAACTTTCTTTGCCTGATGCGTGTGGTTAATAACCCAGCATCCCAGTATACTCGTTGGACTGTTCGGTGGCGTTAACGTTACAGTTTGTTCAGTTCGTTTCTTCCCTTTTGCAATAACCGCTTTCGTTACGATCTGACGTAAATTCTTCAGTTCGATTCCTCCTCCATTCGCTTCAATTCATCTTATGCAACAGGAGCCCAGATAGTGAAAAAAATCGACGGAAAATTAATTCCCGTCGATTGATTCGTTAACTTATCCCGCATTAACGGGCAGTAAGACCCCCAACTTCAAGTCTTCAAGGAAACAAGAAGAATAAGTGGGGGATCCACTGCCCGTAAAAGCCCGAATGGCTCAACTAACAATCAGTGGGGGATGAGGAAAACCCCCACTGATTGAAGTTTCGCTTTATAGTTTATTATACGTTGTGTTTTTTATATAAGAACCTGTTTCACCTTTGCGAACATCTCCGCCTGTAGCTACCATAATTTCATCTGTCACACTGTTTGCTATCGTATTGGATACGAGCTGGAGTAGATCATTCACTTCGATTTGGGATTGTTTAAACTCTTGAACAATCGGCACTTCATCAATTTCTCCTTGGATTTTATCGATTTTGCCTTCAATAATTTCCAATGCTCTTTCTTTACCGTATTGCTGGAAATTAACGGCTTGCTTTTGCAATGATTTCAAACTCGCAATATTTTCACGAACCTTTTGATTTTCATTAATTTGGGCCTCTGCACGTTTGTAAAATTCAACTTGTTCAGTATTTGCGATCATATGTGCAATCTCACGGGATTTCGCGATTATTTCATCTTTCGAATAAAGCTTTTCCATTACAACATCACCTTTTCCTTTTCCACGACACTGATGAATTCACCGTCGAGTGACCAAGTTTTGGTCTCTATTATTTTTACGTTTACAATTTTACCGATAACGGATTGTGGTGCTTTGAAGTTAACAAGTTTGTTTTTTTCAGTATAACCTGCCAACACTTCTGCATTTTTCTTACTTTCCCCTTCAACAAGTACTTCGACAATTTTTCCTTTGTATGGTTCCATTGCTTCAGCGGACATGTCGTTGACTAGTTTGTTTAATCGCTGCAAACGTTCTTTTTTAACGTCCATGGGAATGTTATCCGCCATCTTAGCGGCTGGTGTGCCTTCCCGCGGAGAATAAATGTACGTGTACGCTATATCGAATCCTACCTCTTTGTAGAGGGACATCGTTTCTTCAAATTGTTCATCTGTTTCGTTCGGGAATCCAACGATGATGTCAGTTGTTAGCGTGACATTAGGTATAGCAATTTTAATTTTACGTACTAGTTCAAGATAATGCTCTCGCGTATATTTTCGAGCCATGATTTTCAGCATCGAACTAGAACCCGATTGTACAGGTAAATGGATGTGATCGACAAGGTTGCCCCCTTTTGCAAGCACCTCAATGAGATGATCGTCAAAGTCACGTGGATGGCTGGTCGTGAACCGGATTCTCGGTATGTCGATTTTACGCAGATCATCCATCAGGTCTCCAAAGCGATAATTCAAGTCTTCGAAGTCTTTGCCATATGCGTTAACGTTTTGACCAAGTAAAGTAATCTCTTTATAGCCTTGGGACGCTAATAGTCTTATTTCATGGATTATATCTTCAGGTCTTCTGCTTCGTTCTTTTCCGCGTGTATAAGGAACGATACAATATGTACAGAACTTATCGCAGCCGTACATAATATTGACCCACGCTTTAATACTACCATGCCTGACCTTCGGAAGATTTTCAATAATATCCCCTTCCTTAGACCATACTTCGATGACCATCTCTTTCGATAGATAGGCTTCGTGTAAAATATGTGGCAGTCTATGAATATTATGTGTTCCAAAAATCATATCGACTTGATCGTATGTTTTCAAGATTTTATTGACAACGGATTCTTCCTGAGACATACATCCGCATACTCCGACGAGAACATCAGGATTTCTTCGTTTAAGCGCTTTTAGGTGACCTAGTTCCCCAAACACTTTGTTTTCCGCATTTTCCCGAATAGCACATGTGTTTAACAGTATGACATTGGCATCTTCGACTGTATCGGTTACCTCATAGCCTAGTCCTGTAAAAATCCCTGCCATTACTTCGGTGTCATGTTCATTCATTTGACAGCCGTATGTCCGTATATAAAACTTTCGGTTCGTCCCCATCCCGCGGAACCGTTCGTCGATTTCGAAATCATCATGGTAAGTAATATCTTCCTTACCCCGTTTTTTGGCATCCTTTAATGAAGGGGGTGCATAGGCCGTTTGAAAGTATTGACTATAATCTTTTTCCGGCTTTTTTGCTAAATCCGGCTTCACAAGTCCTGTATTCAGACGTTGTTCTTCATTCATACAACATGTCCCCTTTTCCTAGAAGCATTTGTTAACTGTAGATACATGAGACCATTATACTGAAGTATACGCATCCTGTACAAGTTGAGCATGCTTTGTCGTTTGATTGTCACAGTTCAATTGCTGATTTGGAGGAAAAAACCGTATAGTCCGGGCATATGTTTACCAAACCTTCGAAGATAAAAAAATGACCGATAAGTCAATGACTACTGACTTATCGGTCGTTTTCTATTGGTTTTTACGTTCTCTCTTCTCAACGAGCAATTTCAACGCTGTCCGTCCCTCACCATTAATTTCAATATCGGTGAATGCAGGTGCACAGATGAGATCCCCGCCACTCGGGGCGACGAATCCTCTTGCAATTGCGATTGCTTTTACTGCTTGGTTCAATGCGCCTGCCCCTACTGCTTGCATTTCCGCAAAACCCTGGTCTCGTATAACTGCAACAAGTGCCCCTGCAACAGAATTTGGATTCGAGCGAGATGATACCTTCAATGGATTCAACTTAATTCCTCCTTATTTTCCGATGTCTATGGAACGGATATCTCCATGGACTATCCTATGAAAGGGAGGAAGCGTTTAGACTCGATTCAGCCTTTGAATGGACGGTCATCATTAATAGATACGCGTTCAAGTTGAAGCGCTTTACCTGTTTGGTCATCCAACTCTACAAATAATCCGTTTAACTGGGAACGCCCGCTTTTTGGAACTTCAAAGCGAACAGGCATATTTGTTCGGAAACGATAGATGACATCCTCTTTTTTCATGCCCAGTATTTCATCGTATGGGCCCGTCATACCTGCATCCGATAAATAAGCAGTACCGCCTGGCAGAATTCGTTCGTCAGCTGTCTGGACATGCGTATGTGTTCCAACAACTACAGAGGCTTTACCATCGAGATGCCAACCCATCGCGATCTTTTCGCTTGTTGCTTCTGCATGGAAATCGACAAAAATCAACGGTGAAACTTCTTTCGCTTCTGCGATTAGTTCCTCGGCTTTGTCAAAAGGATCTCCGTGTGGAGGCAAGAATGTCCGCCCGTGCAAATTAATGATAGATAAAGTAACACCATTTCGTGAGATGGATGTCATCCCTCTACCAGGTGCGTCATCAGAAAAGTTTGCTGGACGAATAAGATAGTCCGTATCATCTATGAAGTCGTATATTTCTTTTTGGTCCCATGTATGGTTTCCCATTGTAACGACGTCAACACCCGCACGTAGTAGATCGTCAAAAATCGCTTTAGTGATTCCCCTACCAGATGCGGCGTTTTCACCATTGGCAATAACAACATCAGGTTTATATTTTCTTTTCATGCGTGGTAAATAATCAAATACCATATCCCGTCCCAAAGATCCAACGATATCGCCTATAAATAACACTTTCATACTGACTAATTCCCTCTTTCAATAGGAAAAGGCCTCCGGACCGAAGTACACGGAAGCCCCCCTTTCATTATTTTGCGTATTCAACCGCCCGTGTTTCACGGATGACTGTGACTTTAATATGTCCTGGATAATCGAGTTCTTCTTCAATCCGCTTCCGTATATCCCGTGCCAGCCGATGTGCAGTAATGTCATCGATTTGATCGGGACGTACAATAATACGAACTTCGCGACCCGCTTGAATTGCAAATGATTTTTCCACGCCGTCATACGACTCTGAAATTTCTTCAAGCTTTTGGAGTCTTTTAATATAGTTTTCGAGTGTTTCACTTCGTGCGCCCGGTCTCGCAGCAGATAATGCATCAGCCGCTGCTACAAGCACTGCGATAACTGATGTTGCTTCAGTATCCCCGTGATGGGATGCGATACTGTTAATGACGACCGGATGCTCTTTGTATTTAGTTGCTAGCTCGACGCCGATTTCAACATGGCTACCTTCGACTTCATGGTCAATCGCTTTTCCGATATCATGAAGCAGTCCTGCGCGTCTAGCTAATGTGACGTCTTCTCCAAGTTCAGCAGCTAATAGTCCCGAAAGGTAAGCTACTTCTGTCGAATGCTTTAGGACGTTTTGTCCATAACTCGTACGGAAACGTAGTCTACCGATAATCTTAATAAGATCCGGGTGGAGATTATGGATGCCGATATCAAATGTCGTTTGCTCGCCCGTTTCCCGGATAAGCTCGTCCACTTCACGTCTGGATTTGTCAACCATCTCTTCAATTCGGGCAGGATGAATTCGTCCATCTGCAACAAGTTTTTCAAGTGCGAGTCTTGCTGTTTCACGACGAACAGGGTCAAACCCTGATAGAATAACTGCTTCCGGAGTATCATCGATGATTAAGTCGATTCCGGTTAATGTTTCAAGTGTTCGGATATTACGTCCTTCACGGCCGATGATACGACCTTTCATCTCATCATTCGGTAAAGTTACGACGGATACAGTCGTTTCCGCAACATGGTCTGCAGCGAAACGTTGCAATGCGATTGAAAGGATTTCACGTGATTTCTTATCCGATTCTTCTTTCGCACGTTGTTCCGATTCTTTCGTCATGACAGCGATATCTGTTGCTAATTCCTGTTCTACTTCACCGAGTATAAGACGTTTCGCCTCGTCCCGTGTAAGTGCAGAAATTTTTTCGAGTTCCGTTTTCTGAACGGTCACAAGTTCTTCCGCTTTGCGTTCCATCTGTTCAATATGCTGTTGTCTTCCTGTAAGCGCTTCTTCTTTGCGCTCCAGACTCGCGTCTCTTTTGTTGAGAGCCTCATCCTTGCGGTCATGATTTTCTTCCCGTTGCAATAAACGATTTTCCTGCTTCTGCAGTTCTGACCGTCTTTCACGGATTTCTGTTTCCGCTTCAATTCTCAGTTTGTGAGTTTCATCCTTCGCTTCCAGTAATGCCTCTTTTTTCATGGCCTCTGCTTCACGCTTCGCGTCTTCGACGATTTGTTCAGCTGAGTGTTTGGCACCCGTCACTTTTGAATCGTTCACTTTCCTATTAACAAAATAGATAACAACGGCACCGACGATGAAACCCAGCAAAGCGAAGATGATTTTTTCACCCATCAAGGTCACCTCCTCCTGCTTTTCTTTTCATTTTCAGTCGGCACGTATATCAACGTACAACATACTGCCAAAATCAAGTTATGAGTGTGAGATTATACAATTCTAATTGTATCTATGTGAAAATGACATGTCAAGGATTCACAAGTACTAATAGTCTATTAATGAATTATGCAACTAGCAAGTTTTCATCATTTTTACTGGATAAGTGAAAAGCCGACCTCCCCTTTTAAAGGAAAAGATCGGCTTTTTATATTTATTTTTTTTCGTCAAGAAGTAATTCAAGTTCTTCATCTTCTTCTACATCATGGGCACCAATAACATCTTTATCTAGAGCAAGGCCGTAAGAATCACGTATTTTCCCTGCAATTTCTGCACGAATATCTGGATTTTCCTTAAGGAATTGTTTCGAATTCTCTCGTCCTTGTCCAAGTCGTTCACCTTCATATGAATACCAAGAACCACTTTTTTGGACGACTTCGACATCAACACCAAGGTCGACGATTTCCCCTTCTCTGGAAATCCCTTCTCCGTACATAATATCAACTTCCGCTGTTTTAAATGGTGGTGCAACTTTATTTTTCACGACACGGATACGTGTTTTATTACCGACGATATCATTACCCGATTTAATCGCTTCACCCCGTCGCACTTCTAATCGTACGGAAGAGTAAAACTTAAGTGCACGTCCGCCGGGTGTAACTTCAGGATTACCGAACATAACACCAATTTTTTCCCTGACTTGGTTTATGAATACAGCAATTGTATTTGATTTGTTAATCGCACCGGAAAGTTTGCGCAATGCTTGAGACATAAGACGGGCTTGCAGTCCCATATGTGAGTCTCCCATTTCGCCTTCAATTTCCGCTTTCGGTACAAGTGCAGCTACTGAGTCGACTACAATGATATCGATTGCACCACTTCGTACGAGTGCTTCCGCGATTTCAAGTGCCTGCTCACCCGTATCGGGTTGAGATAGAAGCAATTCATCGATGTTGACGCCTAATTTTCGCGCATACGCAGCATCCAATGCGTGCTCAGCGTCAATAAATGCCGCTTGTCCGCCGCCAGCTTGCACTTCTGCAATTGCATGTAGTGCGACTGTCGTTTTACCTGAACTTTCAGGACCATAGATTTCAATAACCCGTCCACGTGGATAGCCGCCTATGCCCAATGCTGCGTCCAGTGCAAGAGATCCCGTAGGAGATGTTGAAATCTCAGAATTTGTTTTTTCTCCAAGTTTCATGACGGATCCTTTTCCGAAGTTCTTTTCAATCTGTTTTAAAGCCATATCTAATGCTGCTTTACGATCGCTCAAAATTTTTCCCCCTTGTAGGTGATGTGCTGTTTTTCTTACTATCTCTACTATACTCCTTTATTGAGAAATACTCAACTAAAAAGCGAACGCTCATTCGAAGTAAATTCCGAAATGAGCGTTTTAATTGAGAATAAGGGGCATATTCAATTTTTAATTGAGAATAAGGCTTAAATCTCTGTTTTGGAATGATCAATTGTTAGACGGTTTATAAGATAGTGAAGGGCGAATCTTGCTGCTTTCAATCTATTTGCATCGCGAGATCCTGAAAGAAGTAATTTATAAGTTTGAGGTTCGTTGTTTTTGATAGCAATACCAATCCAAACTGTACCTGCAGGTTGCCCATCATGGGAATCGGGTCCTGCTGCACCTGTAAGACTTACACCGATATCCGAACTGAATTTACGTTTGACGCTTAGCGCAAGTGCTGCGGCACATTCAGCACTGACAGCTCCATAATCAGCCAGAAGTGTTTTGTCTATCCCGAGTTGCTCTACTTTTGCAGCTCCATTATAGACGACAACCCCTCCTTCCAATGACGAACTGATTCCCGGTTCACCTGCCAGTTCCGCCATAAACAGACCCGCTGTCAAACTTTCCGCCGCCGCGATGGTCATACCACTCTGGATAAGAAGCTCAGCTGCCTTTGAGGACAGTGTATCTTCATCTATACCGTAGATAAATTCACCAACAATTGAACGGATTTCTTCTTCTACAACCGTTATGCGCTTTTGGGCTTCTTCAATTGATAAAGCCTTTGCAGTAAGACGAAGCGTTACAGCATCTGCTGTCGCAAGTGGTGCGACTGTAGGGTTCGTTTGTTTTTCTAATATGGATTGCACACGATGTTCGAGCTCCGCTTCTCCTATGCCGTAAAACTTTAGAACTCGGGAAGTAATAACTTCATGCTCCCCTATCAGTCCTAACAGATACGGGACAACCTCATCTGTAAACATAAGCTCCATTTCGTGTGGAGGTCCTGGTAATAAAATATAATGGATGCCCGCATTAGTTATTGCCATGCCAGGCGCCATTCCGGTACGATTTGGCAACACTTTTGCACCCTTTAGAACAAGTGCCTGTTTTTTATTGTTAGCCGTCATTTCCCGACCGCTTCGTTTGAAATAGTCGCGTATGTAGATAAGTGCTTCATCATTACTGACAAGTGTTGTGCCAATATGTTTTGCAATTGTCTCTTTTGTCATATCATCTTTCGTCGGCCCAAGGCCTCCGGTGAAAATAAGTATATCTGCACGGCTTTTTGCGATTTCAATCACTTCATTTAAACGTGCTTTATTGTCCCCCACAACTGTTTGATAAAAAACGTCAATTCCAATTTCCGCAAGTTCTGAGGAAATGAATTTCGCGTTTGTATTCGTAATCTGACCCAATAATAATTCAGACCCAACAGCAATAATTTCCGCGTTCATATAGAAACATCCCCTTACATTGAATCTAGTAGTACACGTCTGTTCTTATAAAAGTAATCTACTCCCGACCAAATTGTGAAGATAAGTGCAACGTATAGCATAATCATGCCGAATGGTACGCCAATCGACTCGAAAAATATATTATTAAGGAGCAGTGAGACAATGGCCAGTATCTGTGCAACTGTCTTTAATTTCCCTAATTGGTTTGCCGCTACGACTTCACCACCACCTGCCAGTATCAGTCGAAGCCCAGTTACTGCAAATTCCCGACTAATGATAACGATAACAATCCAGGAAGGTGCCACACCAAATTCAACAAGAATAATAAATGCGGCTGAAACGAGCAATTTATCTGCGAGCGGATCCAAGAATTTCCCTAAATTCGTCACTAGTCCATTCTTTCGAGCTATATAACCGTCTAGCCAATCAGTAATTGAAGCAATAATAAAAATAAGTCCACCTATCAAGTGTTCCATGGTGATTACAGTTCCACCGATTGCCACACTTCCAAAACCAAAATCGACGAGCATGAAAACCATAAATACTGGAATAAGTAAAACACGTGAAACCGTTATCTTATTTGGTAAATTCAATCGTAACACCTTTCCTTTCAAAGAAAATAGTCATCTAAAATAGATGACTATTGACCTTTTTTGTATTCAATCATAATATTTTGTGTAACTAAATCCGATTCATAATCCAACAACTCACCATTTACGTAAATCTCAGTAGACTGTGTACGTCCTACACGGATTCTAGCTGATGTTGAATCACTCACATCCACTTCAACAGACTCTCCCGCTTTCAAGACGCGCGCACCATTAGGTAACCGTTCTTGTTGTGAGCTGTCTCGTACGCCTATCCATGAATCGTCGCTTGTCTTTATTTCAAGAAGAAACGCATCTGCATCCGTTAGCGTATACGTTGCTGTTTCACCCGTCATACCCTCATGAACAAGTGATTGCTCAACTTTATCGGGCTCTGTTTCTGTTTCTGTTTCCGGCTCTTCTACTGATTCATCTTCATCTTCTGCAGGATTACCATCTGTTTTACTAGAATCCGGCTTTTTATTGTCCAGTGTAATTGTCTGTTCAGTTTCGAGGTCATCCATCGGTTTCGTTGAGGATGTCTTTTGCCACAACACCCAGACGACGACAATAATAACGATGATAAATAATGCAACAATTATTTTCGGCATTATCTCATTCAATCTGTTGCTGTTGCTAAGTCCACGTTTGCGCGTTAATGTTGTCGAGGTTAACTGTCCAGTTTCTGCTTCCGGCAAAGCATCCGAGGATGTATTTTTATACATGGACAGCATTTCATCAGAGTCTAACCCTACCGCTTCTGCATACTGTTTGATAAATGCACGGACATAAAAAGAACCCGGCATCATACTGTAATCTTCGTTCTCGATACCGGAAAGGTACCGTTTCTGTATTTTTGTTATTGTTTGTAAATCTTCTAAAGTAAAACCTTTAGCCGTTCTCGCCTCTTTTAGACGATCACCTAATCCGGTCACCAAAAACACCTGCCTATCAAAAATTAAATAAGCCCGATCCACCCATCGTCCCCGGGTTGGACATCATATGGTTTTTTTCCATCATTTCATATGTAATTTCTTGATCGGGGTCTGTCCGTAATTCTATAATATAATCAAAGTCTCCGATATCGTACTCGGAATGTTGTACAAACATATCCGGATGTTCCACCACTTTTATAGACGGCATTCGCATCATTTCTCTTACAAGTTGAAGATGACGTTCATCCTCCGCCCGGCGTGTCACAATTCCATCTAGTATGAAAATATTATTTTCCGAAAACTCATCACCCATTAAATTGCTTCGAACTGTCTGTTTAATCATCGTCGATGAAAGGAAAAGCCATTTCTTATTTGCACAGACACTAGCTGCAACAACAGACTCTGTTTTACCTACACGTGGCATTCCCCGTATGCCAATCAGTTTATGACCTTCTTGCTTGAATATCTCTGCCATGAAGTCAACAAGAATGCCCAGCTCGCTCCGAAGAAATCTGAAAGTTTTCCGATCGTCAGCATCCCGTTGAATGTATCGTCCATGACGTACCGCAAGTCTATCACGTAGTTTCGGTTCGCGGATTTTCTTCACTTGGATCATTTCCATTGTAGAGGCAATCAGTTCAAAACGCTTAATCTGATCATCATTTTCCGTCCGCAGAAGCATCCCACGATGACCACCATCAACGCCATTTATCGTTACAATGTTCACACGTAGCATCCCAAGTAGTGTAGAAATATCTCCGAGAAGACCTGGACGGTTCACTTGAATTTCGTACTCAAGATACCATTCACCCATTCGTTACACCCCTTTATATTCACACCTTCATGTATAAGACGTACAAAAAGCAACTTAGTTCTATAATAACGGATTAAAGTCGTTAAGAAAAGGAAAATAGAAAAAGAGGACTCTTTCCCCTTTTTCCAAATGGATTCAAATATACCAGCCGCCGTTTATATTCATCACTTCACCCGTCATATAGTCTGCCTGTCCACTTAGCAAAAAAGAGACTGCGTCAGCAATATGGGCGGGCGTTCCTGTGGACATAAGCGGAATTGCATCGATTACCATCTTCTGGTCCTCAATCGAGATTTCACTATTCATGCGTGTTTCAATCCATCCGGGAGCAATCGCATTTACGCGAACTCCAGAATAGGCCGCTTCTTTCGCATACGCTTTCACAAATGCATGTTGGGCTCCTTTCACAGTTGAATACATGACTTCCCCTGCTGCTCCCGTGCTACCCCAGATTGACCCGATGAAGACAACATACGACTTCTTAAATCGCCGTAATTGGGATGAAACAATACTGATGAAATGTGCAGGATTTTGAACATGTACTTTCCACAACGCATCCATATCTGTAAGTGATGTATCAGTCAACAGTTTGAGCATTGATTGGCCATTTGCTATAACAATAGCACCGACATGACGAACTTGCTTAGCAAGAATCTCTGCCCCGTCAATAACACTAAAATCAGCTTGAACTAATTTAAAATCTGATTGAGGATACATGACTTGAAGTTCCTTTTGCAAACGCAATGCATTTGCTAAATTAGCATTGTAATGAATATACAGCGACCACCCGTTTGCACCGAGATGCCGGGCTATCGCTTCTCCGATTCCACCCGAAGCACCGAGAACAACGCAGTAGCCACGATCAGTCATTGTCGTTTTTCTTCCGAAACAATTTTGAAGACAGTATGTCCGCTTTCATCAGAAAACGTTCTAAAAGCATCTTCCAACTGAGAAATTGTCAGCTTTTCAAGTGTTGGCACAACATCGAATAGATTTACGCCGTTAAAAGCGTAATGTGTAAACTGATTTGCGATAAATTCAGGTGAATTTAAAGAACGCATAAATTGACCGATTTTCTTTTTTCGCATCCGATTAAGTTCAGTATCCGTAATTGGCCATGCTTCACGTGCATGTTGAATGGTTTTTTTGATAGCCGATTCGAGCCTTTCGGGATTTTCCGTATCCGAACCAACCATGGCAAAACCAAATCCTTCTTCCATTGTAAAGTCATACGAGAACGACTCGTCAATAAGCCCTTCATCATATGCAGCTGTATAGAAATCGGATGATCTGCCAAACAAACTATCCATCACAAGACCTGCTGCTAATTCATGTATGAGTATTTTTTCACCTTCAATATCTGTTGCATTGCATTTCATGCCGATATTTAACTTCGGTTTCGAAACATCCATTTTGAGTGTGCGCTCACTGACTGCAGCCGTCGCTGGTTCTTCTGGATACTTTCGAATGATTTCAGTAGGCTCATCAAACTCTTTTGCCCCTTGATTTTTTTTGATGAAAGCCATCATTTCTTCCGGATCTACTGCTCCGACAACAAATAGCACCATGTTGGAAGGATGATAAAATGTTCCATAACATTCATATAAATGTTCTGCTGTGATATCCTGAATCGATTCGACAGTACCGGCTATATCTATTTTTACTGGATGTTCATGGAAAAGGTTTTCAATTGTCCCGAAATAGAGGCGCCAATCGGGCTGATCATCATACATCGTAATCTCCTGGGCTATAATTCCTTTTTCTTTTTCGACGGTCTTTTCAGTGAAATAGGGCTCCTGTACAAAATCAAGGAGGATTTCTGTGTTGTCATATAACTTTTCCGTCGCGGAAAACAAGTAAGCTGTCCTTGTGAATGACGTATATGCATTTGCTGAAGCGCCTTTTACACTGAACTTCTGGAATACGTCGCCGTCCTCTTTTTCAAACATTTTATGTTCAAGAAAATGGGCGATGCCATCCGGAACAGTTACTTCTTCTTGTTTCCCCATTGGGATAAAGGTACGGTCGATTGAACCGTATTTTGTTGTGAACGTTACAAATGTTTTTGAGAATCCCCGTTTTGGTAAAATATAAACCTCGAGACCATTGTCGAGCTTTTCATTGTACAATGTTTCTTGTAAGTCTTCGAAATGAATTTTTTTCATATTAAATGGCCTCCTTTCCGGATAGCAGATAAACAATTTCCAAAACAATTTCAGAAGCCATTGCTTGAACATCCTCTTTGGTTACTGCATCCCATCCGGAAATCAGTTTTTCTGCTGTAAAGTCTTCGTCCAGTGCTTTGTATTGATCATATACTTCAATTTGCCCGCGGGCTGAATCGAATGCGCTTTTAATGCCGTTGCCAAGTAGTGCTTTCGTTTGTTCAAGCTCAAGATCTGTAATATCACCTTGTTGTAAAACCTGTAGTTGCTCATTGATAAGATTGACTGCTTTTTCTTCGAGCTCCGCGTCAATGCCTGCTGTTACATAAACTAATCCATAATGCGAAGAATAGGAACTCGATGCATAATAAGCCATACTTTCTTTTTCACGAACGTTCATGAATAATTTACTATGTGCGTACCCACCAAAGACACCATTTGCCACTTGCATTTTTGCATAATCGGGATGATGGAAAGTAATGGGCGTACTGAAGCCCATATGAAGTTTACCTTGGCGCATATCTTGTTTTTCACGAACATGGCGGACCTCTTCTTTTCCATCCTTGGCATCCGATACTTCAGGGTCGCGTTCACTTATCGTTCTCGATGCAAACGGGAATAGCGATGTAACTTTTTCAATTAGTGAATCTTCATTTATATCACCAACGATGTAAATATTGATTTCGTCTTCGGCTAACATTTTTTCATATGTGGTGAAGAGTGTATCTGGTGTTAGCGCGTCAATTGCTTCCTCGGTCCCATATGCAGATGTTGAAACAGCACTATTCGGTCGCAACAATTCAAGCATGCGTTTTTGCGCATAGCGTGATTTGTCATCATAAACAGAGCGGATCCTCTCTTTCACAGAACGTTTTTCCCGATTAACAATGGACTCTTCAAACTTCCCATTGACGAGGTTCGGCTCAAAAATAGTCGTACGGAGCAGCCCTAGTACTTCATCAAGCACACCATCTTCACTTATATACGCATCGTTCACCCACTCTGCCTGTAGCGAAACGATATGTGTGTTGCTTCGCTTTCCCGCATCGGTATACAGCACCGCACCGTAAAGTTCATCTAGTGCATTGCGGAAATCACTTTGGGTACGATACCGTCCATTTGAGTCTTGTAGGACATTTGCAAGTACAGCTCGTGCAGCTGCCGTTTTAGCTTCAAGTTTTGATTTCCACTTAAGAGAGAAATTGACCGTTTTGAATTGTTCTGATTTACGAATGTATAACGTGACACCTTCTTGTAACTTCACTTTTCTGAACATGTAAACACCTCTTGTTTTTGTTAATATGCGGAATCCTTCCCTCACTATACATTCCAGCGAGCAAAATAGGCAACAAAACGCTTAACACCTTCGTGAAATGCTCTTTTATCATATTGCCCCAATGTTGTCTTGTTCAGAACCGGGGGACAAAAAAACTGTCCGAAGCCCACTATTGCAGACTTTCCGGACAGCTTAATCTTTTCAAGAAAATTTAACGATTCCCTTTAATATACGGTTCTCCATTTGCTTTCGGAGCATTTGCTCTTCCGATGAACCCAGCTAATGCAAGAATCGTTAGAACGTAAGGCAAAATATGGAAATATACAGTTGGAATCTTTTGGATGAAGTCAATATCAATTCCTGGTGCACTAATTGCAAGTGCTTGTGCAAAACCAAAGAATAATGCTGCTCCCATCGCACCGATTGGATGCCATTTACCAAAGATTAACGCAGCCAACGCCATGAACCCTTGGCCATTGATTGTCGCATGTCCGAAATCACCTGTCATCGTTTGTGAATAAATCGCACCACCGATACCAGCAAGCCCGCCCGAAATAATAACGGCTATATAACGGATTTTGGATACATTAATCCCCATTGTATCCGCTGCCATTGGATGCTCTCCTACTGATCGGAGTCGCAGTCCAAATGGTGTCTTGTAAATGATGAACCATGCAAGGAAGGCAACGGCAATCGCTAAAATCGATGAACCGTAAAGTCCTTCGAAAAGTAAAGGTCCTAGGAATGGAATATCTGACAAGTAGGGAATATCAATTAACGGGATACTCCGTTGGATGAAATCCGTCTGTCCTTTGTCAAAAATCATTTTCACAGAAAATAATGCGATTGCAATACCAAGCATATTAATGGCAACACCTGAGACGACTTGGTCTGCTCTGAACGTAATGGATGCTACAGCATGGATGATTGAGAATAGTGCAGACACAATCATTGCTACGATAAGGGCAAGCCAAGGCGTCCAAGCGCCAAATGTATCTGCGTAAAATAAGTTAAACAGAATCCCTATGAAAGCACCCATAACCATGAGCCCTTCGAGACCGATATTAACAACTCCTGATCTCTCGGAAAATACCCCACCAATTGCCGTCAAAATAAGAGGCGCAGCATAAGCGATTGTCATCGGAACAATAAAATATAAAAAGTCCAATAGATTCATCTCACTTTGCCTCCTTTTTCTTGCTCATCTTACTCAGGACGACTCGAATAATATATCCTGAAGCAACAAATAGAATGATGAGTGCAATAACAATAGAAACGATCTCTATAGGCACTCCAGCTTCGTTTGGCATATTGCCGGCACCGTATGTTAATGAACCAAACAGAGATGCCCCAAAAACAACCCCAAGCGGCGTGTTCGCACCTAGTAATGCAACGGCAATTCCGTCAAATCCAATACCGGTAAACGCACTTCTCGAAACAATGTTACCGAATGTCCCTAGCGCTTCCATTGCACCACCAAGACCTGCGAATGCCCCAGAAATGAGCATCGATAACACAATGTTCTTTTTAACATTCATACCAGCATACTGTGAAGCCTGGTCGTTGAACCCTACAGATTTCAATTCAAAACCGGTTTTTGTTTTCTCCAGGATGAACCACATAACAATTACCATTGCAAGTGCTACCAAGATTCCATAATGCAATGTTGAAAAGTCTGTCAAGTTGGAAAGAAACTCTGAACGAAGAGATGCAGTCTCATGGATTTTTTCCGTTTTATAACTGCCGCCGGATATTGATTTAATTAATGCATTTACTGTATGAAGTGCAATATAGTTCATCATAATCGTGACAATAACTTCGTGAACTCCGAATCTTGCTTTCAAAATACCAGGAATAAGTCCCCATAGCGCACCCGCGACAGCTGCTGCTAGTAACGCAAGTGGTAAATGGATGATTGCAGGAAGTTCAACCGCCATACCAATGTATGCAGCTGCAAACCAACCAACAATCAGTTGTCCTTCAACTCCGATGTTGAAAAGACCCGTACGAAATGCGAATGCAACTGCTAGACCTGCTAAAATGTATGGGCTAATTTGTCTTATTGTTTCACCCATTGCATAAGGACTGCCAAAAATACCATTCCATAATGCAATATATGCTTTTATAGGATCATATCCGCTGAACACCATAACGATTGCACCGACGATTAAACCTAAAATTATCGATACGACGGGCACCAAAATGTTAATGAATCTATTTGACATGGTGATCGCCACCTTCTTTCAATCCAACTTCTTCTACTACAATAGGCATCTCATCTTTTGTGTGACCCGCCATCAGCAGGCCTAGTTCTTGCTCACTCGTTTCGGATGGAACGACGGTATCTACGATTTCACCATCATATATCACTGCAATTCGATCTGAAACATTCATAACTTCATCAAGTTCGAATGATAAAAGTAAAACGGCTTTTCCATTATCCCGTTGTTCAATGAGTCTTTTATGGATAAATTCAATCGCACCCACATCAAGACCACGTGTTGGAAGTGCTGCTATGAGCAAATCTGGATTGCGGTCCACTTCACGGCCAATAATTAGCTTTTGCTGATTACCACCTGATAGGGCTCTAGCAGGCTCATGTTCACCTTGCGTCCGGACATCAAACATATCAATAATTTCTTTTGCCTTCTCGGAAATCACTTTATAATTCATAATGCCATTTTTGGAATTAGGCTTTTGGTAATAGGTTTGTAGCGCCGCGTTGTACCCGACAGAAAAATCGAGCACCAATCCATGCTTATGCCTATCCTGCGGTATATGGCCTACACCAGTTTCTGTAATTTGGCGTGGTTTTTTTCCTGTGACATCTTTGTTATCGATAATGACTCTTCCGCTCTTCACCTTTCGAAGGCCCGTAATCGCTTCAATCAATTCAGTTTGCCCGTTACCGTCAATTCCTGCGATCCCAACAATTTCCCCTTTTCGAACAGAGAGATTCAATCCTTTCACCTTTGGAATTCCGCGGTAATCTTCCACTACTAGATTTTCGACACGAAGAACTTCTTCCGTTGGATTGGAAGGTGTTTTTTCAGTTTTAAAGGTCACTTGACGTCCTACCATTAATGTCGCGAGTTCTTCCGGATTCGATTCGGCTGTAATAACCGTTCCGATTCCCTGCCCTTTACGAATAACCGTTACACGGTCGGATACATCCATAATTTCTTGCAATTTATGTGTAATGATAATAATAGACTTACCTTCTAGAATAAGTTTTTTCATAATGGCCATCAATTCACTAATTTCCTGTGGCGTTAAAGATGCTGTCGGCTCATCAAAAATAAGAATCTCTGCTCCACGATAAAGCGTTTTCAATATTTCCACACGTTGCTGCATACCGACCGAAATATCCTCGATTTTTGCATAAGGATCCACATCAAGGCCATATAGCTTCGAAATTTCTGCTACTTTTTTCGCGGCCGCCTTGACATTTATCATACCCATTTTCTTAGGTTCGTTTCCGAGAATGATATTTTCAGTAACTGTTAAATTTTCAACAAGCATGAAATGTTGGTGAACCATTCCAATACCTAGATTATTTGCTACATTAGGATCAGTAATCGCCGCAGTTTTACCACGAACACGAATTTCTCCGCCATCCGGTTGGTAAAGTCCGAAGAGTACGTTCATTAGCGTAGATTTCCCAGCACCGTTTTCACCTAAGAGTGCATGAATTTCGCCTTCCTTTAACTGAAGCGTAATATTGTCATTCGCAACAAAATTACCGAATTCCTTTCGAATGTTCAGCATTTCAATTACATATTCCATTGGGCTCACTCCCTTGTTAAAGCGTATGTATGATTAAATTAACACAAGAAAAGAATCCGTGCTTGGAATCTTTTCTTCTATCAAATTAAATGTAAATCATGAAGACCGCAAAGAACCCGGCCTTCATGATTCATAAAACTAAGGTATTATTTCTTTTTCACAAATTCTGGAACTTCAATTTCGCCTTCGGAAATTTTCTTAGCGAATTCATCGATCTCAGCAAGAACATCTTCTGGAATTGCGCCACGAGAATCAGCAAGTGCTACACCGTCATCATGAAGACCGAAAGTTTTCACTTCTCCGCCTGGGAATTCGCCCTTAGCAGCCAATTCAGCTACTTCTTTAACTGCATTATCTACACGTTTAAGCATAGAAGTCAACGTGATATTATCATCGCCGACCTGGCCTTCTTCGTACTGGTCAGAGTCAACACCAATTACCCATACATTTGCATTTGCATCTGCTTTTTTACGTTCTTTTGCTTCAGCAAACACACCATTACCTGAACCACCAGCCGCATGGAAAATAATATCTACGCCTGAAGAATACATACGGTTTGCAGCCGCTTTACCAAGTTCAGCTTTTGCAAAGTCGCCTGTATATTGTATATCAACTTCAAGATCAGGTTTTACTGCTGCAACTCCTGCAACAAAACCTGCTTCAAAACGTTCGATTACCGGAATTTTCATGCCGCCGACAAATCCAATTTTATCACTTTTCGTCATTTTAGCAGCTGCAACTCCTGCTAGGAATGCACCTTCTTGTTCTTTAAACATGATGCTTGCAACGTTCGGAAGATCCGAAACTTCGTCTACAAGTGCAAAATGAGTATCTTTACGTTGTGTAGCAATCTCTTCGATTGCATCTTTCATTAGGAAACCAATTCCGTAAATGAGATCAAACTCACGTTGAACTAGTTTGTTAAGGTTCGGTGCATAATCAGCAGCTTCTGATGATTGTAGATAATCAAATCCACCATCGCCTTTTTTAAGATCATGTGCTGCACCATATTCTTTGATACCTTTCCAAGCGGATTGATTGAACGATTTATCGTCAACTCCACCCGTATCCGTTACCATCGCGATTGAGAAGCTTTCTTTATCCGCATCGCCTTTCGAGCTTGAATCACCCTTGTCTTTATCTGTTCCACATGCCCCAAGTATTGTTCCCGCTGCCAGAACCATTGATAGTGCAAGACCAAATTTGCGTTTGCTCATTGTTGGAACCTCCCCTTTTTACTTTTTTATTAGTATGACGCTTTAGCGTCTTATACCCTTTTTCGGACAACATGAAAGCTGAATTTATCAGCCCTGAAATAATTTTTCGAGTAAAGAACCATTTCGCCTTCCTCACTGTAGTGTTGTTGTAGAAGAACAAGTAACGGAACATCAACACCGCATCGAAGAATGGGTGAGGCCACATCATCATACCCAACTGGTTCAATATGTGTTACCGCTTGATCAATCCGGATTTCCCCCGACTTTTCAATCGCGTCGAATAGGGAATCACTCACTAGTCTTTCTACCCCTAAAGGAAGATTTTTTGAAAGTACTTGATCGATACAGTAGACAACTGGCTCACCGTCTGCTGTCCTTACTCGCTTAATTGTGGTTATTCGATCTTCATCACTGCAATCAAAACGCGCAGCATTTTCATCGCAAGGTTCTGTTTCCGAAACATCCATGAAAATAGTGCCCGGCTCCATTCCTGCATCCCGAATCATAGAAGACACGCTTGACAAGTGTTCGATACCTGAAGAAAATAACGGTTTTGGATTCACAAAAGTTCCAACACCGTGTTTTCGTACGATGACTTTATCTTCTTCAAGCACTCGTAAAGCTTCTCGTAGTGTTGCCCGGCTAACACCGAGTGATCTTGCAAGGTCGAACTCTGAAGGAAACCGTTCGTTCTCTTTGAACACACCCGATTCAATGTCTTGTTTCAGCCGTTCAATCACCTGTACATATAAATGTCTTTGATCCGTCTTTACCATCACATCATCTCCCCCCTGACGAGGTCAGACCTCTGATGTTGAACATCACTACTAATCATCCATACTATATCACTTTCAACTTCGAAAATAAACAACAGTTCTAAAAAAAAATAGATTAATGTTTGTTTAAACTGCTGAAATGTACCTATTCTGCTGTTCTTTTAAGGATGTATGTCCGAATCATCCCTACTAATAAGCACTTGTCGCGGTTTACTTCCTTCAGGCGGCCCAACGACACCACGTGCTTCCATCTGGTCAACAATTCTAGCTGCCCTTGAATAACCAACTCGAAAACGACGCTGTAACATTGAAACAGATGCTGTCTGCAATTCCGTGACAAGCTGAACCGCATCATCATAAAGCTCGTCCGTTTCCTCATGAGGTTTAACTTCTTCAATATCAGAAGGAATCATTTCTTCCTGATACTGTGCCTTTTGTTGTTCAATAACAAAGTCCACAACCGCTTCCACCTCGCTATCCGATACAAAAGCCCCTTGTATTCTGACGGGTTTTGACTTACCAGCAGGAAGGAAGAGCATATCGCCTCTACCGAGTAGCTTTTCTGCCCCCCCACTGTCTAGTATCGTTCTGGAATCAATTGCTGAAGAAACAGCGAATGCAATGCGTGATGGGATATTCGCTTTTATAATGCCTGTGATAACATCGACACTTGGTCTTTGTGTAGCGATTATCAGATGAATTCCTGCAGCCCTTGCCATTTGAGCAAGTCGGGTTATAGAGTCTTCCACATCACTGGATGCAACCATCATTAAATCCGCAAGCTCGTCAACAATGACGACTATATACGGCATGCGCGGATGTTTTTCATCATTCTCTTCGTTCCATACTTCGATATGATCATTGTACCCTTCGATATTTCGTGTACCTGTATGTGAAAAGAGTTCATAGCGCCTTTCCATTTCGGAGACAACTTTTTTCAATGCGATTGATGCTTTACGTGGGTCTGTTACTACAGGAGCTAAAAGATGGGGAACCCCATTATATACATTCAGCTCGACCATTTTAGGATCAATCATCATCATTTTCACTTCGTGTGGTTTTGCACGGAGTAAAATACTTACGATGATCCCATTAATACAGACACTTTTACCACTTCCTGTTGAACCCGCAATTAAAACGTGTGGCATCTTGTTCAGTTCCGCAAGCATCGCTTGACCTGTCACGTCACGTCCGAGTGATATCATTAGTTTTGAATCTGGTCGATTATTTTCTTTTGCTTCAATGACTTCGCGCAGACTAACGACAGCAACTGAATTGTTCGGCACTTCGATACCGATTGCGGATTTCCCGGGTATGGGTGCTTCAATCCGGATACCACTTGCAGCTAGGGCTAGCGCTATGTCATCTGCCAAACTAACGATGCGACTCACTTTCACTCCCGTGTCGGGAAGTATTTCATATTTCGTAACGGCTGGTCCGAGATGCACTTGTGTTACTTTCGCCTTAACACCGAAACTAAGAAATGTCCGCTCCAATTTCTGTGCATTTGCTTGAATAGAATTGTATTCTTCCGTTTGATCATTATGGGGTGTCTGTTTTAGTAGATGCGCAGGAGGTAAGATATATGATTCATTCTCTTCTTCTCCTGTTACACCGGTATATGTGACAATTTCTCCAGTACTTTCAACAACCTCTTCCACTACAGCGTCTTGCTCATCGTTGGATGGCTCATCAATTCGTTCAGTAAAAGCGGAAATGATTGGCTGGGATACAATTTCTTCATAGTCCGGTTCCGGTATAACCGCATCCCGTTGCGGCTCTGTAGCAGGTTCTGATGCTTTTTTCTTCGAACGGGTCTTTCTGGGCGTATCGGGTGGATCACTTTCGGGTTTTTCTTTTCTTGTAAACAGTTCTTTTGTCGATTCAATCAGTTTTGGAAAACGTTCTACAATATAGGGTACGAGTGCTTTTCCAGTTAATAGAATAAAGCCGATTAAGAACAATAGAACTCCTGCAACTGTTGCGCCAGCCGAGTCGAATAATGCATGGAACATTGCAAACAACACTGCACCAATCATTCCTCCGCCAAGCGCACCGCTTCTTGACGCAATTCCGTCATTTAAAATTAGCACCTTCCACGTTTCTTTGAGAACAGAATTGGTCATTAATACTCTGCTTTCATATAGCTCTTTGAATAAATGGACATGACTAAATAACACGAGACCCGCAAGAATGAACAAACTACCGATGAAGATACGATTTTTCCAACCACCCATTTTTTGTTTAATCATAAACATAAGCGCTTGTATAATAAGTAACAGTGGAACTGCACCATGCCAGTTTCCGAATATGAATCGTGAAACTGAAGATAGACTTCTGCCAGCCACACCGAACTCAAAAATAATAATAACGGCAAGACCGATCATTGCAAGACCGATCACCTCGTATAATAACGGATTCAAGTCGGACGAACCTTTTTTCTTTGCGGTGGATTTACGTCTCTTTTTTTTGGACTTTTTTGACACAATATCCCTCCTTTACAAAAAAGGATTTCCCACCGTACAGACGGCAAGGAAATCCTTGGATGGTACTTGAATACCCTTTAATATTCCATGATTATTGGAATAATCATCGGTCTTCTCTTCGTTTGTTGATATAAATAAGAACTAAGCGTGTCTCTAATCTCTTGTTTAATGTTTGTCCATTCGAACGTCTCTTTATTCACATATTTCTCTACAATTTTTGTGACAAGCCTCCTAGACTCTTCAAAAAGCTCCTCAGACTCACGTACATAAACGAAACCACGTGATACAATTTCAGGCCCTGCTGCAATACGTTTTTGTTTACGATTCAACGTTACAACGACCGTGAAGATACCATCTTGTGATAGAAGTTTCCGGTCACGTAAAACGATATTCCCGACATCTCCTACCCCGATACCATCAATTAGTACATTACCCGCTTGAACGCGGCCGCTCATACGCATTTTATTGTTTTTAAATTCAACAATATCCCCTTTATCCGCGATGAATACTTGCGACTTTTGAAGTCCAGTTTCTTGTGCAAGTTTTGAATGTGCAATCAACATCCGGTATTCACCTTGAATCGGTATGAAATAATCAGGTTGCATTAGATTCAACATCATCTTCAAATCTTCTTGACTACCATGTCCGGATACATGGACATTTTTGGTGGATGTTAGAAGAGTTGCGCCTGCTTTAGCGAGTTCATTCATCGTTTGGAACATCGATACTTCCATACCAGGTGAAGGTGTGAAGGTGATTAACACTGTATCCGACTCTTTTATGCGTATATCTTTATGGTATTTCTTCACAATTTTACTAAGCGCATCAAGTGGCTCACCTTTATTACCCGTTACGATAATTACAATTTTGTCATCGTCGTATTTACCGACTTCTTTCACAGGTATTACGATTTCCTCATCAACCGACAAATAGCCAAGTTTCAAGCCGACTTCGAAGTAGCTTTCCAGACTTTTTCCGACAACCGCCACTTTTTTACCAGTTTCCAATGCCTTGTCGAATACTTGTTGGATTCGGATAAAGTTCGAAGCATATAATGCGACAAGAATACGTCCTTCCGCTCGGTGGAATGTTGTAGAAAGGCCCGTTTCAATAACTGATTCTGATGTTGTGTATCCTGGGCGCTCCGCTTCCGATGAATCCGACATAAGGATGAATACCCCTTCTTCGCCAAGTGCCGCCATTTTCGAAATGTCCGGTCGATATTTCCCTTTGGCAGATTGGTCGAATTTAAATTCTCCCGTATGCACAATCGCACCTTCACTTGTATGGAATACAATACCCAATGAATCTGGAATGCTATGCGTTGTATGGAAAAATGTAACGTACGTGCGAGCAAAATTCATACGGCTTTTGTTCGTCACTTCAAAGAACTTGACTGAAGAGGGTGCCGGCATTTCCTTTAAATGTTCTTTCGCAAGAGCAATTGTCAATTTCGACCCATATACGGGTGCTTGTACTTTTTGTAAAAGGTACGCAATTGAACCAATCGCATCTTCATGACCATGCGTAAGGAAGATCCCTTTAACGCGGTGTTTATTTTCTTCAATGTAAGATAAATCGGGAATAACAATGTCAATGCCTAGCATTTCACTTTCCGGAAACATAAGACCCGCATCGACAATGAACAATTCTTCATCTATTTCGACAACGTACATCGCTTTTCCGACTTCCCCTACTCCTCCGAGAGGGATCACTCTAACTACTTCGTTTTTTGGTTTAATCACTTTTTTTCCTCCTATTGCTGAATGTCCGAAAAGGGAAATGGAATAGTTGTCGTTCAAAAAGGTGGATATCTTCAATCTACCACGTGAAGTAGTAACAAAATATACCACTCTCCTTAAAACCACCAACTATTTTCCCCATACTTTTTTAAACTCATGTTAGTTAAAAATTTCCGTCCCCAACGTCTATGTCCCATTATACGGGACATGTCCTATCTGCACAAACAAAAAAAGCCGGCAATCGATGCCGGCTCAGATTATTTAAATAGATGATCGGTCTTTTTATAGCTTTCCCATACTTCATCGAAAGGGATATTTCCTTCACTTCCAAAATCGGTTAACGGTAATCGGACACCGCCTGTGTGAATCCCCACTTTTTCCAATGCATATTTTACAAGTACGGGATTTGGTGCAGCGAATAATCCATGGAATAGCGGAAGTAAAGCTCTATGCATGCGTGCGGCTTGATCCGTCCGCCCTTCTTTGAATGCGTTCACCATCTGTTGCATCTCGTTGCCCGCAACATGGGATGCAACGGATACAACGCCTTTCGCACCTATCGCAAGAGCTGGAAGTGTCAGTGCGTCATCTCCACTGTACAGGGCAAACCCATTATCCGTCCCCGAAATAATGTCTACCATTTGGTCAAGACTTCCACTTGCCTCTTTGACAGCCCGTATATTTGGTATTTTGGATAACGCAATGAGCGTCTCCGGCAACATATTTACAGCAGATCGTCCCGGAATATTATACAACATCACAGGCAGCTTTGTTTCCGCAGCGACATGCGAAAAGTGTGCGAACATCCCTTTCTGATCGGGCTTATTGTAGTAAGGGGCAACGAGCATAATACCATCAGAACCCACACGCTCAGCCATTTTCGTTAGCATGACCGTTTCTTTAGTCGAAAATGTTCCCGTTCCCGCAATGACTGGGATACGCTTATTAACTGTTTCAATCGTAAATGATAGTAACGCTTCTTTTTCAGCCGCAGAGAGGGTAGGTGATTCACCGGTCGTCCCACAAACGACCAATGAATCTGTTCCATTCGCAATTAAATGTTCCACCAGTTTGGCTGTTTTATCATAATCGATGTCTCCCGCTGTTGAATAAGGTGTGACCATAGCTGTCGATATCTGTCCAAGTTCCATTAAAATCAGCCCTTTACTGTAATCTATTACCTTCTTTAACGAATAAGACTTTCGGCGATTTGTATAGAATTCAACGCAGCACCTTTTAGCAAGTTATCCGCTACAATCCATAAATGGAAACCCGCAGGATGATCAGGATCTTTTCGAATTCGGCCGACGAACACATCGTCTTCACCTTCCGCGAATAAAGGCATTGGATAAGACTGTGTTGATGGATCGTCTTGAACGACTATACCAGGCGCTCCAACCAGCGCCTCGCGGATATCTTCTGCCGTTATACCAACTTTGCCGATTTCAATATAAACCGACTCGGAATGGCCCGTTACGACTGGAAGGCGAACACAAGTCGCCGAAACATGTAAATCATCATCACCAAAAATTTTTTTTGTTTCATTTATCATTTTCAATTCTTCTAATGTATATCCCGAAGAATCGAATGAATCTATTTGAGGGATGGCATTAAAAGCAATCGGATAATGCTTTGAAGCCCCAGCGGATGGGAGGATAGAGGCTTCGCTATCCGCTCGGTCAGCAAACTGCCCACTTTGGCTTTGAAGTTCAGCAATCGCTTCCGCTCCCGCTCCCGACACCGCTTGATATGTCGACACAATTATACGCTTCATCCCAAACTTTTCACGGAGTGGTTGAAGAGCTGTAACCATTTGGATTGTCGAGCAATTGGGATTCGCAATTATACCTGTATGATTTTGTAATGCATGCTCATTCACTTCTGGAACAACAAGTGGGATATGTTCTGTCATCCGAAATGCGCTTGTATTATCAATGACAACTGCTCCCCTAGTCACAGCCTCCTGTGCAAACATTTTCGAGATATTGCCTCCAGCACTAAAAAATGCAAGGTCAACCCCGTCAAAAGACTCGGGTACTGTTTCTTCGACAGTATACGTATTGCCACCCACTATAATTTCTTTGCCGGCAGATCTACTAGACGCAAGCAGTTTAATAGATTGCACAGGAAAATTGCGCTCAAGCAGTTTTTCAAGTATTTTCTTACCAACGGCTCCCGTCGCACCAACGATTGCAACACTTTTTGTAGTCATCTCTATCTCCCTTTCAGCTATCTTAGCGGATGTTGGAGAAATTATATCACATTCCAGAACTTTCTGTTGGAACTTTTCATTCTTTTTCGTGAATTATTAATAATGGTTGAAGTTGTGACTTTTCAAGTGCTGCAGCTGCCGCGGGTACCATTAGTGTGAAATCAGAGATAAGAGAGTTCGGTTTGTTGAACGGATCGTCCTGCCCGAAAGGTATGAAAAAAACATTTTTCATATTGAGTAGTTTCATAATATTTGCGGCATTCAAACCAAGTGCATCGTTTGTCGAAATTCCTAGAAGGACTGGACTCCCATTACGCAATGTTGCTTTTGCTGCCATTAACACTGGTGAATCCGTCGAAGCATTGGCAAAACGACTGATTGAATTACCAGTCATCGGCGCAATTATCATACAATCGACAGGATTTGTTGGTCCAAATGGTTCTGCGCTAACAATTGTGGAAATGACTTTTTCGCCTGTCGCCGCTTCTATTCTTTGGATCCACTCTTCTCCCGTTCCAAACCGAGTGGCCGCGGTCAACACAGAATGAGTAATAACAGGCACGACGGTCGCACCTGCATCTTTCAACGAGTCAATGACCGGGATGATTGCTTCATACGTACAATGCGAAGCTGTAATACCAAGCCCTATTCGCTTTCCTTTTAGCATTCAATTTCCCCTTTCATCTTCTATACATCCTCTCGAGTACATCTGCCAGAGCAGTTGCAGCATCGATGGGAAAGTGTTTTCCCGGTAATCCGAGGAGTACTGTATAGTATTCAGATGAATTCCCTTCCGTTAGGCAACCGGGCGCTGAAGCGAGGTCAAAAACGTTTATTTGTGCATCCTTCTTCAGTGTAAGCCAGGGTGCAGGTATCGTGTTGACAAGATTCCCTTCCATTAAATCAAAATCGTTCCTTAATTCCAATATATCGTAGCCTAAAGCATCAGCTTCTCCAAGTTGTGTATTTGAACGAGCGAGTATCGTCACTTCCGAACCGAGCTGCGACAGGACATATGCTGTCATTTTTCCCACTTTACCAAAACCTGCGACCAAGAATTGGTTTCCGGCAATGCTTCGTTTCTCGCGTGAATAGTATTCATGGACAAATGCCTCTGCCGTTAATCGTGCATTGACCCAGATGAATGGATCGTCTTTAAGATACGTGTGAATCTTAAAATCAGCTTGCTTGAACGGCTCGAGCCATTCGTCGGTAGTCCTTCCCACATACAGTTGCGCATCTTCCCTTATGAACTCGCACGGAATCATGCCATCCATTTGGAGTACTGGAAACACAATATGATGGGGTGCTAGTTCCACTATACGATTGCCAAGTTCCTCCGTGTACTGATTTGTCTCTAAATGATAGGTCTCATAGCCCCTTTTCTCCAAAATCTTGCTACAGGCAGCTATCCGTTTGTCCGCTCCAATGAAGAGCCATTTTTCATCAATCAAATTCATCAAGCTCATCCATACTTACTGTTTTTCCAAATAAGATACGGTGTTCACCAATTAACACAATTTCATTCCACGGGATAAACTCTTCTGACTTTTCTTGTCGATTACGAAATGAAAATCGACCAAATTTCTTCCTTATTTCAAATCCAACAATGTCACCCGTTTTACCATTAAAAATAAGGTCAGTATCAGCAAGATAGCCGTATCTAATTCCATCTTCCACTTGAATAAGCTCTTTTTGCGCAAGTTCTGATAGCAGCATTACAATTCCCCTTTCCTACATCTCTTCCATCATATGAATGAAAGCCCGGAAAGCTTACTTTTATTGTTGTTAAAAATCCATTTGATTGATTGCTTTTTCGGGTGCAATGATAGAAATGGCCCGTTGTCCGGAAAGAATTTCTTTTGCAAGTTCATGTATCCCCATCGCATCTACTGCATCGATAAGTGCAACGACTCCGTCAATAGTTTTATGTTCGTTTAGCATTAGCTCATTTTTTCCATTGCGGTGCATTCTGGATTCAGAGCTTTCAAGGCCAAGCAGGAAACCGCCCTTTAATTGCTCTTTAGCATTGTGTAACTCACTCTTTGTAATACCCGATTCAAGAATTGAATCAATTACCCGATCAATCGTATCAATCAGTTCCGGTGCATTTTCCGGGGCTGACCCACCATAAATGATGAATGAACCAGCGGTCCGGTATGATGAATAATACGAATAGATGGAATAGGCAAGTCCCCGCTCTTCACGGACTTCTTGAAATAACCTAGACGACATAGCGCCCCCAAGTATGCTATCCAATAGGATAAGGTTGTGAACTCGCGCGTCTTTCACTGTTAGCGCTGGGAATCCGATACAAATATGCGCTTGCTCGATGTCTTTGGTTTTCATAGTAACACCACTTTGAAACTCGGGATGTTTGCTATCGGCAAGCTGTCTTTGTATATTCTCGCTCTTAAACGTTCCAAACAGTTCTTCGATTAGCCCGATTAGCGAATCATCGTAATCACCTGCAATCGAGATGACTAGCCGATCAGGGGTATATAAGCGTTCCATAAAAGCAGCAATCATTTCTTTATCGAATGTCTCGATGGTCTGTTCATTACCCAATACTGGTTTACCGATTGGGTGTGACGGATACATGACCTGCCATAACCTTTCATCGACATCGTCATCCGGTGTATCTTCGACAGATGCTATTTCGTCAAGAATAACTGATTTCTCCTTGCTCATTTCGTTGTCATCGAATAAGGAATTGAAAAACATATCCGCCAATATTTTTAGCGCAAGAGGTGCATGGTGACCTAATACTGTCGTATAGATGCATGTCACCTCTTTTGAAGTGAAAGCATTGATGTCGCCACCTAAACGGTCAAACTCTTCTGCAATGGTCCGTGCGCTTCTTGCGGCGGTTCCTTTGAATAGCATATGTTCGATGAAATGAGCGATTCCTGCTTCCTGTGGATGCTCGTCACTGGACCCCGCTTCCACCCATATACCCAGTGCCAACGAACGGACATGCGGCATCCTTTCATGGACGATACGAACGCCATTATTGCATATGTATTTGTTTATCATTGAATGAATCCCCCTAATACACTAAAAAGAACAAAAAGCCTCCGATTTCACATGAAGTGAAGAGAGGCTTTCCATCCCGAAATTAGATACGTATATTATTTAGTTTCGTTTTTAGCAGCTTTTTCTTTTTCTTCAAGAATAACTGTTTTACGTGAAAGGTTTACACGTCCTTGGTTATCAATTTCAATTACTTTGACGAACATTTCCTCGCCCATTTTCAGAACGTCTTCTACTGCTTTCGTACGCTCTTCGGCAATTTCAGAAATATGAAGAAGCCCGTCTTTACCTGGGAACAGTTCAAGGAATGCACCGAATTTCTCAATACGCTTCACTTTTGCCATGTAATATTCGCCAACTTTAGCTTCGCGAACGATATTTTCAATCATTGCTTTCGCTTTGTTGTTCATATCGTTATTTGGCGAAGAGATATAAATCGTACCGTCTTGCTCTGTATCGATTTTAACACTTGTCTCTTCAATGATTTTATTGATAACTTTTCCGCCTGGTCCAATGACGTCGCGGATTTTGTCAGGATTGATTTTGATGACAATAATTTTCGGCGCGTATGCAGAAAGCTCCGTACGCGGTTCTGCAATTGCAGTAATCATGTGATTCAAGATTTTTAAACGGCCAATTTTAGCTTGTGCCAATGCTTCTTCTAAAATTTGACGGGATAGACCTTCGATTTTAATATCCATTTGAAGTGCGGTAATACCGTTTTCAGTACCCGCTACTTTAAAGTCCATATCGCCGAGATGGTCTTCCATTCCTTGTATGTCGGAAAGAACAGAGTAGTTTTCCCCTTTTTTCACAAGGCCCATTGCAATACCCGCAACTGGCGCTTTTAGCGGTACACCCGCGTCCATCATTGCCATTGTCGAAGCACAAATGGAAGCCTGTGAAGATGAACCATTCGATTCCAATACTTCCGCTACAAGGCGGATTGTGTAAGGGAAGTTTGTGTCATTTGGAAGAACTGCCGAAAGCGCACGTTCACCTAGTGCACCGTGACCGATTTCTCGACGTCCCGGTCCGCGGATTGGACCTGTTTCCCCAACACTGAAGTTCGGGAAGTTGTAATGATGCATGAAGCGTTTTGTTTCCTCCAGGCCAAGACCATCGATAATTTGCACTTCACCGAGTGCACCTAGTGTACAAATACTGAGTGCTTGTGTCTGACCACGTGTAAATAGCCCTGAACCGTGCGTACGTGGAAGGATTCCGACTTCCGATGCTAGTGGGCGAATTTCTTCCAGTCCACGACCATCGGGACGGATTTTCTCGTCAGTAATAAGGCGACGGACTTCTTCTTTAACGATTTGATCCAATATACCTTTCACTTGTTTCATTGTCGTTTCGTCCGCTTCGTTTTCTTTATAGCGGTCGACTACTTCTTTTTTCACTGCATTAATCGCATCTTCACGCGCATGCTTTTCCTGTGTTTGAATCGCGTTGATAAGATTCGTTTCACAACTATTTTTTATGTCGTTCATAAGTGTTTCGTCAAGTTTGAAGAGTTCAATTTCCATTTTTTCTTTGCCGACTTCAGCAACAATCATCTCTTGGAATTCAATGAGTTTAATGATTTCCGTATGTCCAAACATAATTGCTTCCAAAACGACATCTTCTGCTACTTCTTTAGCCCCTGCTTCAACCATGTTGATAGCATCTTTGGTCCCTGCGACAACTAAGTCAAGATCACTTTGTTCCAATTGTGCCGGTGTCGGATTCACAACGAATTGGCCGTTGATGCGTCCAATTTGAACACCCGCAATCGGTCCTTCAAACGGAATATCTGAAATGGATAATGCAAGTGAAGAACCAAGCATCGCAGCCATTTCGGATGTGCAATCCTGATCGACCGATAGTACCATTGAGATGACTTGTACATCATTACGGAAACCATCGGCAAATAGCGGACGAATTGGACGGTCAATCAGACGGCTCGTTAAAACTGCCTTATCTGAAGGTCTTCCTTCACGTTTAAGAAAACCACCTGGAATCTTCCCGACAGCATACATACGTTCTTCATAATTTACTGTAAGCGGGAAGAAGTCTAGTCCCCTCGAATTTTTTGAAGCCGTTGCTGTTGAAAGTATTGATGTATCGCCATAGCGTACAAGTGCTGCTCCGTTAGCTTGTTTTGCAAGTTGACCAACTTCAATCGTTAACGGTCTTCCTGCCCAATCAAGTGTATATACTTTTTTACCTGTCATTATTGAACCCCTCTCCATATTCCAGCCTAAACTGCATACGTTGTATGTATTACTAGTAGTGTATCAAAAAAGACACTACCATGTGTACTAATTCGGCGTTTATTCGAAAAAGAAGGACAAAAAGCGCCCACTTTCTAGGTTTTTCTTGTGTACAAAGAAAAAAAGCGGGCAAGGCCCGCTTTTCATAGTCATCCTATTAACGGCGTAGGCCGAGTTTAGTAATAAGATCACGGTAACGCTGAACTTCGTTTTCACGTAAGTATCTCAAAAGTCTTTTACGTGTTCCGATCATTTTGTAAAGACCACGACGTGAGTGATGATCTTTCTTATGAAGACGGAAATGCTCAGTCAGTGTATTGATCTCTTCAGTAAGGATAGCGACTTGTACGTCAGCTGATCCAGTGTCAGTATCATGAATTTTGAATTCATTGATCAATTCGTTTTTACGTTCTTGTGATATAGCCATCCTATTCACCTCCACTTTCAAAGTATCCCCAATTTCCTAGCAAACGTTGGTGATTCGCTTTGCCACGAAACGGTTCGTGCACTTTGGCACATCTTTATAATACCATGCACTTTATCGGAATGCAACAATCAACCTTATGCATTCAGTACCTCTTTTGCACGTTTTTTATCGTTTTCCATCTCTTCAATTAATGCTTCCGCTGATTTGAATGCAAGCTCCGGACGAAGATAGGCAATCCAATCTACCGCCACTTCTTTATCATACAAATCTCCGTCAAAGTCCAGCACATGAACTTCCACCACAGCTTGTATGTCCCCCGGATTATGGAATGTCGGTTTGACACCAACACTTGATACACCATCCAACGTCTTGCCGTCAAATGAGAAACGGACAGCGTAGACACCATTGGCTGGTAAAACCGTGTCTTTGTCAGGTTCAACGTTCGCTGTCGGAAAACCGAGTAGTCTGCCTCGTTTTTCGCCGTGGACAACATTCCCCACTGTGCGGAACGACCTGCCTAAAAGAGTTGCCGTTTCTTCTACATTGCCTTCTGAGAGGAGTTGACGGATACGTGTGCTGGATACTTTTTCGCCGCCATCAGTCACTTTCTCAACAATTGTCGTTCCGTACATATCTTCAGACAGTGCAGCCATTTCCACCATTGTTCCCGCGCCTTTTGATCCGAATGAGAAATCGAATCCAGCGGTTACATGTTTGACATTTAGTCCTTTAATAAAAATATCGATGAATTGTTGTGGTGAAAGTGATGCCAACGACCAATCGAATGTAACAACGAAAAGTGCATCGATTCCCATAGCGCGTAACAATCTGACCTTTTCAGGTTGTTGTGTGATATAGCCCACTTTATGTTCACCGCCACCAAAGAGATGGGATGGATGAGGGTCAAACGTCATGACAGCTGACTTTAGTCCAAGTTCTTTTGCTTTTCGTTTCGCTTCATAAATAACACTTTGATGTCCTTTATGTAACCCATCAAAGAAACCGACCGCAAGTGAATAATCGTCGTTACTATCTATTGTCACATTTCCTGGATAGTGCAATTTGTATATGTTCATTGATTCGCCTCCTTATCTGTTGCGTGGAAACATCTTTTCAGGCTTCATAAGACCAGGCTTGGTAGGGTGCCTCCTGTATATGGCAATCGCTTTATCTTCTTTTACGAAAACAATCGGTTGTCCGTCTTCTAGTAGTGGATGTTCCGGTAATACTTGTCCGTTCAGCACTTTATCATACATATCATCTTCAATTTCTACTGATATGAAATTAGTCAGCGCATCTTCCATTGGACGCATAATTGTCGAGATTCGTCCCTCTTCTTGTAGTTCCCTTACTTCGTCAAGTGTTCGACAGTCGGGCTGCTTGTATGTTCCTGAAGCTGTTCGAATGAGTGCCGCCATATGGGCTGGATACCCGAGCAACTCCCCGATTTGTACAGCGAGTGTCCGGATATACGTACCTTTACCACATGCAATTCGGATGCGAAACGTAATTTCTTCCCCTTCATACAGCTCTGCTGAATCTAACAATTCAAGTTCATGGATACTGACTGTTCGACTCGGACGTTCGACTTCAATTCCTTTTCTCGCATACTCATACAGTTTACGTCCATTTACTTTAACAGCCGAATACATAGGGGGTATTTGCTTAATATCCCCCGTAAGTTGCTGCAATACTTGTTCAAGTTGAGCGCGGGAAAACTTCTTTTCACTTAAATCTGAAGCAACCACTTCACCATCAGCATCTTCTGTTTCAGTCGATTTTCCAATCGAAACAACTGCAACATATTCTTTTCCAGAATCTGTTACATATTCCGCCACTTTCGTTGCTTGTCCGATACAGATGGGCAACACACCTTCAACATTCGGGTCAAGTGTACCAGTATGTCCCACTTTTTTTGTTCCAAGAATCTTCCTCAATTTGAATACACAGTCGTGTGAGGTCATCCCTTTTTCTTTCCATAACGGAAGTATGCCATTCATGTAATAACCCCTTTTCAAGGCGATAGAAAACCGATCTATGTAAAGGGAGGAAGCCGGAAAGTCCTTCTGGACACCGACTTCCTCCGTTTTTCATGCATTTTACTCTTCGTCTTTTACTTGTTTAAGGAGCGATTCGATACGAGTACCGTATGCAACCGATTCATCAAAGGTAAATTCGATTTCCGGTGTCTTCCGGAGTTTAATCCGTTGACCAATTTCAGTTCGGATAAAACCTTTTGCTTTCATCAAGCCCTTTAGTGAATCTTCCTTTTCCGAGTCTTTACCAAGAACAGAGATGTAAATTGTTGCCTGTTGAAGGTCACCGGTCACTTCAACATCAGTCACAGTGACAAACCCTATTCTCGGATCTTTCACCTTGTTTCTGATGATATCGCCCAGTTCCTTCTTCATCTGTTCTGCAACACGGTTAGCACGCATTGTCATGGATGGTCACCCCGATTCTGTTTCAATAATAGTCGAGCATTAGGTTGGCCATTTCCCATTCCGGATTTGACTCTAGAAGGCGAATTGCTCGCCGCACTTCACGCTCAGCCGCATCTTTCGATGAAGCGGTAGCAACGAGCGCAATAGTCGTCCGTTGCCATAGATTCTGATGGTCAATTTCTGCAATAGAGACATTATAGGAATTCTTCACCCTGTCCGTCATCCGTTTTAGAACAGACCGCTTCTGTTTTAAAGAAGCCGCTTCCGGAATGAAGAACGAGCATTCCGCATAGACGATCATACGCGTTTAATTTCTTCCATCACGTAAGCTTCAATGATGTCGCCTTCTTTAATATCGTCAAAGTTTTTAATCGTGATACCACATTCATAGCCTTTTGCAACTTCTTTTGCATCGTCTTTGAAGCGTTTCAACGTATCCAGTTCACCTTCGAAGACAACGATATTGTCGCGCAGGATACGTACGCTGGAATCACGGGTAATTTTACCGTCTGTTACATAGCTTCCCGCAATCGTACCAACTTTAGACACTTTAAACGTTTCTCGTACTTCAACTTGGCCAATGACTTTTTCCTCGAACTCAGGATCAAGCATTCCCTTCATCGCGAATTCGATTTCTTCGATTACTTTATAGATGACGCGATGTAATCTAATATCAACGCCTTCTTGATCTGCAGCACGTTTTGCATTGACGTCAGGACGAACGTTAAATCCAATAACAATTGCATTTGATGCAGCTGCAAGTGAGATATCCGACTCATTAATCGCACCGGCACCTGTATGGATGATTTTCACGTTGACGCCCTCTACTTCGATTTTCATCAGTGAGGCTGCCATTGCTTCAACCGTTCCTTGTACGTCTGCTTTGACGATTAGGTTCAATTCTTTCATTTCGCCTTGTTTCATCTGATCAAATAAGTTATCAAGTGTCACACGTGTTTTTTCAACACGGTGTTCCTGAAGTGCTTCTCCCGCTCTCGATTCACCAATTTGACGTGCAGTTTTCTCATCTTCGAAGACTACGAAGCGATCACCAGCTTGTGGCACATCACTTAAACCAGTGATTTCAACAGGTGTAGAAGGGCCCGCTTCTTTAACGCGGCGTCCAATATCGCTTACCATTGCACGAACTTTACCATACGTGTTTCCGACAACTATCGGATCCCCAATATGAAGCGTTCCGTCTTGAACGAGTAGCGTTGCAACTGAGCCACGACCACGGTCCAATTTCGCTTCAATTACCGTTCCTCGTGCACGAATGTCCGGATTTGCTTTCAATTCTCCAACTTCAGCAACAAGTAGTACCATTTCTATTAGCTGCTCAATTCCATCTCCTGTAAGAGCGGAAATCGGCACGAAAATAGTGTCGCCACCCCATGCTTCAGATACGAGACCATGCTCTGTCAATTCCTGCATAACTCGATCCGGATTAGCGGATGGTTTATCCATTTTGTTCACTGCAACGATAATTGGAACTTCTGCTGCTTTAGCGTGATTAATGGCTTCGACAGTTTGTGGCATGACGCCATCGTCAGCTGCAACAACAAGTATAGTAATATCCGTCACTTTTGCGCCACGTGCACGCATCGTTGTGAAAGCTGCGTGACCTGGTGTATCCAAGAACGTAATTTTTTTACCATTGTCATTTATTTGATAGGCACCGATATGCTGAGTGATACCACCCGCTTCGCCTTGTGTAACTTTTGTATTTCGAATGGAGTCTAGAAGAGTCGTTTTACCATGATCGACGTGACCCATGATTGTAACTACAGGCGGGCGTTCTGTTTGTCCTTCTTCCGCTACCGCTTCTTCTGGTTCTTCAAAGTAAATTTCAAGATCAGTCACATCAATACGGATTTCTTCTTCTACTTCAACTCCGTAATCTGTACAAATCAGCTCAATTGCATCTTTGTCCAATTCCTGATTGATTGTCGCCATGACACCAAGCATGAATAGCTTTTTAATAATCTCAGACGGTTCGCGTCCTAGTTTCTGTGCAAGTTCGCCAACAGAAAGTGATTCGTAAAAAGTGATTTTCTCCGGAAGTGGTTGTTCCACTTTCGGTTGTGGAGCTGGACGGTATCTTCTTCTACCTTGGTTTATGCCCCGTGCCGGTGGACGTCCACCACGACCGCCTGAGCGATTCGGACCGCCGGAAGCAGGACGACCGCCACTTGCAGGTCGGTTTTGACCGCCTGTTACGGGACGGTTTTGGCTGCCCGTTGCAGGACGGCTTTGACCGCCTGTTGTTGCGGGACGGCTTTGGCTGCTGTTTGCAGGTCGGTTTTGACCACTATTTGCGGGACGGTTTTGGCTGCCGTTTGCAGGGCGGTTTTGACCACTATTTGCGGGACGGTTTTGGCCGCCGTTTGCAGGGCGGTTTTGACCACTATTTGCGGGACGGCTTGAGCCGCCCGTTGTTGTTGTTGTATTTTTCGAATTTGGTCTTGACTGGTTCGATTTCTGGCCAGCAGTATTACCTGCCGGACGTGCGGTTTTCGATGCTTCTTTTTTATCCATAGTTTTCACGTCCGCTTTCGGTGCCTGTTGCACAGTTTTGTTTTTTGTGAATTTCTTATCTAAGCTTGAAACTGCTTCTTTGTCTAATGTCGACATATGATTTGTCACAGTAACATTTATTTTCCCAAGCTCTTCAATGACTTCTCTACTTGTCCGATTCACTTGTTTGGCGTATTCGTGTACCCGTATTTTCGTCATTAGCCCACCCCCGATTGTATTCGTTGAGTAGCCCGGACAATTTACCGGCAAAACCGGCATCCGTTACCGCGAGTACAACCCGCGACTCTTTTCCGATTGCATGCCCAAGATCTTCTCGACTCCCAAAGACATGCTTCTCAACGTTGTAAGAATTACTTTTATCAGTCAGTTTTTTCATCGTATTTTTAGACGCATCCTCGGATATGATCACTAGATGCGCGTTACCAGAACGAATTTCCCGAACGACCAACTCTTCACCCGTTATAAGCAATCTTGCACGCGCAGCCATACCAAGCATTTGAAAAATACGTTTTGAATCTGTCATTTCAAAGCCTCCCGGCGGATTGCATGAAGAAGATCGTCATATACCTGATCAGGTATGGCCGTTCCAAGCTGACCTTCGATCGACCTGTTACGACGAGCGGTTTCGACTGCTTCTTCGGATTTCGACACATATGTCCCCCGGCCTGATTTCTTGCCTGTGAGATCGACTGAGACGTCCCCTTCTTTCGGACGAACAATCCGGATCATTTCTTTTTTCGGGAACATCCCGCCGGTTGCCGCGCATTTACGTAAAGGTATTTTTTTCGTGTTAGCCATGTGCGTTCATCCTTCCTAATCAGTCTTCTGCGTCCATGTACAAGTCAATCGGTTCAATAATTTCTTTTTCTGTAGATAGCTCTTCATCGAAATAAGGATCTTCACTGCTGTTTTCAATAGCTTCCTGATCTTGATGTTCAGGCGGATAAATACCCAATTCACGGGCATCTGTTTCACTCTTAATGTCAATTTTCCAACCTGTTAATTTCGCTGCAAGTCTTGCATTTTGTCCACGTTTCCCAATTGCAAGAGATAACTGGTAATCCGGTACGACAACTGTCGTGGATCTTTCCTCTTCCTTCACTTGTACATCAAGCACTTTTGAAGGGCTGAGCGCATTCGCAACGAAAATGACTGGGTCTTCATCCCATTCAACAATATCGATTTTTTCACCACTCAACTCGTTTGAGATAGATTGGACACGTGCTCCTCTTCCACCTACACATGAACCGACTGGATCAACTTCCTCGTTATTGGAATGAACCGAAATTTTCGAGCGATCTCCCGCTTCTCTTGCAATTGACTTAATTTCAACAGTTCCATCAAATATTTCCGGCACTTCTAGTTCAAACAATCTACGAAGTAGTCCGGGATGTGTTCTTGAAACAAAAACTTGTGGTCCACGAGACGTTTTTTCGACTTTTGTAATATACACTTTTATGCGATCGTGGGGTTTAAACGATTCTGTTGGTATCTGTTCACCAATTGGCAAGACCGCTTCCACTTTTCCAAGACCGACGTATAAATTCCGCGCATCGAGCCGTTCGATAATGCCGTTAACAATATCATCTTCCCGGTCCACATATTCTTCGTAAATCAAACCACGTTCAGCTTCACGTACACGCTGTGTTACGACCTGTTTTGCAGTTTGTGCTGCAATACGGCCGAAGTCCCGAGGCGTCACTTCTTCCTCGACTATATCTTCCAACTCGTATGCAGGGTTGATTTTCTGTGCATCTTCAAGCGAAATTTGTAGCCGTGTATCTTCTGTTTCTTCCACGACGTCTTTTCGGGAATAGACTTTCATCGTCCCTTTGTCCAAATTCAGGTCGACTCGCACATTTTGCGCCTGGTTAAAGTTCCGTTTATAAGCTGTTACAAGTGCTGCTTCAATCGCGTCCACTATTACGTCTCTTGAAATGCCTTTTTGCTTTTCAAGTGCAACTAGTGCATCGAGTAGCTCACTACTCATTTAAATCACTCCTATATTCAATTATGCGGAAAAATCGATTGCCAAACGGGCCAACGCAATTTTTTCCTTGTCAATCAATACAACTACTTTTCTCGTCTTAATACGTATTTCAACTTCTGCGGTGTCTGCATTGGATGCGAGTAAGTAGCCTTCGAATTCCTTCATGCCATCAATAGGTTCATACGTTTTAATAAATACAAATTGCCCGATGGCTTTCTGAAAGTCTTCTTCTTTTTTCAGCGGACGCTCAGCACCAGGTGACGACACTTCTAAAAAATAGTTTTGTGAAATTGGGTCGGTGCGGTCAAGTTCTTCACTTAATCGTTCACTCACTTGAGCACATTGATCAATATCAATCAGCCCTTCAGAGTTATCAATATAAACTCTTAAAAACCAGTCTTTTCCTTCTTTTACAAATTCGATATCAACAAGCTCCAGTTCCAAGTCATTTACAATCGGACTGACGAGGTTTTCGACTTCATCCGTAATTTTACTCATCTTAACCCTCCCGAAATCTCAGTAAAGTACAGAACAACAGAAAAGAGCGGGAGAACCCACTCTTTTTGCGCAAGACTATTACAAAAGTTGTTCCTAGCATACCATAACCAAAAAGTAGTTGCAAATAATCAACTAAAAGAGGGACAACTGGTTTGCGTCAGGCATTCCTTCCAGGCATCCTAGTGTATCCATGTACTCGACAACGGTCTTTGAAACACGTCCTCGTTGCTGGAAATCCTCTTTTGAAAGGAACTCACCATCTTTTCTTGCTTCAACCACTGACTTTGCAACGTTTGTCCCAAGAGACGGGATGGCGTTAAACGGCGGAATTAGCGTATTGCCTTCGATAAGAAATACGGAAGCATCCGATTTGTAAAGATCCGGTTTCGCAAATGAAAACCCGCGTTCACACATTTCAAGTGCAATTTCTAACACTGTCAGCAAGCTTTTCTCTTTTGGCAGTGCATCCAATCCTTTTGCATTGATTTCTTTTATTTGTGCACGGATGGAAGCTGATCCATTTGTCATTGAGACTAGATCGTAATCCGTTGCCCGCACGGAAAAATACGTTGCATAATACAAAATTGGATGATGTACTTTGAAATACGCAATCCGAAGCGCCATCAGAACGTACGCTGCCGCGTGCGCTTTCGGGAACATATATTTTATCTTTTTACATGATTCGATGTACCAATTCGGCACACCTTGTGTTTTCATTTCTGTTTCGAATTCGGACGTGAGCCCTTTCCCTTTTCGGACGGATTCCATAATTTTGAACGCTATTGAAGGGTCTAGACCTTGGTAGATTAGATACACCATTATATCGTCACGACAACCAATTACGTCAGACAGTTCACAGGTTTTATTCTGAATCAATTCCTGGGCATTCCCTAGCCATACATCTGTTCCATGGGACAATCCAGAAATCTGAATCAGCTCTGAAAACGTAGATGGTTTTGTTTCTTCTAGCATCTGTCGAACAAAACGTGTTCCGAATTCAGGGACACCAAGCGTCCCTGTTTTACAGCCGATTTGTTCTTCCGTCACGCCAAGTGAGCTCGTTCCGCTGAAGAGTTGCATAACACCCTCATCGTCGGGCGGAATCGTTATAGGATCAATTCCCGAAAGGTCTTGCAACATTTTAATCATCGTTGGATCATCATGCCCAAGAATATCAAGTTTCAATAAATTGTTATCAATGGAATGGAAGTCAAAATGAGTAGTTTTCCAACTGGAATTCAGATCGTCTGCGGGAAATTGAACCGGTGTAAAATCAAAAATATCCATATTGTCGGGAACTACAATAATTCCGCCTGGATGCTGCCCGGTATTGCGTTTAACACCTGAACAGCCCTGTACGAGCCGATCAATTTCCGCACCACGAAGGTTCAATCCATTATCATTCATATACCCGCGTACATAACCGTAAGCGGTCTTTTCCGCCACTGTACCGATTGTACCAGCTCGATAGACAAAGTCCTCCCCGAACAGGTCTTTCGTATAATTATGTGCATGCGCCTGGTATTCACCACTGAAATTCAAATCGATATCTGGCACTTTATCGCCTTTAAAACCAAGAAAAGTTTCGAATGGTATATCCTGGCCATCCTTTTTGAAGTTTGTGCCGCAAGAAGGACATTCCTTGTCGGGTAAATCGTAGCCTGAACCGACTGAGCCGTCTGTGAAGAATTCAGCCGTCTTACAAGATGGGCAAATATAATGCGGTGGCAACGGATTCACTTCGGTGATTTCCATCATTGTCGCGACTAACGACGACCCTACCGACCCCCGCGAACCCACTAAATAGCCGTCATCGAGGGACCTTTTCACAAGTTTATGTGAAATGAGGTATATAACTGCAAAGCCATGGCCGATAATCGACTTCAATTCTTTTTCGATTCGGGCCTCTATCAGTTCTGGTAGTTCGTTCCCGTAAATGGCATGGGCCATAGAGTATGTCAATTCACGCACTTCCATATCGGCGCCCTCGATTGTTGGTGTATAAAGATCATCTTTAATCACTTTCACGTCGTCAATACGGTCCATAATGGCCCGAGGATTATCGATTACGATTTCTTCTGCAACCTGTTCACCTAGGAATGAAAACTCTTTAAGCATTTCGTCCGTCGTCCTGAAATGGACATCAGGTAGTGAATGCCTGTTCATTGGATTGGCTCCTCCTTGTGAACGAACAAGTACTTCACGGAATTTCGAATCCGTCTCATCGATATAATGAACATTTCCAGTTGCACAAACAGGCAAATTCATTTTTTTCCCGAGCTTAATCATTTTTCGCATGATGTCTTCCATATTCCATTCATCCCGAATCAATTCAAGCTCAACAAGATGTGAATAGACTGGTTTTGGGTGTAATTCAAGGTAATCGTAAAACTTCGCGATTTCTTCGACTTCTTCCATCGATTTTTGCATCAATCCGTTGAATACTTCCCCCTTATCACAACCTGAACCGACGAGAATCCCTTTACGGTGTTTAACAAGCAGCGAACGAGGAATACGTGGAACTCGGTAAAAGTAGTTCATATGCGAATAGGAAACAAGCTTGAATAAGTTTTTCAACCCTTCATCACTCGTTACAAGCAACGTGCAATGCAGAGGACGCGACCGCTTGTAAGCATCCCCTTCACCAATATGACGATTGAAGTCATCCAAGTAAATGATCTCTTTACCTTCCGCTTCTTTCATCAGCCGTAAAAATAAATAGGCTGTTGCCTCAGTATCGTAAATAGCCCGGTGATGTTGAGTCAATTCAATACCGAATTTCTTCGTTAACGTATTAAGTCTGTGATTTCCCATTTCGGGATACAGAAAACGTGCCAACTCAAGTGTATCAATTGTTGGATAAGCAACGGCTGGTAGACCCGCTTTTTTACTCGACTCATAAAGGAAGCCCATATCGAACTTGGCATTGTGGGCGATTAGGATGGAATCCCCGATAAATTCGCGGAAGTCTTCCACTACTTGTGAAACGTCCGGTGCATCTTTCACCATATCATCTGTTATTCCGGTTAACTGGGTGGTTGTTGATGAAAGTGGATGATGGGGATTGGCGAATCGTTCAAACCTTTCGACTATCTCACCGTCTTTTAACCTTACTGCGGCTAATTCGATGATTGTGTCATAGACGGCTGAAAGACCTGTTGTTTCTACGTCAAAGACAACATATGTAGACTCATCCAGTTTCCGGTGGTCTTCATCGTATACAATCGGTACACCGTCATCGACTAGATTTGCCTCCAACCCGAAAAGTACTTTAATACCGTGCTTTTTTCCAGCGGCAAAAGCTTCCGGAAATGACTGGACGTTAGCGTGATCTGTAATCGCGAAGGCAGGGTGTCCCCATTTCGCCGCTTGTTCTACTAAAGACGCTGCAGAGACGACGCCGTCCATCTGGCTCATTGCCGTATGTGCGTGCAATTCGACTCGCTTCCGATCTTCAGGTGCAGTGTCCTTCCGGATTATAGGCGTGATTTCCATAATATCTTGCGCCATCATAATAAGGTCTCGAACGAAAGTATCGTTCTGAATCCCTCCGCGTGCACGAATCCAAGCGCCCTTTTTCAATGTCTTCATCATTTCAGCATCTTCATTATCACGTGAGAACATTTTCACAAGGATTGAATCTGTGTAGTCCGTTACTTTGATTGTAAGTAATGACCGGCCACTTCGAAGTTCTCTTATATCTGTATCAAATACATAACCTTCTATTGTCACGCGACGTTCCTCGTCCTGAATATGATGAATTTCCAAAATTGATTCATCCTGCTTGATGGGAGTACCAAGTCGGAAAGGGCCAGAAATGTTGCCGTTTTCTTTCTTGTTTGTCTCTCGTTGTTTCATATCCTCAAGTGCTTTTTTGCCTAATTGATCTTCTTCCGCTTTTCGTTGCGTAAGAAATGCGACTCTATCTTCTTCTGCACTGTTATCTTCTTCTGTCTTTTTAAATTCAACAGAAGGCCTAGCAAAACCGAAAGTCGTATAAACGTCTGCAATCAGTTCACCATATTTGGCTTTCATCGTTTGCAGTTCTATGTCATTCGTACATAATAATGTCATTCTACCGCCTGTCATGACAGGGGTTTGGCCCATGAGCCGCTGTCTGATCGGCGGTGACATCTCACTCATCTCTTGCATAACAAAAGACCAGTAATCAATCATCAACTGACCATCCACTTCTTCCGCTGTGCTTGTAATTTGTAATCGTACGGTTGCAATTGCTTTAAAAGCTTCATGTAAACGCTGGGAAAAAACAGTATATACAGCTACCGGTAGCGGTTCTTTTACCGTTAAGTTAAATTGCCAAATTCGAGATTTGCGATGAATATTTACTCGATCCAGTTCAGCTTGTTCAAAATGGATGACGAATTGATCATCTGTCATGCCGATTTGTTGCAATAACAGATGGAGTTTATTTGTAGCGTCCATAAAATTCTCCTTTCCTAAAAGCGGCGAAAAAGAAGGGAAGTACCGAGTTACGGTCTTCCCTACATTCTCTTTATCCCGCATTAACGGGCAGTAAGACCCCCACTACAAATCTTGAAGAAAATCAGAAATAGTTGGGGGATCAACTGCCCGTAAAAGCCCGAATGGCTCGGGCCAACAGGATGTTGGTTACTTAGGCATTGCCACAGGACGTGTCGTTCTTAGCCTAAGTTCCTTGAACAATCAGTGGAGGAAGGCCCACCACTGATTGAAGTTTCGCTTTATTCCGCTCCGAAAAACGCTTGTAACTTTTCAGTAATTTCTTCTCTTTGCCAATCAACTGTTTCACCAGTTTGTCTAAATTTCACTTCGACGATACCTTCAGTCGCTTTCTTTCCAACCGTTATTCGCATAGGCAAACCGATGAGGTCTGAATCGGCGAATTTAACACCTGCACGTTCAGGACGATCATCATAAAGTACCTCATAACGATAAGATTTCAAGAGCTTGTGTAATTCGTCTGCCAATTCTTTCTGAATTTCGTCTTTTACGTTAACTGCAACTAGATGTACTTGGTATGGAGCGAGTTTTTTCGGCCATTTCAAGCCAGACTCGTCATTGAATTGTTCTGCAACCGCAGCCAAAATCCGAGAAACGCCAATTCCGTAACAGCCCATGATGAAAGGTTTTGCTCTTCCGTTTTCATCGAGGTATGTTGCATCCATTTTAGCGCTGTATGTAGTGCCCAATTTAAATATATGACCTACTTCAATCCCTTTTGCAAATTTGATTGTTCCATTGCCATCAGGTGATGTATCTCCTTCTAGCGTGAATCGCAAATCTTCATAGCGATCGACTGCGAAATCGCGTTCAGGATTGACATTCATCAAATGGAATCCTTCCTCATTTGCCCCGCATACACCGTTCACAATTGAAGCAATGGCTTTATCAGCAATAACTTTCAATTCGAGGGGCAGTTTAATAGGACCTAGTGAACCGACCTCACATGAAAGTAGTTTTTTCACTTCGACTTCATCTGCAAGTTCGACTACTTCTGCACCAAGAACATTTTTCAACTTGATATCGTTAATGTCATGGTCCCCACGACCGAGGACTACAACAAATGCATCATCCGCTTTAAAGACAAGTGTTTTAATACAACGGTTTGCCTCAACCCCGAGGAATGTAACTAGGTCAGAAATCGCCCGCACTTCTGGCGTGGATACCTTTTCCATTTCCTTCAAACGTTCATCCGATTTATCATAGTCCATATTTACTTCAGCCATTTCAAGATTAGCTGCATATGATGAGTTGTCACTATAAGCGATTGTGTCTTCACCAATGTCGGATAACGCCATGAATTCATGCGTGCCTGTACCACCGATTGAACCTCCATCGGCAATGACTGCACGGAAATTAAGTCCAAGACGTGTGAAGATGTTCGTGTACGCTTGCATCATGTCTTGATAGGTCACATCCAGACTTTCTTCTGAAGCGTGGAATGAATACGCATCTTTCATAATGAATTCGCGTCCTCGCAGTAGACCAAAACGTGGACGCTGTTCATCTCTGAACTTTGTTTGAATCTGGAACATTGTTAAAGGAAGCTTCTTATATGATTTCACTTCATCACGTACAAGTGAAGTGATGACTTCTTCGTGAGTTGCACCAAGTGCGAATTCTCTGTTATGACGATCCTTCATCCGGAATAATTCCGGGCCATATGAATACCATCTACCCGTTTCTTGCCATAGCTCAGCTTGTTGAAGTGCAGGCATGAAAACTTCGACTGCGTCAATCGCTTCCATTTCTTCACGGATAACTGTTTCAATTTTTTGGAGTACTTTTTTCCCTAGGGGCAGGAAAGAATAAATGCCGCTTGTATTTTGTCGGATATAGCCAGCGCGTAAAAGTAACTGATGGGATTTTATATCCGCATCAGATGGAACTTCACGCATTGTTGGTATAAATGTCTTGGTTTGTTTCATATGTGTTCCCACCTCAAGTAGAGTTTGTTAATCTAGCACTTCCGCTTTTCGTTGGCTAGCTTCAGTGCCTAGGTGCTCGGGTCATAAGCCATCCAGGCTTGCAGCACAGTACGCTGCATTCCTGGCCGTCTTATGCCTGTCGCACCTGGACAGGCACTTCCGCTTTTCCTTTATCCGCCGGAGGCTTTAACTTCATTCAGCCGGGTGTTTAACCCCGGCTGAATGAAGTTAAAAGAAAAATCGTTGGATGTCATTCCAGGTGACTACGAGCATTAAGACCATCAGAAGCATGATACCTACAAAATGGACCATACCTTCTTTTTGCTTATCAATTGGTTTTCCACGGACGCCTTCGAATAGGAAGAATAATAACCGTCCACCATCAAGTGCAGGCAATGGCAATAAATTCATGATACCAAGGTTAATACTTAAAATCGCAGCCCAGTTCATGAGATTATAGATGCCATATTGTGCAACTTCTTCGGTTGCTTTATAAATACCGACTGGCCCTGAAAGTGCATCTATCGTGAATTTACCTGTGACAAGCATGCCGAGCAATTCGAATATTTTCTTGAACCAGAATATAGTTTGTTCGGCACCATATACAACGGCCTTCAACGGACCTTTTTCAACTGGACTTGAATAACGGACACCGATTTGACCAAATTCTCTTCCGTCTTGTTTAATTGTTGCTGGTTTAATGACCATGGATACGGATTCACCGTTACGGTCCACTTTAAACTGAAGAGGAATGCCAGGGCTATCCTGAATAACTTCAGAAAACTCCGTCCACGTCGTTACAGGCTTTCCATTTACTTCTTTAATATAATCCCCTTTTTTCATACCCGCTACTTGAGCGGGCGTTCCACTATCCACTGATGAAATGATTGGTTCGTTTGTGGGTACCCCCTGAAGGAGACCAATTGCAAGGAAAATGAAAAATGCAAGGATGAAGTTAAAGAAAGGGCCTGCAAAAATAGTCATTGCCCTGCTGCCAAGCGGTTTGGATTCAAACTGTCTGTCATACGGAGCAATTAATGTTTCTTGCCCCTTTTCTACGACAACTGTTTTCCGGGATACATCATATCTAACATGTTGCCCCTCGTCATCGTACCCTTCGATAAATAACTCTTTTTCCAAATCCGCCTCTTCCGTCTCCAAAAACAGCACATCCGGATTAGAAACATTACGGTTCAAATAAATTTTTTCCACTTTACCTGTTTTCCCGATGACAAGACCTACACGATGACCGGGTTGAATTTCGACTGTATCAAAATCTTCTCCCGCCATTCGCACATAACCACCAAGTGGCAGTAGACGAATTGTATAAATTGTTTCTCCCTTAGTAATTCCGATAATTTTCGGTCCGAAACCAATTGCAAATTCACGAACCATAATCCCGGCTCTTTTCGCCAACAAGAAATGTCCTAGTTCATGAAAAAAAACGAGAGAACCGAAAATAATGACAAACGCTAGTACGTTCTCCATGAAAAACCGCCTTCACTGGCCACTTCGGCCTTTTCTAAATAATTAATTCTACCATAGCATACACCATTTTCCGAGTCAGTGAATCCGTTTCCAATATCGTTTGAAGATCAGGATGGGCAATCGTTTGATGGGCATCCATAATTCGCTCAATCATCTCTTCTATGCGAATGAAAGGAATAGTCCCTTTTAAAAAGAGTCCAACAGCTATTTCGTTAGCCGCATTCATCGCAGTAGGCATCGTACCGCCTTCTTTTCCAGCAGAATATGCTAGTGCTAGTGCTTTGAAACGCACAAAATCCATTTTCTCGAAATGCAACTGACCGATTTCTTCTAATCGTAGTGGTTTTGCATTTTGCATCTGAATTCGATCTGGATACGTCAATGCATATTGAATCGGTACACGCATGTCAGGTGATCCAAGTTGAGCCATGACACTTGTATCTTCGAATTCAACCATTGAGTGGATGATGCTCTCTTTATGAAGCAAAACATCAATCTTGTCATAAGGCATATCGAAGAGGTGATGCGCTTCAATCACTTCAAGTCCTTTATTCATCATCGTCGCTGAATCGATTGTCAATTTGTTACCCATTGACCAGTTTGGATGGGCAAGGGCTTGTTCTACTGTTACACGTGTGAGGTCTTCACGGGTCAGCTCTCTGAAACTTCCCCCTGAAGCGGTCAAAATCAGCCTGTTAACACGTTTTACATTCTCACCATTCAGTGCCTGGAAGAGTGCAGAGTGTTCGCTGTCAACCGGTAAAATGGGTACGTTATGCTTTCTCGCTTCCGCCATAACAATATCTCCCGCTGCAACAAGTGTCTCTTTGTTGGCGATTGCAATCGTTTTCCCAACACGAATCGCTTCCATTGTAGGTGTCAGACCAACACTGCCAATTACCGCATTTACGAGTACATCCGAATTCGTGTGAGCTGCAACTTCAAGAAGACCTTCATCACCATGAACAAATTGAATAGAAGGAAATTCTGTTTTAAGCGACTGCGCATCTTCTCGTCTCATCACTGACACAACACGTGGCTGATGAACAGAAGCAATTTCCCTCACCTTATTGATATTCATACCAGCGGAAAAAGATTCGAGCTCAAACTTTTCCGGGTTTGAATGAATAATATCGATTGTTTGTCTACCGATGGAACCAGTTGCTCCAAGTAAACTTATTTTCTTTCTCATATGGACTTCCTTTCGGGGATAGGAAAAAAAGTGATTGGAAAACGGATTCGACATTGTTTGGCCGTGTGCTCCATTTAACTTTAGCTTTTTAAACGAATCCCCTCTTTATTATGAAATAAAATGCAGAAAATGAAGAAGTGGCAACACGAAAATAAGACTATCAAACCGATCCAGAATTCCACCATGACCCGGTAGAAGTTTACCTGAATCCTTGACATCGTAATTCCTTTTTAGTGCCGATTCGACAAGGTCGCCAAGTTGGCCGACGATTGACGCTATGACTGTTACGAAGATAAGAATCGGAAAAGACGAAGCAATGGGGATAAAGTATTGAAATACGCTGGCAAAAACGATGGCTGATAGGATGCCACCTGCAAATCCCTCGATTGTCTTATTCGGTGAAATTTCAGGCCAAAGTTTGCGTTTCCCAATTTTTCTACCCGTAAAATAGGCACCGGAATCCGTTGTCCAGACAACTAGTAGTGCATATACAACATATTCAATCCCATAGGTACCATGCATTCTTGTCTCAATTAAATAATAAAAACCGATTCCTACGTACATCACACCAAGAATAGAAAATGCTGCATGGTCAAAGGTGAACCTGTTTTTAACGATTACTGTATAGATTAATAAAATGAGTACAATGATAAATACCATTTCCATTTTCGTATAACCAATAGTTTCGAAAACAAAGTGTCCCAATTTTACAGGCATTAGTAACACAACAAGTGCTAACCATGTAATAATTCCTTCGACTGAGAAAAAGTCCATATCCCTCATCCGTAAGAGTTCATAAAGACCAACCGTTGCAATTGCATAAATGGCAACAATGAAGGGAATCCCTCCAACAATAACGAGTGGTATAAATAAAGCGGCAGCAACGACAGCCGTTATGATTCTCTGCTTCACGCGTCCCCTTCTCCTTCCACACTCCCGAATCTTCTTTTGCGTAATTGAAATTCTTCAATCGCATCTAACAAGCATTTTTCATCGAAGTCCGGCCATAATACATCTAAGAATGAGAACTCGGCATATGCGAGTTGCCAAAGCATGAAGTTGGATAATCTCACTTCTCCGCTCGTCCGTATCAAAAGATCCGGCTCCGGTAAATGAGCAGTCATCAAATGGGTTGCGAAAAGTGATTCATCAATTTCCTCAATCTTTAACGATCCATCCGCTACAAGTGCTGCAATTTTCTTAGTCGTTTCAACCAATTCTAATCTACTTCCATAATTCATAGCAAAATTTAATGTCATACCAGTATTACTTTCAGTTTCATCCATCGCTTTACGAATTGCACGTTTTGTATGATCTGGCAACATATCGAAGTTTCCAATCATTTCAACTTTCACGTTTTGTTCGATCAGTTCGGGAAGATAAGTACTTAGGAACTCGCCTGGGAGTTTCATAAGAAAGTCAATTTCCAGTTTCGGCCGTTTCCAGTTTTCTGTAGAGAAGGCGTATAACGTCAGTACCTTTACACCGAGATTACTTGCGATACGTGTTATTTTACGGACAGTTTTCATCCCTTCATGGTGGCCTGCAATTCTCGGCAAATTGCGCTGTTTTGCCCATCTACCATTACCGTCCATGATAATTGCCACATGCGCAGGGATATTCCTACTTTTCAAACTTTCTAATCGGTCTGACACAACAGAATCTGCTACCGTATTTTTCTTTCGCATGAGTTTTTCAAGCATTCGATTTCCTCCACTCGGCTACTTTTCAGAGCAAGTATATATCTATCGTACCAAAAAATCCGTCAGATTTCATTATAAAAAAAAAGGACGTCCTGAGATAAGGACGCCCCGGAATATAGAAAGTTCTTCTATCAGATTTCCATAATTTCATTTTCTTTATCTTTTGCAATTTCATCGACGTTTACAATTCTTGAATCAGTTAGCTTTTGGATTTCATCGACATATCTACGTAAATCATCTTCGGTGATATCTCCCGTTTTTTCGAGCTTCTTAAAATCATCATTCGCATCACGACGAACATTACGAATCCCAATTTTTGCTTCTTCAGCTTCTTTTTTCACTTGTTTAACGAGGTCTCTACGTCGATCTTCCGTCAAGATAGGAATTGCAAGACGAATGACATTTCCATCATTCGATGGCGTTATTCCGATATCGGATTTCATGATTGCCTTTTCAATGTCTGATAGTGTCGTTTTATCGTAAGGCTGTATAACGATAAGACGTGCCTCAGGAACTGATATTCCTGCCATCTGACTAAGTGGAGTCGGTGCACCGTAGTACTCAACGGAAATTCTGTCTAGTAAAGAAGCATTCGCACGTCCCGCGCGGATAGACGCAAGCTCTCTTGTATAGGCATTGATTGTTTTTTCCATTTTGTCTTTCGCTTGGTCCAATACTGTTTTCGGCATTATAAATTCCTCCTGACAACCGTCCCGATTGGCTCACCGAGTACGGCCCTTTTAATATTACCATTTTCCATAATCGAGAATACTACGAGAGGGATATCATTGTCCATACAAAGCGTTGAAGCTGTTGAATCCATAACTTCAAGTCCCTGGCTAATGACATCAATAAAGGAAAGCTCCGTGTATTTGATAGCATCCTTATCTTTCATCGGATCTGATGAATAGACGCCGTCCACGTTATTTTTTGCCATCAAGATGACGTCTGCTTCTATTTCTGCTGCACGAAGCGCTGCTGTTGTATCAGTGGAGAAGTAGGGATTCCCCGTTCCCGCTGCGAAAATAACGACCCTTTTCTTCTCAAGATGACGTATAGCTTTGCGACGTATGTAAGGTTCTGCAACTTGTCTCATTTCAATTGAGGATGACACACGTGTTTCAATTCCAAGTTTTTCAAGTGAATCCTGCAGTGCAAGAGAATTCATGACTGTTGCAAGCATACCCATATAATCTGCTGTCGCTCGGTCCATTCCCATTTCACTACCGACTTTACCACGCCAAATATTGCCTCCGCCAACGACAACGGCTACTTCGACATCTAATTGGACGACTTCTTTTACTTGTTCAGCTACGTTCTTAATAATCTCAGGTGATAGTCCGAATCCTTTTTCACCGGCCAATGCTTCACCGCTTAACTTCAAGACGATTCGTTTGTATTTTGGGTTGCTCATTTGTACCCTCCATCTAAATAGTTTTCTCTAAAAAGAGGGAACACACGCATGTGTTCCCTACTCATTCATTATGGATATCAATTACCTTTAACTTGGTTCATTACTTCGTCCGCAAAGTTTTCTTCACGTTTTTCGATTCCTTCACCAACTGCATAACGTGTAAATTCTTTTAATGTACCACCAGTTGATTTCACGAAGTCGCCTACTTTTTGATCGGAGTTTTTAACGAATGCCTGATCAAGAACACATACCTCTTCGAAGAACTTACCGATACGACCTTCAACCATTTTTGCTACGATGTTTTCAGGTTTACCTTCGTTAAGCGCTTGTTCTGTAAGGATTTTGCGTTCATGTTCAACTTCTTCAGTAGAAACTTGATCACGTGAAACGTATTTCGGATTCAAAGCTGCAACGTGCATAGCAACATCTCTCGCTGCGTCAGCATCTGTTGTTCCTTCAACAATTGCAAGAACGCCAATACGTCCGCCCATATGAAGATATGGACCGAATGCATCTTCATCTGTTTTTGTACGGATTTCAAAACGACGAAGCGTCAATTTTTCACCGATTTTTGCGATTGCATTTGAAATATGATCAGCAACAGTCAAGCCGTTTTCCATTTTCATTGCCAGTGCTTCTTCGACTGATGCGGGTTTATTCGTAAGAAGGAAATCAGCTAGTTCTCTTACTAGTGTTTGGAAACCTTCGTTTTTTGCAACGAAATCTGTTTCAGCATTCACTTCAAGTAGGATTGCTTCGTTTCCTTCGATATGGATGAAAGTTGTTCCTTCAGCTGCGATACGGTCAGCTTTTTTTGCAGCACTTGAAAGTCCTTTTTCGCGTAGGAAGTCAATTGCAGCTTCCATGTCTCCATTTACTTCTGTTAATGCTTTTTTGCAGTCCATCATTCCTGCACCAGTTTTTTCACGTAATTCTTTTACCATTTGTGCTGTAATTGTCATTTAAAATTCCTCCTCTATATGTGTTACATGTTAAAGGTCTTTTTCTCTAAAAAAGACGATAAGGGTGTGGGCCGCTTATCGTCTCTTGATTTACTGTAATTACTCTGCAGCTACTGTTTCTTCTTCAGTCATCTCTTCGTCTTCGCCTTGTCGAGATTCCATCAAAGCATCAGCCATTTTACTTGTCAAAAGACGTACTGCGCGGATTGCATCGTCATTCGCTGGAATGATAAAATCAATTTCATCCGGATCACAGTTTGTATCAACAATTCCAACTAGTGGAATATGCAATTTGATTGCTTCTGCTACAGCGATACGTTCTTTGCGTGGGTCAACAACGAACATAACGTCTGGTAGAGCCTTCATATCACGAATTCCGCCTAAGAATTTTTCAAGACGTTCGTGTTCTTTATTTAGTTTCCCTACTTCTTTTTTAGGAAGTACTTCGAATGTACCGTCTTCTTCCATACGTTCGATTTGTTTCATACGGGAAACACTTTTTTGGATTGTGCCGAAGTTTGTAAGTGTTCCGCCGAGCCAGCGTTGGTTGATGTAATACATTCCAGCGCGTTCAGCTTCTTCTTTAATAGCATCCTGTGCTTGTTTTTTTGTACCAACGAATAGGACTTTCCCACCGTCAGCACCAACTTGGCGCATGAATGCATAAGCTTCTTCAAGTTTCTTCACTGTTTTTTGAAGATCGATGATGTAGATACCGTTACGTTCTACGAAGATGAATTTCTTCATTTTCGGGTTCCAACGGCGCGTTTGGTGTCCGAAGTGTACACCTGCTTCAAGCAGTTGTTTCATTGAGATTACTGACATTTACAATTCCTCCTGTTTGGTTTGATTCCTCCGTGCATTTCATCCGATGGAGCGACCTTTCGGCACCTTCTCCTTCGTCCAAGCACGTGTGTAGTAATACCGTTTTTTAATATACCATGCTACATTTCTTTTTGCAACAAATTTCATCTAAACTTAAGTATTAACTCGACTTCTGTAAGACCTTTGTCTAGTTTTTTCGCGATTTCTTCAGTAGTTAGTCCCTCATCGTGTAGTTGGATCGCTTTGGAATGATCATCTTCCGGTACTTTCGGAATTGCTGCTGTTTTATATGATTTCAGCGCTTTTCTCATTGGGGTTGTCGGTTTGTTCATGCGGATTTCTACTGCCGGCTCCGAGACCGGCAGTTTAACAATTCCGGTGTCAGGTAGCGTGTCATCGTTTGTAGATGCTTCATTCAGCGGAGAAGAAAGACGTTCAATTAATCTTTCATTCTCATCTTTTATTTCCGCTAAGTACGCACCAATTGAATCGTCCATTTCCGTCATCAGCTTTCGCTGCTTTTTCTCCAAGTCGTCAAACTTGGTTATTTTGGTATACAGAATTGCCATAAAGTAAAAACCGATAATTTGCAGTAAAAATAGTATGATTAATAAGGTCCAGATCATTTCGGTTCCCCTGTAAAGTCTACGAACGCACCCTTATATGGATGCACCGTTTTCTTTTCCTCTTCTATATGTTGGTTGTCTGCTTTTTTATTCTGTTCGTTTTGATTTCCTTTACCATTTGCATCCGCTTCTGCATACTTTTCCATTTCTAAAACGGTTTCACCATTTTTTAATGCTTGTTTTTCGGTTAATAGATTTGCAGCGTCCTGGTTTAATTGGATTTGCTGCTGTTTGTGTTCAGAAATTCTTCCTGCCTCGACTGTTTTTGGGTTAGCAATTTGAAGTTCAATCAATTTCAGGCTCATAATAACCCTCCATCAATTATTTCAGGTAATAATAATTTTCGAAGTTTAAATAGAGCTTTTGAATGGATTTGGGAAATTCGGGACGTGGAGAGGCAGAGGATTACACCAATTTCCGTTAATGTCATCTCTTCTGTATAAAAGAGCGAGAGTACAAGTTGTTCATTTTTATTCAGTTCTTTGATTTTTGTTGTCAATTCTCCAACCAATTCACCCATCATTGTTTTTTGTTCAGGCGTCCTGGTCTCTTCATCTTTAATAACGAATGAGCTTTGACTTTCATCGTCATCATCATGTATCTTTTCATCAATCGATAAAACATGTGAAAAGTAATGCTCATGAACAGTTTGATAGACTTCCTCAACATCCATCCCAATATGATCAGCGATTTCTTCCGGCGCCGCATGCCGTTGAAGCTTTTGTTCAAGCCTAGCTATTTCCTCATCAAGTTTTTTGGATTTTTCTCGTGATGAACGTGGCAGCCAGTCTTCTTTCCGTAAACCGTCAATAATCGTTCCACGAATCCTGAATGATGCATATGTATCAAATTTAAGTGCTCGACCCGGGTCGAATTTCGTTAATGCATCAAAGAGACCTTGCAGGCCAAGACTCATGATATCATCTCGAGAAACACTACGTGGCAATCCTGAACTGATTCGTTGTACATGATAGGTGACAAGTGGTGTGTAGCGTAGGACTAACATATCCCCTGCTTCAGGATCCCGGTCTTCGATCCATCGATTCCAATAAACAGTATCCTCCACCATCTCGGATTTTGACATCGAATCCCTCACTTTCCATGATGATTCCTTCGTTCATATATAGTCCAAGTATAGCAAATAAGCGCGAATAAAGGCGACTGAATTGATCAGTCGCCTTATATTTTTTGGATTTCAGTTCTATATATTAATTCAACGTATGTACTTTGGCTTTTCATATCTCTTTTGTGCCTAAGTTTACAGTTCTGACATGCAAAATAGCCGTCAATGGGTCAAACTCAATCGTTCGACCACTTGCACCACCTGTGTCTTCAGCAATAAGCGGAATAGAGAGTCGTTTCAATTCCTGTTTTACAGCTTCCACGTTCCGCGGTCCGATACGGATTGTATCACTTGAACCGAACTGAAACATTTGTGAACCACCAGCTATTTTGGCCTTCAATGACATCGGTCTGACGCCTTCAGCCTTGAGTAATTCCATAAGCGCGTAAACACCTGTGTCCGCAAACTTTGCAACTGCCACTTTATCCGATTTACCAAGACTCGAATCCGGTAGCATAACATGTAATAGGCCCGCAACTTTTTTAGTTTCGTCATACAATATGACGCCAACACAAGAACCGAGACCCGACGTCCGTATCGTATCCGGTTGTTTAACAATATCCATATCCGCAATTCCTACCCGTACAATTTGACTTGTCGAATCCATCTTATAAGACACCCAGCGAACGGAAGATACTTATGTATGATGATGGGTCCGGCAACAGGAAGAAATGACCGTCTATACTGGAGCTACCTTCCTCCCCGTCTTCACGGATTTTAGTGTCAATTACGATAACTTCGTCACTATATTGGGATACTTCTATTAAACCAAAGCTAACAATTGCACCTACCATATCCACGCTTAGTGAAGGAACTGTTGGATATATTTTTAAACCCGTGAAGTCGGACAATGCAGATAAATAAGAACCAGAAAGAATATTACCTAGTTCCTGCATTGCAGAAACGCCCATGTCGGACAAGGACGAACTGTTAAAATCGAAAGTATCATCACTAATCAATTTCCGGATAAAATGATTCGCAGATTCAAGCGGCAGGACAAAAAACATGCTGCCTGACAAGTCACCTTCAATTCGAAGGAAAATACCGGCAACAATTTTTTCCGCTCCGCCCGCTAAATCAAACATTCCTTCAAAAGAGACGAGTTCAACTTTTGGAACATACATATCAATTTTACGATTCAATAGTTGTGACATAGAAGTTGCTGCATGCGCTGCTCCGATATTACCGATTTCTTTAAGAACATCCAAGTGCATATCAGAAATTGGAATTTTAAAACTCATCTGTTCTCACTCGGTTCACAGGCTCAAGAACTTTATGGAGATTCAGCAATAGAAGCAGGCGTCTTTCCACTTTTGCAACGCCTGATATGAAGTCCGATTTAACGGAACCAACAACTTCTGGTTGCGCCTCTATGGATTCGACCGGTATATCGAGTACATCGTTGGCAGCATCGACGATTAGACCGACATCATACTCCACAAGGGAGATAATTAAAATTCGCGTACTATCCGTATAGTCATCAACCACCATACCAAAACGTTCACGCAAATCAACGATAGGTGTAACGACACCCTTCAAATTAATAACTCCTTTAATATAAGAGGGCATTTTCGGAACGCGTGTAACCGAAAGTAATTTCTCAATCGACTGAACAACATCTACACCAATCGCATATTCTTTGTCCATTAATTGGAAAACGATCACTTTCTTATCTGTTTGCTGTGCTATTTCCGTCATGGTTTTCATCCCCTTCTATTTAATTAAAGAATTGCAGTCCACGATGAGAGCAACTTGTCCGTCACCTAAAATGGTCGCACCAGAAATCGCAAACACATTGTTCAAGTAATCCCCTAACGATTTCAATACGATTTCTTGTTGTCCAATGAATGAATCTACAACAAGTCCCGCAAGCTTATCGCCTTTACGAACAATTACTACGGATTGCAGATCGTCCGTGGGTTCACCTTGCGTTTCCATCTCAAAGATTGCTTTTAAATTAACGAGCGGTACAATACTGCCACGTAAATCTATAACTTTCTGATTATGTGCATTCATAATATCTGAAGTCTTGATAATTGCCGTTTCGATTATCGATGAAAGCGGGATTGCGTATACTTCATCTTTAAGTTCCACAAGCATTACGGAAATGATTGACAATGTTAAGGGAAGCTGTACTTGGAACAACGACCCTTGTCCCTCTTTGGATTTGATTGTAATAAAACCACCAAGTGACTCGATGGTACTTTTCACAACATCAAGTCCAACACCTCTACCCGATACATCGGAAATTTTTTCAGCTGTTGAAAATCCTGTCGCAAGTATAAGTTCTGCAACTTGGCGATTTGTTAATGTTTCAGCTGTTTCCGGCGTTAAAATGCCATTTGATATCGCTTTAGCGATTACTTTTTTTCGATTCACGCCCGCTCCATCATCTTCAAGTTCAATAAATACATGATTTCCTGAATGATAAGCTCGCAATGTGATTGTTCCTTCTTCAGGCTTCCCTGCTGCTAACCGTTCCGCGGGGCTTTCAATACCATGGTCAAGCGCATTGCGGATCAAGTGGACAAGAGGATCACCGATTTCATCGATGACTGTGCGGTCCAGTTCTGTCTTTGCACCAACAATGTCGAGATCCACTTTCTTATCCAAATCCCGTGCAAGCTGTCTAACCATTTTCGGGAAACGGTTGAATACAGTTTCAACAGGAATCATGCGCATGTTGAGGATAATTCCTTGTAAATCACCGGATACACGCGTGATGCTTTCTACGGTTTCAGTTAGTGCAGGATTATGTAGTTCACTTGAAATCGACTGTAGACGACCCCTATCAATTATCAATTCTTCAAATAGATTCATCAAAACGTCAAGACGTTCAATATTTACACGAATTGTTTTAGTAGAAGGGTGGGATATACCAGAGCGTTTTTCTATATCAGGTTCTATTTCTTTTTTGCCGGCTGTCGTCGGAGTATTAACTGCCACGTCATTTGTAGTTTGTTTGTTGTCGATAAAGCCATGATCCGAAATCGGATTTATTGTTACAGATTCGATTTCGGATACTTTCATTATTTTTGCTTGAAGGGTATCCCTGTCTTCTTTTGTAAGAAGTGCGATTGAAAATTGTTCATCGAAATTTTCATTCTCCAGTTGTTCAACATGAGGTTGCGATTTAATGATTTCCCCCGTCTTTTCAAGAATCTCAAAAACCATGAAGACTCGGGCGGCTTTTAACAGGCAATCTTCCCGTAATTGTATGGTAATTTCATAAGCATAGTAACCTTGCTCAAAAGATTGTGAGATAACCGTCGTTTCAAAATCATCATAGTGTAAAGTCGTTTGATTATTTTTAATAACTTCATCAACAACGGTTGAAGCTGTTTCAGAGACCGCTGTTAAAATCGCTGAACGACCCGCTTCAATTGCATTCAGTGACTTGACTAGCTCGCTTACATCCTTTTTACCCGTTCCTCCGGATTCGATATCTACAACCATTTCTTCTAGATAATCGACCGCTCTAAATACTACATCAAGTATTTCCGAAGTAACACGGATTTTAGCATTGCGAATTGCATCAAGTACATTTTCCATCATATGTGTCAATGAAGCGATGTCATCAAAGCCCATTGTCGCAGACATCCCTTTTAATGTGTGGGCAGATCTGAATACCTCATTTACAATACCTAAATCATCTGGATTTTTTTCTAGTTCCAACAAGTGTTCGTTGCATGCTTGAAGATGTTCTTTACTTTCTTCAATGAACATGTCCATATACTGATTTGTATCCATCATGACGCCCCCTTTAAGACTTTATGAGATCCATAATTACCTCTGCTATATGTTGTACATCTACGACCTCATCCGCAAGGCCGGCCTCTACAATTGATTTGGGCATCCCGTATACGACTGCCGTTGTTGCTGATTCAGCAATTGTTACTGTTCGACCATTCTTTTTCAACAGTTCAGTGCCTTTCTTCCCATCATAGCCCATCCCTGTCATGATAATCGTCAAAAAATTCAAGTCTGCAATTCGGGAAGCCGATTCGAGTAATACATCTACGGAAGGTCGATGCCCCATACGAGGGCTTTCGGTTTCATCCAAATGTACTGCATAGGTCATGCCTGTCTTTCTCATTGTTAGATGCTTTCCACCCGGAGCAATGTAAGCCACTCCATTTACAATCGGTTCACCTTCTTCCGCTTCCTTTACGGCAATATCACTAAGACCATTCAACCGATTTGCGAGCGACTTTGTGAATCCAGGCGGCATATGTTGTACGATTAGAATCGGCGCTTTTATCGTTGCAGGCAATTGGGTAAGCACTTCTTGTAGTGCTCTTGGACCACCTGTCGATGTACCTATTATAACAAAAGTCTTTTCTGTTTTGGTAATTTTATCTTTTAAGCAATCAATCCTTGGGGATGATTTGTGAACTATAGGTATTACCACTTCTTGTTTCACCGGCGGATTAGCAAGGGTCGACGTAATTTGTCTTCTACTAGAAATTTGACGAGTTAGATTGGAAACACGTACACCGGCAGCTACGGCAACCTTCTTTACAATTTCATCCTTTACTTCATAAAGATTAAGTGAAATTGCGCCACCTGGTTTTGCAACGAAATCGACTGCGCCGTATTCCATCGCAAGCATGGTGTTTTCTGCACCGATCCTTGTTGTACTTGAAAGCATGACGACCGGTGTTGGATGCTTTTCCATGATTTCTTGCAATGCCTCTAAACCATTCATAATCGGCATTTCTATATCCATCGTTATGACATCCGGTTTCAATTCCGCTACTTTCTCAATAGCAACTTTACCATTTCGAGCTGTTCCAATTACTTCAATATTAGGGTGGCTCATCAGGAAATCTGAAATAAGTTTTCGCATGAAGGCTGAATCATCCACAACGAGAGCTCTTTTCACTTTGCCCGTCTTCAACTTATACACGCCCTTTCGTAAACATAGTTCTCAATTTACCAAGGAAGCCCTCTCCCTTTTTTTCGTCATCCGTACTAATTCCTGAAAATGAATAAGCAATTGCCATCATCCTCTTTGAAATAGGAGCATTTGGATATAAAAGAACAAATGGCTTCTGCGCGACAACAGCCTTATGCACGACCGGGTCCTCCGGAAGGAATCCAAGGATAGTCGTCTCTTTCAACAAAAATTTCCGCATTGCATATTGGAGTCTTGTAACTGATTCGTTTCCATCGTCCTCTTTCATAACCCGGTTACTAACAAGATGAAACATTTTATCAGAATCTTGAAGATAAATGAATTTCATCATTGAATAAGCATCCGTAATCGATGTTGGCTCGGACGTTGAAATAACGATAATTTCATCCACAGATACAATTAGTTCAATTGCACGTTGTGTAGCTCCTGCACCCATATCAAAAAGGAGAATGTCATATTCCTTTTGAAGGTGTTCAAAAGCCTGGATTAGTTTACTGAACATATCTTCGGACCACTCCATTACCGAATCTAGACCGGAACCACCGGATATAAAAGATACCCCCTCAGGTGTTTCATTAACAACATCACTCAGATTCTTACTACCAGCCAAATAGTCTTTTAAACTATATTTGGAAGATACACCGAGCAGAATATGAATATTACCCATTCCGATGTCCATATCAATAATGAGTACTTTTTTACCTTGTAACGTAAGTGCATGCGCAAAGTTCGTCGAAAAATTGGATTTCCCAACACCGCCTTTACCACTAACAATTGCAACCGATTTTGCAAGGGTTCCCCTCGACTTTAGCATCTTGAGTCTGAGTGCTTCTGCCTGATCACGCATCATATACACCTTTTAACAACAAATCAATGACTGCACTTGAAGTTGCTTCCGTTATGTCTTCAGGCACCTCTTGTCCATCTGTGTAATATGCAGTGCCAATGGAATAGTCTTTCATTAGATTAAACATGGGGCCAAATGAACTCGTTTCGTCCATTTTCGTGAAGATGAATTTCTCAATTGGAAAAACATGGAACTGTTCGATAATTATTTTCATATCTTCTTCCTTTGAAGTCATGGATAGAACGAGGAATGATTCCATATCAAGTGAGAAATCTATTAGTTTTGTTAAGTCATCTACGAACTTTGTTTCTTTGTAATTGCGACCAGCAGTATCGATGAAAATAAGATCTCTGTCATCCAGTTTTTTTATCGCCTTATCAAAGTCTTCCTGATTATAAGCAATTTCCACAGGCGCTTGAAGTAAGTTCGCGTATGTACGGAGTTGCTCGATAGCTGCAATCCGATACGTGTCGGTAGTGATGAATCCGACTTTCCGTTTCTTTTCGAGAAGAGCTCTAGCTGCGATTTTCGCTATTGTTGTTGTTTTCCCGACACCGGTAGGGCCGAGAACATTAATGTATTTCTTTGTGAAGGATATTCCGCCGAACGGTAAATCGCCTATTTCATGTTCTAGTGATTTCTTTACAATATCCAGTTGCTCAGTAAAAGTGAAGTCTTTTTTCTCCATTTTCATCCGATTATAAATCGTATCCCCAAGCTCCGCGATATGGATTTCTGATAGATTTTGTTTTTTCAAATAGCTAAGTAAAGGCTGCATATCCTCCGGAAAATGTGCTGCATTTGTTGTACGACGCATATCTGACAACATCTTTTTCATTTCGGACATTTCTTTTTTTAATTCCGTTGACGCCCCATTTCCGTTTTCTTCACGGGTAGGTGTCAATGTATCAACAACTTTTTGGGATTGAACAGTCGGTTCATCAAATCCTGCGACGACTTCCACTGATTTCTTTTTAAAAAGACCCATAAAGCCTTTCGTTTTCACAACGTTTGAACTTAAAATTATAGCTTCTTCACCGAAATCCAAGCGGACTTTCTTCATGGCATTGACCATGGTGTCCGCAGTATAGCGTTTCATTTTCATTAAATATCCACCACCCCGACACTCTGTACTTCAATAGAAGCTTCGAGTTCATTGTATGACAATACTGGAATCTGTGGAAAGTATCGTTCCGTTATTTGTCTTAAATACATCCGTGTTGCTGGAGAACAAAGAATAACGGGTGACTGATCCAGTAGCGCCACTCGCTCTATCTCTCTTGCAATCGACTCCAGTATTTCCTGTGATTGGCTTGGATTGATTGATAGGAAATTGCCTTGTTCAGTCTGCTGGATATTATCCGCTAACAGTTTTTCGACTTTTCCTGATACAGTGAGTACTTTAAGCGATTGTCCGCTAGTCGCATATTGGTTCGTAATTTGTCTCGCGAGTGCTTGCCTTACGTATTCTGTTAAGACATCCACGTCTGATGTGTATTTAGAGTAGTCAGCCAATGTTTCAAAGATAATTGGTAAATTTCTGACCGAAACATGTTCAGATAACAGTTTGGCAAGTACTTTTTGAATCTCTCCAACCGATAATGGTGTCGGTGTTAGTTCGTCAACAAGGATTGGGTATGTTTCCCTGATATGATCGATCAATTGCTTCGTTTCTTGTCTGCCAATCAATTCCGCTGCATTTGCACGAATTACTTCAGTTAAATGCGTTGAAACGACGCTTGGCGGATCTACAACCGTGAAACCAAGGATCTCTGCATCCTCTTTCACATCTTCTGTAATCCATTTCGCTGGTAGGCCAAAAGAAGGTTCAATTATGTCGATTCCTTCTATTGAATCTTCCCCGCCTGGACTCATCGCAAGATAATGGTCAAGAAGAAGTTCTCCTCTTGCCATTTCACTTCCCTTTATTTTGATACGGTACTCATTCGGTTGGAGTTGGATGTTATCCCGAATACGAACGACTGGGATAACAAGTCCCAATTCAATGGCTAGTTGTCTCCTAATCATAACCACACGATCAAGGAGATCGCCTCCTTGTTGTACATCAACAAGGGGAATAAGCCCGTAACCAAACTCAAATTCAATGGGGTCGACATTTAAAAGGTTGACGACATTCTCGGGACTTTTCAATCCATCCGTCTCAACTTCCTCTTCCATTTCCAGCAGTTCTTTTGGATCTTCTACATCTTTCCGTGACATCATGAACGCACCAATAGCGAGAGCCGCGGCGATTGGGATCGTCAAGATATCATTGATAGGCGTAGCGAGGCCGAGTAAAAAGATTGTAACAGCTGCTACATATAACAATTTAGGTTGACCAAGTAGCTGCTTCGTAATGTCTGTACCTAAGTTACCTTCAGATGCTGCACGTGTGACGACAATACCTGTCGCAGTTGAAATAAGCAGGGCAGGTATTTGGGAAACGATTCCGTCACCGACCGTAAGCTGGCTGAAGAGCATGGCTGCTTCTGCAAACGGGAGCCCCATTTGTACAACACCGATAATCATCCCTACAAGTAAATTGATGATTACGATAATGATACCCGCTATTGCATCCCCTTTAACGAATTTTGTAGCCCCATCCATCGCGCCGTAGAAGTCGGCTTCATTGCTTACTTTTTCTCGACGAGTTCGTGCGTCTATTTCAGAAATCATACCTGCATTCAAGTCAGCATCGATACTCATCTGTTTCCCTGGCATCGCATCGAGCGTGAAACGAGCTGCAACTTCAGAAACTCGTTCAGCCCCTTTCGTGATGACGATGAACTGAATAATAATAAGGATAACGAAGACGACAAGTCCGACCACGGCGTTCCCGCCAGTTACAAATGTACCGAACGTTTCAACAACGCCACCTGCATCTCCATTACTTAAAATCGCCCGTGTTGTCGAAACGTTAAGACCTAAGCGAAATAAAGTAAGTAAGAGCAATAATGATGGAAATATTGAAAACTGCAACGCCTCCTGCATATTCATGGACGTTAGCAAAACCATCAATGCAAGTGTGATATTGATGATGATCAGAAAACTTAGTAACCAAGTGGGTAGTGGGATGACAAGCATCGCAACAATCAAGATGACTGATGCGAGTACGCCTATATCTCTGAACTGCATGTCATCCCTACTTTCTTAAAATCAAATTTTGCGTTGTATCCGGTATACGTACGCAAGTATTTCGGCAATGGCCTTGAAAAATTCATCCGGTATTCGACCGCCAATTTCCACCTGATCATATAAAGATCTAGCTAGTGGTCTATTTTCAACCATTACAACTTCATGTTCTTTTGCGATTAGTTTAATTTTCTGTGCTACGAAATCGACGCCTTTTGCGACGACTACAGGTGCATCCATATCTCCATCATCGTATTTTAATGCAATTGCATAATGCGTCGGATTTGTAATGACGACATCCGCGTTAGGAACTTCCTGCATCATTCGACGCATGGCCATTTCCCGTTGACGCTGTTTAATACGTGATTTAATAATCGGATCCCCTTCACTGTTTTTATGTTCATCCTTAATATCCTGTTTGGACATCTTGAGATTCTTTTCATAGTCAAATTTCTGGTAAATAAAATCAAGTAGTGAAATGAACAACAACACGAAAGATGCGGTAATACCCATCATCGCGGCTAATTGACCAATTGTGGTCAGCGTGTCCCATGGGCTTTTAAAAGCTAGTCCAAGTACTTTATCAATATTTGTAATGAGTATTAAAGTAGTAACTGAGCCGATAAATGAAATCTTTAACATCGACTTCATTAATTCAACAATAGCTCGCATTGAAAAAATTCGTTTTACCCCTTTTATAGGGTCAATTTTCTTCAAATCGAATTTCAACGGTTCAGCTGTGAACAATAGGCCGAACTGCATTAGATTCCCAGCAATTCCGGCAACCATAGCGACAAGCATAACGGGTAAAAGAAGAAATGCCATCTGAACCAATACATCAGTATAAATAAGCATTGTAGAATCTGCATCAAGTGTAACTATAGGTATGTATTGCGTAAACGCTTGCGTAAAGAAAACGAAAAATCGGTCCCTCATAAATCCCGACGCAAAGAACAGGAAGAGGAACACAGCTAACAGAACAATTGCACTGGTGACATCCTGGCTTTTTAAGACTTGTCCTTTTTTCCGGGAATCTTCCCGCTTTTTCGGTGTGGCCTTTTCAGTCTTCTCCCCTGCAAAGAACTGCAAATCAAGTTTCAACATCAAGTTAGCCACCTCCTAGAAGCATCATCAGATTCCGCATACTGATAATCATAAACTCAAATAATTCTTGCATGACAGCAACCATCACGCCCATCACGATAAATAGCACAATGAAACTAACACCTATTTTGATGGGGAATCCGACTACGAAAATATTCAGCTGCGGAACGGCCCTTGCAGTAATACCAAGTGCCAAGTCAACAAGGAATAACGTAGCAACAATCGGAATCGACATTTGGAATGCAATGCCGAATGCCTTCGCAAATGTTTTGATAACTAACTCGACAACCCGTTCATCGCCGAATGCTGGCCATAACTGATCAAGCGGCATAAACTGATAGCTGTAAAAGACGCCATCAAGCAACATATGATGACCGTTAAGCGCAAGCAACAACAAAATAGCTAGAGAATTAAAAAACTGACCCATAAGTGGTGATTGTGCACCGGTTTGCGGGTCAATGACGTTTGCAATCGCAAACCCCATTTGGAAATCGATGAATCCACCAGCAATCTGTATAGCAGCCATGATAATATAGGCGATAATCCCAATTGCCAATCCTACCATTGCCTCTTTCATAACTAGTAAAATATAGGCTCCATCAATTGTAAGTTCCGGAACTTCAATTGTGTACACCATCATCCATGCAATCAATGCCCCAAAAATAATACGTTGTGTAGTCGGAATTGCCTTATAGGAAAATAACGGAAGTGTTACAAAAAATGCAGTAACGCGGGTCAATATAAGTAAGTAAGCCGCTAGAGAAGGTATCAATTCTTCCATTCAATCACCCGACATACCGTGTAAGATTTTCGAAAATATCAGCTGCAAAATTTGTTACTTTTGACAACATCCATGGTCCAAAAAAAATAATGCCTACAAATACAGCAACAATTTTCGGGACGAATGCGAGTGTTTGTTCTTGAATCTGTGTCGTGGCTTGAAATATACTGACGGCAAGCCCCGTTACAAGCGCAATAATAAGGAGGGGTCCCGACGTCAAAAGGATGACCCAAACTGCACGTTCTGCTATGGCAACCACCATTTCACCTGTCAATTAAACCCCTCCTAAAAACTTTGCAGCAATGACTTGATAATCAAATACCAGCCATCCACAAGAACAAATAATAATATTTTGAATGGCAATGATATCATTACCGGCGGTAACATCATCATCCCCATTGACATTAGTACACTTGCTACAATCATATCAATAACAAGAAATGGAATGAATATCATGAAACCCATTTGAAATGCAGTTTTTATCTCACTCAATGCAAAAGCCGGAACAAGCATTGTGAGCGGAATATCTTCAAGCTTTTCCGGCGTATCTGCCTTGTTGTATTTGAGAAATAACTCCAAATCCTTTTGTCGCGTATATTTACTCATAAACTCTTTAAACGGGATACTAGCTTTGTCATACGCTTCATCCAACGTGATTTCATCAGCAAACAAAGGGGTAAGCGCCGTCTCATTCACTTGTTGAAATGTCGGTGCCATTATAAAAAATGTTAAAAAAAGAGCAAGACCGACAATAACTTGGTTTGGAGGCATTTGTTGTGTAGCAAGTGCCGTCCTAACGAAGGATAGGACAATGACAATGCGAGCAAATAAAGTCATTAGAATGAGGATGGCTGGCGCTAACGATAAAACAGTCAAAAGAAGCATCATTTTAATGGATGTCGAAACATTGGATGCTTCGCTATCCGAAAAAAACTGCATAAAATCATTCATCTTTAGTCTGCTCCTTTTCCGTCAAACGACCAATCTGTTTCTTCCTCTCCTCTTTCATCTCATTGAGTTTCGAATTGAATAGACTTCCAAAGTCAGTCGTCTTTTTTATCGGCTCTACTTGCTTTTTCTTGTTTGAGCCGGCGATTTTAGAAAGAACCAGATCTAACATTCCACCTGGTAGCTGTTTATCATCTTCATCATAAAAGTCAGTAAGTCTTTCAATCTCTGCCGGATCTGTAATTTCTTTCAAGAGACGAATATCATCCCCTACTCCTATCAAGAAATAACTTTCACCCACAACGACGAGTTGCATGGACTTATGCTGACCAAGCGAAACACCACCCATATTTTTCATAAGCCGGTTTTTATCATACATCCGATTTTTGCGATTTATAAATTTCAGAAGTGCAAATAATAATCCAATGACAAACAGTAAAGCGAAAAATGTTTTTATGTAATCCCATGCCGTCAAACCGACAGCTACCTCATCATTTGAATGATCGGAAGCCGGCATATCACTTTCTTTTTCAGTTACTTTCTTTTCACCGCAGCCTTTTCCAGAATCCAGACAATCGGACACCGTGCGATTTGGATCCGCGCTAGCCAAGACAGGTGTTGGTGTGTAGCTTGCTATAAAAACAAATACTAGAAGAACGGATAGCCATGTGTAAATAACCGATACCTTCATTAGATAATTATCCTAATGCTTTTTCGATTGCTTCAACAACGCGGTCTGCTTGGAACGGTTTGACGATGAAGTCTTTTGCACCCGCTTGGATTGCATCAATAACCATTGCTTGTTGGCCCATTGCTGAACACATGATAATCATTGCAGATGGGTCTTTTTCTTTAATTTTTTTCAATGCCGTAATTCCATCCATTTCAGGCATCGTTATATCCATTGTGACAAGATCCGGTTTTAACTCCATGTACTTTTCAACAGCTTGGGCGCCATCTGCTGCCTCACCAACTACTTCAAAACCATTTTTCGTTAAAATATCTTTCACCATCATCCGCATGAATGCGGCGTCATCCACTATTAAAATACGTCTTCCCATTTCCATTACCTCCAAAGTTCTATCTTAAATTTTTCAGTCTGTCTGATTGACTCAGAATATCTGTAATCCGAACACCGAAGTTTTCGTCAATTACAACAACTTCGCCAAAAGCAATTGGTCGATTGTTGACAAGAATATCAACGGGTTCGCCTGCAAGCTTGTCCAATTCAATGATTGAACCACTTGACATTTCCAGTATTTCCTTAATCGAACGTTTCGCACGTCCAAGTTCCACTGTTACGTGTAACGAAATATCAAGAAGTAAATTCAAATTATTCGATTCACCTTGACTTAGTGCGGGATTTTCAAAACTGGCAAACTGTGCTTGCTGTACATGGACCTGCGGCTGAGCTGGACGCGTTCGCTCTTGCTGTTGTGGTGCAGCCTGTTGTTGCAGATTCTGATGGTTTGCCGAACTTTGTTGCGGCTCTTGATGTACCATTTCTTGTTGTTTAGGAGATTGTTGCACAGGCGGCGCCATTTCAGCCACCGCTGCTGCCTCAGCTTCCGCATTTCCGCCAAGAAGTGTTACAACAAGGTCCTTACCAAAAGTTAATGGAAGCAATTGCATAATATTCGAGTCAATCAAATTTCCAACCTTCAAATTGAATGATACACTAATTAACAATTCGTGTTCAGGAATATTTTCTCTTCCCTGATCTTCTTGGACATCAATCAGATCAATTGATGGCGGGGAAATGTCAACTCGTTTATTAAAGACTGTTGACATTGACGTTGCAGCTGACCCCATCATTTGATTCATCGCTTCTTGAACAGCGCTTAAATGGATATCGCCAAGACTTCGATCTGGGTCGGACCCATCTCCTCCTAGCATTAGATCTGCAATGATTGATGCATCGTCTTGCTTAATAACAAGGAGGTTCATCCCACTTAATCCTTCAGTATAGTTAACTTTGCAAGCAACATAGGGATGTGTGAAATCATTTTCCAACTTATCCTTATCCACAATTGAAATTCTCGGCGTTGTGATTTCCACTTTTTGTCCCAGAAGTGCAGACAAAGCAGTAGCTGCACTACCAAAAGATATGTTCCCAATTTCACCCAGTGCATCTTTTTCCATTTCGTCCAAATAGTCATCTGTATTCAATTTTTCAGTAGATGGGGGTAAGATCTCTTCGCTTTGCAAAGGTTCACCTCGTAATAGCGCTTCGATTTCCTCTTGTGAAAGTATATTATCACTCATCATCTTCATCCCCTCCAATCAATGTCTCAATAATTTGTACGGCCATCCTACTTTTGAGTTGTCCCGGCTGTGCTGTGAATTTAGGTATGTCCCCAATTTTAATAGTAAGTGGATCATCCACTTTCCGATCAAGCGATAAGACATCACCTTTTTGAAGGTATAGAAAATCCTCAACCGTCATACGCCCGGTTCCCAGTTCTGCCACTATCGGTAGCTGCGTTTGTTTCAACCGTTTCTCCAATTGCATACTTTGATTTGAAGTTGGCTCTTTTTTATTGGTTTGCATCCAATAGCGAACAGATAGACTCGGCACGATAGGTTCAAGGACAACATGCGGAATACAGATGTTAATCATTCCGCTTGATTCCCCGATAATTATATTAAACGAAATAACAACGACTGTTTCATTCGGCGAAACCATTTGTAAGAATTGTGGATTCACCTCTATTTCTTTTAGAAAAGGATTGATATCCGTAATGCCAGCCCATGCTTCTCGTAAATTATCGAACGACCTCTCAAAAAGGTTGGTCATAATTTTCATTTCAATTTCAGTTAAATTATCGACCTTACCAGGAATTTCCCCAACACCACCCATTAATCGATCAAGCATTGAGTACGCGATGTTCGGATTCACTTCCATTAAAATATTCCCTTCAAGCGGCGGTACTTCGAAGATATTTATCAACGTCATATTAGGTATCGAACGGATAAATTCTTCGAAAGGAATCTGATCGACCGAAGCGACGTTTAGTTGGACATACGTTCGAAGTTGAGCCGAAAAGTACGTTGTTAATAGCCTAGCAAAGTTTTCATGAATCCGTGTAAGACTTCGAATCTGATCTTTTGAAAATCGAAGGGCACGTTTAAAATCGTACACTTTAATCTTTTGGGTCCCCTCTTCTTGCTTCATGTCATCTGCCGACATTTCCCCAGTCGATAACGCGGATAATAATGCGTCAATCTCATTTTGGGATAAGATATCCCCGGACATTTGGTCACCTCCCAATTATAAAATTGTTGCTGTTGTTTACTGAATAATATACGACGTAATATACACCCTCTTCACTTTACCTTTTTGCATAAGCGGATTGAGGTATGACTTCAAGGCATCTTCAAAAGCCTGTTTACCCGCCTTGCCTTCCAGATCTTTTGCCGACATCTCGGATAGTTCCTGTATGACGATGTTTTTCACTTGGAATTCCCGTTTCGCAAGTTCCTCTGCCGCTTTCTTATTCTCCGTTTGGATTTTCAATGAAATGCGGATGAACTGCCTTCCTCCGAGATTCGTCGTAATCTCGGGGACATCAACAGATGATTCAATAATTTCATCAATTGACGGTTCCTCCGTTTCTGCATCACCTTTGTTCAATTGCATAACGAGGATTAGTGCAATAACTCCGACAAGCGTTATACAAACTAGGATAATGAGTGAAATGGTCAACATTTTATTCTTCATCTTCTTCACCCCGTAAATGAGGATTTGATAGTAACTGGACCGCCTTATAAAATTCGATGATTCGGCTGTTGACTTCCTCCGCCGGATCAAGAACAACATATTTCGAACCCGTCGTCAGGGTAATCGTCGTGTCAGGGAATGACTCAACTTTTTCTATGTACAAAGCGTTCAATGTGAACGCCGTACCATTCAGTCGTTTAACGTGTATCATATGAAAGGGGCCGGGCACAGAGCCGGCCCGACCCTCCTTTTCTTAAGAAGCTATGGTTGGTATTTTAGTAGGGCGCCAGATACTGATATCCATTTGCGTACATCTGCAAATTGTGGTTGCACCTGGCATCCTATATTATCGTTTCAAGTTGACAAGTTCTTGCAATATTTCATCGGAAGTCGTGATGATTCGTGTATTTGCTTGGAAACCACGTTGTGCCACGATCATTTCCGTGAATTCTTCAGATAAATCGACGTTGGACATTTCTAGGAAACCTGATTCCATCGTACCAAATCCTTGATCAAGTGCAAAACCAATTAATGCATCACCGGAGTTTGCAGATTCACGGAACAAGTTTCCGCCTGTTTTATCAAGTCCACCTGGGGCTGAGAACTTTGCCATTTGAATTCGGCCTGCTTCTTGAAGCGATGCTTTATTATCTGACATTACCTTATCGAAAACATTTTTAGCTGTATTGTAAGGTCCGCGAAGCGGGGCTAACACACCTTTAGCAGCAGAAACATCAGCTGTAGCATTTACCTCCGCAGCTAAAGCTAATGTTTCCGCAGCTTGAGCTGCTGCTATCTCTACAGCATCTGGCGGAACCACAGCCTGAGCTTTTTTCAAATCTGCTTGAGCTTTTTTCACATCTACTTCCGCTTTTTTCAAAGTAGCTTCAGCTGTATTCAATATCTTTTCAGCATCTTTGAATTTCTTTTCAATCGGATTAAATATTACTTCTGCAGCTTCAATTTTAGCAGCACCACCTGGTGGTAAATCAACAAAATAAACAGTTCCATCTTGACCTACTGACATAGAAGATGCCGTGGTCGGTATCGTAATTTTCCCCAGTTCACCTTGGACATATCTTCCGTCACCATCAACTAGGTCCCCACTGCTATCCATATAAAAATTCCCTGCTCTTGTATACATCGTTTCATTGCCTTCCTTCACTTGAAAGAATCCATCACCTGAAATAGCAAGGTCTAATGTATTCCCTGTAAACTGTGTTGACCCCCCCAAGTGTATTGTATCAATCGATGCAATTTGGGATCCAAGTCCAACTTGTTTCGGGTTTACCCCCCCACGTGCTTCCCCTGGTCCTGATGCACCTGCCACTGTTTGTGAAATCAAGTCTTTAAAAATGACCCGGCCTTTTTTAAATCCGTACGTGTTGACGTTTGCGATATTGTTACCAATCACATCTAGTTTTGTTTGGAAGTTTTTTAGTCCCGAGATTCCCGAGTACATTGAGCGTAACATATATATTTTTCCCCTCTCGATTTTAAAAAGTGTATCTGCTTCATTCAGTCGGCAGATAATTGGCATCCATTAGGTCCTGCCACGTTTAACTAAGTACGATTGTGCCGTCGATATTTGTGAATAATTGATCTTTCGCTTCCATACGATCCATCGCCGTGATGACCGTCGAGTTCTTTGCGCTGACAATTAGTGCTGCTTGGTCCATCAGTACGAGCGATTCTTTGATTCCCTTCATCTTCGCTTCGTTGACCTTATCCTTGATGTGTGCCCATTCGGCATCCGAAATTTGGATGCTCCGTTCCGCTAAACGTTCGCTTGCATGTTTGCTGATTTTAAGTTCAGCAGGTTGCATTGCCTTGTTCAGATGTTCGAGAAACGATTGTTTGGGGCCATCTTGCACAGGCTGTAAAGGCTGTCCTTGGCGAATGAGCGGTTGCGATGGAGTGCGATGGATAGTTAACTTGTCCATACACTCGCTCCTTTCGTTGTTATTGGCTTATTGATGAGAAACTGTTGCCATCAATGCGACTACCATCATTTAATACATACTGCAGTTTTCCTTCTTTATTTGAAACGGATACGACCAGTCCCGATTTCTCCACTTCCCCGTCTGTATAACCAACTGTTTTACCGATTAACATACTTGCTTCGACAAGGCTGTTTGCACTGCCCGATCCTGCTAACACTTCTGAAATATTGCCCGGCGTCAATTCTTTACCATCTTCCATTGTAAACACAGCAGAACCATCGACAAATTTTATAGAGAAAATCATACCTGTTCCCTCACTAACGACCGGTTTTCCATCTTCACCGGTTTCTTCTGTAATTTCATGCCACTTTATATTCTTCCCAACGAAACTATTATACTGAATTAGTTGCGATTGATTTTGTGCTTCAGCAAACTTATCGAATGACTTTGATAGGTTCATCGTTTGTTCAAGAGCAGAAAATTGAGCCATTTGTGCAATGAATTCATTATCTTTCATCGGATTTGTCGGATCCTGATTTTGTAGTTGAGCGATGAGTAATTTCATGAAATCATCTTTCCCCATAACGCCATCGCCAGTTTTACGTTCATCCCGTTTTTTATTGACTAAGTAATCTGAAGCTGAAATCGCTTTTTGTCCTTCAATCAACACTTACGCCTCCAACTCGATCATATATTCTTGGAACGTCATTTCTTCCTCTGTGTGTTGTTCCGGCTGTTCATCCATTAGGTGTTGTTGCGCATTTTGCTGGTTGAAAGATTGATTGCGGTCATTTCTGTTTGTATCTTGTAGTGTTTGGGTGATATCTATCCGCTCCACTTGCAAGTTTTGTTGCTGGAATGCACTTCTTAGCTGATTCAACTGGCTATCAAGCATTTCTTTGCCAAGGGACGTTGACGCGAGAATTCGTGCTGTCATGACTCCGTTGTTCTGGAGCAATTCAATCCGTAGTTGTCCAAGTTGTTCTGGGTATAACTTGATTAGCAATCGGTTTGTTCCACCCGTTTGACCGAAGTTTGATCGTTTTAAGATAGTTTGCATTTCACGTAGCAATGTCTCATTACGTGTATTGTTTCGACTTTCAAGCTCAGCAGCAGTGACTTCGCCTTTAAATACAATAGCATTTCCTGTATGACCGCTTATGGCTTGCTGTGCTAATTCAGTGCCGCTCTTCGACTTTCCATCTTCATTAGTGTTTTGGCCCGAATCTATCTGGACAAGGACACCTACTTCACGTCGCTGTTCCATTAATTGTACCATGCCCATTTTTGTAGTAATACTGGATTTAAATGTATCCTCTAGTCGTTCGCTTACCGCCTTAAGAAATCCTTGAAGGCCGAAAACCTGTTGCTCTTGCATCATAAGCAAATCACTTTTAGGCGCAATTAGTTCTATCGTTTTCAAAAATGCCAAAAGCCCAACCGCATGTTGATTAGGTATTTCCCCTTTTCCTTCCAGTGCTTCTGCCAATTGATTGAAAAACTGCGGGGCTACTTTGTCAATTTTATCAAGCACAGCCCATATATCATCGGTGTTGGTAATTTCCGCTAAATCACTTTCACGAAGGCCCGCTTTTTCAAGAAATGAGAGTAGACTATCCAGTAGTTGTGCAGGAGCGATGTTCAGTTGTTCCGCAATCTGGCCAAGATCACCCAAGTTATTTTCTAGTATGCTGATCTTCGTTTCATCACCAGTAATTTCCTTTACAGTAGCCTTTAGTTCTTCAAAAGTTTTCGCACCAATAATTGACACGATTTCCTTATCTGTACTTTTAAATTTTTTATTACTTTGGCTAGGTAAAACGGTTGAAGTTTGATTACTAGAGCTAACGTTACTTAAAACTGTTCTGAATGTTCCTTGAGCCGCTTTTTTGTTTGAGACAGATGGATGGTCCATACCATCAAATGCCCGAATCGTTGCGATTTTCATTTTTTCACCTCCCTTCATTATTATCGTTTTTTGCCAACCATTACTTAGTCATCATCGTCGTATATTTCGCAGCATCTTCCGGTGACATCTTTTCTAATATCGCAGCAAGTGTATCTGGTTTCATATTCGTTAATAGTTGCAATGCTTCGGCATCATTCATTTTCGTCAGAACGGGTGCCGCAGTTTTAGCAGACATCTTTTCAAATGTTGACACAATCTCTGAAAACTTACGTTTGAAATCATCTTTTTCCCGTACGAGTTTATCAATTTCATCAAGAAGTCGCTCCTGTTCGATAAGCAGCTTGTCTTTTTCTGCAGCCGAAGTATCCAAGTCCTTTTGCAGCTTGAATAACTGCGCTTCTTTTTCTTGGATTTCCGCTTGCAATGTCACAACGCTGTCCTCAAGTACAAGGTTATCTGCTCCATCGCCTTCTTCTTTCTTTTCGCTCGTAAAAGGAAGTTTTTTCGTTAACTCTTTTGCTTCGTCAAAAACGTTAATATCTGCAAACTTTGCAATAATGAGAAGGACAGCCGCTAAAAACAAAAGAGGGATAAGCACCCAAAGCATTATGATTTGCACAACTTTTGGTGAGTTTTCTTTTTTTATCTTTGCTAGTTCTTTAGCTTGTTTGTTTTTTTTCGCCACATAATCACCCGTTTTCTCTTCTGCGGTATTTCAAGGTCGATAATTCATCCAGTCTTATCGCTTCCAATTGCTCTTCCTCAGCACGGTGATGTTCTTGGTCATTCTCTTTCATCTTTTCATACTTTCTAACTTCCAATGTTTTTTCCAACAATTTATCTTCATACCAATTCATTTTAGAGCGAGCCTGCATAACCTGTTGTTGTAATTCCGCGATTTTTTTTTCCAAACTGCCGATGAATCGCGAGTAATGATGGATATCATTAATGGAAAAACCGATAGCCATCCGTTCTTGCTGTTTGTTGAAGACATCTTCTTTCTTCTTCAACAGGTCGTACAATTTTGTCGCGACTTCTTCAAAAGCTTGAATAGCGTTCTTGTATTCTATTTCTGTTTCTGTTTTTTGCTGTTCACGGAATGACAGGACTTTTTCAAATCGGTATTGATAGGCTGTCATGAGGTCCTACCCCCGTTTCCGAGTGCAACGAGTTCTGTGATACTATCATCAATTGCGATATTATCTTTAAACCCTTGTTTCAGGAAATTTGTGATGAGCGGTTCGTATTCAATGGCCTGGTCGATTTCTTTTGATGTGCCGCGTTTGTAGGCTCCGATATTAATGAGGTCTTCGGATTTATCGTACGTGTAATAGAGTTCGCGTAACCTCTCAGCAGCTTTTACGTGATCTGGATCGGCGATATGGTTCATCAAACGGCTGACGCTCTTCAGTACGTTTATGGCTGGGTATTGTCCTTTGTTCGCCAGTGTGCGGTCAAGGACGATATGTCCATCCAGTATGCCTCGCACAGCATCCGCAATCGGTTCATTCATATCGTCGCCATCGACAAGTACGGTATAAAAGGCTGTAATCGCTCCGTACTTATTCGTCCCTGTTCGTTCAAGTAATTTCGGTAAAATCGAAAATACGGAAGGCGTATACCCACGAGTTGCGGGCGGCTCACCCACCGCCAGTCCGATTTCACGTTGCGCCATTGCGACACGAGTGACGGAGTCCATCATGAGCATAACGTTCATCCCTTTGTCTCGAAAATATTCAGCGATTGCGGTTGCGGTAAATGCACCTTTAATACGCATTAGTGCCGGTTGGTCAGATGTCGCTGCCACAACTATGGAACGACTCATCCCCTCAAGCCCCAAATCTCTATCGATGAATTCCCGGACTTCACGCCCCCGCTCACCAATCAATGCGATAACATTCAGGTCCGCAGTGGTATTACGCGCAATCATTCCGAGCAATGTACTTTTTCCAACACCTGAACCTGCGAAGATACCAACACGCTGACCATTTCCAACTGTCAACATTCCATCAATCGCTTTTACACCGACAGCAAGCTTTTCGTTTATCGGCGGTCGTGTCAGTGCGTTCGGCGGATCTTGTTCCGTAAGGACGGATGTTAACCCTTTAGGCAATTGGCTTTTATCAATCGGATTGCCCATCGAGTCGAGCACTTTACCAATTAAGTTCATGCCAACTTTCACTTCAAGCGGTTTACCCAGTGTTTCCACCAAACAGCCACTTGATATGTCTCGAATATTTGTAAAAGGCATTAGAATGACAATTTCTTCCCTGAATCCGACAACCTCTGCCATGATTATCGAATCGGTTTTACTAGCTGTATTCAAATGGATATGACAGACATCACCGATTGAACTTTCAGGTCCTTTAGATTCAATCATAAGACCAACCACACGTACAACACGTCCGAATTTTTTGAACGTCTTCACGTTGGGGATAAGTTCTGCTAGTTGCTTCGCTTTTTTCATGGTCAATCACCACTTTCCATGATTTCGACGAGCCTTTCTCTTAATACATTCAATTGTTCATCGATACTGACGACAATTCGGCCATGATTCGTTTCAATGAAGCATTGTGTTGAATCGAAATCTTCATTTGCAAAAATTAGGAATGGTACATCCGGAGGGAAAATCGCTGCTAGCTCGGATCGATTATCAGAAATAAGTCCAAAATAATCGAGTGATACATATAGTTTGATTTCTTTCATTTCACGCGTTTCTTTCAAGGCTCTTTTAACAACGGACAAGTAGATTTCTTCGTCTTCTTTTAGCGTTTGGCCTATAATCCGTTCAGCAGTGCGCACTGCAAGATCTAAAATGACCCTTTCCTGACTGACAATATAGTGACTTGCGTTTGTCAAAGACTGCGCCGTTGTTTCATTTGCTGTTTGGATGGAAGTGGCCATATCAGAAAGCGCTTTGTTGCGACCTTCCTCATAACCAATTTGGAACCCTTCTTCGTATGCTTTCTGTTGAAGTTCCGTTTTTTCTTCTTGCCAAACGCTATGCATTGCTTCTATATCGTCGGCTGCCGTTCGTCGCATCGCGTCAATGGCCATCTTTTCTTGTTCAACCATGTCCTGTGCTTCTTTTAACAGCTTGTCTCGCTCTGCAAGAACCATTTTCCGTGATAGCTCCGTTTCTGGATCAATATCACGGATTGGTACAAGATTACGTATACCAATCTCTCTTGTTTTGCCTTCTTCAGAAACGGTATTGTGAGAACGGAATACATTAGACAATGATGTCATCTCCTCCGCCGCGCGCAATAATAATTTCCCCCGAATCCTCAAGTCTTCTAATAATAGCAACGATGCGGGATTGGGCTTCTTCTACATCGCGTAAACGGACTGGCCCCATAATTTCCATTTCTTCTTGGAAAGATTCCGCCATCCGTTGCGACATATTTCTAAACAGGACATCCTTTACTTCTTCACTTGACACTTTTAGTGAAAGAATCAGGTCTTCGTTTTCACAATCACGGACAATCCGTTGAATTGATCGATTATCAAGTGTAACAACATCTTCAAAAACAAACATTCTTTTACGGATTTCCTCTGCCAATTCGGGATCTTGAATTTCAAGTGCGTCGAGAATGGTTTTCTCAGTGGATCTGTCGACTCCATTCAGCACTTGAACGACTGCATCCACGCCGCCCGTCTCGGTATAGTCCTGTGTAACGGTTGACGATAGTTTCCGCTCAAGTACAGCTTCGATTTCACTAATGACCTCTGGTGAAGTAGAATCCATCGTCGCGATGCGTCTCGCGATATCCGCTTGTGCTTCTTGGGGCAATGAAGACAATATCAATCCTGCTTGCTCTGCATCCAAGTAAGACAAAATGAGTGCAATTGTTTGTGGGTGCTCATTTTGAATAAAGTTCAAGATTTGCGATGGATCAGCTTGTCTTGCAAAGTCGAATGGCCTTACTTGCAATGATGATGTTAAGCGATTAATGATTGCTTGTGCATGATCTTTACCGAGTGCTTTTTCAAGTACTGTTTTTGCATAGCCAATCCCGCCTTGCGAAATATAATCTTGAGCTAGGGCGATTGTATGAAATTCTTCTATGATTTCTTCCTTCACCGAAGACTCTACCTTTTTCACGCCCGATATTTCTAACGTCAGACGCTCAATTTCTTCTTCGTTCAACTGTTTATAAATTGAGGCTGATACTTCCGGTCCAAGAGAAATGAGCAAGAGTGCCGCTTTTTGTTTCCCCGACATTCCTTTATCCTTTTTCACCATTCGTTATCCCCCCGTCAATCCTCGGCAATCCACGTACGTAAAAGTTTCGCGAATTCTTCCGGTTTCTCTTTCGCCATTTTCTCCAGTTGCTTACGGCGGACAGTTCCTTCTGTTTCCTGCTCTTTATTTATGTCATCCACGTCTGATTGAACAATCTGCTCTCCCAGTACAAGTTCCTCTTCTAATTCTTCCGCTTCACGTCGGTTTCGAATGAAGAGGAAGCTTAGAACTCCTATAATTAATAGAAGTGCTCCTCCTATCACATAAATCCACCATGGAATTACCGGTTCTGTTGCCGTAAAATCAGTTTGTTTTGTATTGAATCGTTGCGTCGAAACAACAATTTTATTACTCAAAGCTTCATCAGTCAGTTCGCCCGCGGCCTCTTTATCGATTGTTGTACGTATCATCGTTGCAAGAATCTGCTCGATGTCGCCTTTAATATTTGTAGGCATAGATTCCGCTTCTTCTGGTATATCTACCATGACCTGGATACCAATATCACGAATTTTATAAGGACTTTCCACAATTTCTTTACGTATCCGATTCACTTCATTGTTTATGGTCTCTTCAATTTTTTCATAATCGCCATTGGAAAAAGTTCCTTCAGCAAAGCCAGTCCCATTATCTGTTGGGTCTTCTGCTTCCGGCGTACCTCCGGCAGTTGGACCATTGCCTGTAAATGATTCGGTGATTCGTTGGACACTAAGCGCGATCCCTTCCATGCTTTCCTCATCGACAGGGGTAACGAGTTCTTCTTCTCTGTTTTCTTTTTGGAAATCAATGTCTGTTGTCACTGAAACGATTACTTTGTCTTGCCCTATCATTGTGCCAAGCATCATTTGTACTTGCCGTTGCAAGTCCCGTTCGATTGTCTTTTTAATGGACATTTGATCAACGACACTTGTGCCGTAGCCATTGTCGTTTGAAGTTAAATCGTAGTATTCTGAGTATTGATTCATAATTACAATGTCTTCTTTTGCTAAATTCGGCATACTTTTGGAAACCAAATTATAAAGTGCATTAATTTGGGATTCATTGAACTTTTGACCTGGATTTGTTTTTAGAACGATGGATGCACTCGCTTGTTGAATATTTTCATTCAGAAATACGCTTTGGGTCGGTAGTGTCAGCATTACTTTTGCGTCTTTTACACCATCGATTCCTTTGATCAGGTTCGCGAGTTCCGTTTGCATCGCGCCAAGCTTGATCATATTAAACTCGTTATCTGTTGTCCCGAATCCTGCATTTTCCGAGAAGAAAGAGTAATCGATCATTCCTGAATCCGGAAACCCTTCGGCTGCCAACGTTACAAGTAAATCATCGACTTGCTCTTTAGGCACTAATATTGAAGTACCGCCAGGCGCAACTTTGCTTGGAACACCTTGACTATCTAGCTGCTCTTTAATCCGTCCAATCTCCGCACGGGAGACATCAGAGTAAAGCGAAACATAGTCTGTTCTTGACAAGAAAAATGTTAAAAAGGCGGCGAATACAATAATAGCTGCAACGGAAGCGGTATATGTTATTTTTTGTTTTTTCGTGCGACTAGACCAGAACTCACGGATGTCCGTTCTGATTTTCGTAACTCTTTCATTCATTGTAATCCTCCGGTCAGCTTACATAATTCTGGTTCCCATGATAAAGCGAAACTTCCTGTTGGCCCGAGCCATTCCGGCTTTTACGGGCAGTTGATCCCCCACTTATTCTTCTTAGTTTCTCGAAGACTTGAAGTTGGGGGTCTTACTGCCCGTTAATGTGGGATAAATGGGCTAGTACGTTCAATCAAACAGGCATCCGTATGATTTCTTGATACGCTTCCACTACTTTATTGCGGACTCCCATTGTTGCATTTAATGCAACCGATGCTTTTTGTGCAGTAATCATGACGTCGTGCAGTTCGACATCTCCACCTTGTATGAGTTTCTGTGTCATCATATCTGATTCATACTGCTTCGTATTTACTTCTTCAATTGCTGTTTTTAGAAAGCTTCCAAAGTTTTGCTGTGCTTCATAAGGTGTAACTTTCATTTGGTTATCCAGCTTCTGCAAACCTAGTGAAGGTGTAAGTGCAGAAATTGATTGTATCGCCATTTTTATGTCATCCTCTCTAAACGGTTATTTCCCAATTTCAAGTGCTTTCATGAGCATTGATTTATTAGCATTGAGTACCGTGACATTTGCTTCGTATGAACGAGTAGCTGACATCAGGTCAATCATTTCCCGTAACGGATCGACATTCGGCATTTCTACATAACCTTCATCGTTCGCATCAGGATGTGATGGATCAAATACCAGTTTAAATGGCGTTTCAGTATCCTCTTTTATACTTGAAACTGTGACGCCGTATCCGGCAGAACCTTTAACTTGTTTCCCCATCGCAGCATCCAACACGGAAGAAAATTGACCTTCTTTAGGCTGGTAGGTAACTGTTTTCCTACGATATGGCTGCCATTCTCCATCTACCATCTTCCCTCGTGTCGTATCGATATTTGCCATATTTGAAGAAATTACATCCATTCGCAAGCGCTGTGCGGTCAATGCGGAAGCCGATGTATTCATACTATGAAAGATTGACATCGTTAACGGCCTCCTTTAATAACGTTTTGTAATGTGTTGAATTTTCCATTCAATCTATCAACCAGCGCGTTATAGTAGATTTGGTTTGAAGCAAGATTTGCTTGCTCTTTGTCCATGTCCACTCCATTGCCATCGTTGCGATAACGGAGATTCGAGTAATTGAGGACACCTGAATGCGTTGATTGTGTATTGAAGTCAATATGGCGAGGATTTGTGCGATAGGCGTGTAGATTGTTTTCTTTTGCATCTGCAAATACGTCTTTAAAACTGACGTTTTTCGCTTTATAGTTCGGCGTGTCGATATTTGCAATATTTTGCGAGATTACTTTAGCTTTAGTAGCGGAAAAATCCAATCCGCTTTCTAAACTCGAAATCGTATTTCCGAAAAGGTTCACTTTATACACCTCTTCTTCCCTTTGTTTGTATTTTTAACCCTATATATACGTCCATTACTAAACTACTTTTGTCGTAACTACATCTATTGTATCGGATATTGTAGTTTCTTGTCTATGGAAGAAGTATGTTATTCCATAGACCAATATCTTCTTTTTATTTTCTACTATATGTTATTTTAAAATAATGAAGGCCTATAGAACCAATAATAATAAGTGCTTTATAACTACTCATATTCCCCTTTTTTTTCGCATAAAAAAAGACATCCCATCGATTTATCAACGGGATGTCAAAATGCTGATACTTTTAGTTTCTTTGTTTCTCAAGTTCTTCTAGGAACTTACTGTTAAGCACTTTAATATATGTGCCTTTCATACCAAGTGAACGTGATTCAATAACGCCTGCACTTTCAAGTTTACGGAGCGCATTTACGATTACTGAACGTGTAATACCTACACGGTCTGCAATTTTCGATGCAACAAGAAGGCCTTCATTGCCATCAAGTTCTTTGAAAATATGTTCAATCGCTTCATGCTCACTGTAAGAGAGTGAATTGATAGCCATTTGAACAACTGCCTTGCTGCGAGCTTCCGATTCAATCACTTCTGATTTCTCACGTAAAATTTCCATACCGACAACTGTTGCACCGTACTCGGCTAAAATAAGGTCATCGTCTTGGAATTGCTCTTTTGCTTTCGCCAAGATAAGCGTTCCTAGACGTTCACCACCACCGATAATTGGAACAATCGTAGTTAGACCGTCTTTAAATAACTCACGATTTTCTTCTGGAAATACAGAATACCCACTATAAACATCCAAGTTTGATGATGTTTCATTTACATTGAATAAGTTTTGTGTGTACTCTTCAGGGAATTTACGTTCTTCAAACATTTTTTTCATACGTTCGTTATCAATTTGCTGATGGAAACCTAAGCCGAGCAATTTTCCTTTTCTACTTACGATAAACGAATTACATTCGATTACCGTGCTAAGCTTTTCAGCCATTTCTTTAAAGTTAACCGGTTTTCCTGCCGATTTTTGTAACATCGCATTAATTTCTCTTGTTCTAATTAGTAGTGTAGTCATTTGTTTTCTTCCTCCTTGAATTGGGTGTTGATACGTTTAATGAATATTCTAAAGGTTTTTAATCATTAAATAAACTAAAACGAATCGGTTAAAGTATAAATTGTGACAAATCCTTGTTTTTTGCAATTTCTTTGAGCTTTTCGTCGACATATGCCGGCGTTATTTTAATCGATGTCGGTCCGATTTCTGCCGCTTCATAAGAAAGTTCTTCGAGCAGCTTTTCTAAAATCGTATGAAGCCTTCTCGCGCCAATATTTTCTGTTTCATCATTTACTTCATAAGCGATCTCCGCAATTCGCGTAACTGCTTCTTCTGTAAAATCAATTGTTACTTGTTCGGTTTGAAGCAACTTCTCGTATTGACGAATAAGCGAGAAATCAGGTTCCTTTAAAATTCGGACGAAGTCATCTTTTGACAATTTATCGAGCTCCACCCGAATCGGAAAGCGACCTTGCAATTCGGGAATAATATCGGATGGTTTTGCTGTATGAAAAGCACCTGCGGCAATGAAAAGAATGAAATCCGTGTTTACAGTTCCATACTTTGTCGATATTGCTGATCCTTCAACAATCGGTAAAATATCTCTCTGGACGCCTTCTCTTGAAACGTCCGCAGAAGAACCGCTTCCTCCACGACTTGCTATTTTATCCATCTCATCAATGAAAATAATCCCGGATTGTTCTGTTAGCTCAATTGCACGCCTCGCAATTTCATCCTGATCAATCAGTTTATCCGCTTCTTCTGCCTGTAATACTTTTCGGGCGTCTTTCACTTTTAATTTTCGTTTCATTGTCTTTTTCGGCATTAAGGAAGAGAGCGCATCTTGCATATTGGCACCCATCTGTTCCATACCTGACCCTTGCATCGCATCGAAAAGTGATGGCTGTTGAGCTGTGACATCCACAGTAATCATTTCTTCTTCCAATTCACCTGCATCAAGACTGTGTGCAATCTCAGATCGTTTACGTTTCACTTCGGTAACTTCTGATTGATCCGGTTCTTCAGGTTCGTTTTTTTGCCCGAACAGCATTTCGAATGGATTTTGCATACCACCCGACTTTTTCTTTTCAGGAACGAGCAATTCGATAAGACGCTGTTCCGCAAGTTTCGCCGCCTGATCTTTAACTGCTTCACGTTGTTCTTTTTGAACGATACGAACTCCGGCTTCGGTAAGATCTCTCACCATCGATTCAACATCGCGCCCAACGTAACCAACTTCAGTAAATTTCGTCGCTTCCACCTTAATGAAAGGCGCATTTACCAGTTTTGCAATTCTCCTTGCAATTTCAGTCTTCCCGACTCCGGTTGGACCAATCATTAATATATTTTTCGGAATAACTTCGTTTTTCTCATCATCAGAGAGAAGACTTCTTCTATACCGATTGCGAATCGCTACTGCTACTGCACGTTTCGCATTTTCCTGACCGATTATGTAGTGATCAAGATGCGCTGTCAACTCCCTGGGTGTGAGTTCCTGACTCTTTTTCATGCGAGCACCTCCACAACAATCTGATCATTTGTATACACACATATTTCTGACGCTGTTTCCAGTGCCGCTCTTGCAATTTGTTCCGCGGTTAGTGAATTTGCACTATACTTCTTCAATGCGCGTCCGGCAGCAAGTGCATAATTACCACCTGAACCAATAGCAAGCACACCATCATCCGGTTCTATCACTTCGCCTGTTCCTGAAACGAGTAATAACTTTTCATTATCCATAACAAGGAGCATTGCTTCCAATTTCCGCAGAATTCGATCTCCACGCCACTCTTTTGCAAGCTCCACGGATGCTCGTTGTAAATTCCCGTTATACTCTGTCAGTTTGCTTTCAAACAGTTCGAATAACGTGAATGCATCTGCTACCGATCCAGCAAAACCTGCCAATACTTTGCCGCCAAACAAACGACGTACTTTTTTAGCGGTTTTTTTCATGATGACCGCTTCTCCTACTGTGACCTGACCGTCTCCGGACATGGCACACGAACCTTCATGTTGTATTGCAAAAATAGTCGTTGCATGGAATTCCATAACATCATCCTCCTATGCACGCGGGTGCGTATTCATATACGTTTTTCGTAAATGTTCCTTCGTTATATGTGTATATACCTGTGTCGACGAGAGATGGCTGTGACCGAGAAGTTCCTGTACAGATCTCAAATCGGCCCCTGCTGCCAACAGATGCGTTGCAAATGAATGGCGAATCATATGCGGATAAATTTTTGAATGAAGCGAGGCTTTTTCCATCATCCCATTCAAAATATGACGGACACCGCGATTTGTTAAAGGATCACCCCGTAAGTTGACGAACAGAAAATCATGCTCCTTTTGTTTCATCAACAACAGACGACTCTTCTCGCGAAACTCATCAAGTGCGGATTGTGCGAAACTTCCAAAAGGCACGTAACGTTCCTTTCTTCCTTTCCCCATAATCATAACAATGCCTAGATGATTATCAATATCCCCCAAACGGATGGATGTTAACTCACTTACCCGAATTCCAGTCGCATAAAGCATTTCCAGAATTGCATAATCCCGAAGTGATTTTTTATCCTCACCAACACACGCCGAAAATAACTGTTCCATTTCTTCTTCATAAAAAAAAGCCGGAAGCCGTTCTTCCTTCTTCGGGTGATGGAGCGCTCTAAATGCATTGTCATTAATGTCGTATCGAGCATTTGCGAATTTGTAAAAGGATCGGACTGAAGATATTTTCCTTGAAATTGTAGCTCTTGATAAGCCGTTATCATACAACGTTGTTACATAGAGTCTTGCTACCGGATACGTCACTTCGTTCAGATCAGTTAAACCTTCACCTTCCAGAAACGACAAGAATGCTTCCACGTCATTTTCGTATTCCAAAACAGTATATACGGAATAATTCTTTTCCAATCGTACATATGAAATGTATTCATCGCGGACGATTGATGGTAGTATCGTCAATCATTCCACCTCCGTATGTAGGTCTTCTAAAATATAACAAGAGTAAGACTCCTATGAATAGGATTTCATACTGTATAACTAGTTTATCTTCATATCGAATCTTCACAATTGATCCAATAGGGCGATTAGTTCAGAGATTCGAAAGTCATCCACGATTCACTATACAATAGAATACCACGCCACGGCAACCTTTAAACTCTAAGAAGTCTGACGTCTTCTTAAATTTTTCTTTTTTCGACACAATTTGTTCATATCAATGTCAAAAAGAAGAAGCCCAGGAAAATTCCCCAGACTTCTTTTACGCAAACAACTTTTAAATGGTAACCGTTGGCCGAAATTCATCTATCGCTTTGAGTGCTCGCTCTGCATGCTTTTCTGCACGCTCCACCTTCGATTTCACGCGTTCTTCTAATGCAGGGAACAAACCGAAATTGACGTTCATAGGTTGGAAATTGTTGGGATTGGCTTCGGTAATATATCTTGCCATACTTCCAAGGGCCGTTTCTTTCGGGAAAACGATTAGGTTTTCTTCAAGCGCAAGTTTTGCTGCATTTACTCCGGCAATAAGGCCGGAGCCTGCTGATTCAACATATCCTTCAACACCAGTCATTTGTCCTGCAAAAAATACATTTTGATCGGCTTTCAGCTGATACGTCACGTCAAGAACACGGGGTGAATTGATGAATGTATTTCGGTGCATAACACCGTATCTGACGATTTCAACATTCTCAAGACCTGGAATTAAACGAATGACTTCCTTTTGCGCCCCCCATTTCAGATGCGTTTGAAAACCTACAAGATTATATAAGGTTCCCGCTGCGTCATCTTGACGGAGTTGAACGACTGCCTTTGGTAGATTACCCGTTATCGGATGTTCGAGTCCAACCGGTTTTAAAGCACCAAATAATAACGTTTTTTCGCCACGCCGTGCAAGCACTTCCACTGGCATACACCCTTCAAAGTAAATTTCTTTTTCAAAATCCTTCAAAGGGGCAACTTCTGCTGTAACGAGCGCTTCGTGGAAGCGAGCAAATTCTTCAGCGTTCATCGGGCAATTCAAGTATGCTGCCTCACCCTTGTCATAGCGCGACTTTAGATAGACCTTTTCCATATCGATTGAATCTTTTTCAACGATAGGCGCAGCTGCATCATAGAAATACAAATATTCTTCGCCCGTCAGTTTACGGATCTGTTCAGCTAAATCAGGTGAAGTTAAAGGACCCGTTGCGATAACCGTAATGCCTTCTGGAAGCTTCGTTACTTCTTCATTGACGATTTCAATAAGGGGGTGATTGCGAATCGCATCCGTTACATGCCCTGCAAATTCATGACGATCAACTGCTAATGCGCCGCCAGCAGGAACCGCACATACATCTGCAGCGCGAATGATAAGCGAATCTAGTCTTCTCATCTCTTCTTTTATAATACCGACTGCATTCGTTAAATTATTCGCTCGTAACGAGTTACTGCACACAAGCTCCGCGAATTTGTCTGTATGATGCGCAGCCGTCTGTTTAACGGGTCTCATCTCGTATAGTCGGACATTCACTCCCCGGCTAGCAATTTGCCACGCTGCTTCACTTCCAGCAAGTCCTGCACCTATTACATTTACGATGGTTGTCATCTAGTCACCTTCTATTTTCGAATTAATTACGATTGTGCATCCTCTTTATAATCACATTCTACACATTGGATTTGGACACCTTTTTTCAATTTCTTTTCCACGAGTGTACTTTCGCATTTTGGACAAGGTCTCGAAATTGGTTTATCCCACGAAACGTATTCACATTCCGGGTATTGGTCGCAGCCGTAAAATATCCGTTTCGTTTTACTTTTTCGTTCAACGACCTGACCTTCTTTACAATTTGGACACGTTACACCAATCGGTTTGATGATGGCTTTTGTATTACGACATTCCGGAAAATTGGAACATGCCATGAATTTGCCGTATCTTCCCAACTTGTAAACCATAGGCGAACCGCATTTTTCACAATCTTCACCGGCAGGTTCATCTTTTATTTCAATTTTCTCCATTTCAGCATCCGCAATTTGTACATGCTTTTCAAAGTCTTTATAGAATTCATCAATAACTTTTACCCATTTTATGTTGCCTTCCTCGACATCGTCCAACCCTCTTTCCATTTGGGCTGTAAATTCCACATTGATGACGTCTTGGAAAAACTCATGGACGGCGGAATGGACGATTCCACCAAGTTCAGTTGGTATGAATCGTTTTGCATCGAGTGTTACATATCCACGCTTTTGAATGGTATCTAGCGTCGGTGCGTACGTTGAAGGGCGGCCTATGCCTAGTTCTTCCAACGTCTTGACCAGTCGCGCTTCAGAATAGCGTGGAGGCGGTTGCGTGAAATGTTGTTTTGGATCAATTTCACTAAACTTCACTTTTTCTCCTTCTTCGAGCGGAGGAAGAAGTCGATCTTTTTCTTCTTCTTGATCATCGTCACCTTCAACATATACTTTCATGAAACCTTGGAACTTGACTTGCGAACCGTTTGCTCTGAATCGGATTTCGCCGTTAACAAGATCGACCGTTACAGTATCGAGAATCGCTGGTGCCATTTGACTTGCTACAAACCGCTCCCAAATGAGTTTATATAAACGCAACTGGTCACGTGATAAAACCGTTTTCATGGCGGATGGCGGGCGCATGACCGATGTTGGACGAACCGCTTCGTGCGCATCCTGTGTTTTAGCTGATTCCTTCTTAACGATTTTTGAAGAGGTGATGTATTCTTTGCCATACATCGATTCGATAAATGAATGCGCTTCTTCTTTTGCAGAATCCGATGTTCTTGTCGAGTCTGTTCTCATGTATGTGATAAGACCGACACTACCCTCTTTACCAAGATTGATACCTTCATATAGTTGTTGTGCAAGCATCATTGTCTTTCTTGCTCTGAAGTTCAATTTACGGGCAGCTTCTTGTTGCAATGAAGAGGTCGTAAATGGTAGTGAAGGATTTCGTTTGCGTTCTTTTTTCACGACTTTCGCGATTTCAAAGTGATCACCATCCAGTTGCCCAACGACACCATCGACATCTTTTTTTGATGTGAGTTTCACTTTCTTCTTATTGTCACCGTAATAGCTCGCTTCAAAAGTTTTACTACCTTTTTGGAACTGGCCCGCAATACTCCAATACTCTTCAGGGACGAATGCATTGATTTCATTTTCCCGATCAATGATTAGACGGAGCGCAACGGATTGCACGCGGCCGGCGGAAAGTCCTTTTTTAACTTTCTTCCAGAGTATCGGGCTAATATTGTAGCCTACGAGTCTGTCAAGAATACGACGGGCTTGTTGTGCATCGACCAAATCCATATTGATAGGCCGCGGATTTTTAAATGATTCCTTAATTGCTTCTTTCGTTATTTCGTTGAATACAACACGGCAATCCGATTCGATATCGACGCCAAGTTGGTGTGCTAAATGCCACGCAATCGCTTCCCCTTCTCTGTCGGGGTCAGCTGCGAGAAAGATCTTTTTCGCTTTTTTTGCTTCCTTCTTCAAGTCTTGGAGAATCGGCCCTTTGCCGCGAATCGTAATGTATTTCGGTTCATAGTCATTTTCGGTATCTACACCCATCTGGCTGCGTGGAAGATCGCGCAGATGTCCGAGTGATGCACGTACTTTATATTTTTTCCCAAGATAGCGCTCAATTGTTTTCGCTTTTGCAGGGGATTCCACAATAACTAGGTAGTCTGCCATCAATGTGCCTCCTCATAGAGGTTCCATATTTATTCGTAACAAGAGGTTGTGCAAGAGAACAAGTTGTGAGCCATTCTCTTAGACAAGAACTCAAAAGAATATCTGTTGCAAAATGTATAACAGATTTCAATTTAATGCAACCTTTTGAATGGCGAGATCGTTTGCTCAGTGATCAGGAATGAGCGTTTCAACAACCTGAAAACCGTTCCAAATCGGCTTTGCCCCCTCTTCAATCAACTTATTTGGACCTATCGATAAAGCCGAAGTTATTGGACCAGGAACTGCAAAGATATCCTTGCCATGATCAAGCGCATGCTCGACTGTACTCATCGTCCCACTTTTGTCTGCGGCCTCGGTAACGATAACTGCATCTGATAATCCACTAATGATTCGATTACGCATCGGAAAAGTCCACTTTTCTGGTTTGACATACGGTGGGTATTCCGTGATAAGTAAATGATTTTTGATAATTTCATCGGCTAATAATCGATTTTCTTTAGGATATAGATGGAAAAAACCATGTCCGAGTACCGCTATCGTTTTGCCGCCATATTTAATGGCCGCTTTATGTGCTAGTGTATCCGCACCTGTCGCAAGACCTGACACAATGATTACATCGCTTTCAACAAGTGGTGGAACAATTAGTTCCATTGCTTCGTTTGAATAAGCTGTTGCTTTTCGAGAACCGATAATCGCAATTTTAAATCTTTGGTGAAGCAATCCCGGATTCCCACAAGCATACAGGACGGCAGGGGGATCTATAAGGTTTTTCAAACTATCTGGGTACTGGGAATTGGTGAACGGTATGGGGATTATATTTTTTTGTTCATACAAAGTATCGTAGGGGACTGTGGTATTTGTGTTCAAATTTTCCTGCAATCGACTGGCTTTCCTAATCGGAATGTTCAATAGACTAGCAAACTCGGTTGCTTTGAAGTCAAATATCTTTTCAAGATTGGGGTCTATCATGAAAAGTCTTTCAAGTCTGTTCACTGGAACAGGAAATACATAATGGAGTGCTAACAAACGTTTGTCTACTTCTGTTAGTTTCATCAGTTTCCTCCTCGTATAATATTAAGTTAAAAAAATGCAGCGCATCGGATAGACACGCTGCATCTCTTATATTAATGTGTTTTACATTGTTCGTACAGACCTTTTTCTTTAATCGCTTTGATTAATGTTTCACCAATTACAGATGGAGTTGCAGCAACTTCGATGCCTGCAGCATTAAGTGCTTTGATTTTTTCAGCAGCAGTCCCTTTACCACCGGAAATGATTGCCCCAGCGTGGCCCATACGTTTTCCTTCAGGAGCTGTTTGTCCACCGATGAATCCTACAACCGGTTTTGTCATGTTTTCTTTGATCCATTGTGCTGCTTCTTCTTCAGCAGTACCACCGATCTCACCAATCATAACAACTGCTAGTGTTTCAGGGTCATTGTTGAATTCTTTAAGCACATCGATGAAGTTTGTACCGTTTACCGGGTCTCCACCAATACCAACAGCTGTCGTTTGACCGATTCCAGCTTGGCTCAATTGGTATGTCGCTTCATACGTAAGGGTACCTGAGCGTGAAACAACGCCAACATGACCTTTTGTATGGATATAACCAGGCATAATGCCGATTTTACATTCATCAGCCGTAATGACACCCGGACAGTTCGGGCCGACAAGACGTGTTTTCTTGCCTTCCATGTAACGCTTCACTTTTACCATGTCAAGGACAGGGATGTGTTCTGTAATACAGATAGCCATATCAAGTTCAGCATCCACAGCTTCCATAATTGCATCTGCTGCAAATGGAGCAGGTACATAAATTACGGAAACAGTCGCGCCAGTTGCTTTTACAGCATCTGAAACTGTATTGAAAACAGGAACACTTTCAGCTTCCGTGCCACCTTTACCAGGTGTAACACCGCCTACGATTTTAGTTCCGTATTCCAACATTTGTTTTGTGTGGAAAAGTGCAGTAGAACCTGTAATACCTTGTACAATAACTTTTGTATCTTTATTTACGAATATACTCATGGTTTGCCCCTGCCTTTCTTAGCCTACTAATTCAACAATCTTTTGTGCGCCGTCTGCCATTGTATCAGCAGCGATGATGTTCAATCCTGATTCTTTCAATAATGCTTTTCCTTTGTCGACGTTTGTACCTTCCAAACGAACTGTAAGTGGCACTTGAAGGCCAAGTTCTTTTGTAGCTGCAATTACACCTTCTGCAATAACGTCACATTTCATGATGCCGCCGAAGATATTAACGAAAATCCCTTTAACATTCTTATCGGAAAGGATAATTTTGAATGCCTCTGTAACTTTCTCAGCTGTTGCACTTCCTCCAACGTCAAGGAAGTTAGCGGGAGTTCCGCCATAGTAATTGATTGTATCCATTGTAGCCATTGCAAGGCCTGCACCATTTACCATACAACCGATATTTCCGTCTAAAGAAATGTAGCTTAAACCGTGTTTTGATGCTTCGATTTCTTTTGCATCCTCTTCGTCTAAATCACGAAGTTCTTGAATGTCTTTATGACGGAACAACGCGCTGTCGTCAAAGTTAAATTTCGCATCAAGTGCAAGTACATCATCTCCACCTGTGACAACTAGTGGGTTGATTTCTACGATAGATGCATCTTTTTCGATGAATACTTGATAGAGTCCAAGCATGAATTTAGCTGCTTTGTTGACAAGATGCGCAGGAATATTCATGTTGAATGCCATACGACGTGCCTGGAATCCTGTTAGTCCGACAACCGGATCGATGACTTCTTTGAAAATCTTCTCTGGAGTTGACGCTGCAACTTCCTCGATGTCCATTCCGCCCTCTTCAGAACCCATAAGTGTTACACGGTCTACTGAATTATCAAGAACGAGTCCTAAGTAGTACTCTTTCTTGATGTCAGAACCTTCTTCGATAAGAAGGCGTTTAATTTCTTTACCTTCTGGTCCTGTTTGGTGAGTAACAAGCGTTTTGCCAATCAATTCTGTTGCATATTCACGAACTTCGTCAAGCGTTTTAGCAATCTTGACGCCACCCGCCTTACCGCGGCCACCCGCATGGATTTGTGCTTTAACAACGATGACGTCCGTGCCTAATTCCTTTGCCGCCGCAACCGCCTCTTCAGGGGAAAACGCAACAAGGCCTTTAGAAACTGCCACACCATAGTCTCTTAGTAACTGTTTACCTTGATATTCATGGATATTCATCTTACATCCTCCAATCGAACTTCTATATCATAATTTACTGCCTTAACCATTGTAGTAAACTTGTCAAACATTGTCCACAATTGACTACCGAATGATGAAATTTGTCGAATCATTTTCCGCTTTTCTTTTTGTTTTTCAAGCCATGTTGACGATCAATATGGTAAACATACGCAAAAACTTCTGATACCGCTTTGTATAATTCCTCCGGTATCGATTCGTTCATATTCAGCTGACCGAGGATTTCCACAAGACTTGGATCTTCCTGGATTGGTACACCGTTTTGCAGCGCTTTTCCCAATATATTTTCAGCAATTTTACCTTTCCCTTTCGCAACTACTTTGGGCGCGTCAGTAGATTCTGGATCATACGAAAGAGCAACCGCTTCTTTTCGGACATGTCGTTCGTCACTCATATTCGAAAATCAACTCCTTGTCCATCGATAGCCTTTCTTGTCTTTTTTGTTATTCCGCTTTTTTTCTCTTCAGTAAAATTTTTAAAAAAGACACCGGACAATTTATAACCCGACGATTCGAGACCCTCTCTTAAACGTGTTTGCAGGGATGTCCCCAATTCTTTAAGAGTTTGGTCTGAATTGAAAACAGTGACGGAAACAACTCGTTTTTGAACTTGCATATCAATAATTGTCTTATCGAGGGAATCGAGTTCCAGGTAAAAGAGGATACGTGCGAAATCAGCATCGATTTTCCCATTTTCCTTCATCCGACCATTCCATTGCAGCGTTGCGTCAATCCGTTTACCGAAAAACTCAAGTGGAACTTGCATAACCAATTGATGTTGAACGCCATTTTCTCCTGACTGAAGCAGCGGGCCATTCATCCTTATGACGACGTTTTCCGCCGCTTCCCGAAGCGCTGGCGAGACAGCCATATCTTGCATAAGCGCAAGCAATTGGGGTTTCAATGTTTCAGTAGGCCGCAAAGACTCTATATCTTTACCAAAAAGGGTCGATTCATAATTAAGACCAAGAGAGAGGATAACGGCTTGCAATGCCTCTTTCATAACCTTTCCATCTACGACAGTCGCAACAGCGGTTTCTGCTGCCTGCAGTACCTTATGAATCGCTGGATCGTCCGATTTTTCTGCCTGCCGGACTAAAACTTCCAGTTTTTCTGCACCATATTGCATTTGATGACCTAGCAAAGTAAGTAGTGGATCATTCGTTTTGTTTGAATTGACTTCAGGTCGAAAAGGCGTGACAACTGTATTTTCAGCAGTCATCCGAATGATTTCTAGAGCCGTTTGAGTAGAATTAACCTGGCTCCCGTTCGGCATCACTCTGGGTTGTGTCGCTGATGTCGCTTGGTCTCCTACCTGTAAGGTAGATGTGGAGCTTCCCACGTTTTCTGTAGTCAGCAATGAACTAAGCACTTGATGCATATTAGCAAGAGACGTCGTTGAAGGTAATACCCCAGTATTTTTCAATAACTGCAACGTGGCAAACCGTGTTTCAGCACCTTCCGCTGTATCGAGTATTGTTAAAATAGCTTTCCCGAGTAATGCGTTTCCTGTTGCCTGCAAAAAGGGTTTAGCAACTTTTTCAAGACTTGAAAGAATGGCTTCTTTCATTTTCAAAGAAATAGAGGAATCAGCAGTTAATGCACTTTTTAGAGAAGTTAGAACATCGTGCAATCCTTCTTTCGATTCAACTCCGAGTAAGGAGCGGAAGGTAGATTCAGTTAAAGGCAACTTCAATTCTACTAGTTTTTGGATGGATGCTAGTGCATCATCTTTTAAAGCTGGAGATGCAGATTTCAACAATGCTTCCGCATCCAGCAAACTTTCACGTGTCATCGGTATTTTATTTTTCATGACGAAGGGAAGCAATGCTTGCATTTCGGCTGATTTGGGCAATTGCATAACGTCCATTAAGCCATTTAACTGACGACCTTGCCCTCCGGCATCAGTAAGCGGACCGGAAATAATTTTCAGCTGTAATTCGGGTTTAAGTGCGCTAACTTGAAAATAATACGAATCACCCGCTTTCATCGGCACTTCCAGTTTGGCGACTAGCTTTTGTCCACCAATTTGTACTTCCGCGGTTTGTCCAAGGTATAGCTGTTTGACCTGTCCGTGAAACAATTGTCCCACTTTTAAAATGAGCGGTTTGTTCTGAGCACCGTTTGCCAAAGCTTGTACGTTCACTGAATTCATTGGCGGAAAACTCAAGTGATCTCCCTCTTCTCCAGAATCATCGATTTGACCGGCTCAAAGCTTTTTCTATGGTGTTCACACGGTCCGTACTGTTGCAAAGCGTCCAAGTGGCCCGGTGTTCCATATCCTGCATTTTTATTAAATTGATAGGCAGGAAACTCTTTATGTAAATCGTCCATGATTGCATCCCGCGTCGTTTTTGCAAGAATCGATGCCGCAGCAATTACTAGACTTTGCGCATCTCCTTTGACGATGGAGGCGGTGGGACAGTCAGTGGCAAGTGCCATTGCATCCACCATGACAAAATCAGGACGGATAGTAAGCGCACGAACAGCTTGTTCCATTGAATCACGAGTTGCAGCATAAATATTCATGTCGTCAATTTGCTTGGCAGATTGTACGTGTACGTTATAATCGGTAGCGATTTCTTTAATAAGTACGGCCAATCTTTCACGATCCCTCTTTGCAATCCTCTTTGAGTCATCCAGTCCGATAAGTTTTTGGACATCCTGCGGCAAGATGACTGTTGCAGTGACGACAGGGCCCGCTAAAGGTCCTCTACCCGCTTCATCCACTCCAGCTACCAACGCACCTTCAAACGGCGCAAACGAAGTGTCAAACGCCATTTTGGAAACATGCATCGCTTGTATCTTCATTCTTTTATCGTAACGGCGGCTCCAACGTTCAAGTGCATTTTTCACGCCAGCCCGTTTATCAGCTGCGAGTTCTTCCATCCATTGCCCAGGTTCATCAACCGCAGCTAACATCTCTATGATTTCTTTTACTGTTTTCACGCTAATCACCTTTCGTACCCTTGATGTTTCTCCCTTGCTTATACTATCGGCTTGACTGCCGATTTTTCTACTCTTATCAATCGCGCCTCGGCGTGATTGCGTCCAGATTTTGAATTGAGCTTGTGCCTGCAGGACGCAGGTATGCAACAGGGAAAGATTGAACTCCATCTTTCCTTATTGCCGCAGAACGCGGCGTTCTTAGTCTGAGATCCTCTATTCAGCAGGAGTTTGAACCCCACTGAATTGAATGCATATCCAGCATTCATCCCACCACTTATTGAAGTGGGGGACTTCTGCTGAATTAAGTTAAATAAGAAAAGCCGATTGCCGCGGAAAAAATCCGAGCCGGCATCGGCCTATTCGTTCGTTTGTTGCGCTGTTGTATCGAATGTCAACTTACCTAGGTATTCACTTCGAATATCACGGATTACCAACTCGGCGACCTTGTCATAATCAACTTCTCCGCCTGGTGAGTACACTTTGCGTAGTGCACCAATGTGGTCAAAGGTTTGCCTGATATCTTCACCGACCGTTGTCAGACCGTATCGTTCTTCAAGTCGCCCAGGATAATTCGTTTCTAGGAAACGGAGGCCATATACAGCCAGATCTTCCATATTAACGATTGTGTCTTTAATGGCGCCAGTAAGTGCCAATTTGTAGCCGACTTCTTTATCTTCAAATTTAGGCCATAGAATACCTGGTGTATCAAGAAGCTCAAGTTCTTTTTCGAATTTAATCCACTGTTGCGCCTTTGTCACACCTGGTTTGTTGCCTGTTTTCGCAATATTCTTTTTGGCAAGTCGATTGATGAGTGTCGATTTTCCAACGTTCGGAATGCCGACAATCATTGCTCGGATGGCACCGGGACGAATGCCCCTCTTTTTCATTCTCTCAATTTTCGGTGCCAAAATTTCTTTTGCCGCCTTCGTAACTGTTTGCAACCCTTTTCCTTCGAATGAATTGATGGCTACTGCACGTATTTCTTGTTCCTCAAAATATCGAATCCAACGCGCCGTTTCAACTTCATCGGCAAGATCCATTTTGTTCAAGATGAGCAGACGCGGTTTTTGATGAATCACTTCGTCTATCATCGGATTTCTAGAGGAAAGAGGAAGTCTTGCGTCAATTAGCTCAAATACAATATCAACCAGCTTCAGATTTTCAGTCACTTCTCTTCGGGCTTTTGCCATGTGGCCGGGAAACCATTGGATTATCATTTTTCCAGCGCCCTCCATCAGTTAACAAACCCGAAATCTTTAATTGGCCAGAAGACAATACTCGTATTGCCGATAATCTCGTCAATCGCAACGGCTCCGATATGTCGCGAATCTTTACTCTTTCTTCTGTTATCACCCATTACAAAGACATGACCAGCTGGTACTACATTGCTTTGAATCTTTTCTTCAAGTGTGAAATCTTCCGTCAGAGTACCTTCAATAACCTCGGCTTTATACGGATCAAGATATGGTTCCTCATACGATTTCCCGTTAACGTATAATACGTCATCCCGGTATTCCACTTCGTCACCAGGAAGTCCGATTACCCGTTTGATGTAATCCTTTTTTTCCGGTGCATGGAAAACAACGATATCGAATCGATCAGGTTCGCCAATTGTATAACCGATTTTGTTGACAATCATCCGGTCGCCATTTTCTAACGTCGGCATCATGGATTCGCCATCGACTACAATGGGGGTAAAAAGGAATACACGGATTATTGCAGCAAGCCCGAACGCGATTAGTAATGCCTTCATCCATTCCCAAGTTTCATTTTTCTTCTTCTTTTCATTCATCAACAAAGCCTCCCGCATCCTACTGTCTTCTATTGTACAGTCTATTCAATTCCGAGGCAAAAAGAAAGGAGGCCGAATTAATGGCCCCCTGAATCTTCGTTTTATCGAATTTCTTTGATACGTGCAGCTTTTCCGCGTAGATTGCGAAGATAGTACAATTTCGCACGACGTACTTTACCACGACGAGTTACTTCAAGTTTAACGATTTTTGGTGTGTGTACAGGGAATGTACGCTCAACGCCAACACCGTTAGAGATTTTACGGACAGTGAATGTTTCGCTGATTCCGCCTCCACGACGTTTAATAACAACACCTTCGTATAATTGGATACGCTCGCGCGTTCCCTCTACGACTTTCACGCTTAGACGAACTGTGTCTCCCGCGCGGAAAGCTGGATGATCTGCACGAAGCTGATCTTTAGTGATTTCTGTAATGATATTTTGCATTAGTACCCTCTCCTTATCCACAGACATTCATGCATTTGTTGCCTTTGCAGCGGAACATCAGTCAGTATGCACTTCACGTAGAAGTACATAGTAGATAGTATCACAAAACAAAGGCATATGCAAGATGGTCTTTTACTTTTTTTCGCGTTTCAACTGTTTTAGATACTGTTGCTGGTGTTCAGTAAGCTGTGCATTATCGAGTAGATCCTTCCTACGCTCGAATGTTCGCAGAAGTGATTGTTCTTCACGCCACAAGTCCACTTTTCCATGATTGCCCGATAAAAGGACTTCCGGGACTTCCATGCCTTCGAAATTTGCTGGACGGGTATACTGAGGATGCTCTAGCAGACCGGTCGAAAAAGAATCCAGTATAGGAGAATCCACATTTCCAAGTACATTCGGCAATAATCTCACTACGCTATCAATGATGGCCATTGCAGCAATTTCTCCGCCCGTCAGTACAAAATCACCAATTGACAATTCATCCGTGACAAGATGCTCCCGGATTCGTTCATCGTATCCTTCATAGTGTCCACAAATAAAGATGACATGTTCTTCCTTCGACAATTCTTCTGCTTTCCGCTGGGTAAATCGTTCACCTTGCGGACACATTAGAATAACACGCGGTTTCTTCTCCAGACCTTCAGAAACAGCTTCGACCGCTGCAAATAGCGGTTGTGCTTTAAGCACCATCCCGGCGCCGCCTCCGTATGGGTAATCGTCGACCTTATGGTGCTTGTCCGTCGAGTAATCACGGAAATCCGTCACGTTGAATGAAACTGCACTATTCGTCTGCGCTTTTTTCATAATCGAAGAATGCAGTACACCATCGAACATACCAGGAAATAATGAAAGAACGTCTATTTTCATCACGATAAAAGGCCTTCCATTGGATCAATAATTATTTTTTTCGCATCAATATCAATTTCTATAACTATTTCCTCGGTATATGGAATGAGATGCGGCTTTCCTTTTTCCGGCGTGACAGTCCACACATCATTTGCGCCTGTTTCTAAAATCTCTGTCACCTTGCCAATGTCGATTCCTTCTGTTGTAAGGACTGTACAACCAATGATTTCATGATAGTAATATTCATTTTCTTCAAGCTCACCAAGATCTTTTTCAGAAACCATTAACACGCCATCCCGGTACTTTTCGACATCGTTAAGATTCGGATGATTATCAAACGTTAACAAGTCGAAATTTTTGTGCTGTCGGTGACTCGCAACCGTCAAATAAATGGGTGTCTTGCTATCAGGCATGAAGAGCGCTAGTTTGTTGCCTACTGTGTACCGTTCTTCAGGAAAATGCGTACGTGAAATAACACGCACTTCTCCACGTATACCATGTGTATTAACGATTTTCCCAACATTAAACCATTCCATAAATTACACTTCTCCTTTGCTAAAAAACGTAAGCGGCCGGATCGTGCCCGCCTTAAAATAACGGTCACTAGACAAAAAAGGAAGGAACATGGGCTCCTTCCTTTCTTACATCAATCTATTATAGCGATGTACACCTTTTTACCGTGGTGACTGCCTGCTGCTGAATAAACAATAGTACGAATCGCTTTTGCAACACGTCCCTGCTTACCGATCACTTTTCCCATATCATCCGGATTCACAGATAAGTTGTAGATAATACGATTATCATGCTCATCCATTTCGACCCGGACATCTCCGGGATAGTCGACTAACGGTTTGACGATTGTCTCAATCAGCTGCTTCATGGGCACCCCTCCTGATTACTTACCGAGTTTAGCGTTATGGTATTTTTCCATGATGCCTTGTTCAGAGAACAGGTTACGGACTGTATCAGATGGTTTTGCACCATTCTGAAGCCATTTGAGTGCTGCTTCTGCATCGATTTTTACTGTAGCAGGTTTTGTTAGTGGGTTATAAGTTCCCACTGTTTCGATTTGGCGACCATCACGTGGTGAACGTGAGTCCGCAACAACAATACGATAGAAAGGAGATTTATTTGCTCCCATACGTTTAAGACGAATTTTAACTGACATTTTTCCTTGCACCTCCGAATAGTTTCACACAAGATAGTATATTATCAAGCTTTCTCATGTTTGTAAAGTGTTTTTTCTTAACACCTAACTTTTTCTCCCGTAAAATCTCGATTTTATTTAAAAAAGGAGTCGAGTCCAGGCATTTTCATCTTCTTTTTCCCTTTTTGCTGCATACCGCTCATTTGTTTGACCATTTTCTTCATGTCTTCGAATTGTTTCAACAATCGATTCACTTCTTGAATGGAAGTTCCCGATCCCTTTGCAATTCGTTTACGTCGACCCGCATTGATGATTTCCGGTGTGTTACGCTCAGCCTTCGTCATCGAATAGATGACTGCCTCGACGCGTCCCATTTGGCCTTCATCGACTTTTGCATTCTCAAGCCCTTTGATTTTATTTGCACCTGGCATCATTTTCAATAGCTCATCGAGCGGACCCATTTTCTTCACCTGTTGGAGCTGATCAAGAAAATCGTCGAGTGTGAATGACTGCGTTCGGAACTTCTGTTCTAGTTCCTTTGCCTTATCTTCATCTACATTCGACTGTGCTTTTTCGATAAGGGACATGACATCACCCATACCCAGGATTCGCGAAGCCATGCGCTCAGGATGAAACGGTTCAAGCGCATCCATTTTTTCACCCATCCCGACAAACTTAATCGGTTTTTCAGTGACGGTCCGAATGGAAAGTGCTGCACCACCTCGTGTATCACCATCCAATTTCGTCAGGATGACGCCAGTGATTCCAACAGCATCGTCAAAATTTTGTGCGACGTTAACAGCATCTTGCCCGGTCATAGCATCGACCACAAGAAATACTTCTTCAGGTGTTGCAAGTTCGCGAATATCTTTTAGTTCCTGCATAAGCACTTCATCAATATGAAGTCTTCCCGCTGTATCAATCAGGACGACATCATGATGTTCTTTTTCCGCTTTCTCAAGAGCCTGACGGACAATTTCGACTGGAGAAATATCTGTTCCAAGAGAAAACACAGGGACCGTTAACTGCTTCCCAAGTGTTTCCAGTTGTTGAATGGCAGCGGGTCTGTATACGTCTGCTGCCACAAGGAGTGGATTCTTGTTATGCCGTTTACGAAGAACAGTTGCCAATTTCCCTGACGAAGTTGTTTTACCCGCACCTTGAAGCCCGACCATCATAATAACAGTCGGTGATTTCCGTGAAAATTGGATTGGGTTTTGTTCTCCACCCATCAAATTAGTCAGTTCATCTTTTACAATTTTCACGACTTGCTGGCCGGGCGTTAAACTTTTCATGACGTCTTGCCCGATAGCCCGTTCGCTAACTGTTTTGACAAACGTTTTTACAACTTTCAAGTTAACGTCAGCTTCAATCAAAGCAAATCGCACTTCGCGCATCATTTCCTTAACATCTGCTTCGCTAATTTTCCCTTTGCCCGTTATCTTTTGGAGCGTCCCTTGCAGGCGCTGGGCTAATCCTTCAAATGCCATGAACGTAGCCTCCTACTCATGATCTTTTAATGTGTTCAACAGGTTACGCATTGCTTCCGAATGTTCATCGGTATCTGTTATGAGCTGTTCTAGCTGATCGATAAGTTCTCCACGTTTCTGAAATTCAGAAAAGAGAGTGAGCTTTGCTTCATAGTCTTCAAGCATTGCTTCTGTCCTGCGAACATTATCATAGACAGCTTGGCGCGAAACGCCATATTCTCCTGCAATTTCTCCAAGCGAATAGTCATCTAAATAGTAGAGTTGCATATATAGTCTCTGTTTATCTGTCAGTAGCGACTGATAAAAATCGAAGAGGTAGTTAATGCGTGTTGTTTTTTCAAGCACGATTTATCTCACCCTTCTACTTGTTTCTTCCTATGCCATCATAGTATGAGGGTTGTTCGCTGTCAAGCTTATTTACTTGTCTATGGTGTCCGACGCTTCTGTTTCCTGTTCTAATCCATCTGCGAAAAGGCCATAGACGTATTTTTCAGGATCGAATGGTTGAAGGTCATCCATACCTTCACCAAGCCCTACAAATTTTACAGGAATTTTCAGTTTGTTACGTATGGCAAGAACAATGCCACCTTTTGCAGTTCCATCCAGTTTCGTCAAAACGATGCCTGTAACATTTGTTGCTTCTTTGAATGTTTGTGCCTGGACTAATGCGTTCTGTCCGGTTGTCGCGTCAAGTGCAAGGAGCACTTCATGCGGCGCACCTTCCACTTCATTGCTAATAATACGATGAACCTTTTCCAGTTCTTTCATCAAATTAACTTTGTTTTGTAATCTACCCGCTGTATCACATATAAGAACATCCACATGACGGTTTTTCGCTGCACGAATGGCATCGTACATGACCGCTGCAGGGTCTGACCCCTCGGATTGACGAATCACTTCCACCCCGGCACGCTCGCCCCATACGACGAGCTGTTCAATCGCTCCTGCACGGAATGTATCTCCCGCAGCAAGCATAACAGTTTTACCTTCTGCCATGAGCCGTGCGGATAACTTACCAATGGTCGTCGTCTTACCGACTCCATTGACGCCTACCATTAAAATGACGGTCAATCCATCCGCCTGAATGTTCAACTTGCTATCCATTTTTTCTCCGGCTTCATATATCTCAACAAGTTTTTCAGAAATAACGGACTGAATTCCCGCGGTATCTTTCATATTCTTTCTCTTCACTTCAAGTTTAAGCTGGTCTATTAGTTCCATGACCGTTTCAAAACCTACATCTGCCTGTAGTAATAATTCTTCCAGTTCCTCGAAAAATTCTTCATCGATAACTCTGAAACGTGCAACGAGGTCATTCACTTTAGAAGTAAACTGATTGCGCGTTTTGGATAATCCATCTTTGAATTTCTCAGTTACTGTTTCATTTGTACCTGTAATCTTTTCTTTTAACTTTTTAAAAAAAGACAATACGGATCACCCCTTTACATAATTGCTTCTTCCGGAACATCGGATAATTTAACGGAGATCAGGCTCGAGACACCTGATTCTTGCATCGTAATACCGTACAGGACATCTGCACCTTCCATTGTTCCTTTTCGATGCGTAATAACGATAAACTGTGTCTTTTCCGAAAACTTTTTCAAATATTTACTGTATCGTATGACGTTCGCTTCGTCCAGTGCGGCTTCGACTTCATCAAGAATGCAAAACGGCACAGGACGTACCTCGATAATGGAAAATAGAAGTGCTATAGCTGTCAGTGCACGTTCACCGCCTGACAGAAGACTTAAATTCTGCAGTTTCTTGCCCGGGGGACGCGCGAGAATATCTACGCCTGTTTCCAGCAAGTTATCTGGTTTAGTCAGGATAAGATCCGCTTCGCCCCCACCAAACATTTCTTTAAATACAAGCCTGAATTTACTTTGCACAGCATTGAAAGTTGTAGAAAAACGTGTCGTCATTTCCATATCCATTTCGGACATCGCTTCATGCAGAGTATTCTTCGCTTCCATTAAATCATTTCGTTGTTCATCTAAAAAGGCATGTCGTTGCGATACTTCGGAGAATTCCAGAATAGTGTCGGGATTAACAGGACCAAGTGTTACAAGTTCACGTTTGAGGGTCTCAACCAGATCTTTTGTTTGTTGCTCGTCAAAATCGGTTGGAAGTTCCAAATCAGGGTGCAATCCATAATCATCCAGTAATCTTCCGACTACGGTTTCATACTTCACTTCTAAACGCGACATGAAAACCTTAGCTGCATTTACCGCAGTATTGGCTTGGTCAGAAAGGGCTCTGAATTGCCTTAGTACCCCCTCATTTTCTTCCATTTTAGTGTCAAGTTCAGCCCGGCTAGCCCTGCTTTGCACAAGTGCAAGTTCAATCGATTCTTTTTCGAGTGAAGCATGGTCAATCTGTGAAGCAATTTCTTCAGTACTCAATTCGCTTCCTTCTATACTACCAGTAAAGAACTGTAATTCATCTTTCAATGAAGTGAGCTTTTTGTCGATTTGTCCCCCCGTGAGTACCATTTCGCTTATTGATGATTGTTGATATGTTTTTTGTTCGCGAAGTACAGCCACTTGTTCACGCAAGCTATTATAACGACTTGTCAGCGTAGCCTCTTCGTTACGCCTATCTGCCGCAAGACGTTCGAGCGTTTCAACTTCTAATTGAATCTTTTCGAGCTCCTGTTCGACAAGTGTATGTTTTTCCAGGAGTTTCACTTTCTTTTTCCCAAGCTCAGATCCGGTATTTTCTGCTCCATGTCTACTCATTTCAGTTGTTGCAACTTCTGCTTCGACTGATTTTATCGATATATCAGCTTCCCGAATTCTGGATTCTGCAGACCCAACCTCAATTTGAAGACTTTCAATCGAAGTACGGTATTGCTCTGTCTCATGTAAAAGTTTTGCAACTTTCATTTTCGAATCTCCGATTGTCTTTGTCGCGTTGTCGATTGAAATGGCCATCTGTGTAAGTTGAGTTTTTAAAGTCTCTAGCTCAGCTTTTCTTGTGAAGACTGATGTTTGCCCTTTTACTCCTCCACCTGTTAAAGAACCTCCGGCATTTACGACATCACCGTCAATTGTCACAACGCGGTATCGATAACCTATTAACTTCGCAATGGCAGATGCACCCGAGAGTGTTTTGGCAACAATTGTGTTACCAAGAAGGTTTTCTGTAATGATGGCGTATCCTGCACCCGTCTGGACGAGGCTGTCAGCTGTGCCTACAAATTCAGCATGCTGCTCGATTGGCCGTAGAAGTGCTGGTTGGATTTTCCGTGACTTCATAACATCTCTAGGAAGGAAAGTTGCCCGCCCTCCGTTTTTCGCTTTCAAGTAGGCAATCGCTTTCCTTGCCTCTTTTTCAGTTGACGTAACAATATGTTGCATCGCACCACCAAGTGCCGTCTCGATTGCTTTTATATAGTCCTTTTCAACGGAAATAAGTTCCGCTACCGCTCCATTGATACCTGTTAACTTTCCGGACTTATTCGCAATAAGAACTTCTTTTACCCCTGAATAGAAACCTGAGAAATCCGCTTCCATGCTTTCAAGTGCCCGCAACCGTCCGCGCATTTCATGTTGTTTATTTAGCGCCCTTTGGAACAATTCCTGCTGTTCTCTCAATTCATTTTCAACTTTCCGTGTAGCTTGCATATAGGAATGGTAAGATGCATCTGCATCGGTCAGTTTCTGCTTTAATAGTGTTAGGTGCTGGGCCTTTTGGGATCTTTCTTCTCTTAATTCAGCGAGTCGCTTTTTCAATAATGAGGTATGTTCCATTATTTTTTGTGATGAAGTCTTTTCACCAGTAAGACGTTCTTCCAAATGTTTTAAATCGTTACGTATTGTCGCTTCTTCGTTCAAACAATCAATATATGCTGATTTTAATTCTTCGATTTCATTTTCTGTTTCTCTTACAGACCGTTTCAGTATTTGAGAAATACCATTCATTTCGGTTATTGTCGTTGCGTATTCCATTTCAGTGCCTTCCAATCGTTCTCGGGCGGAAGCAAGTTTCAGAGACAGTTCTGACTGCTCTTTTTTCGCCTCCGTTAGATTGATTTGAAGTTTGTCTTTCTGGAAATTAGCATTTTGCCTTTTTTCAAGCGACAACAATCTTCTGCCTTCCCACTTTTCAGTTTCCGCACTCACATTAACAAGTCTCTTTTGCAACACATCGATTTGCTCATCCAAATCTGTGAGCTGTTTTTTTAAGCTAAGGGAAGTTTCTTCTGCTTTACTCGTTTCAACTTCTAAACGGTTTTTTTCCTTCTTGTTTAGTTCCATTTCACCAGACTTCTCCTGTAACTCAACCCAAAGACTTTGTGCATCGTAATTGAGCGACAGGACATCTGCATTGCGCATTTTCTCTGAAAGAATTGCATGCTTTTCGGCCGCTTCAGCACTTTTTTTTAATGGACCAATTCGAGAATCAAGCTCTTTTAGGATATCGAGTACGCGATCTAGATTGTCTTCTGTTTCAAAAAGCTTGTGCTCAGCTTTCTTTTTCCTCGTCTTATACTTCAAGACGCCTGCTGCTTCATCGAAAATACTTCTTCTATCTTCAGGACGGCTATTCAGTATTTCGTCAACACGACCTTGAGAAATAATGGAGAATGCTTCCTTTCCAAGTCCTGAATCCATGAATACATCATTAATATCTTTTAATCGGCATTGCTGCCCGTTTAATAAATACGAACTATCTCCAGAACGAAATACCCGTCTGCTTACACTGATTTCGGTATAAGCAAGCGGAAATAAGCCTTTGCTATTATCCAAGATAAGTGTCACTTCAGCAAAATTAAGCGGTTTACGCGAATCACTTCCTGAAAAGATGACATCTTCCATTTTGGATCCCCGAAGTGACTTGGCTGATTGTTCACCAAGCACCCAACGGATAGCATCGGTTATATTACTTTTACCACTTCCATTTGGCCCAACAACAGCTGTAACACCCGGGACAAAATCGATACCGATCCGTTCAGCGAATGATTTGAACCCAATGATTTCAAGTCTTTTAAGAAACACAGTTAAATCTCTCCTTCAGCCTGCCGCGTGCTTAATTCTTGGATTGCATGGCGGGCTGCCTCCTGTTCGGCTTCTTTCTTCGATTTCCCTAAACCCGTTCCGAGATCTCGATTATCAAGCCTTACAACGGTGACGAACTTTTTCGCGTGCGCCGGACCTTTTTCTTCGATAATTACGTACTGAAGAAGGCCATTATTCGTTTGTTGAACTATTTCTTGCAAACGACTTTTATAATCCATCACATGCGAAAAAACACCGACACTGATTTTTGGAAAGACAACAGTTTCCAAGAATGGCGTTATAGCTTCCATTCCTTGGTCTATGTACAACGCGCCTATGAACGCTTCAAATACATCGGCAAGAAGAGCCGGTCTCAAACGACCGCCAGTTTGTTCCTCACCTTTACCAAGCAGGATGTAATGACCAAACCCAAGCTCTACAGAGAACTTCACAAGTGAGGGCTCACAAACGATAGCTGCTCTTAGTTTCGTAAGCTCCCCTTCCGTCATATTCGGCTCTGTGGAATAGAGGTATTTGGATACGCCTAGCTCGAGTACAGCATCCCCTAGAAATTCAAGTCTTTCATTATCCGTAAAATTCTTTCTCCGATGCTCATTCACATATGATGAATGTGTGAACGCGTTGTATAGTAGTGATTTGTTTTTGAAATGAATATCAAGTCTTTGTTGAAGCTCATCAAAATTGGTTAAAACCTCTTGCGGAAGTGATGCGAATGCGTTTTTTCCTTTACTACGTTTACTGTTCATATTTGATTCTGCCTTTCAATGCATAATGCATATAATTTTACTCTTTTTGAAGGCTAAGTGCAAAAAATATCACAAAGAACCGAAAAGAGACCTTTCAATCCTTTATGAAAAAGGATGAAAGAGCCTCAAACGGGATTTCCATTAATTCACTTTACTTTCAATATACGAAACTGCACTACCGACAGTCGCAAGTTTTTCAGCGTCATCATCAGAAATTTCCATATCGAATTCATCTTCTAATTCCATTACTAATTCAACGACGTCCAATGAATCTGCGCCGAGATCATCACGGAAAGAAGCTTCCAATTTAATTTCACTTTCATCGACGCCAAGGCGATCGACAATCACTTTAGTTACACGTTCAAGTACTGTAGACAAATTTGTCACCCCCTTTCAAATCAAAAGCGAAGGCGCCTTGGTCAAGAGCGACAACTGCTATATATATTGAAATAAAGACTTCCATTGAATCCGTTGCGGCGCTGGGGGATGCCTCCCGCCACAAGCCAGACAGCTTCGCCGTCAGTCTTGTGGCGGGAGGCTACCCCTTTTAAGGCGCCTACGCTCAGTTTATATAGCTATTCATTTGTTCAACCTATATAGAAATATAAAAAACCCTTATTACATAACCATTCCGCCGTCGACATGAATGGTTTGCCCTGTAATGTAAGCAGCGTCTTCGGATAAAAGGAACATCACCGTACGTGCAACATCGACAGGATTTCCTAATTTACCAAGTGGAATGAGTGACAACATTTCACTTTTCATTTTTTCATCCAACGTATCTGTCATATCCGTCGTGATAAACCCTGGGGCAACTGCATTGACGTTAATATTACGGGATGCCAATTCTTTTGCAGCAGTCTTTGTAAATCCAATGACGCCCGCCTTTGCAGCAACATAGTTTGCCTGACCAGCATTTCCCGAAACGCCGACAACAGAGGCTACATTGACAATTTTACCAGCACGTTGCCGCATCATTTGCCGTGTTACACCTTTTGTACAGAGAAAAACACCTTTAAGGTTAATATTGATGACATCATCCCACTCGTGTTCTTTCATACGCATAAGTAAATTGTCTTTTGTAATTCCAGCATTATTGACAAGCATATCAATTGAACCAAAGCGTTCCAACGTTTGATCAATCATGACTTTTACACTATCTGCATTCGAGACGTCTGCTTGTATCGCAAAAGCTTCTCCACCAGCAGCTGAGATTAATGCCACCACTTCATCCGCCTTGTCCTTATTGCCACTATAGTTAACTGCAACTTTTGCTCCCTCGTTTGCAAGGAGGAGTGCAATTTCACGCCCGATTCCACGGGAAGCGCCCGTGACAATTGCTGCCTGTCCTTCAAACCTGCCCATTAAGACCACCCTTTCGAAGCTTCGATTGCCGCCTGCAAGGTTTCTTCATCGTAGACAGATAATAGCGTTGCACTTTTGTCTATTTTTTTTACCAGTCCACTAAGCACTTTACCAGGTCCACACTCGATGAAATGTGTGACTCCCAAATCTAGCAATGTTCGGATAGAATCTTCCCACAGGACAGGTGAATATAATTGTTCAACGAGCAACCCTTTAATTTCTTGAATATCGTTGACGACGGACGCGTTGACGTTCGCAATGTAAGGAATCTCTACTTCATCCATTTCTACTTTATCCAACACTGCGGCAAGTTTTTCTGCAGCGGGTTTCATGAGTGATGAATGGAATGGTCCACTTACTTCAAGAGGAATTGTTCGTTTTGCTCCTGCTTCTTTCAAGCTGACGCAAGCTTTTTCAACACCTAACTTAGTGCCGGAAATAACAATTTGTCCAGGACAATTCAAGTTAGCTGGTTGAACTGCAAAACCTTCCGCCGTGATTGAATCCGTCACTTCTTTCAACTTGTCTACATCAAGGCCAAGTATAGCTGCCATCGCACCTTCTCCTGCTGGAACTGCTTCATTCATATACAGTCCACGTTTATGGACTGTAGACACACCCTCTTCGAATGAAAGCACGCCTGACACGACAAGAGCCGTATACTCGCCTAAACTATGGCCTGCTGTGTAATCAGGTAAAATGCCTCCTTCAATCAATCTATCCGCAATCATTGATCCAACGGTTAATAAGGCTGGTTGTGCATTGTACGTTAACGTCAATTCTTCTTGTGGACCTTCAGTGATTATCTTGCTTAGTTGAAAACCTAGTACGCGATCGGCTTTCTCGAAATAATAGTTGCTATCGCCATACTTTTCTATAAGTTCTTTTCCCATACCAACGGATTGCGACCCTTGTCCAGGGAATATAAATGCTACTTTTGTCATTGATTTTCCACCTTTCCTACTGTTTCACGGATTGTACCACAGACATCATACTGTGCCATTGTTCGCGCTTGTCTAATCGCATTCAAAATCGCATTTGCATTAGATGACCCATGTGCTTTAATAACAGGTGAATTCAAACCAAATAACCCAGCCCCGCCATATTCCGTATAATCCATTTTATGTTTCAACCCACGTAAATCATCTTTCACAAGTACAGCAGAAACTTTAGATTTCAACGAAGAGCTAAAAACCTCTTTTAACATTGAAAAGAAAGCTCCGGCTGTACCTTCAATCGTTTTCAGTACCATGTTTCCTGTAAATCCATCTGTGACAACAACATCTGCCACACCCGTCAGTAAATCCCTGGATTCCACATTACCGATGAAATTGATGGGTGCTTCCGATAAAACCTGGTAAGCCATTTTCGCAAGTTCATTGCCTTTTCCTTCTTCTGTCCCGATATTCAATAGACCGACACGGGGACGATTAATGCCACGAACCTTTTCAGCGTAAATGCTCCCCATGACCGCATATTGTCCGAGTTGGGAAGGCTTCGTATCAGCGTTCGCACCCATATCCAATAATATAAATCCCGTTCCGTCCACAGTAGGAAGCGTTGTTGCCAGTGCCGGTCGTTCGATGCCGTCAATGCGTCCCACGACAAACAATCCCGACGCCATAAGTGCACCCGTATTGCCAGCGGATACGCATGCTGCCGCTTGTCCATCTTTGACTGCTTGCGCCATTCTGACCATGGAGGCATCTTTTTTTCCCCGAATCGCACGGACCGGTTCGTCATCGGCTTCAATCTTTTCTGCACAGTGAATGACTTGTAGCCTGGCGTGTTCTTTAATATAGGGCGCCATCACTTCTTCGTCACCGTAAATATGTATATGTATATCTTCAAATGCTATAAGGCTTTCCAAAGCTCCTGCAACGATTTCACCAGGAGCGTTATCCCCGCCCATTCCATCTAATGCAATGATCATAACGATTCCCCCAACTTCCCGTCCGTCGTTCGATACATGTAAAATTCACCCGTAAATACAGTCTCATCATGAACTGTGGACACAACGTTCACAAGCGTCCTGTTTGCTGTAAGACTTTCTTTTTCCACTTCCGCCCGCGCAACGACCCTATCACCGGCCTTTACCGGTCTTACGAAATGAATTGTTGATTTCACTGTCAAAGCGAGGTCGTCATCCATAACCGCAACGGCAAGTGAATTTGCTTGAGCAAAAAGATGATGTCCTCTCGCAATACCGTTTCGCTGAAACACATGATCTTCAGTAACATCAAAGATTGATAATGCTTTTGCATCTAATTCTAGATCGACAATATCCCCAATAATTTCATCTAGATGAAGGGATTTCACTTCTCCGTTCATCGTCCGCGACGCTACAGTTTTCAAGCGTTCACGGAGTTCCGGGATTCTACATTCAAGTCTATCCAAACGAATTGTTTGAACGCTCACGGTAAAATGCTCTGACAATGCCTCATCTGTCAGAAAAGGATTCTCTTCTAGCAACAAGCCAAGCAGTCGTTGCCTTTCCTTTTTGGGCCTTCTCATTGTTTCACCTTCCGGATTAGCACTTGGAATTAGTACTTGGTATTAAACCTAGTATATAAACACAGAAAAAAGAATGCAAGTCCAGAAAGCGAAAACAGTTAAATTTATTGCCAACAAAATTACGAAACGACTTAAAATACCCAACCTTAGTTAGTCTATCCGCTCACCACTTAGTGCGCCAGACTGCTCGAGCGAAAATCTAAGAATAGCATATTCAGGACTATCCCAAAACTCGGGTGATTTCAAAAACTTTTCTGCATCTTTCCTTGCTGTCTCAAGCGCTCGGTAGTCATGAACAAGATCTGCGACTTTGAATTCAGGCATCCCACTTTGTTTCTTACCGAAGAAGTCGCCTGCTCCTCTTAGTTCAAGATCCTTTTCTGCCAATATAAAACCATCATTCGTTTCTGTCATCGTTTGCATCCGTTCTTTTCCCTCTTCGGTCTTAGGATCGGCAAGCAACACACAATACGACTGTTCCGCTCCCCTACCCACACGTCCTCTTAACTGGTGCAGTTGTGCAAGTCCGAAACGTGTCGCATCGTAAATCAACATAAACGTTGCGTTCGGAACGTTTACACCAACTTCTACAACAGTCGTAGAAACAAGGACATCGATTTCGCCGTCACTAAATGCCCGCATAATCGCGTCCTTTTCATCCGAATGGAGTCTGCCATGCATGAGGCCCACTGTAAATCGACCTTTAAAATGGATTGATAGCTGGCTATGAACATCAACCGCATTTTGGACATCCAACTTGTCGGACTCCTCAATTAGTGGACAAATCACATATGCTTGACGACCAGCTTGAAGTTCATTTTCCATTTTGCGTAAAACCGGATGTAACGAATCCTCTTTAAGCCAATGTGTCTCGATTTTCTTCCTACCTGCTGGTAATTCATCCAGGTTGGACACATCCATTTCGCCAAAGGCGGTAATTGCAAGCGTACGCGGTATCGGTGTCGCAGTCATGAATAACACATCGGGTGTCAATCCTTTATCACGAAGAATACGGCGCTGTTCCACACCAAAACGATGCTGTTCATCCGTAATAACAATACCCGGATTTTTGAACAGGACATCGGGTTGAATAAGGGCGTGAGTACCGATTAGCAAATCAATTTCTCCTGACTCAAGCTTAACCAGTAGCTCCGCTCTCGCTTTTGCTTTCGTGGACCCCGCAAGAAAAGCGACAGTAACGCCATGGGGTTCGAGCCATCCGGCGAGAGAGTCAGCATGTTGTTCCGCTAGAATTTCCGTTGGCGCCATCAGAGCCCCTTGAAAGCCCGCTGTAATAGCCGCATACAATGCAATTGCTGCAATTACAGTTTTACCAGATCCGACATCGCCTTGTAGCAGTCGATTCATTCGTGTCGCGCTTTTTAACTCCGCGCATAATTCATTAACGACCCGTTTTTGAGCTGTAGTCAATTCGAATGGTAACGAAGCGATAAAGTTTTTTACTTTTGTCAAATCGTAATCAATGACAACGCCTTTCTCTGCTTCTTTCCTTGCTTTTTTCATACCTTGCATTTTTAACTGGAATATTAATAGCTCCTCATATACAAAACGTCTCCGGGCATGTTTTACATCGGCGGGGCTCATTGGGAAGTGAACCATTTCTAACGCCTTTTCGATGGCGGGTAATTTGTATAAGTCTAGGATGGTAGCAGGAAGCGATTCCTCATGCTGTCCAATTACTTCATTCAGTGCATTCCGCATAAATCGGCGAAATGTCTTTTGATGCATCGCACCTTTTAAGCTATAAACAGGTTCGAAGTCTGCCTGTTCCATCTTCGGCCCATCTTTAAAATTACTGACATTAATCACTTGTCTACCCCGGTCCCACTTCCCGGTAACAGTGACAATCATTCCGGGAGAGAGTCGGTCTTTGAGATAATGCTGATTGAAAAAGACCGCCTTAACCAGGTGCCTGCCTGCTAGAAGACGGACTTGAAGACGCGATCTATTTTTCCCTAAAAAAAGAACGGAAGGCTCACTTTCGACCCTTCCCTCAATCGTGACCCGTTCATTATGCGGTGTTTCCGATAAATCTTTTAACCTGAAATCTTCATGACGGTACGGGAACGTCATGACTAGATCACGAATTGTGGAAATACCGAGCGCTTCCAGTTGTTCACCCGCCGCTTTCCCAATTCCCTTAACCTTTGTTACAGGGTCAAGAAGTGACGCTACCACTATCTACCTTTGCAGTGCCGAAAATTTTAGCTTCCAGCGCCTTCCCTGTCGGTGTGGCAGCCAATCCACCTTTAGCAGTTTCCCGTAATGCTGAAGGCATCGATTGCCCTATTTTGTGCATCGCTTCAATTACTTCATCAGTCGGTATAGTACTTACAACACCCGCAAGTGCCATATCAGCACCAACAACCGCTTTAGCTGCACCCATGGCGTTACGCTTCACGCAAGGGACTTCAACAAGACCTGCAACCGGATCACAAACGAGTCCCAGCATGTTTTTCATAACGATGGAAAAAGCTTCAGCACTTTGTTGCGGCGTGCCTCCAGCCATCTCAACGATAGCAGCAGCGGCCATTGAACCCGCTGAACCCGTCTCCGCTTGACAACCACCTGCAGCTCCTGAGATGGATGCATTGTTCGCGACAACAAAGCCAAATGCGCCTGACGTAAACAAGTAATTGATCATTTGTTCACGTGTCGGATTTAGCCTATTTTTCACAGCAAAAAGTGTTCCCGGAACGATACCAGCAGCTCCAGCAGTCGGTGTTGCGCAAATGGTCCCCATTGCTGCATTTACTTCATTCGTTGCAACCGCTTTACTAATTGCATCCATAATTAAATCACCTGACAGCGATTTCCCTGTCTTCATGTAATTTTGAAGTAAAACAGCATCTCCACCCGTCAAACCGGATTTCGAATAAACGCCTTCCAAGCCTTTTTCCACGGCATTTTCCATAACCGTCAAATTGGCATCCATCTGTGCGATGATTTCTTCTCTGGTCCGTTTTGTCATAAGTACTTCTTGTTCAATCATAATTTCTGAAATAGGCTTGCTTTGTGATTCAGCTAGTGCCACGAGCTCTTTAACATTACTGAATAATACTTCCATCTATTTTCACTCCTTAGTTTGCCAGCGTCGAAACTTGTGTAACATGCTTTAATGTTTTCAGCTCATCTATTAATGCTTCATTGATGAATTGATCAACTTCAATAACCATGAGTGCCATTTCACCCTTTTCTTTTCTGCCACATTCCATATGGGCAATATTGACTCCTTGTGACGCAAGTGAATTGGAAACGCTTGCAATGACACCCGCTCTGTCCTCATGCACAATTAAAAGTGCCGGGAAATGTCCGGACAGCCGAAGTGGAAACCCATTAAGTTCTGTAACTTCCATTGTTCCACCACCAATGGAGATACCAATCAGCTCCATAACCCCATCTGTATCTCCAATCACAAGACGGGCTGTATTCGGGTGTTCCGCTTCTTCCTCTTCAGGAATGAATTCATATGTTAAACCGAGTCGATCAGCTTCTTCGAATGCTGTTTTGATTCGCTCGTCAAATGTATCGTAATCAAGTAATCCACCAATAATTGCAACGTCCGTCCCATGCCCCTTATATGTTTCTGCGAATGAACCATATAGATGAATTTTCGCCCATTCCGGTTGCCTACCGAAAAGCGTACGTGCAACACGCCCAATCCGAGCAGCACCCGCAGTGTGTGACGACGAAGGTCCAATCATGACCGGACCTATAATATCGAAAACCGATCTAAATTTCATTCAAATGCCCCCTATTTTGAAACATAGTATCCTAACTAGTTTACAACAATTATATCACTAATTCAAAAATAAGAATCTTATTGTCACGCATACAAAAACAGTGCGCCAACTTGTAGCCGCACTGTTTCCTTTGTTTTTATTCAACCGAAATAATATATGGATATAATGGTTGTTTCCCATTATAAAGTTCAATTTCGACTTGGCTAAAGCTAGTCCCGATATAATCTGCAAGAGATTCCGCTTCGTCTTTACTAACATCTTTCCCGTAAAGAATTGTCACAAGCTCGTCCGTTTCCTCAATAAGTGAAGATAATAGCGCTTTTGCAACTTCGTCAAGCATGGATGCTGATTTAACAATTTTCCCAGCTTGGATTCCCATGAAATCGTCTTTCGTAATGTGGACACCATCAATCGTCGTATCTCGCACTGCGTGTGTCACTTGTCCAGTTTTCACATGTGCTGCTGCCTCGGTCATCGCTTCGGCATTTACTTGAATAGACGCTTCTGGATTGAACGCTAAAATCGCGGCTAATCCTTCAGGCACCGATTTCGTCGGAACAACAGCAGCTTCTATCCCGATTACTTCTGCGGCCTGTTCCGCAGCCATGATTATATTTTTGTTGTTCGGTAAAATAAGAACGCGTTCAGCACCAACCGCTTCAATCGCCTTGACGATATCTTCCGTCGAAGGATTCATCGTCTGACCACCTTCAATAACGGCGGATGCTCCCATACTTTTCAGCAATTCAACCACGCCCGAACCCATTGCAACAGTAACAACTGCATAAGGATGTTTAACCGCTGTTTTTGGAGTAGACTGATCAGCTGTATGGTTCTCTCCTACGATTTCTACGTGTTGTTGACGCATGTTTTCAATTTTTATTTTGATGAGAGAACCGAATTGTTGCCCGTAATTTAAAGCGTCACCCGGTTCTTCTGTGTGAATATGTACTTTTGCAACTTCATCATCGGAAATAACAAGAAGTGAATCCCCGAACTCGCTCAGTGCGTTACGAAAATTAGTTTCATCATATGGATTCGATTTTGTCTTTTCAGCTTCAAAACGAACCATGAATTCCGTACAATAGCCGAATTCAATATCTTCCGTATTCATAAATCCTTGTACACTTCGATGATGTTCTGCGTTAACAAGGTCATCCATCGATTCTACAATCGTTCTTGCCGGAAGCTCTTCGCCTTTTAGACACGCTAAAAAACCTTCATAAACATAGACAAGCCCTTGTCCACCACTATCGACAACGCCGACTTCTTTTAAGACTGGCAATAAGTCAGGTGTTCTTTCAAGAGAGGCTTTCGCTTCATCAAGAATCGTTTCCATTACTGCGATGAATTCGTTTGTCGATTCCGCTTTTGCCACACCCGCATTAGCAGCATCTTTAGCAACTGTTAAAATCGTTCCTTCAACGGGCTTCATAACAGCTTTATAGGCCGTTTCAACTCCGTATTTTAAGGCCGCAGCAAACTTTTCGCCATCGATTTCCGCTTCATTTTCAACCGCTTTGCCGAAGCCTCGGAATAATTGTGATAGGATAACGCCAGAGTTTCCTCTCGCACCCATCAGTAGGCCTTTGGAAAGTGCCTGTGAGGTTTGACCCAAATGAACCACTGCATGGGCATCCGTTTCTTTCGCTCCCGAAGTCATCGATAAGTTCATATTTGTACCTGTATCTCCATCGGGTACAGGGAACACATTCAAAGAGTCTACATAATCAGCATTTTGATATAGATGTTGACTACCAAGTCTCACCATTTCCGCAAATTTCAAACCATCTATGGATTTCATTGAAATTACTTCCTCCTTCTACAGGTTTGTCACACGGACTCCCTGGACAAAAATATTAACCGATTTTACAGTCATTCCAATTGTCTTCGTTAATGTATATTTTACTTTAGATTGCACTTGGTAGGCGACTTCCGAAATTTTCGTTCCATAGCCGACAATGACATACATATCGATATGAGTAGCTTCTCCAACATTACGAACAATGACGCCCCGACCATAATTTTCTTTCCGAAGTATTTCGGTCAGACCATCCCGGATTTGATGTCTTGAAGCCATTCCAACAATTCCGTAACATTCAATTGCCGCTTCTCCGACTACCTGGGCGATGACATCATTCGTAATATCGATCTTGCCGAATTCGTTCTTCACTTCGATTGACATAATTATGTCCCCCTCCTGCATCCATTTTCACTTTCCTCATTGTACTATACCTATCAACATAAGAAAAGAAAGCAATTCAGATAAACTAAAAGGTGTAAAGGTAATTCACTTGAAAGTTGTCCCGAAAAAGGTTGCATCCCTCATTCTCATATGGTACATTATTATAGCATGCGAATAAAAAAGTGTATCGCTTAATCTTCATTCGCGAGGAGGTACTACAATGGCTAAAGTTTGTGTAATTTCAGGTCGCAAAGCCCGTGCAGGTAATTCGCGTTCACACGCGATGAACGCTAATAAACGTACATGGGGTGCAAACCTTCAAAAAGTCCGTATTCTCGTTAACGGTAAACCTAAAAAAGTCTGGGTCTCTGCTAGAGCTCTTAAATCAGGTAAAGTTCAACGCGTATAATGGATTTCAACTAAAATGCCAGCCCTTATGAAGCAACCCTGTTACGGGATGCTTAAGGAGCTGGCATTTTAACGGAGTAAAACGTCAAGCTGAATTTCTTCAGCTTGACGTTTTTTCTTTTTTCCTTTTTTTAGTCTTTTTACTAGCAGTAGATTTCGATGGTGCCTCTTTCTGGAATACAACCATGCACTTCCTGACAAAACCGCTTACAGCCTTTGGCAACGTAAATGTATAAACCCGCAATTCCCCACTCCTTTCAGGAATCTGAACTCCTTACCATTAAGCATATGCCCTCTTGGAATGATATAGTACAGACTTCTTCAGTCGGTTCGTTGCTTGTGAATTTCGTCATACCTGTTTCAAGTGTTTCGTTCTGTGTATCGTACCTGAAACCGAGTAATGTAAGACCAGTAACATTTCCACCAAACGAGAAGAACGATATGTATGGAAAACGCTTGTCAGTTGGTAAATCGTAGGTGCCTGGTGTCAAGATGGATAATTCATTTGTCTGATTACAAATTATAAACTGTGTATCACTGTAAGTCGTCTGCAGTCGGTAAAGTAGATGCAAATTAGATTCTGTATGATCCAGTCTTCCCCCTGTCACACCGGTCAACAGAATCCGTTCAGGGCGATACGATAGCGCACGCGCCACCGCAAGTTCAGTATCCGTTTCATCCTTCTCCGATTTAAACAAGTCGACAGTCGCGACTGACGCTACTATTTTTTTATATTCTTCTTCCGTTACAGAATCAAAATCACCAACTGCTTCATGCGGGACAATTCCCTTTTGCAACAAATGCATTGCCCCTCTGTCCGCACCGATGAAAACCGTATCCTCTTTTTGGAATCTAGTCAGATTAGCGATTTCTGTAATTGGACCCCCTGCACAGACAACAGCGAATTTCATTACTTCAGTACACGCTCACCGGCTGCTTTGATACGTTGCAATGCTTCAGCCCGGTTAGGTGCATTATAAATAGCAGATCCCGCAACGAGAATTGTTGCTCCCGCTTCTACACAAGGGATAATCGTCTCTTCATTGATACCGCCATCAATCTCGATTTCAATTGATAAGTTTTGCTCTTGAATGATATCGGCCAGCTTTTTCACTTTGGGAATGACTGAATGGATGAATTTCTGCCCTCCGAATCCAGGGTTGACAGTCATAAACAAGACTAGGTCTGTTTCCTCCAATACATGAAGAATCGTCTCAATCGGTGTATGCGGATTAAGGACAACACCCGACTTTGCACCGGTTGAACGGATTAATTGCAATGTACGGTGTAAGTGGGTACATGCTTCAACATGAACTGTGATGTAATCGGCTCCCGCTGCGGCAAATTGTTCTACGTAACGCTCAGGATTTTCAATCATCAGGTGGACATCTAGTGGTAGCTTTGTTATTGGTCGTAGCGCTTCAACAACAATTGCGCCCATAGTGATATTCGGGACGAAATGGCCATCCATCACATCAATATGAATGAGTTCAGCGCCCGCTGCCTCTACTTCTCTTACTTCCTCAGCCAACTTTGAAAAGTCAGCTGCTAAAATCGAAGGTGCTAGTTTAATCATTTTTATCGTACCTCGGCTTCCGTTCAGTTATTTCTTGCATGAACTGTAAATAATTATCGTAGCGACTACGAGGGATTTCCCCTTTTTCCACTCTTTCCTTGATTGCACATTTCGGTTCTTTCAGATGAAGGCAACCGCGAAACTTACACATTGACGATACTTCCTCCATGTCGATAAAATAATGCGGCAATTCTTCACGTTCGATATGATCGAAATCAAGGGAACTAAAACCGGGTGTATCTGCAACTAATCCGCCTGCCACCTCTAAAAGTTCAACATGACGTGTTGTATGCTTACCTCGCCCCAATGCCTGTGATATAATTCCGGTTTTAAGCCCAAGTTTAGGTAATACGGTATTCAAGAGAGTGGATTTCCCAACACCGGATTGTCCTGCTAGGACAGTCGTTTTTCCTTCAAAATACGGTTTTAATATTCCAGAAAGACCTTCATCTCCAATTGAAGTTTTAATGACATCATAACCGATTTGTTCGTAGTATGCCGCTACTTTCTCCACCTTTTCAAATTCTTCATCAGTCACCAAATCTTTTTTCGTCAGACAGATGATTGGCTTGATATCAAATGATTCAACAACAACGAGAAAGCGGTCTAAGAGATGCGAGCTAAAAGCTGGTTCCACGATAGAAAAGACTAGAAGAGCTTGATCGACATTAGATATAGGTGGACGAACAAGTTCGTTTTTCCGTTCATGCACAACCGTTACCATCGCATTATTATCTCCGTCGGGCACATAGGTCACAAAATCGCCCACGAGCGGATGGACCCCTCGATTCCTAAATACACCGCGTCCTTTGCACTGTATTAATTGGCCGTCATTCTCTACGTAATAAAACCCACTAATCGCTTTTCTAATTTGTCCTTCTGCCATCCAATCACCTCTTTCTATTGGGAATCACTATAGTTAACCTGTCTCTCCATAATTATCTTCGAGTCGCGTGTAATCTTATATGCACCATGCTGTCCTTCCTCGAGTTCAATTGGTATACGGTACACTTTATCTTCCGTAATCGTGAATTCATCGATATAATCGGCCATTGTATTCTTTTTATCTTGGACATAAATTCGAATCGTTTGCGGTATTGGGGCTAGATCTGGTTGTTCCCAGTATCCATTTTCATCGTCATCGTCAGGATTAGGATTAGGATTAGGTTCAATCACTTCTTGCGGTTCGTATTTGATTGTTACTGTTTGAATCAGGAGTTTCACTGGCTTTTCTTCTTTGCCTTTGGAAAGTACAACTTTGACTTTTCCACCTTTCACTAATTCAGCACCTGCTTTTGGCTCTTGGGAAATGACATGATTTTCAGGTACATTTTCTGAATATGCCTTCTTCGCAAACGTAATATCAAATCCCGAAGTTTCCGCATACTCTTTTACCTCATCCTCGCTATACCCCGAAAGGTTGCCAAGAATACGTACATCGCGTCCTTTACTAACTGTGAATAGTAGATCCGTTTCGCCAGGAATCACTTCCGTTCCGGGTTCAGGATCTTGTTTGAGAATTGTCCCGGCTGCTTCATCGGAGAAGATTTTATTAGGTTTAATGGACTTGAATCCAAAACTATCCAAAAAACCTGTAACTTGAGTATAATCGCGGTTGGTGTAATCCGCCATTTCCGTGGTTTCTTTTCCGGTACTGACGTAAAGTATTACGGATGAGCCAACTTCCCTTTTCTTTCCTGCCTCCGGAATTGTTCGAATGATTTCTCCCAATTCGTATTCATCCGAGGGTTGTTCTGTCCGTTCCTTCACTTTAAATCCTATCTCTTCTAATTCACTTATCGCTTCAGTCTCTTCCATTCCTATAACGTTCGGAATTTCTGCTTTTTTTGGACCTAAAAAAGATGGCATCAGTAAAAACATAAGGAAAAGGATGACGACGCCGGCAATAACGCCTGTGATAATCGGCCATTTTTTTCGTTTCTTAACTGGGACCGGAGCAGGAGGCATATCGGGTACAATTGGTATAATCTTTTTAGTAGAGTCTATTTCATCAAACTTAAATGGTTCTGTTACAACTGGTATAGCACGCGTCCGATCATCATCAAAGGGAACGGTAAATCGACTTTCACGTGCTCGTTCAGGCGTTAAAACCGTCAATAAATCATCATACATTTCATCGGCAGATTGGTAACGATAATTTGGATCTTTCGTAGTCGCTTTCAAAATGACATTTTCGACACTTTGCGGAATCGAAGGAATAAATGCTTTTATGGATGGTATTTCCTCTTGTAAGTGTTTCAACGCAATAGCAACTGCAGTTTCCGCTGAAAATGGCAGTTGTCCTGTCAATAATTCATAAAATACAATTCCTAAAGAATAAATATCCGATTTCTTGGTCGCCATTCCACCGCGTGCTTGTTCGGGCGACAAATAATGTACTGTCCCGATAATCGAATTCGTTTTTGTATGATCCGATGAATTAAGTGCCATTGCAATGCCAAAATCAGTGATTTTCACGTCGCCCGCTGAATCCATCAAGATGTTTTGCGGCTTGATATCACGATGGATAATTCCATTATGATGGGCATTTGAGATGGCAGATACAAGTTGCTGCATAATCGGTAACGCCTTTTCGGGTGATAAAGGCCCATTTGTATGGATGAATTTCTTAAGTGTTTGTCCTTCGATATACTCCATTACCAAGTACAGGGTCTCTGCTTCTTCACCGACATCGAATATATCGACAATATGAGGATGCGTCAGACTTGTTGCGGAGAGTGCTTCCCTTTGAAATCGTCTTTTTAAATTTTCTTCGTTCGCAAAATCATAATTAAGAACTTTGACAGCTACATCTCGGTTTAAAATGACATCATGCGCAAGATACACCTTTGACATACCGCCATCCCCTATATTTCCAAGGATTTCATAGCGTCCGCCAATGCGTTTTCCAATCATGGAAGATTCACCTCCGAACCAGCCGGCTCGATTAAAATAACAGAAATATTATCTTCCCCACCCAGTCCATTTGCCAAGTCAACGAGGGATTTCGCCTTTTCGGAAAGCGTTGCTGTGGATTTCACAATATCTTCGATTAATGGATTGTCAACTTTATTGCTAAGCCCGTCCGTACAAATAAGTAAAATCATACCTTCTTTAAAACTTATTGAATAAAAGTCCGGTTCGATTAACTTTTCAGAACCCACTGCTTTCATAATCCAATTCCGCTTAGGATGAACAGCGGCTTCCTCTTCAGTAATCTCTCCACTTTCAAGAAGAACATTGACAAAGGAGTGGTCTTTTGTCACTTGTTTCATCCCATCTTCACATATCGTGTATACACGACTGTCGCCGATGTGGGATATCATACACGAAGTTCCTTGTATTAATGCAGCGTCAAGTGTCGTACCCATCCCTTTATACTCTTCGTTTTCAGTTGCAAGATCGTACAATAATTTGTTGACATGGACAATGGATTCTTTTAGCCATTTCGCACAATCCTCGGACCTGACCAACTGCGATTGATCGATTTCCATGAATCGCTCCCCAAGAACTTTCACAGCTGTAGAACTTGCAAAATCGCCTCCATTATGACCTCCCATACCATCTGCAATTACTGCAAGAGTTGTTCCGTCCGGAAGTGTGTAAACTGCTGCGCTATCTTCGTTGACTGTCCTCTTTTTCCCAATATCCGTTAAGACTTCAAATTGCAACGTCGATCCCCCCTATTAGCTTATTACATTTTTTTCTTCCGGAATGCGGTTACGAAGAAGCCGTCACTTCCAAAATGCTGTGGAAGCACTTGAAGCATATCGTCTTTTATCACCAATTTCTCGTTATCCAACCGCTTCATTAAAGAAACTTTCTCCATATCAGTATGTCGCTCAAGGAAACGCTCCACTATATGTCGGTTTTCTGCGGACTCCACTGTACATGTACTATATACAATGATTCCTTCGGGTTTGATCAATTCCCGTGCTGTGGCCAGTAGATCAGATTGAATGGTTACCAATCCATCGAAATCCAATTCTGTCTTGTTGTATTTAATCTCAGGTTTTCTTCGGATTACACCAAGACCGCTACAAGGAGCGTCTACTAGAATACGGTCAAATGAAGCCTGTTCATAAAGTTCAAGTAGCTTTCGGCTGTCTCCACTTTTCGAGGTGATTGAAGATAGACCTAAGCGATTTGCATTTGCCTCTATAAGCGCCATTTTATGTTCATGGATGTCATGAGCTAACACCTGACCCTTATCATTCATCTGTTCAGCGATAAACGTCGTTTTCCCGCCTGGAGCCGCGCACATATCAAGGACTTTCATACCTGGTTTTACATCAAGGGCTAGTACAGGTAGCATTGAACTTTCATCCTGTATCGTGATAAACCCTTTCTTGTATGCTTCTGTCGCCGCTGGATTACCGGACAACGAAATCACGCATTCTGGAACAACTTCACCTTGACGGACATCGATGCCTTCTGATTCCAACATTGAAATTGCTTCAGTCATCGTTGTTTTCGTAAGATTAACCCGTAAAGTCATAGGGGCCGGGTTATTATTTTCGTGAGCCATAGCGGTTGCTTCTTCTTCACCATACTCTTCAACCCATCTTGAAATAAGCCATTCAGGATGGCTTGTCTCTATTGCAGTTTTCGCAATACCATCTTCCAACTCTTCAAGCGAGCGCACACCTTTACGCAAAACTGAACGAAGAATACCATTCACAGTGGGCGCAATTCGCTTGTGGCCCCGTCGTTTCGCAATTTCAACTGCTTCATGTACGACCGCATGTGGAGGAATTTTCGTCAAATAAACGATTTGATAAACGGACATTCGTAACAGTTCCCGTACCCATTTGTCCAATTTACCTCTGACAAACGGCTCTAGATAATAATCGAGCGTCATCCGATGTTGAAGTGTGCCATATGTCAATTCAGTCAAAAGTCCTCTGTCTTTTGCTTCGATCCCATAATTTTGTATCGTACGGTGAAGCAACAAATTACTATATGCTTGGTTGTTGTTCACTTCCATTAAAATTGATAGTGCCGCATCTCGAACATTTCCATTCCATATTTTCTTTTTAGGTCTATTCATTCAAACCGGTCCCCTTTAGTCCATTTAGATCCGATTCCTCGAATAAATACGTCTGCAGCCATTCGTTTCTTTCCTGCCGGTTGTAAATCCGTTATCGCTACTGCAACGTTATCTCCTGTTTTTACAATAATGCGTTCTTGTTCAATCGCAATGATTTCCCCGGGTTCTGCTTCTGTATGTAAGTCAATCATTTCACTCCACCAAATCTTCACGTTCTCTCCTTGGAAAACAGTGTACGCCACAGGCCACGGATGCAATCCACGGATTTTATCGTAAATCGCTTTACCATTTTCAGACCAGTCGATACGTTCTTGTTCGCGTGAAATATTGCGTGCAAACGTCACAAGCGATTCATCTTGGATAATTCGCTTATTCGTTCCGTCTAGAATGGAAGGAAGTGTTTCTTTCAACAACATTGTGCCTGCCTCAGAAAGTGCATCGAACATAGTACCCGTATGATCCTTTTCAGTGATTGGCACAATTACTTGTGAAATAATATCACCTGCATCCAGTTTTTCAACCATATACATAATTGTAACACCCGTTTCTGTCTCGCCATCCATAATGGCTTGGTGAATAGGAGCACCTCCACGGTATTTCGGTAATAAAGAAGCATGTACATTAATGCTGCCAAGGCGTGGTGCATCGAGCAGTTCTTTCGGTAAAATCTGTCCGAATGCCGCTGTCACTACTAAATCTGGTTTAAGCGCAATAATTTCAGCCAGTTCTGTGGAGCCTTTCAACTTTTCCGGCTGGATAACTTTTAATCCTAGACGAAGTGCTTCCTCTTTAACGGGCGTGGGCGTTAACACACGCTTTCGTCCAACCGGTCTGTCGGGCTGCGTAACAACTGCAGCAATCGTATGTCCTTCTTCGTGAAGCATTGTCAAAACAGGCGCTGAAAATGCAGGAGTTCCCATGAATACAATTGTTGTCATTTCACTTCCCCCTCCTTAGATTCCACTGACGTTTCTACTTCAAATTCCGATGGATCTACAATACGAATGATTTTCGAGTCAAACAGCACACCGTTTAGATGATCAATCTCATGAATAATAGCTCTCGCCTCATAATCTTCTGCTTCCAGTTCGTAGAGAGATCCGTCACGTTCTTGCGCTTCCACACGGACGAAGAAAGGTCTTTCCACTTCGCCATATAATCCTGGAAAGCTAAGGCAACCTTCCACTTCAACTTCCGAACCGCCAATTGCCGTAATGACAGGATTCACCAATTCGATGACCTCTTGTCCTTCACCCATATCGACAATCGCTACTTGAACCGATTCTCCTATTTGTGGAGCTGCAAGTCCAATTCCGTCTGCAGCAATCATTGTATCGTGCATATCATCTAGAAGTTTTGCGAGTTTCCGGTCGAATTTTACGACCGTTTCACATTTCTTTTTAAGTATGGGTGATGGGTGTTCCACTATTTTGCGTACTGCCAATTCAATTCCTCTTTTCTTAGCTTTCAATAAATGGACACTGGTTCAACATCGACAGACATTGTCAGACCCGATTTAATCCAGTCCGTCCGGTAATATTTAATAAGTTGTTGCAATGTTTCGGTCAACTTCGGTTCTTTTTTATATTTTATCAAACATTGGTAACGATATCTATTGTTCACACGGCTAATTGCTGCGGCAGTCGGTCCAATAATAACCGTATCTGGTGAAAGATTATCTTTTAAATAGCGTGAACCCTTTTCCGCAAAATCAGCAACTTTCAATAAATCTTCGTGAGTAAACTGAATAAGCGTTACAAAATAAAAAGGCGGATAGCCATATTGTTTTCTTGCCATCATTTCGTGAGTATAGAACGGTTCATAATGCTGTGCCTTAGATAGTTCAATCGCGTAATGTTCGGGAGAATATGTCTGGATGAATACTTCTCCAGGTAAGTCATGCCTGCCCGCTCGTCCACTCACTTGTGTCATCAGTTGAAATGTCTTTTCCGCTGCACGGAAATCGGCGAGATGCAGTGTTGTATCCGCGGCCAAAACACCGACAAGTGTAATATTCGGGAAGTCCAACCCTTTTGCAATCATTTGCGTGCCAAGTAAGATGTCCGCTTTCCCTTCACTGAACTGCCTTAGTAAACGTTCATGTGCACCCTTTTGCCGCGTTGTATCGACATCCATTCGGATAACACGGGCTTCGGGAAACAATTTCGCGATTTCTTCTTCCGCTTTTTGCGTACCCGTACCAAAAAAACGGATATGTTCACTTTCACATTCGGGGCAAACAAGCGGTACTTGCTCCTCATGACCACAATAATGGCACTTCAGCCTTTCGTGCGCCCGGTGGTATGTCAACGAAATATCACAGTTCGGACATTCAACTACTGTTCCGCAATCCCGGCAAAGCACAAATGAGGAAAATCCGCGCTTATTAAGGAATAAAACAGATTGCTCTTTTCTTTCCATTCGTTGCCTTATAGCATCTGCAAGTTGCACGGAAAACATAGATCGGTTACCCGTCTTTAGTTCTTCACGCATATCCACGACTGTAACAGCTGGCAATTCCTGATTCTTTGCACGTTTCGTCATCGTAAGTAATGTATAAACGCCTTTGGACGCCCTGGCATATGACTCCAGTGAAGGAGTTGCACTGCCGAGAATGACAGGACAACCATAATGTTCGGAACGCTTAATCGCGACATCCCTGGCATGGTAACGCGGCGTATCTTCCTGTTTATAGGTCGATTCATGCTCTTCATCGAGAATAATAATGCCGATATTTTGAAAAGGGGCAAATACTGCTGACCGTGCTCCTACAACAACTGACACTTCACCTCGATGAATTTTTCGCCATTCATCATATTTTTCTCCAGCTGATAGCCCGCTATGCATGACAGCAACAAGGGGACCAAAACGCTCCTTGAAACGCGCTGTCATTTGCGGTGTCAACGAAATCTCAGGCACGAGTACTATCGCTTCTTTACCCTTATCTAGAACATGCTTGATAGTACGTAGATACACTTCCGTTTTACCGCTCCCGGTCACGCCATGGATGAGGAATGTCTCTGCCTTTCCACTATCCGCAGAGGCTGCCAGTTTATCGAGTGCTACTTGCTGTTCAGTTGTTGGCACTTCCGGTATTGCAACGTCTTTTAACATCGGCGCATCCGGCTCACGATACATTTCAGCAAATTCTTCAACCGCAGCTCCTTTTTCAATGATAGCTTTCAAAACAGTCGATTGGATGCCTGTCTGTTCCATTACCGTTTTAGCGCCTAACGTTTCTTCTGCATGTCGTATCATCCATTGCACTAACTCAATCTGCTTTTTTGCATTGGATTGAATGGCGCTAAGTACCTCTTGTAACTTCTCATGACTCGCTATCCGGATCATGCGGATTTTTTTCACGGCGGTATGTTGACCTACCTTCGTATCTACAGCGATAATCCCTTGTCCCACGTACTTTTTCACTGTTTTCATGAGACTTGAGGAATCCACTTCCTTTAGTGGTACCCGTTTGCGGCCTGCAAGAAAATGAATGAAGTCGGCATCAAGAAGCTGTTCAGGCTCAGTAACAACGATGAACTTCTCATATTTCGCACGTAATGCAGCTGGCAACATGACTTGCAGCGCGTCAATTTCATAAGAAAGCGTATGGTTGGCTAGCCAGCGGGATAAGTCAAGTAATTCACCGGAAATCACAGGTTCCAAATCGATTAACTCATGTATCGGTTTCAATTTTTTCGGATTAAGTGCACTTTCTTGTTTCAATCCCGTCACATAGCCAAGTACTTTCCTCGGACCGAATGGTACTTTGACCCGTGCCCCTGCTTCAATTACCGATTCAAGCGCTTCAGGGACGAGGTAATCGAATGGTCGATCAATTGGATAGGCGGATACATCTACAATAATCTCAGCGATCATTTATACGTTCGCTTTCTTCTTGAATGATTGACTTCAAAAGCATAAAAGCCAGTTCTTTTTTAGGCATTGCATGAAATGGCTGATGAGTTCCATTTTTCGATAGAAGCGTCACAACATTTGTCTCTTTTCCGAATCCTGCATCTGGATCCATCACATCATTAACAATAATATAATCCAAATTTTTCTTCTCGATTTTACCAGCACCGTACCCGACTGCATTCGTTGTTTCTGCTGCAAAACCGATAAGTAATTGATGTGTTTTCTTTTCGCCCAGCGTTTTTAATATATCCGTTGTCCGTTCAAGTTCAATTACCGAATCGCCAGTCTGTTTCTTCATTTTTTGTGGGTGAATTTCTTTTGGACGGTAGTCAGCCACAGCGGCCGATTTGATGATGATATCAGCATCATCGAAATGCGCAAGAACTGCTTCGTACATATCAGCAGCACTTTCCACATCGATAACTGTTAGTCCACTTGGCTTGTCTAATCCGACCGGCCCTGAAATAAGAATTGTTTCTGCACCAAGTGAAGTAGCCGCTTCGGCCATGGCGTAACCCATTTTGCCGCTTGAGAAGTTCGAAACATATCGAACAGGGTCAATTCGTTCACGCGTCGGTCCCGCAGTGACAATTACTTTTTTCCCCTCCAGCGGAAGTTGCTTAACTGAAAAGAAACGATCCATTATCAACTGGACAATTTTTTCCGGCTCTTCAAGACGCCCTTTTCCAACATACCCGCATGCAAGAAAACCTTCGGACGGTTCGATGAATCGATAGCCATCTTCATGTAATGCCGCAATATTTCGTATGACCGCTTTATTTTCATACATATGAACGTTCATTGCAGGTGCTATCCACACTTCTGTCGTTGTAGCGAGAAGTGTTGTTGTCACCATATCGTCCGCAATGCCATTCGCAAGTTTTCCGATAACATTTGCGGTAGCTGGCGCAACAACAATCAGATCTGCCCAATCAGCTAAATCGATGTGCGCTATAACGCGCGAATCCTTTTCATCGAATGTATCAAAGTAGACATCGTTTCGTGACATTGCTTGAAATGTTAAAGGGGTGACAAACTCCATTGCAGATTTAGTCATGATGACTCTTACTTCTGCCCCACTTTGAGCTAGCTTGCTGACGAGTGCAACGGCTTTATAGACGGCAATTCCCCCGGTTACACATAGAAGTATTTTTTTTGTCGGCAACACAAAAATCTTCCTTTCTAAAATGACAAACTCCCTAAGAAAAACCTATTTCTAAGGGAGTATCACGTTTTTATTATTTAATAGCCAGTTAATGATTCCATTGAATACCGCTTCGGCGCTTCGCGGATGCCTCCCGTGATAGGCGCCTTCGCTAGTTCCAGATAAAAGTTCTTTCCTTCAACTTTTTTAGAACTAAAGCTTAAAAAAGTTAGGCGCTGTCGCTTTTCTTTATGTCCAGCTCCAGCGCCTAGCCCCTCGAGTCGCTTCAGAACTAACGGTAAAGGCAAAGGACGCCTTTTCCGTTAGTCCCTCCAGCGCTTGTCGTGGCTACATAGGCGCTGTCGCTTTTCTTTATACTTCGTCTTCGTAGATGATTGAGTCGTCTGTTTTTTGTTTCGTTAGTACGCCGGCAGCGACTTCTTCAAGTGCCTTCCCTACGTTTTTGTGTGATGTGTATGAAGAAAGTGCGTGATCGTTTTGTTCTTGCATTTCACGTGCACGTTTTGAAGCGATTGTGACGAGTGTGTATTTAGAGTCAATCTTGTCTTTCAATGAATCGATTGATGGATTTAACATTGTCTATTCCCCTTTTAGCATATTTAAGTATCTTTTTTCCACACGTTCCCGGCGGCAATGTTCTGCCGTAACGATTGCATTGATACGGTCGCACGCATCATTTACTTCATCATTTTCAACAACATAATCATATAAGTTCATCATTTCAAGCTCTTCGCGTGCTTTTAAGATGCGTGATGAGATGACATCCGCTTTTTCCGTTCCTCTGCCGATTAGTCTATCTTCTAATTCGGATAAACTTGGTGGAGCAAGGAATATGAATAGTCCGTCTGGAACTTTCGAGCGGACTTGAGCTGCGCCGACAACTTCGATTTCCAAGAATACATCTCTGCCCGCGTCGAGCGTTGCATTGACGTAGTCAAGTGGTGTTCCATAATAATTTCCGACGTACTCGGCGTATTCCAACAATCTACCTTCTTCAATCAACTCTTCAAATGCATCTCGTGATTTGAAGAAATAATCGGTTCCATCCACTTCACCTTCACGTGGACTTCTCGTTGTCATGGATATAGAGTATTCATAATTCGTATCAGGTTGTGTAAATAATTCTTTCCTAACTGTCCCTTTACCGACTCCGGATGGACCGGAGAGGACAATTAAAAGCCCACGTTGTTTATACATTTGATCCCTCTTCTTATCGTAACTGAATTTCCATGGAGCAATGGTGTCAATCGGACGGCTCCAAACTGTTTATAAAAAAACAACTTGTTCGTATTATACCATATTTCATTCAGAGAGTGCTAAAATGGGACAAAACGATTTGAAAGAGGAATTACTTATGGCATTTGATGGTTTATTCACAACGGCGATGGTAGAGGAGCTGCAAGTTCTGAAAAACGGACGCATTTCCAAAATTCATCAGCCGAACGCACAGGAAGTTGTATTTCTTATTCGAGCAGACGGCAAAAACCAAAAATTATTGCTATCTATTCATCCCTCGTACTCCCGAATTCAATTGACAGAAGAAGCAATTACCAATCCTTCCGAGCCGCCAATGTTTTGCATGGTATTGCGCAAACATTTGGAGGGCGGCACGATTACTGCGATTGAACAATATGGTATGGATCGGATTATCATGTTGGATATTCAAGCAAAAAATGAAATCGGTGATGATATCAGTCGCAGATTGTATGTTGAAATAATGGGACGACATAGTAATCTATTGCTTGTCGACCCAGATCGCAATCTTATAATCGATAGCATGAAACATTTACCGCCTTCTGTGAACAGTTACCGTACAGTGATGCCGGGGCAACCTTTCATACCTGCTCCGCCACAAGACAAAACCAATCCATTTTCCATGACTGAAGAGGCTTTCCTCGGACTGTACCCACAGTTGGAAAGTGTCCACGATGTTGTAGGAACATTAACCGGTTTTTCACCGATCACTGCGCGGGAACTTTTGTATCGGCTTCAAGATGTCTCTGCAGATGAATCATTTGCGGTATTTACGACATTCCTTTCCGCATTCAAAAGGGTTGGCAGCGTGCCGAACATTTCAGAGATTAATTCGAAAACCGTATTCTCTGCAACCGCACTTCATCATGCAGATAAAACAATCGTCGAATACGACTTGCTTGGAAAACTGTTGGATAAAGTATACTTTGCCCGCGCCGAACGGGAACGCGTGAAATCGCAAGCAGCAGACCTTGAACGTTGGCTCGACAATGAAATCGCTAAACTCAATCTGAAGATGAAAAAACTTATAAAAGAGCGCGAAGCAGCGGGCAAACTTGATACGTTCAGATTGTACGGTGAATTACTTACCGCAAATAGCTATGCGATCCAAAAAGGCGCAAAGGAAGCAGTTGTCGACAATTATTACGAAGAAGGTACGACAGTGACGATTCCACTAGATGCACGTAAATCACCAAATGACAATGCGCAACGTTATTATTCGCGCTATGCAAAAGCGAAAACGGCATTAATCATGATTGCGGAACAGCTTGAAAAAGCGGTCGAGGATATCGCATACTTTGAAATGGTGAAACAACAGGTACTTCAAGCTTCCCCCGAAGACATCACAGAAATACGTGAAGAACTTGCGGAATTAGGCTTTTTAAAAGCTCGAAAATCAAAAAAGAAAATCAAACCGAAAAAACCGAAACCAGAATCATATCTGTCTTCGACGGGCGTAAAGATTTCAGTAGGTAAGAATAATAAGCAAAACGATTATTTAACATTCAAGCTTGCCGCACGAGATGAAACATGGCTTCATACAAAAGATATTCCAGGCTCACACGTCGTTATCCATGACGCGAAGCCGGATGAAGCAACTATCCAGGAAGCCGCAGTTCTCTCTGCTTATTTCAGCAAAGCACGCGGATCGTCTTCCGTACCGGTCGATTACACTCAAGTCCGGCATGTGAAAAAGCCAAACGGTTCAAAACCCGGTTTTGTTATCTATTTTGAGCAAAAGACATTACTTGTTACACCTGACGAGGATATTGTGAGAAGTTTAAAGAAATGAAGAAAAGCGATTCCACCAGGATTGATTCTGTGGAATCGCTTTTTAGCACATCAATATATATCGTCGGAAATTCAACGGACATTATTTTAGTATATATGGTGACGTAAAGAGTCCTTCTAACACCGCTTGGGGTGCCTACGCTGGAGATTAAATAGAATCGTTTGTTCAACTTACCTAGATAAAGAAAATGATGAACTGCCAAAGCAGCCCATCATTTTCTTTATCTATTATAGTAAACCTGCTTTTAACTTGCCATGCCACTCTTGTAAGTTCCCAATCGACTGTTCGCTGATTGCACCATTTTCAGTTGCAACTTCTGTTAGCGCTCCGAAATCAGTTAGGCTATTATACGTCAGTCCCACCGATTCAAATGCGTTATCGGCACTTTGGAGCTCATATGTAAAGATTGAAACGACCCCTGTCACTTCAACGCCCTCAGAACGTAGCGCCTCGGCTGCATTTAAACTGCTTCCACCTGTTGATATCAAGTCTTCAACGATGATTGCTTTGTCCGTATCAAGAACCTTTCCTTCAATCTGGCGGCTGCGGCCATGTCCTTTCGCTTTCGAACGGATATAGACCATCGGCAAATCAAGTATATCTGCAACCCAAGCCGCATGTGGAATACCAGCCGTTGCCGTCCCTGCGATCACTGTTGTTTCCGGATAATTTTCACGGATTAACCGCGCAAGTCCTTGTGCGATTTGTTTCCGTCCAACTGGATCAGACATCGTCAACCGATTATCACAGTAAATCGGTGATTCGATTCCCGATGCCCACGTGAACGGGTCTTCCGGACTTAATGCTACTGCCCCTACATTCAACAAGATTTTAGCGATTTCTTTTTTCTCACTCATCATTTCGTCCCCCTCCAACTTGCATTGATATGCTCGTACGCCGCGCGTGGATCAGCTGCGCCGGTGATTGCCCGTCCAACGACGATATGTGTTGAACCTGCAAGATGTGCTTCTTCCGGTGTCGCAATCCGTTTTTGGTCGTGTGTTCCACTATCTGCAAGCCGAATGCCCGGCGTTACTTTAAGAAATTCGTTTCCGCAAGCCTCTGCGATGACAGCTGATTCATGTACCGAGCAGACGACGCCATCAAGGCCCGAGTTCTTCGTTAGCTTTGCATAATGAAGAACAGATTCTTGTAACGGTACGCTAATCAGTTGTTCTTCTCGTACCTGGTTTTCATCTGTCGACGTCAACTGCGTGACACCGATTAAAGATGGGCGTACAAGCCCCGAGGAAGTCCCTTTGTCGAGCCCTTCGAGCGCCGCCTCCATCATCGTCTTTCCACCCGCTGCATGAACGTTGATGAGATTGATACCAAGTCCCGCAAGCACTTCCATCGAAGATTTCACGGTATTTGGAATATCATGTAATTTTAAATCAAGAAAAATGTCATAACCAAGTTCTTTCAATCGCGCTATTATTGCAGGACCTTCTTTGTAATAGAGCTGCATACCAACCTTAACGTTTACATCTCCTTCAAAAGCTTTTAGAAATGCAAATGTTTTTTCCGCTGAATCAAAATCAAGCGCAATAATCGGGGATGTCTTCATAATCGATGGCTCCTCCCTATCAGTTCAGAAATATGCTTGATACCAAGTTCGTCCAGTTTAGCTGGCAATTCCTCGATAATCGTTGGACAGATGAACGGGTTGACAAAATTGGCTGTTCCTACAGCGACGGCACTTGCCCCCGCAGAAAGGAAGTCAATAACATCCGCCGTTTCGGAAATACCACCCATTCCAATAATCGGAATATTGACGACCTTACTCACCTCGTAAACCATCCGAATTGCGACAGGCTTCACCGCTGGTCCGGATAGCCCACCTGTCCCGTTCGCAATAATCGGTCTGCCTGTCTTTTGATCAAGTCGCATACCGACAAGCGTATTAATCATCGTGATACCGTCCGCTCCGCCAGCCTCGACCGCTTTTGCAATGGCCGTTATATCCGTCACATTAGGAGACAGCTTTACATAAACAGGAACTTGTGAAACAGCTTTTACAGCTTTCGTTAGCTCTTTTGCAATTTCCGGATCCGTACCAAATGTGATTCCACCGCATTTAACGTTCGGACACGATATATTCAACTCAAGAGCCTTAACATTCGGCGCTGCGGACACAGCTTTCGCCACTTCTACATAATCTTCAGTTTCCGTCCCGGCAACGTTTGCAATAATGGGAACATCAAACTGTTTAAGCCAAGGAAGTTCCTCTTCGAGCACCCCTTGCAAACCGGGATTTTGCAAACCGATTGCATTGAGCATTCCCGAAGCTGTTTCTGCGACGCGTGGCGTTGGATTCCCAAGTCTCATTTCAAGCGTCGTTGCTTTGATCATAATTGCGCCTAATACTGACAAATCGTACAAGTTGCCATACTCTTTGCCAAATCCGAAACAGCCGGATGCGGGCATGATTGGATTTTTCAATTGCAAGCCGGGTAATTCAACCGCTAGTCTGTTCATATTGCCACCATCCCTGCTGGAAAGACTGGACCATCGGAGCAAACTTTCACGTATGGCTTGGTCGTTCCCTCTGTTGTTTGACAGACGCATGCGAAACACGCACCAATTCCGCAACCCATCCGTTGTTCAAATGATAGGAATCCTTTTTTACCGACATACAACCTTTGTACTGCGTCAAGCATCGGCATTGGGCCGCAACTGTAGTATGTAGAGAAGTTATCTCCCAGTTCTGCTAGGACTGTCGTTACAAATCCTTTCGTTCCTTGAGAGCCATCAACTGTCACGATATGTGTATCCCCAAGTGCTTTGAATTCATCTTCATAAAAAACGACATCTGACGATTGAAAACCAAGTACATGGATGCATTTTACTCCTTTAGCTGTCAGTTGTTTCGACAATTCGTAAAGAGGAGGTACACCGATGCCGCCGCCGATTAAGATTGCTGTTTCCCCCGATTCTGTTTCTTCAAGAGGAAAACCATTTCCAAGCGGTCCCAGTACATCAACAACGTCACCATCACGTTTTTCTGACAGAATAGTCGTTCCCCGTCCTTCTGCGCGGTATATGATTGTCATTTGTCCAGCTTCCTTGTCCACGGAAGCGATTGAGATCGGTCGTCTTAACAAGGGTTCAAACGAGTCTGCCGTTCGTATGTGAACAAACTGGCCGGGAGACGTAATGTCCCCGACCAATTTCCCAGCTAGTTGCATTTCAAAAATATTTTCAGCAATTCGACTTTGTGCAATGACCGTCATTTGGTCTTGGATGATCATGCAAGTACCCCCTGTTTCGTCATTTCCTCCGTCTGGAACGTCATCGATTCAATAACACGGAGCATCGCGTCTGCTGTATCCAGGGAAGTGAAACATGGAACGCCATTTTCGACTGATTCACGTCGGATTCTGAAGCCATCACGTTCAGGCTGTTTTCCTTTTGTCAGTGTATTGATGACGACTTGTGCATCCCCTTTTTGGATGACGTCTAGCAGTGTCGGACCTTCAGAACCGATTTTATCGACCACTTTCACACGAATCCCAGCTTCTTTAAGCACTTTTGCTGTCCCTGTTGTCGCTAAAATACGATAGCCGATATTGGTAAACCGTTCAGCAATGCCGACAACTTCGTCTTTGTCTTTATCTGATACGGTCATTAAAACGGAACCATATTCTTTAATTTCCATTCCAGATGCTACGAGACCTTTGTATAGCGCTTTTTCAAGTGTTGTATCTTTCCCCATCACTTCACCTGTCGACTTCATCTCAGGTCCAAGTGTGATGTCGACACGACGAAGTTTAGCGAATGAAAACACTGGTACTTTTACATAGACACCACCTGGTGCAGGAGCAAGTCCTGTGCCATAGCCTTGATCAGTAATCGAATGACCAAGAATCGCCTTCGTTGCAATGTTCGCCATCGGTAGATTCGTAATTTTGCTTAAGAACGGTACTGTTCGGCTTGAACGCGGATTCACTTCTATGACATACACTTGGCCTTCTGAAATGACATATTGGATATTCAGTAATCCGATAATGCCTAGCCCTTTTGCAAGTCGGGTCGTATAATCTGTAATTGTGGAAATTTGACTTTCGGACAAGTTTTGCGGCGGATAAACAGCGATTGAGTCTCCTGAGTGAACACCCGCACGTTCGATATGTTCCATTATGCCCGGGATTAAGACATTCTCCCCGTCACAAATGGCGTCTACTTCAATTTCAGTACCTGTCAAATAACGATCGACGAGAACGGGATGATCCGGACTTGCCTCAACCGCGTGTTCCATATAGTAAAGTAACTCTTCTTCAAGGTAGACGATTTCCATTGCGCGACCTCCCAGTACATAAGAAGGTCGTACAAGTACGGGGTAACCAATTTGATTGGCAATGGCTACGGCTTCTGGCGCAGACACGGCCGTTTTCCCAAGTGGCTGCGGAATGCCAATCTCACGTAACGCCTTTTCAAACTTGTTGCGGTTTTCTGCACGGTCTATATCTGCAAGAGAAGTCCCCAAAATCTTAACGCCGCGCGCTTCCAATTCCTCTGCCAAATTAATCGCTGTTTGGCCGCCGAATTGGACGACAACTCCTTCTGGTTGTTCTAAATCGATAATCGCCATAACATCTTCGATTGTTAGTGGTTCAAAATATAGTTTGTCTGAGATGGAGAAATCCGTCGAGACCGTTTCAGGATTGTTGTTAACAATAATCGCTTCGTAACCAGCTTCTTGAATCGCCCACACTGAATGCACGGTCGCATAGTCAAACTCGACACCTTGCCCGATTCGTATAGGACCTGAGCCAAGAACAACAACGCTTTTCTTATCCGATTTCACAGACTCATTTTCATCTTCATACGTTCCATAAAAGTACGGTGTATCCGACTCGAATTCCCCTGCGCAGGTATCGACTTTTTTATAAACCGGGATAAGCCCTTGCTCTTTGCGCCAATCATAGACAGCGCGTTCATCCGTATTCCATAGCGTCGCAACAGTTACGTCCGAAAAGCCCATTCGTTTTGCCGTACGAAGTGTTTCAAAGTCGAACGGATTCGCTTGCACCACTTGTTCGTACTGCACAATCTTTTCAAACTTTCTGAGGAAAAAGACATCAATCTGACTCCACTCATTAATGGTTGTTACACTTACTCCTCTGCGGAACGCTTCGCCGATGAAGAATAATCGTTCATCTCCGGCACGTCTAATCCGTTTCTCAATCCATTCGTCAGTCATTTCGTTACCGTTTTTGAGTGATAATCCAAATTGACCTGTTTCAAGTGAGCGTACCGCTTTCATGATGGATTCTTCGAATGTGCGCCCCATCGCCATCACTTCGCCTGTCGCTTTCATCTGTGTGCCGAGATTCCGTTTGGCAGACTCGAATTTGTCGAAAGGCCAGCGTGGAATTTTCGTAACGATATAATCGAGTGTCGGTTCGAAACAAGCATAGGTATTTCCCGTTACTGGATTCATCATTTCATCCAACGTTAAACCAACGGCGATTTTCGCTGCGAGTTTCGCAATCGGATAGCCTGTCGCTTTTGAAGCTAAAGCAGACGATCTACTCACACGTGGATTCACTTCGATAATGTAGTAGTTGAAACTATGCGGGTCTAAAGCGAGTTGGACGTTACAACCGCCTTCGATTTTGAGCGCTCGGATAATTTTCAAAGAGACGTTGCGGAGCATCTGGCTTTCTCGGTCAGACATTGTCTGACACGGTGCTGCAACAATGGAATCGCCTGTATGGATTCCAACTGCATCAACGTTTTCCATGTTACAGACAACGATGGCGTTATCTGCAGAATCCCGCATGACTTCGTATTCAATTTCCTTGTAGCCTGCAATCGATTTTTCCAATAGACATTGCGTGACAGGGCTATATTTCAGACCGCTCGCTACGATTTCTTCAAGATCTTCATCGTTGTGGCAAATACCGCCCCCTGTACCGCCCATTGTAAATGCAGGTCGTACGATTACGGGGTAGCCGATTCTTTCGATAAACGCATACGCCTCTTCAAGGTTGTGGATAATATCACTTTCTGGAACAGGTTCGCCAAGCTCATTCATCAATGTGCGGAATAAATCTCTGTCTTCTCCTTTTTGGATTGCATCTAGCTTCGTTCCGAGGATCTCAATTCCTAGTTCTTCCAGGATACCGGAATCATTTAGTTCAATAGCCATATTCAGTCCCGTTTGTCCACCAAGTGTAGGGAGAAGTGCATCAGGTCGTTCTTTACGAATGATGCGGCTCACAAATTCCAATGTCAATGGTTCGATATATACTCTGTCTGCAATTTCAGTATCCGTCATAATCGTTGCCGGATTTGAATTGATAAGGATGACGCGGTACCCTTCTTCTTTCAATGAAAGACAGGCTTGTGTACCTGCATAGTCAAATTCCGCTGCTTGACCAATGACAATGGGTCCTGATCCGATTACTAAAATAGTTTCAATATCTGTACGTTTAGGCATTGAAATTCCCCTCTCCGTTGCTTGTTTTCATAAGATTTGTAAAGCGGTCGAACAGATGCTTGGAATCTTCAGGTCCTGGCGCGCCTTCCGGATGGAATTGAACAGAAAAGGCTTTGTGGACAGTGCTCTTAATGCCTTCAACTGATTGGTCATTGAGCGCCTTATGGGTCACTTCAAGATTTGTACCTACCAGGGAAGCTTCGTCGACTGCGTAACCGTGACATTGTACAGTTAATTCAGTTCGTCCTGACGTTAGGTCTTTGACAGGAATATTGCCGCCGTTATGACCGACATGCAGTTTTACGATACTTGCTCCGTTCGCTAGGGCAAATAATTGATGGCCAAGCCCTATACCGAATATTGGTGCTTTTCCTACTAATTCTTTAATCGTTTCTACTGCACCTTCAACATCTTCAGGGTTACCCGGTCCATTCGACAAGACAATTCCATCAGGGGACAATGCAAGAATTTCTTTTGTTGTTGTAGTATAAGGGACAACGATTACATCACAATCCCGATTGTTCAGTTCGCGTAAAATACCATGCTTCATGCCGTAATCGATGAGTACCACACGTTCTCCGCGCCCCGGGCTTGGATATGGTTTCTTAGTCGACACACGAGCAACAAGATCTGTTGGCAATGAAAAGGATTCAAGCTCCATCCGTTTCTCTTCAACATTCACTTCTTCATCTGCAGCGGTCAGCATTCCTTTAAGTGAACCTTTCTCCCGCAATAAACGTGTTAGTTTTCGTGTATCAATTCCTTGAATACCTGGAATACCTTTCATCGTTAACAGTTCGCAAAGTGTCATGCCGCTACGGAAATTGGAAGGTTCATCTGATAGTTCACGAACAACAACACCGCTTGTTGTCAGTTCAATCGATTCATAATCATCGCGATTGATGCCGTAGTTTCCGATTAATGGATAAGTCATTACAATAATCTGTCCGCAAGCAGACGGATTCGAAATGGCTTCCTGATAGCCCGTCATGCCCGTAGTAAATACTGTTTCTCCAATTGAAGCCTCATCAGATCCAAATGCAACCCCTTCAAAAATCGTACCGTCTTCTAATATGAGCATCCGTTTTTTCATCATTTTCCATCCTCCCAAATAACTTTTCCGCCAAATATCGTTTTTACAGGCCATCCAGTACACGCCCGGCCATGGAACGGTGTGTTTTTTCCTTTTGAAATGAATGTTGTACGGTCGATTGTCTGCTCTTTCTGCAAGTCAATCAACACAAGATCTGCAACTGCACCGACTTCGATTTTTCCGTATGGTAATCCGAATACATCGGCAGGCTTTTTTGTCATCCAATCGACGAGTTGTTGTAACGTCCATTTACCGCTTTTCACGAAATTCGTGTAAAGTAGCGGGAATGCCGTTTCAAACCCTGTAATGCCGAACGGTGCTTTTTCCATGCCATTCGCTTTTTCTTCCGCTGTATGCGGTGCATGGTCGGTAGCGATAAAGTCCAGTGTTCCATCCAACAAACCTTCGCGAAGTGCCATAAGATCTTCTTGCCCCCGAAGTGGCGGGTTCATCTTCCAATCCGCATCGTCACTCGGAATATCATTTTCGGATAGTAGCAAGTGATGCGGCGTTACTTCAGCAGTAACATGAACGCCTGCTTTTTTTGCATCTCGGATGACGCGGACCGATTCTTTTGTACTAACATGACAAACATGGTAATGCGCGCCAGCAGCTTCAGCCAGTAGAATATCGCGTGTAATATGGACTGATTCCGCAATGGAAGGGATTCCTGGAAGCCCCAGTTCTTTGTTGCGCTTCCCTTCGTGCATTACGCCGCCATAGATGAGTGAGTTATCTTCACAGTGTGCAACAATCGGCATGCCAATCTTCGCTGCATCCTGCATTGCCTCAAACATCATACCCGCTTGTTGAATGCCCACGCCATCGTCTGTAAAGGCGAATGCACCTTGTTCTTTCAATTCTGCAAGATTCGTCCGTTCCTTACCGGCTTCGCGAATCGTTATCGATGCGTATGGCAACACGCGGATTAATGCATTCTTTTCAATCAACCCATTGACGAGTGTTAAATTTTCTTTCGTGTCGGGTACCGGGCGAGTGTTTGGCATCGCACATATTGTCGTATATCCGCCTTTTGCAGCAGAATGTGTACCCGTTTCAATCGTTTCTTTATGTTCGCCGCCTGGCTCGCGAAGATGGACATGGACGTCGATGAAACCTGGTGCTAGAAATAAACTTTTGCCATCGATTACTTCTGCATTTCCCGCCTCCAGATTTGTACCGATTTCCGAAATTGTATCTTCCGTAATTTTTACATCCGTCGTGATAAGCTCCCCATCACTGTTTACCATTTGTACACCTTGAATTATTTTTTCCAAGTCAATTCCTCCCTTTTAATACCGCTTCTAAAACGGCCATTCGTATGTATACACCATTTTCCATCTGTTTAAAGATTCTTGAACAAGAGCTTTCGATTAAACAATCCGCAATTTCAACACCCCTATTAAAAGGCCCGGGGTGCATAATAATTGCCCCTTTTTTCATTCGTTTTGCACGTTCTTCTGTCAATCCGAATTGTTCGTGATAACTCTCTTTTGTAAAACCAGCACCCGTTGTATGCCTTTCATGTTGCACACGCAGTAGCATGACAACATCGCTTGATTCTATTTCATTTCCCCATTCATTCAAGCTTTCAAATTCACCCGCCCAATTTGCCGGGCATAAGAACGTTACATTTGCTCCCAGTTTCTTCAGTGCATCCGCGTTTGATCGGGCTACACGGCTATGGGCAATGTCTCCTACAATCAAAACGTTCACATCTTTGAATGTGCCGAATTCTTCTTTTATCGTAAATAGATCCAACAATGATTGCGTTGGGTGTTGGCCCGCACCGTCACCACCATTCACAATAGAAACAGTCGTTCGACCAACCAGTTGCTCATAATAGCCATCTTCCGGGTGACGGATTATAAGTGCATCCACGCCGATAGACTCAAGTGTTTTGACTGTATCGTAAAGCGTCTCCCCTTTAATGGAGCTTGAGAATGCCGATTCGAATGGTAATACATTCAACCCAAGATTTCGTTCCGCCATTTCAAAACTCATCTTCGTACGTGTGCTTGGTTCAAAAAACAAATTACTCACCGTATATTTCCCGGGCAATTCTTTGACTCCGTATCTTTTGAACATATCCGCACGTTCAAGAAGAGCTAAGATTTCTTCTTCTTTAAGCTGTTTTATTGATACAAGATGTTTCATCCGGATTGTCCTCCTTAATATGAACAAAAGCCTTTCCAGCAAGTGGAAAGGCTCGTGGGGTATGACTATCCAGATTCTCCTCTATGGGAGAATGGGTGTCAAACGAACCTTTCCTTGTCTCTCTGGACAGTGTTAAAAGGTCTTCTATTCTTTTTCCTCAATCAATGTTTTGTCAGTTCTTCCAGGTAACAGAAGGTTAAGCGATACACCGACAATTGCCGCTAGCGCCATACCGCCGACTTCAAATGTGTCACTGAACTTGATCGCCGCACCACCTATACCGACGACTAGAATGACCGACGCAATAACAAGATTCCGCTGTTCTCCAAAGTCGACTTTATGTTCAACTAGCATACGTAAACCCGAAGAGGCAATAATTCCGAATAACAGGATGGAGATTCCGCCAAGTACTGCAGTAGGAATCGTTTGAATAACTGCCATCATTTTCCCGATGAAGGAAAATAAGATGGCGAACACTGCTGCACCGACTATGACATAAACACTGTATACTTTTGTGATTGCCATTACACCGATATTTTCACCATATGTCGTCTTGGGAGGCCCTCCCAAGAGACCACTTACTAATGTTCCAAGACCATCTCCCAGCAGTGAGCGATTCAAGCCCGGCTCTTTGATGAAGTCTTTTTCAACGACGCTTCCGAGTACAAGCTGATGACCGATATGCTCTGAAATCGTCACGATTGCAACAGGCACCATGATAAGCAAAAGTGTTGGTGTAACGACAAAGTCATAATCCACTCCCGGTATTAGGAAACTCGGAATTTCAAACCAAGAAGCTTCTTTAACTGGAGCAAAATCCAGTATGCCAATAAACGCTGAGTATATATAACCTACTACAATCCCAACAATGACAGGCATAAGGCTGATCACACCTCTGAAAAACATAAGGCAGATGATTGCTGAAGCTAGTGTCACCATTGCCGCTGAAAAATGCAACAAGTTGTATACTGATTCATTACCTACTTGGACGGTGCTTGCCATGTTCACTGCTACCGGCGCAACTGCTAAACCGATAACCATGATCACCGGCCCTACAACAACCGGCGGCAATAGTTTCATAATCCAATTCGGTCCTGTCGTCCAGATCAATAAGGATACGAGCCCGTAAACAAGAGCGACAAACATACTTCCGATCATCGCACTTCCAACCCCGCCTGAATTTGTCGCAGCGATTATAGGGGCGATAAACGCGAATGATGATCCTAAGTAGGCTGGAACTTTAAAGCCAGTGACGAGTACAAAGACAATTGTTGCAAGACCACTCGTCAGTAACGCGATTGCCGGGCTTAGACCGACGAGTTGTGGAACGAGAATCGTCGAACCGAACATGGCGAACATATGCTGCAAGCTAAGAATGACCCATCTTGCCGGTCTTGGCTTTTCATGTATATCTAATACTTTTTCAGTCATTTCCCATTTCCTCCATGCTGTTCTTAAATTATTAGCTTTCCAACTGCGATTCCTTATTTACATGGAGTGAATTGACACACTATCTATATCGTCTGTTTCTGTTACACTGACGACAACTCGCTCTTCACTTGATGTCGGGATGTTCTTCCCGACATAATCAGGTCGTATCGGTAACTCGCGATGACCTCGGTCAACAAGCACTGCTAGTTGGATTGTTGAAGGTCTACCTCGATCCATTACAGCATCCATCGCTGCTCGTACCGTTCTTCCTGTGTAAAGAACGTCATCGATGAGAATTACTTCTTTATCGGTCACATCATGTTGGATGTCGACTTGTTGAACTAATGGTTCGTTGTTGTCATGTTTCAACATGAGATCGTCTCGGTATAATGTAATATCGAGTTCTCCTGTCAGAATGGGCTTTCCTTCGATTTGCTCGATTTTTTCAGCAAGCCTCTTTGCAAGGAATGCCCCTCTTGTTTTAATGCCGACAAGGATACAGGCGTCGATGCCTTTGTTATGTTCGATTATTTCATGGGCGATTCGGGTGATTGCTCTAGCTATTGCTTGTTGATCGAGAATACTTGCTTTTTCAGCCATTGACTTGTCCTCCTCTTCTACTCAAGCCTTCCAGTAGTCGGTTGAGTTATGCGCTGTTCTCCGCTTTTCTTTCTGGCTAGCTGCGAACAGCAACTCACGCGTCTACTTCGGTCTTTCGGTCGAAATGCAAGCATTTCTACTCAAGCCCTCCAGTAGCCGGTTGAGTTACCCGCTGTTCTCCGCTTTTCTTTACACAAAAAAACTCCCTGCCTGGGATGGCGGGAGGTATACATGCAGAAAAAACTGTACAAGGATTCTGTATTCAACAGTCCACTGTACTTCCGTGCAACCTTCCCAGCCTCTCTGGACTGATTTTAAAGGTATCGCTATTCAGTTGCTTCGTATAGTATATAATTTATGCTTCTTCTTTGTCAACTCTTTTTCTCAAATTTACGATTAGCGCTTCGAAGTCTTCAGGTAGCGGCGTTTTAAATTCCATATATTCGCCAGTGGCAGGATGGTCAAATCCAAGCGTGCCCGCATGCAGGACTTGTCCGCCGAATTCAATCGTTTTTTTCGGTCCGTATTTCGGATCCCCAACAAGTGGATAACCGATATATTTCATATGAACACGTATTTGGTGTGTTCTACCTGTCTCCAACCGGCATTCGATTAGTGTATACTCGCCAAACCGTTCAAGCACCTTGAAATGTGTCACGGCATGTTTGCCTTTGTCTACAATTGCCATGTTCTGTCTTTCCCGTTTATCACGGCCGATTGGTGCATCGATTGTTCCGTTGTCGTGCGGGATGTGACCATGGACAATCGCCGTATAGACACGTGTGACAGACTTTTCTACGAGTTGGTTGACAAGTGATTCATGTGCTTTGTCATTTTTCGCGACCATAAGCAAACCTGTCGTATCCTTATCAATACGGTGAACGATTCCTGGACGTAGTACGCCGTTAATGCCTGATAAGTCCGTGCAGTGATGCATGAGCCCATTGACAAGCGTCCCGTCAGGATGTCCTGCTGCAGGATGAACAACCATGCCACGCGGCTTATTGACAACGAGTACGTCTGAATCTTCATAAACGATATCCAAGTTCAAGTCTTGTGCAGTTACATTAAGCTCTACAGGTACCGGTTCGTCAACTGTTAACAGATCACCGCGCTTCACTTTATAATTCGGTTTGACATGTTCACCGTTTACAAGCACAAATCCATCTTTTAACCATTGTTTGATTTGCGTACGTGACCAATCAGGGCTAAATGATGATAGAGCCATATCAATTCGGCTACCTGCCTGTTCTTCTGTTATTTCAAATTCAACATTATCCATTAAGACACCTTTTTCTTGTTCTTTTTTTCATCCATGATGATATGAATGATGAGGAAGATTACACCGACAGTCAATGCCGCATCAGCTACATTAAAAATCGGGAATTCATAGTTTACAACCGGAATCAGGACATCCACAAAATCGACGACTTCCTTTCGTACAAGCCGATCGATGAAATTACCTATCGCGCCGCCAAGGATAAACATAAGACTGAGTGCAAAGAGAGGATGTCCTTTCGCTTCTTTATGGAAAAAGTATACGATTCCGGCAATGACAATTACTGTGACGATATAAAAAAACCACATCTGTCCTTCTAACATGCCCCAAGCAGCACCACTATTTCGATGGGAAAGAAATCCAAGGTATGGATCGGCAACGCTGATTCTTTCTCCGATTTCCATATTTTTAACGACTAGCCACTTCGTCACCTGATCTAAAATGATGACAAGTGCCGCCAATCCGTAATAGATGAACAATCACAAAACCCCCGTCCAACAGATTCGTACTTAATTCTACCATAAAAAAAGAAGCGGCTGTACCAATCTACACGAAAAGATTGGCACAGCCGCCCAATAATCAGTCACACTTTTTACGAATAGTACTTTTTCACAACAACTGCGCAGCGTGTGCATAGTGTCGGATGTGTTTCGTCTGTACCGACTGTTTCGGAAATTGTCCAGCAACGATCACATTTTTCGCCGTCCGCTTTTTCAACTAGGACACTTGCTGTATCCAGTTCCAATGTTCCTTCAGGCATTTGGGCATCTTCACCTTCAACAAACTTTGAAACAATGAAGAATTGAGCGAAATCGATATCATCCGATGCGAATACACCTTGTAGTTTTTCAGGTACTGCAACGGTGACTTTCGCTTCGAGTGATTTCCCGATGATTTTTGCATTGCGTGCCTCTTCAAGGGCTTTCAAGACATCATCACGGATAAGCATCAGTGTCGCGAAGCGTTCGCGGAGTTGTGCCGCTTCCTCACCGACATCTTGTGCTTCCGGCATATCTGTTAACTGAATGCTTTCAACCTCTGCATGTACGATATATGCCCACATCTCGTCAGTTGTGTGCGGCAAGATTGGTGTCAACAATTTCAACAATGCAATCAATGATTCATACATAACCGTTTGCATGGCACGACGATGCTGATGATCCATGCCCTCAATGTAAGCTACATCTTTTGCAATGTCGAGATAGAATGAGCTCAAATCGCCTGTGCAGAAATTATTCACTGCGTGGTAAACACCCGCGAATTCATAGTTGTCGTATGCATTCCGTACTTCTTCAATCAAATCTTGTAGTTTCACATAGACATACTTGTCCACTGGACGAAGTTCCGCAAACGGTACACTATCTGTTACAGGATTAAAGTCCGTTGTATTGCCGTGTAGGAAACGGAGCGTATTCCGGATTTTGCGATACACTTCAGATACCTGTTTGAAGTTAGAATCAGAAACGCGCACATCCGCTGTGTAATCCACAGAAGATACCCATAGACGAAGAATGTCTGCACCCAATTGGTTCATCACTTTTGATGGCACGATAACGTTGCCAAGTGATTTACTCATTTTGCGCCCTTCGCCATCCAATGTGAAGCCGTGGCTCAGTACTCCTTTGTATGGTGCATGGCCATTTATGGCGACACTTGTCGTAAGCGAAGAGTTAAACCATCCACGGTATTGGTCAGAGCCTTCCAGATAAAGGTCTGCTGGGTAAACGAGATCGTCCCGTTCAACAAGTACACCTTGATGTGTAGATCCTGAATCGAACCAAACGTCCATAATATCCGTTTCTTTCGTGAACAATCCATTTGGGCTTCCTTCATGCGTGAATCCAGCCGGCAAGAGATCTTTCGCCTCACGTTCAAACCAGATATTCGAACCGTGTTCGCGGAACAGTTCAGAAACAGTGGCAATCGTTTCATCTGTAATGACCGGTTCGCCGTTTTCAGCATAAAATACCGGAATCGGAACCCCCCATACCCGTTGACGGGAAATACACCAATCACCGCGGTCGCGAACCATATTATAAAGTCTAGTTTCACCCCATGAAGGCGTGAATTTCGTATCTTTAATGGCTTGTAGCAACTCTGGACGGAACGATTCGATAGACGCGAACCATTGCGCAGTTGCACGGTAAATAACCGGCTTTTTCGTACGCCAATCATGCGGGTACGAGTGCGTGATGAATGATAATTTCTTAAGCGCGCCTACTTTGTCCAATGCTTCTGTAACAGCTTTGTTTGCATCTTCATAAAATAATCCTGCAAAACCGGGTGCTTCGTCTGTCATAACACCCCTGTCGTCGATTGGAGACAATGCATCGATGCCATAAGACTTGGATACATAAAAGTCGTCTTCCCCGTGTCCAGGTGCCGTATGTACACACCCTGTACCAGCCTCAGCTGTCACGTGTTCGCCAAGCATCACAAGTGAATCGCGGTCATATAATGGGTGTTTAGCCACGACACAGTCAAGTTCTGACCCTTTTAATTCACGTTCAATGGAATAATCTTCCCAACTAAGTTCCCCAGCGACAAACGACAGAAGATCTTTTGCAATAAGGAATTTTTCATCCGCAATCGTAACAATTACATACGTAAATTCCGGGTGAACGGAAATACCTAAGTTTGAAGGGATTGTCCAAGGCGTTGTCGTCCAAATCAGGAAATTCACATCTGTATCGATGACTCCTTTTCCGTCTTTTACAGGGAAACTGACATAGATGGATGGTGATTTCTTGTCTTGGTATTCGATTTCCGCTTCTGCAAGTGCAGATTCACTTGAAGGTGACCAGTAAACAGGTTTCAAACCTTTATAAATATAGCCTTTTTTGGCCATTTCACCGAACACACCAACCTGGCGGGCTTCAAAAGCTGGTTTTAATGTGATGTAAGGATTATCCCAATCACCACGGACTCCGATTCGTTTAAACTGGCTACGCTGGTTATCAATTTGAACCAAAGCATATTCCTCGCACATTTTACGGAATTCAGCAATTGTGTGTTCTTTCCGTTTTACACCTTTGTTAACAAGCGCTTGCTCAATAGGTAAACCATGCGTATCCCATCCTGGAACATAAGGGGCATGGAAACCTGACATGGACTTGTAACGGACGACCATATCTTTTAGCACCTTGTTCATCGCATGTCCCATGTGAAGATCACCGTTTGCGTAAGGCGGGCCATCATGTAAAACGAAAAACGGACGGTCTGCAGTCCGCTCCAACACCTTTTTGTAAATATTCATTTCTTCCCATTTCTCTTGCATAAGCGGTTCTTTATTTGGCAAGTTACCACGCATCGGGAAATCTGTTTTCGGCATAAGTAGTGTATCTTTGTACTCCATTTTTATTCCTCCTCTTGATTGTAAAAAAATGAAATTTCTTATGTTGAACCTGTAAATAGACAAAAAAATCCCCATCCCTAAAAAGGGACGAGGAGTTATTCTCGCGTTACCACCCTACTTGCAGCAGACGAATCCACTACCACTCAGACACCATAACGGGGTGTTTCCGGGAGTACGTACATGATTCCGCAATCCAGCTCGGGAGTGATTTTCATATCCGATTTGTTGGTCGGGCTCCCACCATCCCCGGCTCGCTGTGCTCAATTTCGGAAACTACTTTCTCTTTCGACGCCTGTTATAGCTATATGCCCATAATTATAGGTGTGCAACAAGGTTCAGTCAAGTATATGTCAAGCTTCTTCTTCAGCTAATGCATCCAGTCGTTCTGCATCCATTTTATACTCAAGTAGATTGTCCCAGTCATCCGTTTGGACAAGATCCAATTGCGCTTCGATTAACATACGGAAACGGTTGCGGAAAACTTTTGATTGTTTTTTAAGGTCTTCGATTTCCATTGAAATTTTACGTGCCCGTGACAATGCTTCATTAACAATGCGATCCGCATTTTTTTCGGCTTCTTTAACGATAAGTTTTGACTCTTTCATCGAATTTCGACGAACATCCTCCGCAGCTTCTTGTGCAATAAGAATTGAACTTTGAAGTGTTTGCTCAATTGAGTTGAAGTGCGTAACCTGTTCCGATGATTGCTTAAGGCTGTTTTTCAGCTCTTTATTTTCTTCGAGCACGTTTTCATAGTCTTTCATGATTTGCTCTAGAAATTCATTCACTTCATCCTCATTATACCCACGGAATTTACTACTGAATTCTTTATTATGTATATCAAGTGGTGATAAAGCCATCTGATGCATCCCTCCTTTACCGTATTCAATTCCTATTATACATGCTGGCGCGATAGAAAACAGCGTTATTTCAAACTATTGTCTGATTAATCATTCTAACTTACCGATAATAAGCCGAATTTTGTCTTTCCGTGTCCTGCCCTCAATCGCACGAATGCTGAATCGTCCCGAACCACGTACAGAAATCATATCCGATTCTTGGAGTTCAAAAGCTGGCTGGCTTCTGACCACCCAATTCACTTTCACTTTTTCACCGTGAACAAGTGACGACGCTTTTTGACGCGGACTATTCAGCAATGCCGCCACAACTACATCGAGTCTAAGAGAAGCGACGGTAAATAATTCCTCCACCCAACTATCTGTTGAGACAATCCACTTTTTAGGATCATCCACTTCTTCAACTGCAACTTTCGCTTTTCCAATCGATGTGAAATTTGCTTTCATGTAGTCTTTCAACTCATCCGCAACTGTAAATTGTACTTCGTCCTCACCTACCCTGATATCGCCAAACTTTGCACGATCTATGCCGAGCGCCATCATTGAACCAAGAACATCCTTGTGACCAAGTTTCAGGAATTTCGATGCGTATTTCACATGAAAAACAGTTACATTATAATCCTCTTTTTCCGGTACGTAATAATCCGGATAGATCAGTAGTCGTTGCCGTTCAGCGTTAGGAAAAGCGCCATAGTCTTCCACCAAAAAACCTGAACTTCTCACTGTCGATTCTACGATAAAACGCTGCCTCGGGTCCAGAAAACCTGTCAATTTAGGAGCGTATGTATTTTCCACTTCCCGTGTCCAACCTATCGCTGTTTCAATGAACGGTTGCTCTTCTTTCCTAAAATGTTGTACTATACTCTCCATTATCTTTCTTCTCCTTACACAAAAGTCCTCACCTAAGTGAGGACAAAATAATCATTCTAAACACTTCTAAGATACCCTTGGAAATTAAGCTTAAAGCGAATAGCGCAACAATCGGAGAAATGTCGATCATACCAAGTGGCGGAATGAACTTCCTGAAGAACCCCAAATAAGGTTCAGCAATTTTTTCGATAAGTTTTCCAAACTTCGTCTCGCGTGTAGAAGGTATCCACGACATTAAAATGTAAATAATAAGTACTACCGAGTAAATTTGAATTGCATAGGCAAGTACTTTATATATCGTTAAAAGTATCTCTGTCATACTAATTTATACCCCTCAATCTATTTCTATCGTTCAAAGTAATCGGATATTGCACCTGCAACTTCAACATTTTCTGGTACGCAAAGAAATATGTCTGTTCCAATTCGTTGGATGTCCCCGCCTAATGCATATACAGTTCCGCTCAGGAAATCGACAATGCGGATGCCTTGATCCCGATCGATCCGTTGCAAGTTGACAACGACAGCACGTTTGTTTTTAAGATGTTCGGAAATATCTTGGGCTTCTGCATAAACACGAGGTTCGACAAGAATTACTTTGGACGACTTTTGAAGACTTTGTAGACTAACAACTGTACCTTGTTGCGGAGTTTCGTTTATAGGTTGTTTAGTACGCATCGGCACTTTTTTTGCCAGTTGTTGCTTTTGCTGTTCCTGGACGGTACGTCGTTCTTCACGTTGTGGTTGCTCGCGCACATCTTCTTCATCTTCAAGGTAAAACCATTTTTCGAACTTGTTTTTTATGCTCATGCATCTTCCTCGCTTTCTGCTCCGACTAGTGCTGTCCCGATTCTGACATGGGTTGCACCTTCCTCGATAGCGATAATGTAGTCATTTGACATTCCCATTGACAAACCGTTACAAGGCGCGTGCGGTAGCTGTTGAGCGGCTATCTTGTCCCTTAACTCTCTAAGGGAACGGAAAACGGAACGGATTAAGTCGGAATCCTCGGTGAAAGGAGCCATGGTCATCAAACCGACAACTCGAATTTTATCGAATGCGCCCAGCTCATTAACGAAGTTCTGTAACTCATTTGGAGTAACACCCGACTTTGTTTCTTCGCCAGAAACATTTACTTGTATGAAGCACTCCAGTGTACGGGAAGCCCGTTTCTGAATTTCTTTTGCAATACTCAATTTATCAACAGAATGTAAGTAATCAGTCGTATCAACAATATCTTTAACTTTTCTGCTTTGGACATTGCCAATGAAATGCCATACTGCTTTTGTTTGTATCTTTTGCTGTTTGTTCAAAAGCTCTTCTGCACGATTTTCACCAAGATTGACGATGTTCGCTTCCAACACTTTTGAGGCATGTGTTGCGGTGACTTGCTTTGTAACAGCTACGACTGTAATTTCCGAACTATTTCGTCCGGTGCGTTTACAGACTTCTCGAATGTCTTCTTCAATTTTCTGTATTCTCGTTTGAAGATTGCCCATAGTCATCACTACTTTTCATCTTTTGTTGTCCCTATTGTAACAAGTGGTAGTCTACTTATCAATGATAATTCACTTTTTCCCGCTTCTCTTGCCGATGAGGACTATATCCTTACCGATTGTTGTAACATCTTCAAGCCGAACCTTTCTGGTATCTTTATCCTTATCTTTCATATCAAAAAATATACTTCGGTCTCCACCGCCGATATGTAATAACTCCACTTTACCCGTTTCAATATCGATGGTTGCATCTTGTACATATCCAAGGAATGCTCCCTTCGTAGCATCAATGACTTCTTTTTTCTGAATTTCGGAAAACCTCATCTAAATCCCTCCCTACCCCACTATATGTCGGTGTACAGAAAAAAACGCAAAACAGGAATAGTTTTGCGTTTTTATATTAATTAATTGCGCCTCGGCGTGATTGCGTCTAGATTTTGAATTAATCTTGTGCATTCAGGACGCGGGTATGCAACGGGGATAGATTGAACTCCATCTTTCTTTATTGCCGCAGTATGCGGCGTTCTTAGTCTGAGATCCTCTATTCAGCTGGGGGTTTAACCCCCACTGAATTGAATGTATCTTTGGCGCTCATCCCGCCACTTATGTAAGTAGCGAGATGAATTAAGTTAATTTTGTTCCATACCATCACGTATGATTTTCACCGCGTTCTTTTCAAGCCGAGAAATTTGTGCTTGTGAAATGCCTAGCTCTTTTGCAATTTCAGTCTGTGTTTGTCCTAAATAAAACCGTTTTGATAAGATTGCTTGTTGTCGTTCATCCATTCCTGCAACCGTTTCTTTTACCGAAACATATGTCAGCCATCGTTCTTCTGATACTGTTTTGTCTTGTATTTGATCCATCATGAAGATGGGATCGCCTCCATCACCATTCATCGGCTCATGAAGCGACATCGGATCTTGAATCGCATCCAGCGCGAAAAGTATATCATCCGCGGGTATGCCCGTAATTTCAGCTAAGTCCGAAATCTTAGGTTCTTTCTGATTGTCGTTAATGAATTGTTCTTTTGCACGTATCGCTTTATACGCAATATCGCGCTGGGACCTTGAAACTCTAATGGAATGATGGTCCCGAAGATGTCTTTTTATTTCTCCGATAATCATTGGCACAGCGTATGTCGAAAATCGTACATTGTGCTTTAAATCGAAGTTATCAATCGATTTGAGAAGGCCTATGCAACCTACCTGAAACAAATCATCTGCTTGTTCACCTCTGTAAGCAAATCTTTGGACTAGACTTAAGACTAATCTTAAATTTCCTACAACCAACTCGTCTCTTGCTGAATGATCACCACTTTGTAATCTTATAAACGTCGACTTCATCACTTCATTCGTGAGCAACGGCAATTGTGACGTATCAATACCGCAGATCTCAACTCTTGTACGTACCATTGGCTTTTCCTCCGCATTCTGTAGATGACTGTACAAAATAGTCTGTCCCCAGTCGTGCAGAATATGCGGAAAACCGGTTCGCCAATTTCAACCATTATGCAATTGGGTGGTTCAATCGCTCTCGTAAATCGGTGATAATTTTCTTTTCAAGTCGTGAAATATAGGACTGGGATATTCCTAGTAATTCAGCAACTTCTTTTTGTGTCATTTCAATTTTACCGGTTAAACCGAAACGGCAGCCCATAATATAGCGCTCTCGTTCATCCAACGTTGAAATGGCTTCAATCATATGCTGACGTTCGATTTTCTTTTCTACATCATCAATAATAATATGCGCATCTGTTCCAAGAATATCCGATAGTAATAATTCATTTCCATCCGCATCTGAGTTGAGCGGTTCGTCAAATGAAATTTCTGATTTTGTCCGGTTTGTTTTGCGCAAATGCATAAGAATCTCATTTTCGATACAACGGGATGCGTAAGTTGCCAATTTAATGTTTTTATCGACTTTAAATGTTTCAATCGCTTTTATGAGCCCGATGGCACCAATGCTAATGAGGTCCTCGATATGTGTATTCGTATTATCAAAGCGTCTGGCAATGTAAACAACTAACCGCAGATTTTTTTCAATCAGCGTATCACGTGCAGTCAAATCGCCTTCCATAAAAGCGTGGATTGTCTTTGCTTCTTCTTCTCTCGTCAATGGTTTTGGTAATGATTCATGTCCTCCGATGTAGTATGTGCCATTTTTCCGCTTAAAAAAACTCAGCAGCTGTGAAAACCAATTTTTCATTTTAAGCAACATGTACAGTTCCCCCTTCTTCGATTAATGATTCCATTGCAGTGATGTGTAATATGGCTCCGACACCATCTGGATAACGGCGGTCTTTTTTTGTGAATACGATATAACCCGGTTCCAGCCTCCTTTCTTCCTGGATTGTCCACTGTTCAAACTTAAAGCCGATTGCCCATGATTGACCTTGTACGGTTAACAATCTAACCAGTCGCATGTCTTTATGATAGACATCTGGAAATCCGGATAACTCAGGTGAACCATGTGTATCCCATTCCAATAATGGTGTTTTCAAGTTTTCAGGAATAGCTTTTTCCACTGTGTGAAAAGAGACAAAATGAACAGGAGCACCTGATAATGGTTCTGTGCAACTATTGCCTGGATCAACAAACACCTTTACCGGGATATCATGTCCCCAAATACGCAGGACGGACGTCGATTTTAGAGAAGCCACTTGACGAGTTGTCCTAACATCCGACCATTTCTTTTTCATAAAGTAAAGTGATACATAAGCGACTACCGCATAAGTGATGACGGTCAAAGGCGTTGTGGATAGGCTGGTTCGATATTGGAAAACGGTTAATAGCCCACCTGCAAATACTGCCCCTATTAATACCGTTGAAGCAGATTTTTTCCATGGCTCAAACGAACTGCCAAATGCAATACCTGTCATAATCACGAACGAAATGACAATTACAAAGATCGATGAAGGAAGTAACGTAACCGGGACGGCTCCTGCAAATGAAGCAAGTAATAGACGTTTGCGGGTAGCTTGAACGTTTCCCACTTTGTTTGCGAATGAAAGGATTGCATAATTGAACAGCATGTTGACGCCAACAATGAGTTCTCCGTACATCGTCCACCCTCCTTGTCTACAACGATAACAAACCTTCTTTGAAATGTTTGTCGGAATGAGGATGAATGTTGAAAAAGAAATCGACAACTTTCGCTTGGTGAAAGTTATGCGTGTAAATGTTCATGTAAAGAAATCCATTGAATCCGCTGCTGCGCCAGGTGCTGACGCCATTTGTGAATTGTCGCAGCACCTGACGCTGAATACAAGAAAACAAAAAAGCCTTCGGGAAAGTGACTTACACTTTCCCGAAGGCTTTTTATGGTCGAAAGAAATCGGCGCTATCAATTATTTCCGGCGTTGACGATTCCGTAAAAATGTTGGAATATCCAATCCGTCATCAGGCTGTCCTGATTGTTGTTGCTGACGAGCAGGCTCCTGTTGTTGCTGTACATGCGATGTTTCTTCTCTACGCTCACGTACCTGCGGCTGATGGCTAGGTTGTGTCTCACGGGCCTGTGGGCGGCTTGCGCCGAATCCAGAACTTCTTGCTGACCTAGGTTGCGTAAGTTGTTCGTCATTGAAGCCGGTCGCAATAACCGTAACAATAATTTCATCTTTCAAATTATCATTGATGACAGAACCGAAAATCATATTCACATCCTCATCTGATGCAGATGCAACGATGTCCGCCGCTTCCTGCACTTCGAACAGACTCAGATTCGATCCGCCTGTGATATTCATAAGGACACCTTTAGCACCGTCAATAGACGTTTCAAGTAGCGGGCTGGAAATCGCTTTTTTAGCAGCTTCTGATGCCCGATTCTCACCTGTCGACATACCGATTCCCATAAGTGCTGATCCTTTGTTCGACATGATTGTTTTCACGTCTGCGAAATCCAGGTTAATAAGACCTGGTACTGCAATAAGGTCAGATATACCTTGAACACCTTGACGAAGTACATTGTCCGCTTCGCGGAATGCTTCGAGCATCGGCGTATTTTTATCAACGATTTCAAGCAATTTGTCATTTGGAATCACAATAAGAGTATCGACTGACTCTTTCATAGCGGTGATGCCGCCAATTGCCTGTGTTGAACGTTTCCGTCCTTCAAAAGTGAAAGGTCTTGTTACAACCCCGACTGTAAGTGCGCCGATATCTTTTGCAATTTGTGCAATAACCGGAGCTGCTCCTGTTCCAGTTCCCCCACCCATTCCAGCAGTGACAAATACCATATCGGCGCCACGCAATGCTTCTTCAAGTTGTTCTTTACTTTCTTCTGCCGCTTTTTTCCCGACTTCCGGATTTGCACCGGCTCCAAGTCCACGTGTCAACTTGCCACCAATTTGCAACTTCACTTCAGCACTTGATAGATTAAGAGCTTGTGCATCTGTATTTACTGCAATGAATTCCACACCTTGTACACCGTGTTCAATCATACGATTTACCGCGTTATTACCACCACCGCCAACACCAATTACTTTTATAACTGCAAGTGCATCGACGTTCGTATCAAATTCCAACATCGTCTCTCCTCCTAATCCATCTCATCCATCTCTAATGAAACTTTTCATTCATTCAAAAAAATTATCGAATACTTTTTTAGCCCGATTTAAAAGACCGGGTTTATTTTGCTGTTTTTGTTCAACCTTTTTTTTCTTGTGAACTGGAGCTTGTCCATTATTTTCACTGACAGCTACAGTCGATGACTCCGGTGTGTGACCGAAATATTCATCTTGCATATGAGCATAACGTATTAGCCCCACTGCTGTCGTATACATTGGCTCCCTTACACCGATATATTCTGGTGTATGGATACGGACTCTCGTTTTTAATACATGTCTTGCCAATTGGAGTAGCCCGTCCATTTTTGTAATTCCACCAGTTAGTACTACACCACCCGGCAAATCATTGATGCCCATTTTGTAGAACTCTTCAAGAACCAAGTCAAAAAGTTCTTCCAGTCGAACACCAATGATTTCAGAAATATAGCGCTGGCTATATTGGTCTTTTGAATCCACCCCGATAACAGGGACTTCAAACAATTCATCGTCGGACGCATCATCGTAAAACGCATGTCCATACTGATGTTTGATCTTACGCGCCTGCTCTGTTGGTGTCTTTAAAACAATCGATAAATCTTTTGTAATATGATCACCGCCAACAGGAATTACAGCAGTGGACATAAAACGATTCTCTCCAAAGATTGCTATTGTCGTAGAACCCCCACCAATATCAATATACGCCGTACCATGATTCTTTTCATCATCTGTTAAGGCGAATGTACCTGCTGCAAGCGGTTGTAAGTAGATTTCCCGTATATCCAGTCCTGCCCGTTCCACGCAACGTAGAATGTTATGTACGAGCGTTTTTGGTGTTGTAATCAGTGTACCATCCATTTCGAGCCGGACACCGATCATTCCGCGCGGATCTGTTATTTCATCGTAATCATCAACAATAAATTGCTTAGGGATGATGTTGATGATTTCTCGTTCAGGCGGGACGGACATCACCTGTGCCGATTTCATAACCCGATCAAGATCATCGTCTGTAATTTCCCGGTTTTCCGAGTTTACAGCCACGACCCCTTTCACATCTTGCAAGACAACACCATTTGCCGGTATGCCTAAAATGACTTCCTGAATTTGCATACCAATCATTCGTTCAGCTTGGTCTACCGCTTTACGAATCGATTGGACCGTTGCATCGATATCGATGATTGTCCCTTTCCGGATACCTGCGGATTGAACATTTCCAACTCCGATTACATGCAATGCCCCGCCATCCACTTCGCCAATCAATACTTTAATTGTTGATGAACCTATATCAAGTGAAACGTATAATTCTGACTGACTCAACTATCGGCACCTCCTAAAACAACTCTTAAACCCCATTCTATTGTATTACGACCGTATTGTCTAAATATTTTCGACATACTAGCTCAAATCCTTTCTTTCAGGAACATTCGTATTCAACTTTTTTTCGCGATCCGTCCATTTAGCCAGAAGGATTCTTCTAATCACTGCAATATTTTGAAATAACCTTACACCAAATGCGAATACGGCTGCAAGATACAAATCGACTCCGAGATGCACACCCAGAAATGCCAATGCAGCTGCCAGTGCAATATTAAAAAAGAATCCTGACACAAATACCTTATCGTCATAAACTTGTTGTAAATGTGCTCGAATTCCGCCGAAAAGTGTATCGAGCGCAGCTAATACTGCAATTGATAAGTAATTGCCATATACTTGCGGAATTTGTAAATCTGAAACTAAACCTAGTGAAATCCCGAGAACAAGCCCGAGTAAAGGCAACCACATTGTCATTCCCCTTTCGGTATTTCTTTTAGGAACTCATTCTTAAATTTCTCTGTCCACCCTGAAATTTTCAATTCCTGAATTGGTTTTCCTATATCCAGTGTAAAGTTATCAAGATAAAAATCATCTTGAATCGTTGAAGCTGATAAGAAATTATATAACTTTTCGCTATCACTAAGTGTAGGCGAAATTATTTTCATCGTAAATGGCGGAGTCGCTATATTTATTCCATTCACAGCTGTTACACCATTGATGTCCCGTATTGAGCTTAAAGTAGTGTAACGTTTCCCATCTATTTCAAGGACAATTCCTTTAAAACGATTTAACTCATTGACAAATCGGGTAAGTAAATCAGGCGAGATGCCCGTTATCGGTATACCAAACGCCACACTTTCAGCGGATGGCCGCACTTCAACGATGATACCGGGCCCAATAGTATCCATTCTACCTGCTTGCCGATTCAATTTATCGACTGTTGTCGAGAGTGCTTGTCCTGCATTCTCGTTATTTAGTGATTCGTATGTATGGATTGTTTTATCGAGTTCCCGAATTTCGGACAACAATTCGGAATGACTTTGTTTTTCAGAAGATAACTCTTTACGAATTGCCCAGATGTCCCTTGTATCACGTATCTCAGGAACTTTCAGCGTATTATATTGGACGGCAGTCATAAATCCGACAATAAGCAGAATCAATGTGAATCTCCAATGTATCGTTTTTCTCATCCGTCCAACCTCCTCGCGCAAATTAACTCTCGTTTCGTAATGCTGATAAACGAAGATCCTTCACTTGCTCCGTCGTAACAATAATATTATCCCGAATTAGGCTGTCAATTACACCACCCTTCAAATGTAATGAAGCTGATAGGACGTCCGTGTCACCGATTGCTTCAATCACAAACGGCGCAGGAAAGGTTCTACCGTCCACAGTAATAACCGGACCCGTACATTTAATGTAAGCGTCTGAAGTAATTCTTTGACCGTTAATCGCTAATCCCTGCGCCCCTGAAATTGTCAGTTCATTGACAACGCGAAGAATATGGCTTTCGTGAACAATATAATCATTAGGATTTTGCTCTACTGGATCATAATCCGCATCTTGTAATGTCACACGAATACCTTGTCCCATCGCAGGAACGACGCCAAGCAGCAGCCGAAGGTCTTTTGCCTCTTCAACTAGACCTGCATGTTCTTCTTCCCTATTGGAGAAAGATTGTTCGTATTTTCGTATCTTCTCCTGCTTGGCGGCGATCTCATCTGATAGTTCTTTATTTCTTTCTTGCTGATTGATTAAACTTTCGCGGTATTGCTCTTCTTGGGCAAAAGCGGCTGACTTAATACTTCCTGGCTCACCGCTCTTTCCGAGAGTTCGATAAGAAAATGCCAAAATGAAACCGAGGACGAGGAAAACGACAGAAAAAAGAATACGCTTTCCACTTTTCTTATGTTCATCAGTTGTTTTCTTTATCAACGATTTCACCTTCTTCTTTCAACCCGTACACTTCACTGTACGGCGTGAAAAACACACCGACTTCCATATCAATAACACCTTTTTCAATCCCATTCAGCTGGGCAATTACACGGGGATAATAGTTCATTCTCTCGGCGAATGTAGAAAGATCTGCCCGAACCTCATATCCATCATCCATGTAAAGAATGATACTATCCTTATCTTCTTTTTTTCCTGCAAAGATAATTTCAGAAATGAGTTGGTAAACGTGATCATCTATTTCCAGCAATTGTTTCGTTAAACGTTTTCGAACTGTGGAATCACCGAAGTCCTTAAGTACCGGCGCCTCTTCCTGGGGTATCAATTTTGCATTAGGAAATACTTCTCCATTTTCTAATAACAAGCTAAATTCCCCTTCATCTTCAAGGTAAGCAACCGTATCCCATTCCGTGATTTTGATAGTAATATCCCTAAACTTTTTTCGGGATACCGAAACGGCTTTAACACCTTCGACTTTTTTCAATTTTTTTTCAACATCTGAAGAATTAAAATCCCATAAAGGCTCGTCCGGTGCAAGACCACTCATTCCTATGTAGAAGGCCTGGTCATGGAGCAGTGTAGAATTTACGCTAATCTTCCCAATTCGGCTAAGGGGCGATTGAAAATAGAGAATGGCAAGGAGAGCACAGACGAACACCGTCAAGATGAATAGAAATTTTTTATTTGCCTTTCTTCGACGTTTCTTTCGCATCGACGGTATTCTTTCTTCGATATCAATGACCTTATCCATCCCATCTCCCCCAATCCACTCTACTTCTTAGAACTCATGAAATGCATAATTGTTCCCGCAGCCATCCAAGTCGTCATGAGTGACGAACCGCCATAACTGATGAAAGGAAGCGTAACACCCGTAACAGGCAATAGACCGGAAACAACACCGATATTCAAAAACATTTGGAATAATATCATCGAACCCATTCCGGCAACGATAAGAAATGATGACTGGTCACGGGTACGAATGGCTATTCCGCATGTCGACATTAGCAACACAGTAAAAAGTATCAACACAATTGTAGCTCCGATAAAACCCGATTCTTCCGCAATTATCGAAAATATAAAATCATTTTGCGGCTCCGGTAAATACAAATACTTTTGTCGGCTATTCCCGTAGCCATGACCGAATAGCCCGCCCGGTGCAATTGCAAATAGTGATTGAATGCCTTGGAACCCTGTACCAAGTGGATCATTCCAGGGATCGATATAGGATTTGATACGGTCTAGCCTATAAGGGGCTGTTGCAATCAATGCAACGAATGCACCAACGCCTGCAAGGCCCAAAAATGCAAAAAAGCGTATTGGATAGCCAGCCAAAAACAAAATAACAAATGCGGCAACAATCATAATGACCGCAGATCCCAGGTCAGGTTGTAGCATGATCAATGCTGCCGGGAGAAGTATCAACCCAAAATGTTTAAAATGGATTTTCTTTTTTCCTTTAGTATGACTAAAGCTGCTAGCCAATTTACCAATAAGCGCTATTTTAACAAACTCAGCTGGTTGTAAACTAAATGGGCCTAACGCAATCCAACTTTGTGATCCATTTCGCACAACACCAATACCTGGTATTAAAACGGCCACTAGTAAAAGAATCGTAGCATAGTAAAAGAAAGTCCACATTTTAGGATTTGAGGTTAAAGGGCTCTTCATCATAGCAAGTGCAATTCCTATGGACACAGCCATGTAAATTGCCTGTTTTACGATAAATGGTGAGGAATCCGCATAATGCACAGCACCCCAATATGAACCCGCCGAGTGGACGAAAGCTAAACCGATAAAAGACAATGCCATGGCCGAAACAATAAACGAAGCTTTTAACTTCCTTTCCAGTGAACGCATCCTTCCGTCATATTTCTTTACCCGTTACGTGTTCGTTCAAATTTGCGGATGTCGCCTTCTGATTACAAAGACATAACCGAGTCTATAAATGCATCTCCTCTTGCTTCGAAGTTAGTATACTGATCCCAACTTGCGCATGAAGGTGACAGCAAAATGATATCGCCCGGCTCTGTATGGGAATATGATTCACGAACTGCGTCACGCATATCGGTTGCGCAAAAAACTTCTGTAATTCCGCAGGATTTTACGAATTCCGAGAATCTCTCTGCTGTTTCACCAAGTGCAATAACTGCTTTGACATTTCCCATATGTGGTCTTAATTCTTCGAACGAATGCCCTCTGTCAAGGCCTCCCGCAAGCAGGACCGTCGGCATACTGAAAGCAGCCAACGCACTTTTCGTCGCCAGTGTGTTCGTCGCTTTTGAATCATTATAAAACTTACGTCCTTTTAATTCTTTTACAAATTGCATGCGATGTCGGACGCCTGTAAACGAGATGAGTACGTTTTCAATTGAAGATTTATCACATCCGCAAAGAATGGCGGCTGCTGTTGCAGCTAAAATATTCTCAAGATTATGTTGTCCAGGCAATTTGATAATGGAACGGCTCACATAAGGTACCCCATCCCAATATATTTGTTCATCATCAGCGGATATTCCTTTCTCCGTTCTCCCGAAAAGCGAGAACGGAATTTTAATCGCCGCTGACCGCTCCGCATATGCCCGTAGTTCCGGCTGATCGAAGTTATAGATAAAGTAGTCGTCGACTGTCTGGTTTTTTGTAATACCCGCTTTCGCCTCGGCATACCCTTCTGACGATCCGTGGTAATCCAAATGTGAATCGTACAAATTGGTCCAAATCGCAATGCGAGGTCTAAAAGAATCAATCCCCATCAATTGGAACGACGACGCTTCCAATACTATGATATTGTCATTCTTTGCTTTTTCGCCGACCGTACATGAAACGGTACCTATATTGCCAGCGATCAAAGGCTGTTTTTTAGCGATATTAAGCATGTGATAGAGCAGTGTCGTTGTCGTCGTTTTACCATTTGAACCAGTAATTCCAATAATGGGTGCCTCACTTATCCGGTAAGTAAGTTCAATTTCGGTCCAAACCGAAATTCCTTTTTGAACAGCATCCACGACAACTGGATTGCTATATGGAATACCGGGATTTTTTACAATAAGTTTATAGCCTTCGTCTAGGATACCTTCGGGATGTCCACCACAAATGACTCGTATGCCTTCTTCCTTCAGCGAAGCTGCTTCCGCATTGCCTTCCTCAGGCTTTGCATCATTCACCGTAACAACCGCTCCCAACGAACGGAGAAGATGTGCAGCGGCATATCCGCTTTTCGCAAGTCCGAGGACAAGTACCTTCATACCTTTAAATTGATTGACATCTTTCATTTATAACACCTCCAGCAAAACAGGAAGAATAGCTGCTAAAAAAGCAACTCCCCAGAAAACAAAAACGATTTTCCATTCCGACCAACCAGATAGTTCAAAATGATGATGAATCGGACTCATTTTGAATACCCTTTTTCCAGTCAACTTAAAACTAATGACTTGGATGATAACTGATAGCGTTTCAACAACATAAATGATACCAATAATAACAAGTAATAGTTCTTGTTTTATTAAAATCGACAACATTGCAAGTGCACCGCCAAGTGCCAGGGAACCTGTGTCCCCCATAAACACTTTCGCCGGCTTGATGTTGAAAACAAGGAAACCGAGCATAGCGCCTGTAACAACGAACGAAAACATTGCGATATCCAATTGTCCATAAATAAGAGCATGAACACCGAATGCACCAAAAGCAATAGACGAAGTTCCAGCAACAAGTCCATCCAGCCCGTCAGTCAAGTTGACTGCATTTGAAAAACCAACAAGCCAAAAGATAAGAAAGGCTACGTAGAAAACTCCGAGTTCAATTCTAAAGTCGACAAACGGCAAATGGACAGCAGTGTCAAACGGTCCTAATTTCAGTAAGAAAAACGCAGCGACCGCAATAATGATTTGACCGATTAGTTTCTGAAGGGAGTTCAGCCCAAGATTCCTTTTCAAAACAACAATGATAAAGTCGTCAAGAAAACCAATCACACCAAAGCCGACAAGTACAAGCAATAATACAATTGTCTGAGTTGTCATTACGTCATGCATATAGGAAAGAACCAGTGTAGAAATAATGATTGAACTGATGAAAATCAGTCCACCCATAGTGGGGGTACCCGCCTTTTTCTGATGGGTTTTAGGCCCCTCCTCCCGAATACTTTGCCCAAACTTCATTCTCCTTAGGGCCGGGATGATGATGAATCCAATTAGTACTGAAATGATGAATGAGACAGCAATTGCTGTCAAAGTCGTGGCGAGTGTCATGATTTTTTCTCCTTCTATTCACCAGAGCAGTACTTTTCAACGTGCTACTCTGGACTTTGCATTTATTGTTACTATAAATGGTACAAAATTATTCTGTATAGACATGGATTACATCATCAACTGCGATTAACGAATCAGGTTTAGGTAACTGTGTTTTTACTTTTTCACCCGAGCCATGCCATTCAATCCGATACGTATGCAATTTACTACCGATTTTTCCTTTTGTCATACCTGTTAAATCTGGTGCGCGATGCGTTTCCATGTCACCCCATCTGTATTCCTTTTCAAGCTGATCTTTTCTTTTTTCAATACCCGCTAGTGGAGCAATTTCCTCGATGATTCGGCCGACGATTGGTGCTGCAATAACGCCGCCGAACTGAACAGAGTTTTGCGGATTGTCTATAGCGACATACACAAGTAATTCGGGATCGTCGGCGGGGGCAAAACCGATAAAGCTGACAATATAATCGCCATCTTTATATCTGCCATCCACCACTTTTTGTGCAGTTCCCGTTTTACCACCAACACGCAGTCCATCTGTAAAAGCATTACGACCTGAACCGTTCGCAACGACAGATTCGAGGGCCTCCCTTACTTGCTTCGATGTCTCCTCACTGATAACCTGCTTACGCATTTCAGGACTGGATGAGAGCAATACTTTTCCACTATCATCTTTTATTTCTTTCACAATATACGGTCGGTAAAGATAGCCGCCATTTATAGCAGCAGCAACGGCCTGAACCTGTTGGATGGGTGTTACAGAAATTCCTTGACCAAAAGCAGTTGTCGCTTGTTCAACAGGTCCGAATGCCTTCTCGGAAAACAGGATACCTTTCGCTTCACCCGCGATGCCGGACCCCGTGGATTCTCCGAAACCGAAATCACGGATGTAGCTACTCAGTTTCTTACCTCCAAGACGCTGACCGATTTCAACAAACCCAGGGTTACATGAATTTTCAACAACCTCCAAGAACGTCTGTTGTCCGTGGCCGCCTCTTTTCCAGCAACGGAGTCTTGCGCCTTCCACCATCACATAACCTGGATCGTTAAACTGGCCGTTCTCAAGATCAATGACGTCTTCTTCAAGTCCTGCTGCAAGCGTAATAATTTTAAATGTTGAACCTGGCTCGAAAGTCATCCAGACAGGCAAATTACGATTATATATGCTTTGATCTACATCTTTATATTCAGCGGGATGAAAAGTCGGCGTGGAGGCAAGTGAAAGTATTTCACCCGTTTTAGGATTCATAACAATCGCTAATGCTTGTGCCGCATCATACTTTTCCATTGCTTGCTGCAATTCCCGTTCTACGACCTTTTGCATAGGAACGTCAATTGTCAACTCGACGGAAGCCCCTTTTTCACCTGTTTGAAAGCCGTCATCCACATGGGGTAATGGAACACCCTTTGCATCCGTATATAAGCGGATTTTATCTCCCGTACCTTGCAGAAATTCGTCATAAGCATATTCGATTCCGGCCAGGCCTTGGTTATCATACCCTGTAAATCCGATGAGTCTAGACAACAGTTCGCCATTCGGATATTGACGAACATAATCTACACCAGTGTATAACCCATCAATTTGAAGTCGTGCAATTTCATCCGCTTGTTCTTCCGTAATATTTTTGCCTTCGGGTGCCAGTTTGACCATATACTCTTTCTGCGACATTTTCTCAGTGAGCTCAGCAGTATCCGTTTTCAGGATTGCGGCCAATGCCGCTGCTGAACTTTCCAGGTCATGGTTTTGGGATGGCATGAAATACAATGTAGGTGCTAATTTACTTCCCGCAATCAAATTTCCATTCCTATCTTGGATATCTCCACGCATTCCACCAAATGGAATTTCGCGATCCCAATTCGCTTCTGCACGTCCCTTAAGCAACTCATGTCTTACGATTTGCACATGGAACAATTTACCGGCGACCATCACCAGTAAAATAATAAAAATCACAAATACTGCACGCAGTCTCTTTTTTGATTGGAGTCCTATAATCTTTCGCAGCTTTTACACACCTCTTGTTTTTATATCAAGGTATGAAATACCACGGTTTGCTATTCGTTATCCACCGACAATACTTTCTTCGGTCAGCTCTTCCTCTTTCGGTTTATGAATGATTGATGGCGGTTGCAATTGGATAACAATCGGTTCATCAGCCCCAATAACCGTACCTTTTGACAAGCTTTGTTCTGTTACATAGCCTTCTCCGTTAATGCGGATATCAAGGCCAGATAACAGTTTAAACGAAAGCACCATTTTTTTCGACCAGCCAGTAAAATCAGGTAAGTTAGTTTGTCCTTCGGTATGCAATAGGACAATCGAGCCAAGGGATAATTTCGATTCTTTTTGCGGATATTGACTGTTTATTTTTCCACCCTTCCCGATAAGGATAGGGCTGAAGCCGTCCTGTTGAAGACGGTTAATTGCTTTACTTGAAGCTTCCCCCGTAAAGTCGTCAAGAACTGACGCTTCAACTGCGTCTTCATCGTTTGGAACGATGTTCATATATTTTAAACTATTTTCCATGATGGAAGTGAATAATTTTGCAACAGGATCCGAACCAATTTCTCCCACTTTCAATTTTGGTTGTTGTACAACGACATACGTTAGTAATTGCGGATCTTCGGCCGGCGCCATTCCTAAGAACGAATAAAGGTAATTACCATTTCCCGACAAATAACCTGGTCCATTCGGATTTGGAATTTCTGCAGTTCCTGTCTTACCACCAAGCGTATAACCGTTCAATGCAAATTTCTTACCGGTACCATGTTCCGAAGTGACAGTCGTGGCCAGTAGTTCTCGTACTTGTTTTGCCGTTCCAGCTGAAATTGGTTGTCCATGTTCTTCCGGTTTTTTATCCTGTACGACTTTGTCATTGTTTGGATTGGTGATTTTATCAATCACATAAGGTTTCATCATGACACCATCATTTGCAATCGCCGTTGCTGCTTGGACCATTTGCATAAGCGTAACTGTTGAACCTTGTCCAAACGATGTCGTTAAACGTTCAATTGGATACGTGTCAAGCAACCTGCCTGATGCCTCATGCGGTAAATCAATTCCTGTTTTTTCACCGAATCCGAAATCCCTTATATATTCCATGAATTTCTTGTCACCCATTCGCTCTAGAAGATAAGCCATTGATACGTTGGATGATCGTTGGAAGCCTTCCAGAAATGAAATATAACCCCAGCCCGTTTGATTGTGATCACGAACAGTATCCCCGTACACCTTATATTGCCCGGATTTATAAAAATCAGTTGGTGTCCATTTATTTTCTTCCATCGCTGCCGCAACCGTGAACATTTTCATCGTCGAACCTGGTTCAATGGTTGTTTCAACTGCTTGATTCAACCAGTTATCTGTTAACCCAACACGTGTGGATGGGTGAAATGCGGGACGTTGACTCATTGCTTGTATTTCACCTGTTTTCGGATTCACGACAACGACAAGCATCTTTTTAGGTGAATATTCTTTTTCCACACTGTTCATGGCGTCTTCAACAAAGTTTTGGATTGTTTTATCGATTGTCAGTTGAATGTTGTAGCCATCCTGAGCGGGAACAATTTTCTTTTCAGACTTGGGTAACATGATACCCCATTTATCCGATTTGAAATTCATCTTTCCATCGGTTCCATTTAATTGTTTATTATATACGGATTCAAGACCCATCTTCCCAACCGTCGTTACATTTCCATCGGCATCTTCTTCCCGCTGTGCAAAGCCAATCAAGTACGATGCGAACACACCGTTCGGATAAAATCTTTTTTTATCTTCAACGAAAATAATACCTGGCAACTCTTGTTCTTTAATATTACGAAATGCCCCGTAACTGATATCACGTCCCGCTTTTCCAAATTCCACTTGATATGTACCCTTTTTTGCATCGGTCAGACGCGAAAGAATCTCTTCTTTTTCCATCGGTATATTTTCTGCAAGTACTGCGGCTGTTTTTTCAAAATCAGTAACATGTCTCTGCTTTTTTGAATCTACGCTTGCTTTTTCACTTAACACTGCAATTAGACGATAACTTAACGTATCCGCAGCGATCAGTTCACCATTTCGGTCGCTGATTGTTCCGCGATCTGCTGTTAATGTCGATTCCCTTGCATACTTCGCTTCAGCCATAGAGGCCATTGCCTTTCCCTCTGCCTCACCTGTCGCTTGTATATAAAGAACCCGCCCGAATAAAAGGAAAAAGAGCCCTCCGTATACCAAAAACATCAGAAAGGCTCCCCATTGAAATCGAAATTTCTTTTTCATCGTCCAGGCACGACCTTTACGTTCTTCTCGTTTAGAGTCAGGCCAAGTTCTTTCGCTCTTTCCCATATCTTTTCATATGTGGAGTTTTCGCTCACTTCGATGGACAATTCCATATTCTGTTTTTTTGTCGTATCAATTTCGTTCCCAACGAGTTGGACTTCTATGTTCACATCATTCAGTTGGGCTTGCGTATGTAAGATCACAGTTGAGAATAGAACGACAATTGTAGAAAATAGCACGAATAAGAATTTCTCTCCGACCGAAAAGACTTTTCGGGAAGGACGTATTTGCGGTTGTTTTCCTGGTACTTCCGGTACTTCGAGTTCGCGTACTGCTGTAGAGTGGAATTTTCTTTGTGCTAATGCCATTTTTCCATTTCCCCCTTACTTTTTTTCTACAATCCGCAGTTTTGCGGATCTTGAACGTTTATTTTCTTCCACTTCTTCTTCACTTGGCACGATTGGTTTTCTTGTAATAAGCTTCAAAATTGGTTCCATTCCATCCGGTATGACGGGTAAGTTGGGTGGTAGATCCGGTAGCGATGATGCTTCTTTGAAAATCGTTTTACAAAGTCGATCTTCCAGTGAGTGGAATGTAATCACGCTAATTCGACCCCCAGGATTGAGCAATGAAATCGCATCGGTTAATGAATCTTCAGCTGCACCCAGTTCATCATTGACAGCAATCCGTATCGCTTGGAAAACTCTTTTTGCAGGATGACCGCCTGTTCGTCTGGCTGCGGCAGGAATACCTGTTTTGATAAGTTCAGCAAGTTCAGCAGTCGTTCGAATAGGTTCCACTTGACGGGCCTCTTCAATTTTGCGCGCAATTCTTTTGGAAAACTTCTCTTCTCCATAACGGAAAAAGATTCGAACTAAATCTTCGAATGACCAATCATTGACAACGTCGTATGCAGTAAGTGAAGCACTCGTATCCATACGCATGTCCAGTGGAGCATCTAAGTTATAACTAAATCCACGTTCAGCAGTGTCCAACTGAGGTGATGAAACGCCTAAATCATAAAGTATTCCATCGACACCCGTGATACCGATCTTCTTCAGTTCAACTTTTAAATTTCTGAAGTTCGAATGGATGAACGTCACTTGTCCAAGGTAATCCTTCAATCTTTCTTTCGCCACTTCAATGGCCTTCATGTCCTGATCGAAACAAATCAATCTGCCCTCATTTGAAAGTGCTTTTGCAATTTCCTTACTATGTCCTGCTCCCCCGAGCGTACAATCGACATAAATGCCATCGACCTTTATATGTAAGCCATCGACGGCTTCACGCAGTAGAACTGTTGTATGGTCGAACATTGAAACCGCCTGCTTTCTTAAATCTGTTTTTAGAAATCAAAATCGATAATATTTTCCGCGATTTCATTGAAAGATTGTTCTGATTCATCATAATACGTTTCCCATAATGGCTTGGACCAGATTTCAATACGTCCTGAAACGCCGAGTACGACACATTCCTTTTCAACTTTCGCATAGTGGAGCAATGATGTAGGAATATTAATGCGCCCCTGCTTGTCCAATTCAACTTCTGTTGCACCGGAAAAGAAAAAACGCGTGAATGCACGAGCATCCTTCTTTGTTACTGGTAAAGCTTTAAGCTTTTCTTCCAGACGCTTCCATTCATCCATTGGGTATCCGAAGAGACTATTATCCAAGCCACGAGTCAATACGAAGCCATCCCCAAGATGCTCCCTGAATTTCGAGGGAACGATAAGACGACCTTTTGTATCGATAGTATGCTGATATTCGCCCATGAACATACTCTTCACCCCACTATATGAAATAAATGTACCACATCCCCCCACATTCCTCCACCTTTTACTGACATTTGTTTTAAATCCTCTGAAAATGTGCCAATAGTACTTGTTTTAATGAGATTATTTAGACATTAGAAAAAAAACACTCTTGCTGCACATTTGTGCTTGCAAGAGTGTTTGATAAACAGGCGTTCATAAATAAACGATTTTATGTTTGCCGTCCATTTCAAATGGCAATGTTAACAGTTCCCGAATTAGTGTTGGTCCATAACTATTCAAATAGGAGTACGGTGTATAAAGCCTTTCTTGCAAAACATATCCCGGAAACAATTCGCCTTCCAGCAACCCGAATGCGCGTAGGGCGGCATCATGTTTCAACAGAATCGATTCTTCGGATTTCAATTTAAGATAATCTAATTGTTTCTTATGGAATGCAAGGTTTTTATCTAATACCCCTTGCATCATTGCGCTATCGTCTTTAACGACCGCAGCAATTTTTTCGAATTGAGCTTTTAGTAGCTGTTCCGTTTCGTTGATAGCTTCATTAACATGCTCATCCTGTAATCCATCGATGAAGCTTTCGCGTGCTGCGAACAGTTCCCCCGACATGACGTCCTCCACGGCGAAAGACCTTACGTCCAATGCCTGACTCACTTGCCGCGCGACAAGTGTCATAGACATCCGCGGTACAATGATCGGCATCTTCATGCCTAACTGGTGAAACGCTTCTTTCAATGTTGCCCAGTAAGCAATTTCACCCGGACCACCAACGAAAGCAAGGACAGGGAAAACCATATCCTGCATAAGTGGTCTCGTTGCAACATTGTTACTCAATAGCCAAGGTTCTTCATGAGCGATACGCTGCATTTCCTCTTCTGAAAAGCGCAAACCGGTACTCGTATTAACGAAATGACCTTCTTCTCTTGAAAGAAGGACTCTTCCTGTTTCATGAACATAAAACAAGTTTGCAGCATCTACCTCAGCACCAATCGGTGAACCGTATCCGTTTTCAGCGAACACAGCCTCTTTCGCCGAAACTTTTTCAGCAACTTGTGATGAATGCTCAATGAGTCTACTGAAATAATTCTTCTCCATTTCCCGCAATGGCTTGTACGCTGAATCGATAAATAACAATCCCTCATCCTGGAAAAGACCGTTCATAAGTCGCACAAAAAAGCCTGTAAACGTTTTTTCTTGTGTAACGGCAGTTAGCACTTCATCCAACAAATTTGACGTGTAGACCGTTTCGCCGAACTTACTGACGACCTCCTTCACGAATGCTGTCAGTTTGTCTGTGTCATATACTGTGTCGGAAGCCATTGTCTTTAGTATGAATTTTTCGCGGTATTGATTTTTTACAGCCTGTCCACCTGTTTGTGTGAATACGTGATTGATTTCATTCAGATCATGATCTTCACCCGCTACCCAAAATACCGGGACGACAGGAACGCCAAGTGCTTCTCGCTTCCTTTTTGCCAGCAATATAACGGTAATCGCCTTATGTACGGAGTAGAGTGGTCCGGTCAATATTCCCGCTTGCTGCCCACCTACGACAGCGACTGCGTCTTCTGCCAGTTCATTGATGTGCTGCCTGGCACGGTCGGAAAGTCCGAACGGTTCCATAAACGAACGGATTGTATCCGCAAGTTGGGTTCTTTCATATGTGCGTCCAGCAAGTTCTTGTAAACGTTCGGGATACGCACTTTCTTCGTTGCCATAATCAAAAAACGTATGTAAAAAATCTGTATCGTTATTATATGATTGCATCACCTTATTGCTTTCGGGTAATGCCAAACTTTCCAATTTCATGATTCAAGCCCCTTTATCACTAACGTCTTGAACAGAGTATAGCATTCCGTGTCATTCGTTTGAAGAATAAATGCTTGGCGAAATGTGCTTCATTGTATATATATTGAAATGAAGATCTCCATTGAATACGCTACGGCGCTTCGTGGATGCCTCCGCTTGGTTATGTAGATAGTCGATTGCTCAACCTAGATAGTTAATAATCTTAAATGCAATTCCAGTTAATAAAAGGATGAAATAGCTACCTGTCAAGACAAGAAAATACAACCGCCATGTTTTTCTTAATAAATGGAGAATTTGAAACTCCTTTACTTTGAACCGCTCAATAATACTGCAGACAATCACAATGAGTACAGCAATTGTAGCGATGTATATACCTGTTTCCAAACCGATTACTGTTCGTGATATGACGTAAACGGCTAGAAATAAGAATGGAGTTGCCGTGTCAGCTGCGAGGCCAATAACAGTAGCTGGTGATCTGCCCATCTTTCGCATCACCACAAGAAAAACAAATGCGATAATCCACGGAAAAAGGATGATAGCTCCCAATGTACTGGAAATCACACTGCCCATCAATTCCCTCCTCTCCAATCGACGGCATATAGCATCGCCTCAAGAATCTGTAAAAACGGAGTTGATTTCCCTCGATTTTCTGCTATTCGTATGATTGCTGTGACAATGGTCTCTATTTCCATCGGTCGACCGGCTTTACGATCTGTCAACATGGACGATCTATTTTGCGCCGTTGTCTTGCATACAGAAACAATAGCGTCATATGATAGGGAAATTCCCATTTCCGGAAATGCTTCCAACAGTTCATTATACAATCTATCGAGCAATGAATTGCAATACTTATCTGTCAATAGTTCGCCATTCGTAACCCCAAGAATGGCTGTTAAAGGATTAATCAGGCAATTAATCAGTGCTTTTCGAAGGAGAATCTCTTTCGCTTCTGTATGTCTGCTTAACGGAAAAAAACTTGAGTGCGCCTGTTGCATCAATCTGAACACATCCGCATCCCCACGTTCATTCGCTATCGTCAGCATTCCTACACCATTATGAGCAACAGTCCGGTCGTCTTTCCGCCCTGCGCCATGTTCCACTGTCGCAAATGACACGTTCGGTAGAGATGTTGCGCCGACAAGTTCCAAGTGGCCGATACCATTTTGAACAAATAAAATAGGTTGCACTACATTTTCCTTCTGCATCACAGTTAGAAGTTCGGCAATCCCTGAATATTTGACCGCAACAATCCAACAGTTCGCAACTGGAAGCTCACTGAATTCAGTCGTTGCATTTACACGGAATACGCTCGTTGAACCGTCAACGTTAATTCTGCAAATCCCCTCTGATTGGATACACTTCTTCTGTTCTTTTCTTCTAACGTAAAATGTCACATTATAACCGGCTTCTGCTAAGAATGATCCCATCAGCAATCCGATTGAACCCGCACCTGCAATCGTTACCTCCAATTGTCCCCCTCCTCTAAAAGTAAAAGGTCCACCTAAATGCGGGTGGACCTTTTAGCGCTTTGTTCAATTATACAGGATATACGGAATGTTTTTTTGGTGGTTGCGGTACATTTTTTGTACTGTAGAAACGGAAACGGTCAGCAAGCACTTCTCTTAGGTTAGATGGAGCCACGATTTCGTCGATAATGAGCTCCGAAGCCATTTTATAAATATCGATTTCTTCTTTGTATTCGTTATGTTTTTCCTTAACGAACGCAACACGCTCTTTCGGATCTTCAATCGCTTCAATCTTATTCGAATAGACAGCGTTGACAGCCGCCTCCGGTCCCATAACAGCGATTTGCGCAGTTGGTAGGGCAATACAGACATCCGGTTCAAATGCCGGTCCAGACATCGCGTAGAGACCTGCACCATATGCTTTACGTACGATTACCGAAATCTTAGGTACGGTCGCAGAACTCATTGCCATAATCAGCTTCGCACCATGACGAATAATTCCTGCACGTTCCACTTTTGTTCCAATCATAAAGCCCGGTACATCGGCAAGAAAAAGCAGTGGTATGGAGAATGCATCACATAAATTGATAAATTTCGCCGCCTTATCAGCGGAGTCACCAAACAGGACGCCACCTTTCGCTTTCGGCTGATTGGCAATAATACCGACCGGTTGACCTTCAATTCGTGCAAGCCCTGTAATGATTTCTGTAGCAAATAACTTTTTAATATCGAAAAAGCTTCCTTCATCAATTAAAACATCTAGCGCTTCGTACATATCGAACGGCGCATTCTGGTTTTCGGGAATGATTGCCTCCAGTGTACGCCCCGCTTTGGCTGCAATCATTTCTTTCAAGGCAGGTTTTTCCGTGTAGTTAGCCGGGAAAAATTCAAGGTAACGGCGTGCTTCCGCAATCGCTTGTTCTTCATTTGCAGCAAGGACATCACCGCAACCGCTCACCGAGCAATGCATTTTTGCGCCGCCCATTTCTTCAAGCGTCACTTTTTCGCCGATTACTTTTTCGGCCATCCGCGGAGAGCCTAGATACATGGATGCATTTCCGTCGACCATGATCACAATATCGCAAAATGCAGGTATGTATGCTCCACCTGCAGCAGAAGGCCCAAAAAGAATACAAATTTGAGGGATGAACCCCGATAACCTTACTTGGTTGTGGAATATCTTCCCCGCTCCGCGTCTGTTTGGGAACATCGCAAGTTGGTCTGTTATACGAGCGCCTGCCGAATCGACAAGATAAAGCATTGGTACACGTTGTTTTTCCGCGATTTCTTGGATACGAATTATTTTTTCAACAGTACGGGCTCCCCAAGATCCCGCTTTTATAGTCGAATCATTCGCCATGACGCAAACCGTTTGGCCGTTCACTTTCCCCATCGCTGTTACTACGCCGTCTGCTGGTAAATCTCCAGCTTCACAGTTCGCAAAGCGTCCATCCTCTGTATATTCACCGTTATCAAATAACAGTTCAAGTCTGTCGCGGACAAATAATTTCTGTTGCTCTTTCAGCTTTTCATGGTATTTTGGAGCGCCCCCGGCAAAAATCTCCTGTAACTTCGTTTCAAGTTTTTCATTGTATGTAACCTTTTCAGTCATGTCCTTACCCCTTTCGTCAACCATTTCTATTCCCTTTAAGCTTCGATTGTAACGAGGACATCCTCATCATTCACAAAATCGCCGACCTGCGCGTGAATCGTTGCCACTTTCCCTGCTGTTTCAGCTTCAACTGGAATTTCCATTTTCATTGATTCAAGAACCATAACAACTTGTCCTGCAGCTACTTCTTCCCCTTCTTTTACGTTTACTGTAAATACTGTACCTGCCATAGATGCTTTTAATTGTGTCATGATTTAATTTCCTCCTTTTGTTTTTTCAGCCATTGAGCTAAAACTGCAGTCGTATACTTACCTGAAGTGAATTCTTCTGAACGAAGAAACTCAGTGAATAACGGTATATTCGTTTTCAAACCTTCAATTTCTACGCCTTCTAAAAAACGTTGTGCCTTTTGAATCGCTTCTTCCCTTGTGGGAGCCCCAACAATCACTTTCGAAATTAACGGATCGTAAAACGGCGTAACCTTTCCTCCTTCGAGATATCCCGAATCAATACGGATACCCGTAGTGTCTCCCCACGCAAGCCTGTTGATCGTCCCAGGTGACGGCATAAATTTTACAGGATCTTCTGCATAAATACGAAACTCAATAGCATGCCCTGTAGCCGTTATTGTCGCTTGTTCTGTTACAGGCAGTTCGTTTCCTTTTGCGACTTCAATTTGCCATTCTACAAGATCATAGCCTGTCACTTCTTCTGTTACAGGGTGTTCGACTTGTAGCCTCGTGTTCATTTCGAGGAAATAGAAATCGTTGTTGCCATCAACAATAAACTCAACAGTTCCTGCATTTTTATACCCCACAGCTTTTGCCGCTTCAACCGCCGCTTGATAAAGCCTTTCCCGTGCCACTTCCGGTAAATGTGGTGAAGGAGATTCTTCAATCACTTTTTGGTTGCGTCGTTGTACGGAACAATTACGTTCGAATAGATGAACGATATTCCCTTGATGATCGCCAAATATTTGAACTTCGATATGCCGTGCATCATCGATAAACTTTTCCAGAAATACGACATCATCTCCAAAATACGCTTTTGCTCTTGTTTTCACAGATTCAAAGTGTTGACTGAGCGCTTGCTCATTTTCACAGCGAATCATACCGATTCCACCGCCACCCGCACTCGCTTTTAACATAACTGGATAACCGATTGCATTTGCGGCATAGATTGCATCCTCTAAAGATGCGATTCCTTCGTCGGTTCCTGGCACAACCGGCACCCCTGCTGCCTGCATCGTCGTTCGCGAGCCGATTTTGTCCCCCATCTTATCAATCGTGTCTGCATCAGGTCCGATGAATGCAATGCCTGCCGCTTGTATTTTACGGACAAAATCAGCATTCTCGGATAATAACCCGTATCCCGGATGAATTGCATCCGCCCCAGTCTGAACGGCTATATTAATAATGTCATCCGCCTTCAGATAAGATTGTTGCACTTGCGGTGGACCGATCAAGAACGATTCGTCCGCTTCTTTTACAAACGGCATATCCTGGTCTGCTTCTGAATAGACCGCAACTGTCTTAATTCCTAAACGTTTACATGTTTTTAGTATTCTGAGTGCGATTTCCCCACGATTCGCAATCAATATCTTATCCATAAATACTCCCCCAAACATTTGAATGTGAATTCCATCCCTCTCTAGTTTAAACGATAAATGAAACCGTTTTCAACCTTTGACTGAAAAAAAAGCTTTTTCCCATCATTTGAGTAATAGATTTCAAGTTTGATTTGCCGCGCAAATAACCGCTATCCATGCGCTTTCAGGCATGTACAACGGTCACTTGTTCATTTGTTGGATAAGAACTGATTAACCGCATAATGGTGAGCTTTACTTCCCCATAATACAGAGCATTGCCGCGATTCTTCAAGCATACGATCGCGAATGAAGTCAGCAGTCCATTTACGGATAGCGACCGTTTTATAAGCGCGATGGACAGATGGATGGTAGGCAGACATTTTTGCAAGGAATTGCTCGAGACCTTTTTTTGCATCGCCGTTATATATTTCAGTCGCCCAGCCTGCTTCAAGCATTTGCTCAGCCGAATGCATTCCAGCTTCTGATAATATACGGAGTACACGGTCATGCTTACCATCTTTCTCGAATAATAGTGTGGCGCCTCCCCAACCGGTTGTAATCGCCAGCGTCCCTTGGATGAATCCTGCTTTCGCATTCCCTGAAACAACACGGTAATCACAAGCAGTCGCAATTTCACAACCCCCCCCTACCGCAGTACCATTGACCAAAGCAATGACAGGCATCGGTAACGTTGCGACTCTGTATAATAATCCGGTCATTCTGCTCAACATCGGAAAAGCTTCATCGGCCGTTTGCAGCGAATGGAATTCAGCTAGATCACCGCCTGAACAAAACGCACGATCACCCATGCCCGTAATGACGGAAAATGCGATAGTTGAATCATTTTCGATGCGATCAAGAAATTCTTCCAATCCATCCATGACAGCATAATTCACAGCATTACGTTTGTCGGGCCGGTTGATTGTAAATGTTGCAACTTTGTTTTCGATAGTTATGATATAAGACATAATAATCCCTCCAAGTAGAAAGTCTATTTTCAGCCGTGAGTTCGCTACAAACATCATCTGATTTCTTTTGTCTATAAAAAGATATAGAAAAAAGGCTACCGAGAGCCATGGCCTCACGGTAGCCTGTTCATAGACAAATCTTGATTATTCGCCTACTACTTCTTTTCCTTTGTAATGACCGCATGACTTACAGATGCGGTGAGATAATTTGATATCGCCACAGTTTTCACAAGTAGTCATACCTGGCACTTGCAATTTATAATGCGTACGGCGTTTGTTTTTAACTGTTTTGGATGTTCTTCTTTTTGGTACAGCCATCTGGGCACCTCCTTACGATTGCTATTCGTCCTTGGATTCAAAAAACTTTGCTAAATCAGCAAGTCTTGGGTCCACTTTCGTTTCCAGTTCCTCACGGAGTCTGGCATTGTATTCCTCGTCAGTTGTATATGACCAGCCTTTTCCTTCAGCCTGTACCATTTCATCAGCGTTTTCACTATGGATTTGGAGTGGCACTTCGAGGAGGACGAGTTCCTCAAAGACGGGGGTCGGATCGATTACATCACCGATTACAGGGTGTATTTCATCATCCAATGCAAGCGTCGCTTCATCCCAGCTGAATTGTTCATCAGACTCGATTGAAAACGGAAGCTCCACATCTACCCACGTACGGGAGCAGGGCAATGTCATTGTACCTTCAAGCCGGAATCGGCACAGCATTTTCTTTGCGCCGATTGTACAACTTCCGGTCACACGGACAGGTTTAATATCCCGGATTTCCGGATTCCGCAATTTAACGGATTCAAGGTTTACCGCTTCGTCAAGCGGCATATCACCTTGCCTGTATTTCTGTAATTGAAGAATGGACCATTTCATGTCTATCACCTCAAGACAACAATGTTGATTATATAATGGGCGAAAAGGGATGTCAAGATATTTTCTTGTCACCTTGTATGCGGCATAGGATATAATCTAATTATATTATATCAAAGGAGTGACGGCTTTGGAAGCGACAGGAATCATCGTTGAATACAACCCATTCCACAACGGCCATCAACACCACGCTACTTCCGCCAAAAAGTTGACGGATGCAGATGTTATCATCGCTGTGATGAGCGGCAATTTCCTACAAAGAGGAGAACCTGCTTTTGTTGATAAATGGGCACGAACAAAAATGGCGTTAGCAAGCGGCGTCGATATCGTTATCGAGCTGCCTTACACCTTTGCAACGGCCCACGCTCCCTTGTTTGCCACCGGGGCGATACAATTATTGGATGCTATCCAGTGCAAAGCTTTCTGTTTTGGCAGTGAAGATGGAACAATTGAGCCGTTCACGAAAAGTATTCAAATCATCCAACAAGCGGGCGAATCCTATGACTTCGCCATTAAGGAAGCGGTCAGCAAAGGGCTTAGCTATCCGAAGGCATTAAACGAAGCGTATAAAGATGCATTAAACAGAACGACGGAACCTGACCTAGCTGCGGATTTATCCAAACCGAATAATATTCTTGGCTTTCACTATATGGATGCGTCAAATGCAATCCAGTCAGAAATGAAGGCATTTACAATACCACGCATAGTGGCTGATTATCATGATGAAGCCATTGTAGGAAATCAAATTGCAAGTGCAACAGGCATACGAAAATCTTTTTTCGAATCCGATACACTTGGCACTGTCGAAGGTTTCATTCCCGAAAAAACACGTGACGTACTTATTGAGTGGCGTAAGCAAAGACAAAACTTCGGTAGCTGGTCACACTTTTATCCCCTTCTACGTTTCACGATTTTACGTGAAGGGCCAGAACGATTAAGACTGATTGCGGATGTAAAAGAAGGTATTGAAAACTTGCTTGTCCGTGCTGCCGCAAACAACGATACTTTCGCTGGTTTCATGAGCGATGTAAAATCCAAGAGGTATACGTGGACACGAATCCAACGCATGCTTACTCATATATTCACAGGGTTCACATACGATATGCGTAGTAGTATCGGAGGAACTCCCGCTTACTTGCGGCTCCTCGGAATGACAGAAATAGGAAAGCTTTATTTGAATGAAAACAAAAAAAGGCTAAAACTGCCTTTACTAAGTAAGGCAGCCGCCTTTTCAAATCCGTCCTTACAGATGGATATTCACGCTTCTGACATGTATGCACTCGGCCTTGGATATGACACAAACTGTTCACAGATTGGAAACGATTATAAGATTCCACCGATAATCATGTGAATTTATTTCGGAGAAAGCGTTTTTAGATAATCTAGTGCATCATCCACTGTTTTCACTGGCACGATTTTCATTTTCGTGCCAATCTCTTTTGCCGTCTTAACGGCTTCTTCGTAATTTGTCATAATGCCAGGATTAGCCACTCTGACTTCGTCGGGCATTTCATCATCCGGCGCGAAAAAGATTTCTATATCTTGACGGTCTGCAGCAACTATTTTGAAATCGATTCCGCCAATACGACCGACTGTACCGTCTTCCAACATTTCACCCGTGCCCGCGATTTTATAGCCTTTCGTCATATCTTGCTCAAGTAACTGATCCATAATTTCCAATGTAAACATTAATCCAGCCGAGGGCCCGCCTATATTATCTATGTGAATGTCTACTTTAGGGTCTGTCTTCACAATGTGGTCTTCTTGAAATCGAACACCTAATCCTACACGCCCATCACTTTTCGGTATCTCTTTCAGTTCAATTGTGACATCCATTTTTTTCTCATTTCGTTCGATTGTCAATTGAGCTTTATCGGCTAACTTTTTCTCATCGATTCGTGTAAAGAACTGACCCGATTCCAAAAGAGCTTCACCGTCAATGGCCTGAATCTTATCCCCAACTTCCAAAATACCATCTGCAGCTCCACCTTTAAGTACATTCATAACGAAGACACCTTCGTATGTGATGTCAACAGGCAAACCTGCTTTCTTAAATGCTTGAGTAATCGCGTTAAACTGTGACCCCGACATAAGTCTTTTTTGACGCACATTATATTCCTTATCACTTTCTCCAGATCTTCTCACCTTTTCGACAGGCAGTACCTCTTGGTATTTTGAGAACTTCGAAGCCAGATAAGTAAACGGTGTCGCTTCCGCGATGGATACAGTCATCAAGCTAAACGAACCAGTATCATCTTCATCTCCATCCGCCACTTCGACTAATGGCGCTAATTCATACGCACCACCTGGTTTGGAAATATAAGTTTCCAGCGGGTAAATAAACAAAATAGCAATGATAACGAGTAGCAACCCAATTAAACCTAACTTTTTCTTACTCATAGTAATTCCCACCTCCGTTAATAGCCTGTACTGCTAATACATATAGATAAGTGTAGCATTCGAAAAAATGGCTGACAAAGGATTTTCTTCGTTTTTATTTCCCCTTTGCCTACATATGAAAGGAGCGAAGTGCATGATTCTCATGAATTGGGTGTGCACGACTTGATTATATGATAAATATCGCCGTTATTTGGGGACTCATCATTCTTTTCATCATGCAACCTGGTATTGCACATGACGGGGCAGAAGCAGGAGCAAAGTTGTTCGTCCACGCCCTACTGCCTTATTTACTCCCCTATATCATTTTGACCCAGTGGCTATTAAAACTGCCAAGTACAACAAAAGAAATACCGAAGTGGAGGCGGTTCTTAAAAGCATATATTCTAGGCTCTTTTGGCGGTTTTCCAGTTGGAGCTGTAACAGTATCGGAAATGGTAAAAAACGAGGAATTGTCAAGGAAACAAGGTAGTATACTTCTCGCTGCATGCCATGCTCCCGGACCAATGTTCGTCATCGGGTTTGTCGGTACGGAACTGTTCGGGGATGTCGGTTCAGGTTACAAATTACTAGCAGCAATTCATATCGTAAACGTCTTGTTCTTTTTGATAGCGCTACGATTCCTTCCAACCGATTCTGAAATCGCGAGCCCAATCTCCAAACCATTACAAAAGAAAAACGGGATGCCCTTTTTGGAAGCGATTAAAGAGAGCTCCACGGTCATCATTCTTGTCGCGACAACAGTCATCTTTTTTTCATCGCTCGGTATGGTGTTGACTTCGGTTCTCTCTAACGCATTTACGGTTGATCTAGGAATTGTAAAAACCATGGTCCTGTCCATATTTGAAATGACTTCGGGTGTCCAATCGGCGACTGATCATTTTTACGGGCAAGCATTTTTCCCGTTTCTTATCGCTGCTATTCTTTCGATGAACGGGTTAAGTATTCATATGCAAGTTGTCGTCATAGCAAAAACTGCGAACATTTCAATGGCGCCCTATGTATTCGGTCGTATTTGGAGTATTCTGCTCGTTCCACTCGTGTTTTATGCAATTTATTGAGCAATCGTACCTAAGCCTAAATCAATCGCGCCTCGGCGTGATTGCGTCCAGATTTTGAATTGAGCTTGCTCAATTAACTCCTTTCAAAATCTGTGACATCCGCCGGAGGCTTTAACTTGATTCAGCAGGCGTTTGAACCCCCACTGAATTGAATGCATATCTAGCATTCATCCCGCCACTTATGGTAGTGGGGGACTTCTGCTTAATTAAGTTAAACCAAAAATGGTTATGATGAAATCGATTTCATCATAACCATAGGTGAATCTATTACGCTTCAAACTTTTCTTTCAACGCCTTTTCAACTTGTTTTGGTACAAGTTCCGTTATTTCACCACCGTATTGTGCTACTTCTTTGACGATGCTTGAACTTAGAAATGAATACTGATTGTTTGTCATGATGAAAAACGTTTCGATACTTTCATCCAGCACCCGGTTCATCGATGTGATTTGCATCTCATATTCAAAATCGGAAACTGCCCGTAAACCGCGGACAATTACAGACGCATCTACCTTTTTCGCGTAATCAATCAACAATCCCGATGACGTTTCCACTTTCACATTCGGAAACATTTCCGTCACTTCTTCGATGAGTGCCTTCCGTTCTTCAACCGTGAACAAAGGCTTCTTTGTTGAGTTATGCATCACTACAACACGAACGTCAGAAAAAACACGTGCTGCACGTTTAATGATATCCAAGTGGCCGTTCGTTAACGGGTCAAAACTTCCCGGTACAACTGCAATTTTAGTCAATAGAGAAACCTCATTTCCTGTAAATGGATACTGCACTATTTCCGTAAATCGATGTCTTCACTTTTTGATACGTTCCATACGCGAGCGGCATCTCCAACTGTTTCTCGTGTTCACAAATGATAACGGCTCTATCCGAAAGAAGGTTATTCGCTGCAAAATCTTCTGCAAGATTATACAATTCAACTTTTGCATAAGGTGGATCCATGAAAAGTAAATCCGCTTGTCCTCCACGAGTTTGAAGTAGTTTCACTGCATTACGTGCATCAGTTCGATGTATATGTACTTGATCGACAAATCTACATTTCTCTGCGTTCTCCTTAATAATTGCACTTGCTTTTGCACTTTTCTCAAATATGTATGCGGCATCTACCCCTCTTGATAATGCTTCGAGAGATAAAGAACCACTACCGCCGAATAATTCTACAGCGATTCCCCCATCGAAATAAGGGCCGATGATATTGAAAACGGATTCCTTCACCTTATCGGATGTTGGTCTCGTTCCGATACCCGGTAAGGACTTTAGCGGTGTACCTTTTCTTGAGCCTGCGATTATTCTCACGTATCAGCCCCCCTTTTTAAATGATGTCTTCGATATGATTGTAATGGAATCGGCTGATTTTTCAATACTCAAGAGAAAAAAACGTATGAACGCATTTTCTTCAAAATAGTAATCCCCTTCCAACGCTTTAAAGGGAGTGGATGAAAGATCATACCGCTGTTCGTTATATACATAAAAAAGTTCCTTCATAGGAAATCTGAATTTCCGAACTTCGTTTTCGATATAGAGTGACTGTTTGTTTGAGGTAACCTTATAGCCCATTGAACTTAAAATCTCTCTGGCTGGATACCATTCTTTCCCATCTTTCAAGACGACCCCGATTTCAGGTTTCACTGAGGAGTCAACCTTTACTTTTCTTGGGTCTTCAATAAGAAATGGATGAAGTGGTTGTCGACTGCCTTCACCATTTCTGGCAAAAAATTCAGTTTTATATCCTGTAACTACTCCAATCATTTTGTCAAGTGTCTTTGCGTTAAGCTTGTTTCCTGATTGGACTACTAATTGTCTGCGAAGTTTTTCAAGTTCGTTTGTCGAAAGCGATTCTGTAAGCATCGAATATGCTTTTCGGGATCTTTTTGAACCTGTTGCCTTTTGAATCAGTATTGCAGCCGTCACTTCGGCAGTCAAGTCTTCTTTATTAGATATTGAAAAGCGTGAATGTATCGCATTCGATAAAAGTGAATCCGATAAATCGGCAATATCTGTATGATTGACAACGCTGAATCTTGTTGCTTCCAAAGCCGGCTTGTTAGCATCGATGACGACTGTCGAATGCTTAGCTTTTATCTCTTTAAGCGCCGCATCGGCTTCTTTCAACAAAGCTAACCCTTTTTCGGCGCTATAGACGGTTAATCTGTCCCCGTCATAAAGTATTGGCAAATCATCCTTTTGCCAGTATAAGTCCTTCACCTCTCCTGCACCGCGAAACAATGAATAATCGATGTGTTCCATTTTTTTGTGTCCCACTCGTTTTAATCCATTCACCCATAATCCGCCATTCTTGGTTTCATCCGTTAAGTGAAAAAGTGTCGACACCGCTGAAGCATCACGCAACGCAACAAATGATTCTTTGAAGAGCCTTGTCTTTAGCATTGGACGGTCCTTCGGTATTTCATAGGAAATGGATTGCTGATTATTTTCACCTTCGACAAATGCTGTTGCACTTTCATCCAATCGAGAGCATGATGGCGCCTCTTCTGTATAGCAAGAATGGCTGATACTCGTTGCCGGCCAAACAATTTCGTGCCGACCAGATGGCAATTCACTAAAATGATGGCGGATATACAGTGCGTCCTCTCGATTTATTACTTCAATTTCCTGCGTATAGGTTGCAACAGTATCCTTTTTGGCGACTACATTTCCTGCTTGATTATAATGCATGTAAAGAAGGAGACTATTGACGACAAGAAGGAGAATGATTGTCCTTACGGTGAATTTCAAGTATGACACCTCGCAACACGTTTTGATAAATGCACTGATGCTTTCAAAGTGGTATGATGATTCGAGAAAGGTTGGGATATAAAGTGTTACATCAACGATTTATAGAACTCGGTGAAGGTTATGGCGACGTTTACGAACTGATTGAACTCATCAATACGAATAAGGACCGCTTGCTACGAACGATAATTCTTTCTACTAGCACCCCTACCGGCGAAGCACTTTCCTTTGCCGCTGCATTCAAACCGGCAGGTGAAAGTAATTTCATGCCGATTTATATTTGTAGGGAAGGTATTCAACAAAAAGGCGAAGAAAAACCGAAACGCCGCTTACTATTCGAAGAAAAAGCCGAGCAAGCAGGTGTTACGCCTGTATATATCAAGACGAAACATTCTTCTGAATTTGCAGCGCCCATTCTATTTTATCAGTACATAATTGGAGTTTTACGTTTGAATAACCTATTACCGTCTTTATACTAATACTAAAGACCTGTTTTATAATCATATTCTTTTGCCTTATCAGGTTTTGCATTTTCATATTCCGTTTTAACGAAAGGCCGGTAGGAAGGTAACACTTTTTTAACAGAAGGCAACCGTTCTATTTTACTCATAACAGTCTCAACATCCTCCTGGTTGCAATAAAGGATGACATATTTCATTTTTCTTGATATATAATGAACGTGACCGTATTTACGAAATGACTTTGCTTGTTTTAAATGGTGTAGATAAACGATAATCCCTTGTCGATCGACCATGTATTTCCCCTCTTTTCCTACCACATACAATACCATAGGAATGAAATAAGCTGCAACCAAAGAAAAGCGAAAGCGCCTGGGTAGGGGCGACAGGCATAAGACAGCGCGGAAATGTGGCGCACTTTGCCACATAGCCGTGATGGGTTATGACCCGAGCCCCTAGGCGCTTGAGCTAGACAACAAAGAAAAGCGAAAGCGTCTGGTCAGGGGCGACAGGCATAATCCAACTTGAGTAACTTATACTTTCTTATCTTCTAACATAGCTGACAGCACCACTCTTTTATCCTATAATAAGGACAGCAAATGTAATTCATAAGGAGGGTCTTAGATGGGTAAAAAAACAAATATAGCCCTTACAGTTGGTGCAGCAAGCGTTGTTGCTTGGGCTGCTTCCAAGGCAGTCGTCAAATCGGTACCAAGAGAATACAAGAAAGCGCTTGATTTCGAGAAACCCGTTATACTTGCGCATCGTGGTGGTTCTTTAGAAGCTCCTGAAAACACCATGGCGGCTTTTGCAAAAGCTGCTGCACTTGGTGTCCATGGATTTGCCATCGATGTACGTTTGACGAAAGATGAACAGATTATCGTCTTTCATGATGAATACGCCGATAATACAACAGACATAACAGGAAAAATTGCGGATCTTACATGGAGCGAACTAGAGAAAGCGGATGCCGCTTATTCATTTACCGATAAAGAAGGTAAGCACTCGTACCGTGGCACAGGAGAAAAAATCCTGTTATTACAAGAGCTCCTTGCACAATTTCCACATATGCTCATTAACATTAACTTAAAAGATTCACCGGATACCTATGAAGGAAGTTTAATGTCTTCAAAGCTATGGAGACTTATTGAACAAATCGGTGCGGAAGAACGGGTCGTTGTAACAAGTACATATGATGAGCAGACAGATAGATTTAATTTGTATGCTCAAAATCGAATTGCAACGGGCGCAGGAAAAGAAGAAGTGAAAAAAGCTTTCGCGGCTTACACAAGTAAACTTGGACACCTTTATAATCCAAGTGTTGACTTGTTTTTGATACCAATAAAACTTGGTATTTTCCCACTCGGCGTCGAAGGTTTTATCAATTTCCTAGCCCAGTTGAATGTTCCTATCTACTTTAAAATTGAGGATGACACGGACACATTTATTAAATTACTAAATGCTGGTGCAGCTGGATTTGTAACAGATCAACCCACTTTAGCAATGGCTATTTTACAGGAAAATACAAATGAATAACTAAAAATGGGTAGCTCTTTCGTCTGATTTCCGACATAAGAGCTACCCATTTTAATAAGAAAAGCGAAAGCGCCTGATTAGGGGCGAGCAGGCATAAGACAGACCGGCGCTTGAGCTAGACAATAAAAAAAGTCTGTTGCACCGGAATAATTCCGATGCAACAGACAACAAGTACTCGGTTATGCTGAGCAAGAACAGCCGCCGCCCGTACCGCAGCCACTGCCACATGACGAACTAGAAAAGAACCCATCTCCAGCAGGTGCTTTAACTGAACCGGATACCGATTCCGCAATAATTAAACTGACTTCATCCAACACTTGTTGGAGGTCATTTTCAGCAATTCGTAATGCTGCGACCTGTTCATTCAGATCGAGCTCTCTCTTTTGAACTCGAATACTCTTCATTACTATATTGTAATCCGGATGATATCTACCGAATCGTTGTACTTCCTCATATCGTTCTTTCATATCTGTAAACTCTTTGATGGACTTTGCCAATTTAGCATCTGAGTATACAGCGTCCTGTGCTTTGCGATACGCCTCTACTACATCCGATGTAAGCAGCATTTCCGTAAGTTGGTCCGCTTGTTCGATGATATTGATCCATTCATCGGTCATCATCATAGATGCATCCCTCCAATCACTTCTTATCATAACAGATTGGACGATTTTCGTGCAGCTATTGTCCTTGTATTTCCTCACTATACAAATATGTTTTTTCAAGAAGTGCCTTTTCTGCCTCCAACAAGTCTGAAAAAGGAAAAAGCCCCTTCGCTGTATGTTGGGTCTTTTCATGTCCTTTCCCCGCTATAAGAACAATATCACCAGGCGCGGCACTGAAAACTGCTTTTCGAATTGCCGTTCTTCTATCTAGCTCCGCTTCTACAGCACTACATTCACCGCCGAAACCCTCCATAATATCCTCGATAATAGACTGTGGATCTTCGTTTCGCGGATTATCCGATGTAACTAAAACATTTGAAGAATAATAGACGGCAAGTTCACCCATCTCACTTCTCTTTCGTCTGTCTCGTTCCCCTCCACATCCGAATACAGTGATTAGCCTGCCATAGCACATTTCGGATAAGGCCTGCAATACGCCTTGAAGGGCATCAGGTGTATGCGCAAAGTCTATAAAAACCATTACGCCATCCCGTTCTAACTTTTGCATTCTACCTTCAGGAAGCTTTAAATCAGTGATATGCGGAAATAGTTCATCGGTTGAATAACCCAAAACGAGAAGAGCGCTTATTGCCGCCATAACATTCAATCGGTTAAAATCGCCTTGTACAGGTAATTGAAATTCACATTGTGGAAATGGAATCCCAGCGGCTGTTTGCAACCCAAAGAACACGCTGGGAACCGTTGCACCCTTTATAAGGCTAATACAATTTTCATCTTCCTCATTGACAACCATTACGTTCACCATTGACAACAATCTTTGCTTCGCCATAAGATAAGCTGTTTCCCCACCATGCTCTTCGTGATGATCAGTTCCAATGTTTAACAACAAACCGATATCCATTTCACAATGGTCTAATCGACAGGAGGAAAGGCCAAGGGAAGAAGCTTCAAGAACAACGTGGGTGACACTTTCCTCAACACACCTTTTTAATAAGGGATGCAAATACTCTGCTGGAAAAGTTGTCATTGAAGGAACATCTACATCCATTTCTTCACCATCGATAAATACACCTGTCGTTCCTACCACGGCCGACTTAACGCCGACACCACTCAATAATTGACCTATAAAATGTGTGACTGTCGTCTTTCCATTCGTTCCGGTAACCCCTATAATCGTTAACTCTTTGGAAGGATCACCAGCTAGACGTGCACTTGCATATGAAAGGAACTTTTTGCAATCTGGTACGATAATTACAGGAATATTTTTTGGTAGATTCGTTAGAGTAAACCTATCCACAATTATAGCAACTGCTCCTTTTTGAATCGCTTCATCAATATGCGCTATACCATCATATCGGGTCCCTTTTCTGGCTACAAAAATAAATCCTTTCTTCACCCGTACGGATTGTTCTGTAATTCCCGTGATATCAATCCGAAAATCCCCGCCGTGAACAGTACAAGGCCAATCTTTCAAAAGCTCCGGTAAAAGCAGAACCACCCTCTCCTTCCCGAACGTTTTCATTAAAAAGTGAATAGATTAAGAACGAACATACTTTATCTTATGAAGACAATGCAATGAACGACACGAAGAAAGTTGGGAGCATCTATGATCATTCAAAAATTTGGTGGAATTGCTATGAAGGATGAACAGATAAGATCGGAATGCATTAACCATATAAAGGATGGCATGAAGGAGTATGGTAAAGTAATCGTTGTCGTTTCAGCGATTGGACGCCTTGGTGATCCGTACGCAACGGACAGCCTTTTACGTATTACGGATGCCTTTACCACTGCCAAGGCAGCGAGTGATCTCGCAGCATCATGTGGAGAACTAATCGGAGCAGCTGTCCTATCAGCGGAGTTAATACGGGCCGGTGTCCCCAATACCGTACTGCACGGTATACAAGCAGGTATTTTAACTTCCGGGGATTTCGGTGACGGTACAATCACCAAAATCGATACTACTACTATAAGTAAGCATCTTAATGTAACGGATTGTATAATCATACCCGGTTTTCAAGGAATGGATGAAGACGGATACGTAATGACTCTTGGTCGAGGTGGCAGTGACTTAACTGCTATCGCCCTTGCCGCTGGATTACAAGCTTTGCACACTGAGTTTTTTAAAGATGTCCCTGGAGTGATGACGCATGATCCCCATGAAGTAGCCACTAGTCGCAAGTTTGATTCATTAACATTTGACGAATTTCTACCCTTACTCGATTGTGATAAACCTATTATTCAAAAACGCGCCGCACTTCATGCATTAGAAACAGCGATTCCACTTTATATTCGAGGAATCGCTGGTACAGAGACTGGAACCTGGATATACCCTTAAAAAGTACCAGGTCCCTTTTCTTCTTTTTTATCTTCAACCATACGTATGAAGTCCTGCGTATAGTATCGTCCATAAGCACCAGTCCCAATATGCGTGAAGCCTTCTTCCAAAAGCACTTTTCGGTGTTCAGGAGAATTTAACCAACCATGAACGACTTCAATCGCATCGACATAATTGGTAGCAATATTCTCGCCTGCCTGCTTATGTTCTATCGAAGATTCTTTAAGTCTTTCTGCTAAATTCCCCACCTGAGGTGAGTCATTGGAAAAGTAGTTTTCAAGTGCCATTTCTTTACTATGTTCTCTCGCTAATATGTTAAGGCTATAATTTCTTTCGAGCTTATTTACATCGTGCTTTTCACGTATAATATTCGATAGCTCAAAAATTTGCCGTTCCATCGCACGGTCCACTTCAGCTTGGACCGTAGACGATGGGTATTTTTTGCTGATCATTTCACCCCTATACGCCATGTCATACGGTTGGTGAGTAACAAGCGTTAACGGATCAATAAACCGGACCCCTTCAAGTTTTCCATCAATGCCATCAATATACAGTTGTGCGTATACATCCTTAAACGTTACAAGTATACGATTTTTAACATCTTCGCTGTTTAATGAAAATGTATACATATTGTCATCGATTTGAACATCAACTTCAGTTTCAACAATGGAGAAACGGTAAATATCTTTCACGTCTTGACCGACTTCAAAAGGACTAACATCTGAATTTATAGCTGAACTATATATTTGATTTACTTTCTGTTTTTCGACACCTGCCATAAATTGAATTTGCCCTAAATAAATCCACCAATCATATCCATATAGTGAAGGCTCAATTCGATCAGGTTTTCCCATCTTCTCAATCAGCAAATCTACATCTTTCCCGACAAAAGAGGATATTCCATCTTCAGGACGTGAAGTTTGTGGCATGGGGCTGCCAGTACCGTTCCCAGGAACCGGGATTGCAGTACTTCGTTTCACTGGAGATTCAAGCAAATCATTTTCCTGAACACGATCATCCATATAATAAAAAAGAACTAGTACGATGCCGAGTAAAAGAGCTATTTTCCAAATGACTTTCATTTTTACCCCTACTTTCTTTTCTCATAGGTTTAACAAGCATATCATTTACGAATACTTGATATGTTGAAATAAGGAATTCCATTGGATATGCTATGGCGTTAGAGGATGCCATCCGCCACAAGCCAGACATCTTCACCGTCAGTATTATGGTTTTGGCAATCTTTTGTAAGATGCCTACGTTCAGTTTATATAAAGCGAAACTTCAATCAGTGGGGGGTTTTCTTCTCCCCACTGATTGTTTAAGGAACTTAGGCTAAGAACGCCACGTCCTGTGGCAATGCCTAAGTAACCAACATCCTGTTGGCCCGAGCCATTCGGGCTTTTACGGGCAGTTGATCCCCCACTTATTCTTCTTAGTTTCTCGAAGACTTGAAGTTGGGGGTCTTACTGCCCGTTAATGCGGGATAAATAGTCATTTGATAAACGTGTATCGTAATTGTAAGGTCTCTACATTATACTTCGGCAACTTACGAAAGATAATAAGGATTTAATTTTTTTAGTGACACAATGTTGCCATTGCAACTACGTACGATTTGTTCTATTATTGATAAGTATAGGGAAATGGCTGAAAGATATCTAAGGAGGATTTTAACTATGTATATTGAAAATACTGGCATTGAAAATATTGTTGCCGATTTATCAGTGCTTGATGAAATTATGTCCAAGCATGATTTAATAAGAGCGGGTCAATGGGACTACGAACGCGTAACATATGATAAAAAATATGTTATTAAAGAAGGCACATACTACTTACGTGTATTTGGTTTCACACCTGATGGCGATGTTGATACGCGTGATGCAATTATGCATCTGAAGAAGCCTGCTCTTGGTAAACATTATTATCCCCATGGTGTTGAGTACGGTGAAGATGAAATCTTCCCTGAAAGTCTTGTCAAGGATTGTGTCGCAACTTTGAAAGCAGTCCAAGCAGAAGTACAACCCCATAACTTAAAAAAGTAATTGATAATCAAATGTACCGAAGAACATTTAGTTCTTCGGTTTTTTCATCTATTCAATTCCACAAACATTGGTTATAATGAAACTATTGAATGGTATGGAGGAATGGTTCTTGGCTAAATGGCTCACAAAACGCAACTTTATTTTTGCAGTAAGTATTATTATTTTTATTCTTGTATTAATATTTATTATCCCCGTTTCAATCCCTATAATATTAGCACTTTTGACTGCATTACTGATAGACCCACTTGTTCGGCTTACAGAAAAAAAGTTTAAATGGCAACGAAAAGTATCCGTCATATCAGTTTTTATATTCATTCTTGCTATTTTAGCATCAACAATTTATTATACCGTTACTCAACTCATCGGAAGGATTATCCAGTTTACGAAAGACGCACCTGAATACTTCAACTCATTATCAGGCGTTTGGATTGATGCGCAAAGTAAATTGTTCCATTATACATCAGGTATGCCGGATGATGTAGTAATTGCGATTAAACATGAATTCAAAAACATTTTTGAATCTATACGAGAATCTATATTGAACTTGCTGAGCTATGAAAAAATAACAGCTCTCATGACAGAGATTCCAAACTTCCTTGTTAGTTTAATCGTTTATATCATTGCATTATTTTTATTTATGCTAGAGCTTCCAGAATTGAAGAAAATGCTATTCAGACATTTTACGACTTCAACAGCAGAAAAGGTACGCTTCATGATTCTAAAGTTAAATGCTGTCATATTCGGCTTCATGAAAGCACAATTCCTTGTAAGTCTGATTATACTAGCAGTAACATTTGTTGCACTACTTATTATTGTACCTGAATATGCAATTGTGATGTCACTTGTCATTTGGATTATTGATGTTATTCCGATACTTGGATCGATTATTGTACTCGCTCCATGGTCGCTATATCAATTCATAAGTGGCGATGTGGCATTGGGAACAAAACTTGCTATATTAGCAGTGGTGTTACTACTTATACGAAGAATTGTCGAACCAAAGGTTATGGGTTCACAAATCGGATTATCACCCTTGCCAACGCTTATCGCAATGTTTATAGGCCTGAAGCTAATTGGTTTCTTAGGATTTTTCCTCGGCCCGCTTATAGTCATTTTATTTACCACTGCACGTGAAGCCGGAATCATTAAAATGAATTTCAGGATCTGATAAAACCGAATAATACAGTGGGACCTTCCTTTCCCAACTATTAAAAGACACTACCACAAATTCGGTAGCGTCTTTTTTTATACCTGGAATCATTTGAAAAAAGTGTCTGGTTTACGTTTGTTTATAATCCATGTGTATACATTTTTTGTCGTTCCAACAAATCTTTACGTGTGATTTCATCTGCATTTTTCTGTTCATCTTTGTGCCATCTAAGAAACTCTGTACCAATCACAACAACATAAACAATTTCCTGGAACACTTTCATAATAATGCCGCCCAATTGCTGATCGTATACAGTTGGTGTATTGATGAACAACTCGGGTCCTGAAATATTTAATCCTGCAAGTGAATTGAGTGTATTGGCAGGTACACATAATGCCATCGCCTGTAACCATGCTTCCCCACTGCTATATGTCTCATAGACAGGCACATCTACGAATATGATCAGCGCACAAGCAGGGGTAATTAGAAGTGCACTTAAAATGACATAACCGATTTTTTTCAAGCCAACAATTTTGGGCTGTCCGTTTAATGAGTTCGTAATCGGCCACCAGAAAAAAAGCGCCGCAATGAAAAGTGTCACAGTGAAAATTGTGTGTAGCACTGGACTTAACTTCACATTATCCAAGATAAGTGGATAGTGATAAAGGGAAAACATAAAACTGAATACGACCAAAGCAACTAAGGGCTTCGTCAGTACGCCTAGTATCTTATTCAGAATGGTAACGTCAAAAATCTTTTTCCAGATCCAATTAGGAAGACCTAGTATGATGAATGGAGCAATTACGAGTAATAGAAATGCCATTTGCACCATATGAACAGCAAACAAAATATGGCCAAGCAAGTCTACTGGTGATCCCTTTACAGCATATAAAAGAATCATTCCCATTAAGAAAAAACTGATTTGTTTCGGAGTAACGGGTTCTGTATCTTTAAAATGATGCCGCCATTTCATTGTAAGTAAAAAATAGAACGCAATGCCAACTACGATTAATAACAAAAACCAAGGACTCCATAAAGCCCGGAATCCGAATATGCTTATAGGCAACATAGCCATCGCTCCTTCAGATAAGTCTTTATCCATTATATAACTAACAGCGTGGTAACTCAATGAACGAACTATGACATTTATGAATAGATAGCAAAAAGCCTGTGTGAGATAAATCTCCACAGGCTTTTTTCCTTACCACCAAACAATTGCTACAAAAGTTAAAACGATTAGAAATGCGAACAATGCTCCAGTATACATGAACATCATTGGAATCCCATGTCCTTTTTCACTCATATGCATGAAGAAATACAGCTGTAAACCAACCTGTACTGCAGCAAATAAGAGAAGGATCGGAATAACAAAATACTCGGAGAATCCAGCCACTCCCGAATTATAAGCCATAACCATTGTAAATGAAATCAGTGTTAGGAAAATCATCAATGCGAACATCATAATTTGATTGCGCATTGATTTCTTTGCACGTCTCTGTCCTAAATTAAATTCAGCAGGCGACTTTTTATATACCTGAACTTCTGCCATATCAACCTATCACTCCCATCAAATAGACTACAGTGAAGATGAATACCCAGACAACGTCGATGAAATGCCAATACAGAGAGAATGTATAATACTTCGAAGCATTATACAAATTCAGTCCGCGTTTCGCATTACGGATAAGTAATAGCGTAATCCATACAAGGCCGATTGCAACGTGGAAACCGTGCGTTCCGACTAATGTAAAGAATGCTGAACTAAATGCACTACTGTCAAATGTGAATCCTTCTTTAACATAGTGTACAAACTCATACACTTCAAGACCAATGAACCCTAGTCCGAGCAATGCTGTGATTGCAAGCCATAATTGCATTTTCTTGAAGTTGAAGTTTTTCATGTGATACATCGCATATACACTTGTAAGTGAAGAAGTTAATAGAAGCATCGTCATCACAAATACAAGTGGTAATTCAAATAACTCTTGCGTCGTATGTTCATAACCAGCCGGTCCTTTGTTTTTCAATGCGATATATGTCGCAAAAAGTGTTGCAAAGAGAACAGTTTCCCCACCAAGGAAGAGCCAAAAGCCGACGAATTTATTTTTGGCTTCATGAGTAGCTCGTTCCGGATGATCTGGCCATGTTTCAGGGGTGAATTTTTTGTTTAAATCCATTAGTTGCGACCCCCTTTTTGTTTCAAATCTCGTTCAATATCTGCTTTTTTAACATAATAACCTAAATCGTCTTTCAAAGAACGTGTAGCCATCGATGCGAAAGTCACAAATAATCCAAAGATAAGAAGTGGAAGGCCCCATGCTTCTTCTGCATGGAACATTGCGCCAAAACCGCCGATGAATAATCCAAAGGACATAATCATTGGAATGATTGAGCCGTTTGGCATGTGAATATCTTGTACAGGTTCAGCGGCAGTAAATCCAGATTTGTTACCTTCCATTTTTTCAATCCAAACTGTGTCAAGTCCGCGGACAAGTGGCGTTTGGGCAAAGTTATAGAATTTAGGTGGTGATTCGATTGCCCATTCAAGTGTACGTCCGTCTCCCCATGGGTCATTACCAACACGTACATTTTTAACAGATGTGATGATGATGTTAATGATAAGGACAAGAATCCCAAGTCCCATTAACAAAGCACCAACTGAACTGATCACGTTTGCTAAGTTCCAGCCTTGACCATCCATAAACGTAAAGACGCGACGTGGCATTCCCCAGAAGCCCAACCAGTGTTGGATAAGGAACGTCATATGGAAACCAATCAAGAAAAGTGCAAACGTAATTTTACCAAGTGGTTCGTTTAACATTGTACCGAACATTTTTGGCCACCAGTAATGTGTTCCAGCCAAAATTCCAAGTACAACTCCACCAACGATTACATAGTGGAAATGAGCTATAACAAAATAAGTATCATGTAATTGATAATCAAGTGGTGCAGATCCTAACATAACACCCGTTACTCCACCCATTACAAATGATGGAATAAATGAAATTGCATAAAGCATTGGTGTTGTCATTTTAATACTACCGCCCCACATGGTGAGGAGCCAGTTAAATATTTTTACACCAGTTGGTATGGCGATTGCCATAGTCGATACTGAGAAAATCGCGTTTGCTGTCGGCCCAAGTCCTACTGTAAACATATGGTGAGCCCAAACCATAAATCCCAAGAATCCGATTAGAACGGTAGCAAATACCATTGCTGCATAACCAAACAGACGTTTACGTGAGAACATAGGAATTATTTCTGAGAATATACCAAATGCCGGTAAAATGAGAATATATACTTCTGGGTGACCAAATATCCAGAAAATATGCTCCCAAATTATTGTATTACCACCCATTGTATGATCAAAGAAATTACCCCCGAACATTCTATCGAATGTCAAGAAGAATAATCCGACCGTAAGTGGTGGGAATGCAAAAAGAATCATTGCTGAAGCCACTAACGTAGTCCAACTAAAGAGCGGCATACGCATATAGGTCATACCCGGAGCACGCATTGTAATAATCGTTACGAGGAAGTTAATGCCCCCGATTAGTGTACCCCCACCGGCTATTTGTAGCCCGATTGCATAGAAGTCGATTCCGTGTCCTTCAGAAGCGATGGAAAGCGAAGCATAAGAAGTCCATCCTGCATCAGGTACCTGACCGAAAAGCCAAGAAACGTTCAAGAATAATCCTCCGAAGAAGAACATCCAAAAACCTAGAGAGTTTAGAAATGGAAACGCAACGTCACGCGCACCAATTTGGAGCGGCATTACTACGTTCATAAAACCGATTAAGATCGGCATGGCTGCAAGGAAGATCATCGTCGTTCCATGCATGGTAATAATTTCATTAAAAAGACCGGCACTGACGAAATCGTTATTAGGTTTTAGAAGTTGTATACGAATAATCAACGCTTCGATACCGCCGATTACGAAGAAGATTCCTCCACCAAGAAGATAAAGAATCCCGATCTTCTTATGGTCGACTGTTGTCAACCAGTCCCATAACGTTGCGCCAAAGCCTCTTTTTTGAGCAACTGAACTCACTTTGTTTACCTCCTCTTCAATTTCACGATACGTATTACTTTTCTACAGAAAGTCCCATTAGGTACTCTGCAATAGCGTCAAGATCTTCATCTGACATATCACCAAATGATTGCATTTTATTGCCTGGTTTGTACTTTTGAGGATCTTTAATCCATTCTTTCAATGATTCCTTATCATGATCCATAAATCCTGCGATTCGATTGCGGTCACCGAAGGTTGCAAGGTTAGGTCCAATTGCTCCAGTCTCACCTACAGCTGAAGTTGCGTGACATGCAATACAGCTTTGTTGGAACAGTTCTTCACCTTGACCAACTGCAGCAACATCTGTCGTTTCTTCGCCAGTTGCTTGCATTGCTGTTACCCATGTATCGAATTCAGCACGCGGCATTGTTTTCACTTTAAAATCCATAAGTGCATGGGAAGGTCCACAAAGTTCAGCACATTTGCCGTAAAAAACGCCATCTTTAAGATCCTTAGAATCTTTTTCAAATGAAAGGTAGAACTTATTAACGTTTTCAACGTTCGTATCAAGCTTTCCTCCAACAGCCGGAATCCAGAATGAGTGTTTAACATCCGCTGCAATTAGGTTGAAGTATACTTTTTCGTCCATTGGTACAACGAGTTCCTGTGCAGTGACAATCCCAAGTTCAGGATATTCAAATTCCCACCAGAAAAGTTTCGCCGTTACATCAACGACAAGATTCTCCGTATTACCTTCCTCATCTACTGCATCCATCGCTGTAACATTACCAAGTTTATATGTGTAATACACAGTTGGCACTGCAAGCACTAAAATGAGAAGAATCGGAACAACCGTCCATACTAGTTCGAGTATGTGACTTCCTTCCGTCTGTTTGGGTATATGATCTTCACCCAATTTCGAGCGGCGGAAACGGATGAGCGCAATTACATAGATAATTACGACAACAATAATTACGATCAACATGATTACTGAAGATAAAATCAGCAAATTGAATTGATCTTTCCCGACTTGACCGGCCGGTAGGAGTATAGATAGCTGTTCCTGTCCGCATCCAGCAAGGAACACTGTAACAGCTGCTAATAGAGAAAAGAGACGCCACTTCTTGAGTCCTTTCATCATCACTTAATGATACCTCTCTTTCTGAAAAATAATTTTCTTGTTTTATGAGGACTTGTCGGCCTCTCTATATGAATTCCTATCCAAAGAAAGAATTCCAAGATTAGATGAATATGGAGAAAATGATAATTGCGACAAATAAAATCGTCATGTAATTCAACGAATAGATAAACATGGCTGTCGCCCATTTCAAGTCCTCTTTCGCTTTGAACCCTTTAACTGCTAAGTAAAGCCATCCTACGTTTAAAGCGGTTGCAAGCAGCAAAAACCAAATTCCCAACTCTGACAGAAGAAATGGTAACGGGAATAATAACAGCACCCAAGCAAGCATGGATTTCTTCGTTCTTGCAAATCCTTTTACAACTGGCAGCATGGGTATATTTGCCGCCCGGTACTCTTCTGTCCGGCGCATTGCCAAGGCATAAAAGTGCGGGGGTTGCCAAATGAACATAATAAGGAATAATGCCAAGGCACCTGCCCCAAGTGAAGGTTCGACAGCAGTCCAGCCAATCAAAGGAGGTATAGCTCCAGATAGGCTACCGACAATTGTATTGCCAACGTGTCTCCGCTTTGACCACATAGAGTAGAGTACAACATAACTGAAGATACCTGCAAGTCCCCATATTCCGGCCGCAACGGACGCGGAAAACAAAAGTCCTTCACCCAGAACGATGAAAGTGAGTGCAAGTGCCAATACAGCCGGTGCTTTAAATCGTCCGGTAACTGTCGGTCTGGATTTCGTTCTAGACATAATCGGGTCGATATCACAATCGATTAAGTTATTAAGTGCAGCAGAGCCAGCGATTATCAAACCTGATCCGCCGAGTCCACAGACAATCAAATCGACATTATGTAGAAAGTTCTGACCAGTAAACTGAAATGCCAAAAATAGACCGGTGAATGTTGTTATCATGTTTGAATTGACAATTCCTATTTTAATAAGTGCCAAGAAGTCCCGATACAAGGATGTTATCTTGACTTCAGGTTCCATGGATGAAGACACTATTCGACTATTCGGCATGTAACTCCTCCTTTCAAAGTAGTTTGCAAAGTCCGCTATACTTAACTATATCGAAAACCCCAAGTAATTTCTACATATAAACGAAAAAACCTTTGATTTCCCAAAAACGTCGACACAACTGGCACTATGCTCTTTCTATACTAAATCATTTCAACTCACTCTTTGTGAAGTTAAAGCGTCTTTTTTATGAACAATTTGTGAAGTTATGGGGTGATTCGTCGTTTTAGCAGTCTTGATATTGTTTTTTCAATCCTTTTTCGGTATCATCAAAAAAGTAGGGCCATTTACATGTTGGCCACCAATTAAAAAGAAGGTGTCTTTTCTTGCAATCTAATAAATATTTAAAATGGTTTGCTGTCGCCTCCACATTCGGCATGCTTTTAATCATGCTTGGAGGCGCACTTGTCTCAAAAACCGACAGCGGTTTGGGTTGTGGAAGACATTGGCCTGGTTGTAACGGTCAACTAATCCCTGACGAAATCACGCCCGAAGTACTTATTGAGTTTTCCCATCGCCTCGTTACAGGTTCAGTCGGAATTCTCATCCTTATATTAGCCATTTGGTCTTGGCGATCATTGGGACATATAAGAGAAACAAAATTTCTGTCCTTCACTGCCATATTTTTTCTTATCCTACAATCTTTAATCGGCGCTGCCCAAGTTAAATGGGGGCAAGGCGATTTCATTCTTGCACTTCATTTCGGAATTTCGTTGATTTCCTTCGCGGCTGTGCTACTACTGACACTTCTTATATTTGAAGTGGACAAGAAATTCGATACAGATAAAATTAGTGTTGGCAAAACATTGAAATGGCATACAATCGGCGTTTCGTTATATTCTTATATCGTTGTTTATACGGGAGCACTTGTCCGCCACACTGAATCTGGGCTAGTTTGTAAGGATTGGCCACTATGTCGCAATGACCAATTTGAATTGCCCACCAATATGCATGAATGGGTCCAGATGGGTCACCGGGCAGCAGCGGCACTCATTGTCATCTGGCTGGGCATCATTGCTATTCACGTCATTCGGAATTACAAGGATCAGCGAGCGATTTACTGGGGATGGGTTATCGCATTTATCATTGTCCTACTCCAAGCAACTACAGGTATGACGGTCGTCTTGACTAAACTAAATCTTTATGTTGCATTGCTTCATTCATTGTTCATAACGTTATTATTCGGTTTGTTGACGTATATGCTCTTACTTGTTTCGAGGAGTAAATTGAAATAATGAATCATTTCCCCTTATATCAATAAAGAAAAGCACTTGGATTCAATCCAAGTGCTTTTCTTTATTGTTTCAATGTATAGCTTCTTACTGTTCCAATTCAATTAGTAAATCGCCTGTGGAGATTGATTCGCTGGCTGCAACGTAAATTTCTTTTACAATCCCATCGTAAGGTGCCTGGATTGTCGTCTCCATCTTCATCGCCTCAGTGATAAGGAGATGCTCGCCACGTTTCACTTTCGCTCCTTTGGAAACTACAACTTTTAATACAGTTCCTGGCATTGTAGCTGCAATATGCGCAGTATTACCAAGATCGGCTTTCAATTTTCGGACAATATCGGATTCAACATTCATATCATTAATGATAACTTCCCTTGGCTGACCATTTAATTCGAAATACATCACACGTGTGCCGTCCGACTGAGGCTCGCTAATCGAAACAAGTTTGACAATCAATGTCTTCCCTTTTTCAATCTCCACTTCTATTTCCTCACCAAGACGCATTCCATATAAAAATTCAGGTGTATCGATGACGGATACATCACCAAATTCTTTTTCCATAGCGGAATATTCTTCGAATACCTTCGGATAGATTGCATAGGAAAGTACTTCGTGGCTCGTAACCGGTCGGTCCAACATGCTATTCAAATTGTCTCGTATTTTTTCAAAGTCAGCATCCTGTAATAGCTCACCTGGACGAACAGTGATTGCTTCACGTTCTTTCAAGATGACTTTTTGCAACTCTTTGGGAAATCCTCCATAAGGTTGTCCAATATACCCTTCAAAAAACTCGATAACTGATTCAGGAAAATCAATGGCCTTTCCGCGGGTAAGCACGGTTTGTTCATCCAAGTCATTCTGTACCATGAATAACGCCATATCGCCAACTACTTTAGAAGATGGTGTCACTTTAACGACGTCACCGAATAACAGATTGACGCGTGAGTACAAGTCTTTCACTTCTTCCCAGCGTTCTCCAAGACCAACAGCTTTTGCTTGTTGTTGTAGGTTTGAGTACTGGCCACCCGGCATTTCATGTACGTAAACTTCTGAATGAGGGCTTATCATGCCACTTTCAAATGGCTGATAATATTTCCGTACGTCTTCCCAATAATACGATAAGTCTTCGAGTGATTTCACATTTGTACGGACATTCCGTTTACCGCCCTGTAATGCATAATACAATGAACTGGCAGATGGTTGTGAAGTCAGTCCGCTCATTGCTCCAAGTGCTGTATCAACGATGTCCACTCCCGCTTCAATCGCTTTCGCATACATGAATATTCCATTTCCACTTGTATCGTGTGAATGAAGATGTATCGGTATATCGACAGTATCTTTTAGTTCAGAAATAAGACGATATGCCGCTTCCGGTTTCAAAAGTCCCGCCATATCTTTGATTGCAAGAATATGGGCACCTGCCGATTCAAGTTCTTTCGCCATCTGTTTATAATAACCAACTGTGTATTTGTCACGAGAATCATCCAGGATATCGCCTGTGTAACAAAGAGCAGCTTCGGCGACCTTACCCGCTTCACGTGTGGCGTCGATTGCCACTTCCATTCCTTTGATCCAGTTTAAACTGTCGAAAATACGGAATACATCGATACCTGCGTCCGCTGACTTTTTCACGAATTCCCGGATTACGTTATCGGGATAGTTCGTATAGCCGACTGCATTGGCACCGCGAAACAACATTTGGAAAAGAACGTTCGGGATTTGCTCGCGCAATTTCAGCAGTCTATCCCAGGGACTTTCTTTTAGGAATCTATAGGAAACGTCAAACGTCGCACCGCCCCACATTTCATATGAGAAAAGATCAGGCATCATTCTGGCCGATTCAGATGCAATTTTTGTAATATCAGACGTACGAACACGTGTAGCTAATAGCGACTGATGTGCATCTCTGAAAGTTGTATCCGTTAGTAGAACATCATTTTGTTCTTTGATCCATTTAACTAGCCCATCCGCACCGCGTTCATCCAAGATTTGTTTTGTTCCTGGTGTGGGCGGCGTCAGTAAGTCAATAGATGGCTTTCTCACAGGATGGAATACAGGTTTTGACTGTTTTCCTATTCCAGGGAATCCGTTAATCGTCACATTACTGATATAATTCAACATTTTTGTTCCACGGTCTTTGCGATTCGGGAACAGAAATAATTCAGGCGTCTCATCGATGAATCCTGTGTCGTATTTTCCTGTGAGGAAGTTCGTATGCTTTACGACATTTTCAAGGAATGGAATATTTGTTTTGATCCCCCGGATTCTGAACTCTTGCAGGTTTCGATCCATTTTAGCCGCCGCTTCACGGAACGTCATTCCCCATGTTGACACTTTTACAAGTAATGAGTCATAGAAAGGTGTAATCACTGCACCTTGGAAGCCGTTACCAGCGTCAAGACGTACGCCAAATCCACCACCCGATCGGTACACCATCAATTTCCCTGTATCAGGCATGAAATCGTTCAGAGGATCTTCGGTTGTGACACGTGACTGAATAGCGTATCCGAACAATGGTATTTTGTCCTGGATTGGGATACCCGTTTCTCCTTCATGAAGGTTTCCACCATTTGCAATATGGATTTGTGAATGAACAATATCGATTCCTGTTACCATTTCTGTAATTGTATGCTCCACTTGAATACGTGGATTGACTTCTATGAAGTAAAACCGTCCATCGGAAACGAGGAACTCAACTGTCCCCGCATTGATGTATCCAATACTTTTCATCAATTTTACAGCCGATTCACAAATTTCTTCACGTAGTCCATCTTCAAGTGATATCGAAGGTGCGATTTCGACCACTTTTTGATGGCGGCGTTGAATTGAGCAATCCCGTTCATAGAGATGGACGATATTACCGTATGTATCTCCGAGAATTTGCACTTCTATATGCTTTGGTTTACTAATGTACTTTTCTACATACACTTCATCTGAACCGAATGCCGACTTTGCTTCAGATCTTGCACGTTCAAACGCTTCCTCCACTTCTTCTGCGGAATTGACAATACGCATACCGCGCCCGCCGCCGCCGAGTGAGGCTTTTATGATGATCGGATAGCCATTCGATTCGCCGAATGTTGCGACTTCTGAGACTATAGTTATCGGCCCATCACTTCCTGGGATGACTGGAATTCCTGCATTGATTGCCTGTGTTCTTGCTTTCACTTTATCTCCAAACATATCCAGATGCTTCGACCCAGGACCGATAAAAATGATTCCTTCTTCTTCAAGACGTCGAGCAAACTCTTCATTTTCAGCTAAAAAACCATAACCGGGGTGTACTGCATTTGCCCCCGAGTCTTTTGCAATCGCGATAATGCCCTCAATATCCAGGTAAGCATCAATTGGTTTTTTACCCTTGCCGACAAGATAGGACTCGTCCGCTTTGTAACGATGGAATGACCCGCTATCTTCCGTCGAATAAATCCCAACTGTAGGGATGTTCAATTCAGTACAGGCACGAAATATGCGAATTGCAATTTCGCCTCGGTTAGCAACAAGAATCTTTTTTATTTCCCCCATGATACGACACTTCCTATTCTATTTGTTTTTTTCATATTTTACGAATATCGATACATTCATCAATATTCCTAAAGATAACGATAGCAGAATCACCGACGTACCGCCATAGCTGATAAACGGTAACGGTACACCTGTAAGAGGTATCAGCCCTGTTAATCCACCTAAGTTTACGAACGTTTGAATACCTATCACACTACCAATCCCCGCAGCTAGCATACGTGCATGGGGATCTTTTGCTTTCAATGCAATAGACAAGGCCCTTAATACTATAAAACCTAAACCGCCAATAACAATGATAGCGCCTAATACACCTAGTTCTTCTGAAATAACCGCCATAATGACATCAGTATGTGGTTCAGGTAAATACCCCATCTTCTGAATTGAGTTTCCAAGTCCCAACCCTTTTAAACCACCTGTACCAATCGCTATATAACCGTTAGCAATCTGGTATCCTGACCCCTGAAGGTAGTCAAATGGATTTAAATAGGCTAACAGACGCCCCTGTCTGCTGGGGGTCATCACTGTATCCCATGCAAAGTATATAATAATTGCAACGGGTATAAGTGCTAACGAGACAATCCCACTCATTTTCATAAATGTTTTTTTATTTATACCGCTTGCAGCAAGAACCGAAAGGGCCGCCATGATGATGATGAGTGATGTACCAATATCCGTCTCCAACATAATTGAGCCTACTGCGAGCACAAGAATGCCAATCGGTGGAGCGATTGCCTGATTGATGTTGTTTATCGTACCAGATTCATACTTTTTTGCAAATACACTTGAGAAATAAACAATGATGACAAGCTTCGCCACTTCAGATGGTTGAATACTTCCAAACGGGAGACCAATCCAGCTTTGAGAGCCGACATCCTCCCCGTACCCGATGAAATGCACAAGAATTAGTAGCGCGAACATACCAACAACCGCGGATACCATTATTCCTTTCCTTTTATAGTTTTTATAAGGAAAAAATGCCGCTATAAAAAAAGCGGGATAAGCAATTGCTAAATTTAGTATTTGCTTTTTAAAAAAATGATTTGCCGGGAAATCATACTTATTAACAGCCCATACCATACTTGAGCTGTAAATCATGACAAGCCCAAAAAGGGTAAGAAAAAGAAATACGAAAAAAAGTGGAAAATCAAAATTACGTAAAAATCGTTTAGTGTACGTTTTCATCAACAATACCTCGGCTTCGTTAAACAAAAAACTCAAACTATGTAAAAGTTTGAGTTTTCAGCTTACTTTTTCGTATATATTTCGTGCAGCACAGTCATTTCTTTTTCAAGTAATGAAAGAATTTCATTCCCTTTGAAACGCTCAATCAACCCAAGTTTAACCGCAAAATCAATTTCACGTGATAAACCATACATTTGAGTGTCCAGCACTTCTTCGTATAAGGGGCATTGAGGCATCGTCAAATGATCCATCTGCACTTTAATTAGTTGAGCAATTTTATCGGCATCGGCTTGAAGTTGTACCAAGGCCCTTTCTTGATATGTCTCTTGCAATTCAATATCCATGAGGACGCCCCCATCAACCATAATTTCTTCTCGGCGATTATGAATAAATTGTATCTTTTGAATGAAGAAAAAGCAAGCATTTCCTCTTTCAAATAATATGACTATCACCAAATGCTTTTCCTTAGAGCACCAAAGCGTTATACTTAACGAAAAGGTTTTTTATAAATAGGAGGAAATGAAATTGGAAACTATTATTCCTATCAAAGGAAATGTACGACATTCAATCACATTGGATCCAACAGTTTGGATTTTTGACGACCGTCGAATCGATTTAGATGAATACTTCACAAATGGGTATGTTGAAAAAGATCCACTTGAAGCCTATAAAAAAGCGATGGGAAAACACTGGTCGCGCGAAATCATGGAAGGCTCAACTTTCCCACCTACATTGAAATCAGAAGAAACGTTTGAGGATTCAAAAGAAATAACAGGCACTTACGGTATAAGCTTAAGCCACTTTTTAAAAATTGCTGACCCTTTAGAGAATGCACAAACTCTTTTCATAGAAACTACCGATGGCAACAGCCATCCTTTCCCACTGTCTGAAGCTAAAGAATTTATCTTCAAGTTTTGTGACGAAGGGAAGCCGGTCCTTGAAGACGGTCCCGTTCACGTTTACTTTAAAGACGGTTCGAACATTGACAAGCCTATTCGTAATGTCACTGCAATCAGGATCGACTGAAGGAGAGGTACTATGCGCGTAAAATGTGTAATGTGTGATGAAATCGGACAACTACCCGACAATGCACCACTTGCAAAAACCTTAAGGAACCGTCCGATTCATACGTATATGTGTTTGAGTTGCAGAGAGCGAATCACCAACAAAACAATCGCTCGGGTTGCGACAGGCAATTTCGTCTTCAGACGAAGCTCACACCCAATAGAAAAAGACTTTTAACGTAGAAAAGCAAAAGCACCTTAAACAAACGAATCTCCATACAAACTAAGCGTAGGCGCCTTCTAAGTGGTAGCCGAAGTGATAAGACTGGCAGTGATCTTCTGACTGGCTTATCACGGGAGGCATCCACGAAGCGCCGCAGCGGATTCAATGAAATCATACTTTTTCAGCATATATATGTTGAACGCATGATTCTATATAATCTCCAGCGAAGGCGCCTTACCGGGGTAGCCGAGCGTTGTTCAGAGGATTCTTTATGTCAACATATATAGTACTCTTTCTTGAACAGTAAAAAAAGACTCCGTCATGTAACGGGGTCTTTTTTATGTTCATTCATTCTACGGACACGGTAGATTATCAATATAAGTGCCGCAACGATAAGTCCTTCTACAATCGGAAGGAAAAAAGCAAGAAACGTTAAAACTAGACAACCTATAAATAGAAAAATATAGATAACTACATTTTGCATAGGTCTAATTTTCCTTGCAAAACCTAATTTGTATACAATTGCCGATAGGAGGAAGACGAGGAAGAACAGTACATATCCGGCACCTGTAAAAGAAGGCATTTGTTCATAAATGAAGCGGGCAATACCCGACATCCGGCCGTATACGAAATCTGGATCCTGTACATCATTACTCATTCAACACATCCCTTTCGTCTAATGCAAAGTCAGAAAAAAGTTTGTGTGTCTCTTACTACACTCTCCGTAAGAGACACACACTCCACTTATTTCTTTTTAGAAACTCTTTCACGTTCGTTTTTATCAAGAATCTTCTTACGAAGTCTGATGGATTGTGGTGTAACTTCACAATACTCATCATCATCCAAGTATTGAAGAGCTTCTTCAAGTGACATAATCCGTGGTTTTTTAGTTGAAACCGTCTGATCTTTTGAAGCAGAGCGGACGTTTGTCGCTTGTTTAGCTTTCGTTAAGTTAATAGTCAAATCAGTTTCACGTGTATTCTCACCAACAACCATCCCTGCATAAATATCAGTTCCCGCATCTACGAACATAATTCCACGGTCCTCTAATTGCATGATGCTGTAAGGTGTAGCTGTTCCATTCTCCATTGAAACAAGAACTCCGTTTCTACGGCCGCCAACTTTACCTTTTGCCATTGGTTTGTATTCATCAAATGTGTGGTTCATAATTCCGTACCCTCTTGTTAATGTTAGGAATTCAGTTGAATAACCGATTAGACCACGAGCAGGTACATTGAATAATAAACGGACTTGTCCATTTCCGTTGTTGATCATATCAAGCATTTCGCCTTTACGCTCACCAATTGATTCAATGATTGCGCCAACATGTTCTTCAGGAATATCAATTTGAACACGTTCAATTGGTTCACATCGAACGCCATCAATTTCTTTAACGATAACAGATGGTTTTGATACTTGTAGTTCAAATCCTTCTCTACGCATGTTTTCAATAAGGATAGATAAGTGAAGCTCTCCACGACCTGAAACAGTCCAAGCATCTGGAGAATCAGTCGGATCTACACGAAGTGATACATCCGTTTGTAACTGCGATTGTAAACGCTCATCAATTTTTCTAGATGTTACCCATTTACCTTCTTTACCTGCGAATGGACTATTATTAACGAGGAATGTCATTTGCAAAGTCGGTTCATCCACGAATAATTCAGGAAGTGCTTCTTGGTGATCGACCGGGCAAATTGTTTCGCCGACGTCAATATTTTCCATTCCTGAGACTGCAACAAGGTCACCTGCAAAAGCTTCCTGGATATCAATGCGTTTTAACCCAAGGAATCCAGACATTTTTGTAACGCGGTAGTTTTTTACAGAGCCATCACGTTTCAAAACTGATACTTGTTGGCCTACCTTCATCGTTCCACGGAAGATACGTCCGATTCCTATACGCCCAACATAATCACTGTAGTCAAGAAGTGACACTTGGAATTGTAACGGTTCGTCACGATTATCTACTGGTGCAGGAATATTTTCAAGAATCGCATCGTAAAGTACGCGAAGTGTATCTTCTTGTGTAGAAGGATCTGGTGATAGACTTGCTGTCCCATTATATCCAGAAGCGTATACGACTGGGAATTCAAGTTGTTCATCATTCGCATCTAGCTCGATGAACAATTCAAGTACTTCATCGACAACTTCTTCAGGGCGTGCAAATTCACGGTCAATCTTATTTACTACAACGATTGGTTTCAAGTTTTCTTCTAGTGCCTTCTTGAGAACGAAACGTGTTTGTGGCATACAACCTTCGTAAGCATCAACAACAAGAATTACACCGTCTACCATTTTCAAAATCCGTTCTACTTCGCCACCGAAATCTGCGTGACCAGGTGTATCCAGGATATTGATTTTTTTGTCATGGTATTCAATAGCAGTTGTTTTTGCTAAAATTGTAATTCCGCGTTCGCGTTCAATATCATTCGAGTCCATTGCACGTTCATCAACTTGTTCGTTGGAACGGAAGATACCCGATTGTTTTAATAGTTGGTCCACTAGTGTCGTTTTTCCGTGATCGACGTGGGCGATAATAGCTATGTTACGTAAATCATCACGATATATTGTCATGTTCTCACTCCATTATTCTTTTTTCCGTTGATTAACTGTGTTATTATAGCACATGAAGAGCAGATAGAAAAACATTTTATATAGATGGAGGGATTTTTTTGAAAAACATTAAATGGATATTTGTCTTTTACTCACTTGCAGCTGTCGCTTCAATGTGCTTAATCGGCTTCGCAGTAGGCATGCACAGCATACCATTCGGTGTCATTGCAGTTGTGGCCCTCGTTCTTATTATGGGAAATGGTTTTAAGACAAAAAAGAAAATGCGCGAGCTAGGAACCCTCTAAAAATTGATTTCACCATCCCACTTTATTGAAAAGAGCCGTTGCGCTAAACGGTTCTTTTTATTTTAATCTAATATGGTCTTTCAACATGGTTTCATGTAAGCCAGGTCTTGCCACTATGAATGTATCTTGACCGAGAAGATGTGGCGTCTCGCCTTTCATATTCGTCGCAATCGCACCAACCTCCTGTGCGATGATCATTCCTCCTGCTATATCCCATGGCGATAGGCGCATCGACATGTAAGCGTCTAACCTTCCTGAAGAAACATACGCAAGTTCCATAGCGGCAGAACCGTAAGAACGTGTCCCTCTGCAAGCTTGTACGAGTTGGATGATACCTTCGTGATCCATATATCGGTTTGGGGCTACCCAGCTTGCGTTAACGCCTATGACCGCTTCACTAAGAGCTGTGACTTCCAATTGCGGTAGTCGTTCATCATTGAAATAAGCGCCTTCATCTTTAGCGGCATGGTAAAAATCATTGCCCATAACATCGTATATGTACCCCAACATACCTACACCTTCTGCATAGATTCCAAGGGAAATAGCAAAATTTCGTTTCTGGTGAATGAAATTCATCGTTCCATCAATTGGATCAAGTATCCAAATCACCCCATCCAATGACTGTACATCATCACCGAAACCTTCTTCTCCAAGTATTTTATGGTCTGGGAAATCACGTTTAATACGACTGATGAAAAACTGTTCCACTTCACGATCAATATTTGTGACGAGGTCATTTGCATCCGATTTCGAGTCAATATCGATATTATTGAAAAAAGAGACACGAATTTTATGTCCTGCTTCTTTTATTAATGATTTTGCATACCGGTCAATTAATCCCCAATTCAAGACGTCTCCCCCTTTTTTCTACACTGAATTATTTTTCTCTTTTCAGTATAACGAAAAAGGTACCCTAATACACATCTTCCGATTCAGAAGCGTGTGTGGATACCCTTTTAGGTCACCTTTCCTTGTTTACGCGAAACCATTCAATATCTCCAGCTCACGGTGAATTTCCATAAGTCTGTGCTTGCTTTTCATTTTTTGTTTTGAATCCTCTTCTTGCACTGCTTCAAATAAGGTAGCAAGTTCGTAATCAAGTTCTAGAGTGAGCAACTTCACGTACTCCTTCTCTACATCCGCTTTCCGGATAATATGGACGACTTGTTTCATGATTGACACCCCTTCATTTTAATATAGTCTTAATTTTCAGGTACTTATAATTAAAATATGTCTTGCCAGAAATAATCTCTAGTTATAAGCCTTGTTGTATAAGATTGTTCCCTTTTTTCTGTTACGATAAACGTGTAAAAGTATTTAGGAGGAATGAAAATGGACAATCATTTCTGGATAAAAGATGATTTTGAAGTATTTTCGATTAATGGTTTAGAAAAAAGAATGGAAGGGCTTCAAAATAAAATTCAACCAAAGTTCGCAATTCTAGGCAGACATTTTGCGGATCGTTTGTCCGCCCACGGAACAGATGAATTCTTTCCACATATAGCAAAACATGCTAGAAGAACTGTCAACCCGCCAAAAGACAGTTGGGTTGCATTTGCACCGGCAAAAAGAGGTTATAAAGCATTGCCACACTTTCAGATTGGTCTTTGGGGAACACATTTATTCATAATTTTAGCGGTTATTTATGAAAATCCCGATAAAAAAGGAATTGCTGAGCGATTAAAGAAAAATCTTTCCGCTCTCACCACCTTGCCCGATTCCTATATTGTTTCGGGTGATCATATGAAACCGGAGGCTACAAAAATCAGCGAAATAGACGCGGTGGAACTTGAGAACCTTTTGGAACGATTACATTCTGTTAAAAAAGCTGAGTTTCTTGTCGGGCGTCATTTGTCTGCAGAAGATGCAGTTAACTTGTCAAATGAAGACTTCATAGCCTTTGCAGAAGAGGCATTCGATAAATTGCTTCCAGTGTATGACATCGTTATCGGGAAATAAGAAAAGCGAAAGCGCCTTGGTTAGGGGCGACAGGCATAGTTCAGGTTGAAAATTAATACCGTTTTGAAAAAAGGGATGCAGCTTAACGCTGCACCCCTTTTATTAGTTCATTATCCATCCCTTCTTTTGCCGCCTTTATTACACGGTAACAAACGTAACCGCTTGCTTCTTCGAATTCTTTTAGAAGCGTTTTTTCTTCAGCCATGGAGGGAACCACTTTTTTAAAATCACGGTAGCTCTCCATTAACCTTTCCCTCTGGATCCCTGATTCATACGCCTTCTCTACTGCTTCATAAAATGCTGCGACAGCAATGATTTCTGCTGTCGACCAATCATGTCGAATGGGGTAGTTATAGTCCATTACTAAAATCTCCTTTCATATACTTTAACTCCATCGGCAACGTATACCTTCAGCTTCTTCTACCATTCGCTCAAACAGTTCAGCAACAGTCGGAACGTCATCGATCATACCCGCGACTTGCCCAGCCCATCCATAGCCATTGTCTAACTCTCCATCATGTATATAGCGTTGGTTTGCTTCACCACTTATATACGCCTTCAATTGTTCGTAATTGGCGTTCTCGGCTTCTAGTCCCAGTATCTTCTCTGTCCAAGTTCCCGTTAGTGCACGTGCAGGAGAGCCTAGTGTTCGCTTAATGACCGTTGTATCCGTCTCGCTACTAGTCAGAAGGGCATCTTTATAGGCCTTTGAAGCATGTATACACTCCTTTGTGGCGATAAACCGTGTACCCATCTCGATTCCTTCTGCACCAAGAGAGTGCGCCGCCATCCAACCTCGGCCGTCACCAATGCCTCCCGATGCAATAACGGGAATCGTAACAGCGTCAACGACTTGTGGTACAAGCACCATCGTACCAACGTCATCACGCCCTAAATGGCCGCCTCCCTCTTGTCCTACAACCATTACAGCATCCGCCCCAAGTGTTTCCGCTTTTTGAGCCTGTCTTTTTGCCGCGACAAGTACAAGCGTTTTGACATTCGTCTGTTTTAATTGTTCAAAGAAGGGGGCAGGATTTCCACCCGTCACAGACATTATTTTAACGTTTTCTTCAAGAGCTTCTTCCACCATATGGGCATATGGACGGCCATGTTGACCAATTGCAAAGTTTACACCAAACGGTTTATTGGTCAGTTCCTTGACTTTGCGGATTTCAGCCCGAAGTGCTTCGGGTGAATTCAGACTCATCGCTGTAATTTGTCCGAGACCACCCGCCTCAGATACAGCAGCCGCAAGATTAGCATACGCAAGATATGCAAGTCCACCTTGTATAATCGGATATTGAATTCCAAGCAGTTCTGTCACTTTTGTTTTCCATTCCATAATTAGCCCTCCCCTTTAATCACTATCAATACACTTCTTCGTCTTCACTCGATTCACCTGCAAAAGGCGGATAAGAAAGTCACATACGACTTACTCAACTGTCCCACATTATTCTTTTGCAACCTTTATTGTTGCAGGATCAACTAGGTCGTAGCCTTTCGCGCGCAGACCAAGTACGATTTCTTCTAATGCATCCGCCGTCCATTCACGGTCATGCATTAAAAGATTCGATCCGTTATGTAACAGTTCTGTATTGACCATTATATCCGCAATCGCTTCTGCATCCATATATTGCTTTTCCCAATCATAACCGAAAGACCAGTTCATGAGAGTCATTCCCTCTTTTTCTGCAAGTGCTCTACTGAAATCAGTATTAATACCAAATGGTGCCCGGAAAAATTTCGGGCGTTCCCCAATTACTCTTTCAACAGTATCACTCACTGTAAGGATTTCTTCCTGTTGTTGTTGTTCTGTAATCCCTTTCAAGTTGGCATGTGTTTTTGTATGGTTACCAATCATAAAGCCCATATCGTGAATCTCTTTTAACACTTCTTTTTTCTCATCCGTTGCTAGAAAATGCCCATTCACGAAGAAGATTGCCGGGGCATCCAGACGCTTTAGTGTTTTCGCCATATCAAGGGCTCGCTTATCCGGTGCATCATCAATTGTCAACAGGACTACCTTAGCGTTCGCATCCCCAATTGGCTCAACAGAGTAGGTTACTGGATTTAATGCATATAAAGGTTCTGCTACTTCTTCTACAATTTCTTCTGCCGGCGGTTCTTCTACCGGTTCCTCTGTTTCCCCGCCCCTTTCTTCAACTGAATCATTATTTTCAATCGGTTCCTTCTCATCTTCCGGTTCTTCTTTCGCACAGGCTGCCAAGAGTAAAATAAGCATTGCCATTACGTATACGATTTGTTTTTTCATCTAATCACCAATCCTTCCAGCACAATAATAGTAGCATGATTCAAGTATCCCAAACAACGACTCGTATTCAATCCTTCTATTACCTAGTACAGCATAATGCAAACAAAAAACGCCTATAAAGCAACTAGCTGCTTCATAGGCGATTATTGGTTCAGTTCTTATTTCGTCATAATATGGATTGGTGTTCCTAGTGCAACTTCCGCTGCTTCCATAGAAATTTCACCCAATGTAGGATGTGCATGGATTGTCATTGAAACGTCTTCAAGTGTCATGCCTGTTTCCACTGCAAGAGCGAGTTCAGCAATCATATCTGACGCGTTTTCACCGACAATTTGCGCTCCAAGTAGAAGTCCATCTTCTTTACGTGCAACAAGTTTAACAAACCCATCAGTTGCGTCAAGAGCGAGTGCACGCCCATTAGCGCCAAATGGGAATTTACCGACTGCCACTTCATAGCCTTCGTCTTTCGCCTGTTGCTCGTTTAAGCCGACAGTTGCAAGTTCGGGATCTGTGAAACATACAGCTGGAATTGCCAAATAGTCTACTTCAGATTTATGGCCAGAAATTGCTTCTGCTGCAACTTTTGCTTCATATGAAGCTTTATGTGCAAGTTGGGGACCTGAAACGATGTCACCGATTGCATAGACATGCGGAAGGCTTGTACGGCATTGTTTATCGACATCAATGATACCGCGTTCAAGGAATTTTACGCCCATCTCTTCAAGTCCAATTTCATCCGTATTTGGACGGCGACCAACTGTTACTAGAACATAGTCAGCTTCAACTTTTTTCTCTTCTCCGCCAACTTCATATGTGACTGTAACGCCGGTTTCCGTTTCTTCCACACCTTTAGCAGATGCTTTAAGAACGATTTCAACACCTTTTTTCTTCAAGCCTTTTTTAACGATTTGTGTCATTTGTTTTTCAAAGCCTGCAAGAATGTCATTAGCGCCTTCGATGATTGTTACTTCAGAACCAAGGTTAGCATATGCAGAACCTAATTCAGTTCCGATATATCCGCCGCCAATTACGACAAGTTTAGATGGTACCTCTTCAAGATTCAAAGCGCCTGTTGAATTGATGACGCGTTTCGAATATTTAAATGTCGGAATTTCAACCGGACGTGATCCTGTTGCAATGATGACATTGTTAAATTTATATGTCTGTGCAGATTTTTCATCCATTACACGCGCTGTGTTGCCGTCAACGAAATAGGCTTCACCTTGAATAACGTCTATTTTGTTGCCCTTAAGAAGTCCGCTGACACCGCCAACCAATTTGTTTACAACACTGTCTTTAAATTCTTGTGCTTTTGAAAAGTCTAATTTCGCACCAGTTGTTGTAATCCCCATTGAATCGGAATTTTGGACACTTGCAAAACGATGTCCTACAGAGATAAGCGCTTTGGAAGGAATACATCCAACGTTTAAGCACACACCACCGATATTTTCTTTTTCAACGATTGTTACTTTTTGACCCAATTGCGCAGCACGGATTGCTGCAACATACCCTCCAGGCCCTGATCCTACGACAAGTGTATCTACTTCGATTGGAAAGTCTCCTACTACCATTTTCTCACGCCTCCATTAATAAAAGTTCTGGATTACCGAGTAATTTCTTCAAATGATTCAACGCATGTTGTGCAGTTGCACCATCAATCATTCGGTGATCGAACACTAGTGATAATGCTAACATAGGTGCTGCCACAATTTCACCATTTTTTACAACAGGTTTCTCTGCGATACGACCTATTCCAAGAATCGCAACTTCAGGATGGTTAATAATCGGTGTGAACCACTGCCCACCTGCAGAACCGATATTTGTAATTGAACAAGATGCACCTTTCATTTCTGCTGGCGCAAGTTTACCATCACGTGCTTTTACCGCAAGGTTATTGATTTCATCAGAAATTGCAAAGACCGATTTGCGGTCAGCGTGTTTAATGACGGGAACAAGGAGTCCTCGATCCGTATCTGCTGCTATGCCGATGTTAAAGTAATGCTTCTGAACAACTTCTTGTGTAGCGTCGTCAAGAGATCTGTTAAATTCAGGGAACTCGCGTAATGTAGATACGAGTGCTTTAACGACATATGGCAAGTATGTTAGTTTGATGTCTTTTTCAGCAGCGATATCTTTAAATTTCTTACGGTGTGCAACTAATTCTGTCACATCGACTTCGTCAAGCAATGTAACATGCGGTGCCGTTTGTTTTGAATGGACCATCGCTTTTGCAATCGCTTTTCTGATTCCAGACATTTTTTCGCGCGTTTCCGGGAAATCGCCTTCAAGATAAACAGGAGCAGCACTTGTTTCTGCTTGCGTTGCATTTTCAGACTGAACAGCTTCTTTAGCATCTTCAGCTTCAGATGGCTTATCTTGTGCTTGACCGCCGTTAAGGAATGATTCGATATCTTCTTTCATGACACGACCATTTTTACCCGTACCTGCTACAAGACGTATATCTACATCTTTTTCACGTGCGAATTTGCGAATCGAAGGCATTGCGATAACACGACGATTCGGATCAACTTCTGATTGTGCTGTTTTTTGCGGTGATTGTTCACTAGCCACTTCTTTTACTTCATCTTTTGGTGCTTCATTTTTCTCAATTGCTTGACCCGATTCAGCAGTCGCTTGAACTTGTGACTCCGTTTTCGTGCTCGCTTCTGGGACCTCTTCATCATGTTTACTCTGTGGTTGTTCATAACCAGGTGCATCTAGACGTATTAATACATCACCTACAACAGAAACTGTTCCTTCTGAAACAAGGATTTCTTCAACAGTTCCCGTAACAGGTGAGGGTATTTCTACAACTGCTTTATCATTTTGAATTTCTAAAAGTGTATCATCTTCATTGATTGTATCGCCAACAGCGACGAACCATTTTACGATTTCACCCTCATGGATACCTTCTCCGATATCTGGTAAACGGAATTCATATGCCACGCGATTCACCCTTTCCATTATCAATTAAGGACGTTCAGTTTATAACTAGTTGGATTAGAACGTTAATACTTTTTTAGCCGTTTCGATGATGTCTTTGGCATTAGGAAGCCATGTATTCTCACCTTGTGCATATGGGTAGATAGTATCCGGAGACGTTACTCGCAATACCGGCGCTTCCAAGCTAAGAATTGCGCGCTCTGTAATTTCAGCTACAATATTCGCAGCTACACCAGCTTGTTTTTGTGCTTCTTGGACAACCATTGCACGGTTTGTTTTTTCAATAGAAGCAATAATTGTTTCAATATCCATCGGCTGTATTGTACGAAGGTCGACTACCTCAACTGAATAGCCTACTTTTTCAAGTTCTTCAGCCGCTTTCAAACTTTCTTGAACCATCGCACCATAAGTAATAATGGAAAGGTCTTTCCCTTCACGTTTAACATCCGCTTTACCCAACGGAATTGTATATTCTTCTTCCGGCACTTCTTGTCTAAATGACCGATAAAGTTTCATATGCTCAAGGAAAATAACGGGGTTCTCGTCTTTGATAGCAGAGATGAGAAGGCCTTTCGCATCATACGGTGTTGAAGGAATGACTACTGTCAAACCAGGCTGAGAAGCAACAATTCCTTCCAAGCTGTCAGCATGCATTTCAGGCGTGGCAACACCGCCGCCGAATGGTGAACGAATTGTAACTGGTGCGTTATAGTGACCTGCTGAACGGAAACTCATCCGTGCAAGCTGACCGCTTACAGAATCTAATACTTCAAAAAGGAATCCAAAGAATTGAATTTCCATGACTGGACGAAAACCCGTTAGAGCAAGTCCGATTGCAAGACCGCCAATACCCGATTCAGCAAGTGGCGTGTCAAATACACGTTCTTCACCGAATTCTTTTTGCAAGCCTTCCGTTGCACGGAATACGCCTCCGTTATTCCCTACGTCTTCACCGAAGACGAGGACGTTTTCATCATTATTAAGTTGCGAACGCATCGCATCGTTTATCGCTTGAATCATCGTCATTTGTGCCATCGGTTATTTCGACTCCTTCTCAGTGTAGATATCTAGCTGTTCTTTTACGTTATAAGGAAGGTCACCCTTATACATAATCTTAAGGAAATCGCTCACTTTTTGTTTTGGAGCCGCATCAGCAATTTTAATTGCCTCTTTAATTTCCTCTTTCGCACGTTCAATTACTTCATTTTCTTTTTCTTCATTCCATATCCCTTTTGTTCCGAGGTATTTCCGGAAACGGATAAGTGGATCACGTTTTTCCCATTCACTGTCCGTATCAGAAGTACGGTAACGTGTTGGGTCATCACCTGCCATCGTATGAGGTCCGTAACGGTAGCATAATGCTTCAATCAGTGTTGGCCCTTCTCCGTTGATAGCACGTTCACGAGCATCACGTGTAACTGAATAGACCGCAAGAGGATCCATTCCATCGATTAAAATACTCGGGATACCTGCGGCAATTCCTTTTTGTGCAAGCGTCTTCGCGGCAGTCTGCGCTTCGCGTGGTGTTGAAATAGCATATTGGTTGTTTTGTACAATGAAAATGGCCGGCGCACGGAAAGCTCCTGCAAAGTTAATGCCTTCATAGAAGTCTCCCTGTGAAGTTCCGCCATCACCTGTATATGTCATTGCAACTGCTTTTGTTCCACGTTTTTGGAAGCCTAGTGCGACTCCAGCAGCTTGGATATATTGCGCACCGATAATAATTTGCGGTGGGAAGATATTCAAACCTTCTGGCAACGCACTACCTTGGAAATGGCCACGTGACCATAAGAATGCCATTGATAACGGTAACCCGTGGAAGATTAGTTGAGGGACATCACGATAACCCGGCATGATGAAATCTTCTTTTTCTAATGCAAAATGGGACGCTAGTTGTGAAGCTTCCTGCCCCGCTGTCGGCGCGTAGAAACCTAGACGTCCTTGACGGTTCAACGAAATTGAACGTTGGTCTAAAATACGTGTGTAAACCATACGCGTCATCAATTCAATTAAATCTTCGTCGGACATTTTAGGATCTGCATCCTTATTAACAATTTCGCCCTCTTCGTTTAAAATCTGGAACATTTCAAATTTCTCTTCAATCTCGTGAAGTGTCTTCACCGGATCGAACTGCTTATCTTTTTTGGCAGCCATTTCGGCAACTCTCCTTTATATCTGTATTATGAATCAAAGGGATTTTCATTGATACAATTTCTTTCTTTTTCAGTATACTGAAATGAAACCGGATGGTCAAACATAGCATTCTCACAAGGATGAAGCTTATTCAGTTACCGAAATTCACTGAAAATATAAGTCTGTATTAGCACAATGTTTCAACTGTATTATAATAGATTGGCGATTATTTCGAAAATCCGATTATGGCAATAAAAAAAGAGTAGGAATTGGAATCCCACTCTTCCTTTACACCTATTCAGCTTCTTCTAAACTCGCAAATAACTCGTCTTTCTTATCATTCACTGTCCCCGTTGCTTCGTTGAATTCAGTGATTGCCGCTTGAACTTTTTCGTTTTGCGTATTCACACGAGCTACTAACTCTTTCAAATCGGGTAATTCCGTCCCTTCAGCAATTAGCATGTCATACAATTCTTTTTGCAGTTCTGTCAGTTTTTCATATTCCTCCACGAATGCGGAATGAAGTTCATAACGATTGCTAACTACTTTTTTCAACTCTTCAATCCGTTTTTTTTCAGCGTCTTCCGCCTTTTCAATAATAGGATTGAAATCCTCTACCGCTTTCCTCGCTGTAGCCATCGACTCCTCTTCTTTTTCAAGATGGCTAATTCGTTCTAGAAGCAGCTCATCAAGTTCAGAAACTTTCTTTCCAAGTTCTTCTTTTTGTTCTTGTGTCAGTTTCATCACTTCATCAAATAATTGCTGTTCCGACTTTTCAAGTTCTACAAGTTTAGATTGTTCGCTGCGGTACTGTTTTTCAGCGCTATTCATGTTATTCAGAGCATCTGACAGTTGTTTTTCAGTTGTCGAACCGAAACTACACCCCGAAAGAATTAATGATACCGATAACGCTAATCCCATTACACATTTCTTCACGGTCTAATCCCTCCGATTATTTTATCAATCACGCCACGGTATAATTGCGTCCAGATTTTGAATTGTGTTTGTTAAACTATAGCGGACCACATTAATGATTTCAAGTTTGCGCTAAATTTCTTTCCCCTCTATTCACATTGGTTTATAATAAGGTGTAATGATTCCCCGAAAGGAAGTTTAACAAATGATTCTTATGAAAGATATCGTCCGCGAAGGACATCCCGCACTTCGTAAGCAAGCCAAGGAAGTCGTGTTTCCTTTATCCGACGCAGACCAGGAACTTGCTGCCGATTTAATCGAATATGTAGTCAACAGCCAAGAAACAGAAACGTGTGATCGCTACGGCTTAAGACCGGGTATTGGACTTGCTGCCCCACAAGTGAATAAACTGAAAAGAATGTTCGCCATTCATATAGAAGAAGAGGATAACAAGCCGTTAAGTTTTGTTGCCATTAATCCCAAAATCGTTAGTCATTCAGTTGAAAAGACATACCTTGTACCGGGTGAAGGTTGTCTTTCAGTTGATCGGGATGTTGAGGGATATGTTCCCCGTTATGCACGAATCACTTTTAAAGCATACGATATTGATGGCAAGGAATATAAAAAACGTTTAAAAGGTTTTGCCGCAATTGCTTTCCAACATGAACTGGATCACTTGAACGGCGTTATGTTCTACGATCATATAGATAAGAGAGCACCTCTTAAAGAAATTCCAGGAGCAATTCCATTTGAACGTACTTAACAGAAACTATCTGTCAACCAAATTTGCTTGACGGATAGTTCAGAAAATAGTATAATAGGTCCAAGGAGTGATAAAGCCATGTATAAACGTCTGAAACGAAAACTGTTGAAGCGGCTGAATGGCATCCTCGGAAAAAAAACGATTGCTTAGTCATAGTAGCCCACTGTTTTATTGGTGGGCTTTTCTTTATTTTAAGCAAGTGACATGCTAATATAAAGAGAATCAATTTAAACGAACGTAAAAAAGGAGAGCATACGATGATTTTCAAAGTCTATTATCAAGAAAGCATGCTACAAATACCTGTCCGCGAGAATACTAAAAGCATGTACATCGAAGCGGATTCGGAAAGGGCAGTCCGTGAAAAGTTAAAAAAACGTGGGTACAACATTGAATTCATCCAGCATCTAGATGGGCAATATCTCGAACACGAACAGGCTGCACCCTATTTCGAGATTGAGCAGGTCTAACTAATGAAGTCGATTAAGAACAATGAAACAGCTGTATTCGCACTAGGCGGACTAGGTGAAATCGGCAAAAACACATACGGTGTGCAATTTCAAGATGAAATCATCTTAATTGATGCCGGTATTAAATTCCCAGATGATGAATTACTAGGTATCGATTACGTCATTCCTGATTACACCTATCTCGAAAGGAATGTCGACAAGATTAAAGGTCTTTTCATCACCCACGGTCATGAAGATCATATCGGTGGAATTCCTTATCTTCTGAAAAAAATTAATATACCTGTCTACGGCGGAAAGCTTGCCTTGGGTCTCCTGCGAAACAAACTGGAGGAGCATGGCTTATTACGAACAACGGAAATGATTCCTATCGGTGAAGATGATGTCATCAAATTCCGAAAAACAGCCGTGTCTTTTTTTCGGACAACTCATAGTATTCCAGATGCATTCGGTGTTGTTGTGAAAACGCCATCTGGTAATATCGTTCATACAGGGGATTTCAAATTCGATTTCACACCTGTTGGCGAACCGGCTAACATAACAAAAATGGCTAAAATCGGCAGTGAGGGTGTTCTTTGTTTACTCTCTGATAGTACGAATGCCGAAGTTCCTAACTTTACAATGTCCGAGCGCAAAGTCGGCGATAGCCTAAATGATATTTTCAGGAAAGTTGAAGGCCGAATCATTTTCGCAACATTTGCATCCAATATTCACCGTCTCCAACAAGTTATCGAAGCTGCGCAACTGCTCGGACGTAAGATCGCTGTGTTCGGACGTAGTATGGATAACGCGATTACCATCGGGCGAGAACTTGGGTATATTAACGCCCCTAAAGAATTGTTTCTTGATACACAATCGTTGAATCGCCTACCTGCAAGTGAAGTTATGATTCTATGTACAGGTAGTCAAGGGGAACCGATGGCTGCGCTTTCGCGTATTGCAAATGGTACACATCGACAAGTACAAATTCATCCTGGGGATACGGTTATTTTCTCCTCTTCACCAATTCCAGGAAATACGCTAAGTATTAATAAAACGATTAACGCATTGTTCCGAGCAGGCGCTGATGTTCTACACGGCTCCCTTAACAATATTCATACTTCTGGACATGGATCACAGGAAGAACAAAAATTGATGCTACGATTGATCAAACCAAAATTCTTCATGCCGATTCATGGCGAATACCGGATGCAAAAAATGCATACGAATCTCGCTGTATCTTGTGATGTCCCGCGTGAGAATACTTTCATTATGGGCAACGGCGATGTACTTGCTTTAACGCCAGATGAAGCAAGGCTTGCAGGACGTATCCCATCGGGTGATGTTTACATTGATGGCAGTGGAATCGGTGATATTGGAAACGTGGTCCTACGCGACCGGAAAATGCTTTCAGAAGACGGTTTAGTTATCGTTGTCGCGACTGTTGACAAAAAGAAAAACCGTGTCGTTTCAGGACCAGATATCATCTCACGTGGTTTCGTTTACATGCGTGAATCCGGAACGATGATTCACGAAGCTCAGCATATGTTGTACAAGCAGATGCAACGTAAATTGGGTAACTCCCCGACAGAAATTGCTGCACTTAAAACAGAAATTGTCGATGTATTAGGACCTTATCTTTACGATAAAACAAAACGTAAACCAATGGTGCTTCCGGTTATAATGGAAGTTTGAGGTTACTTTCCATTGAGAAAAGTTGAAAATCATATACTCTCTTCTCATAAAAAAAACCGCCAATGTATGCAAACATTGGCGGTTTTTTTTAATGAAGTGCTTTTTTTTCAAAACTATGGATATCCTTATCGGAACCAATAACGATTAAAATGTCTTCCAATTGGATTTTTTCAATAGCTTGAGGTGAAACTAATATTTGTTTACCTCTTTTAATTGCTACAATATTGACACCGTATTTTGCCCGTATATCAAGGTCGATTAACGTGAACCCTACAAGCTTATCACTCGCTTTTATTTCTGCAATCGAATACTCATCGGACAACTCTAAGTAATCGAGAATATTGTTTGACACCATATTATTTGCAATTCGGATCCCCATGTCCCGCTCAGGATGAACAACATTATCAGCTCCAATTTTCTGCAACACTTTTGCATGATAATCATTTTGGGCTTTCACCGTAATTTTAGGTACGCCAATTTCTTTTAACATGAGTGTTGTCAAAATACTTGACTGGATGTTTTCACCAATTGCTACGATGACATGTTCAAAGTTTCGAATGCCCAGCGATCTAAGAACTGATTCGTCGGTTGTATCAGCTACTACCGCCTGTGTGGCAATAGGCGCATATTCATCTACTCGTTCGGGTGAAATATCTATTGCCATAACATCAGCCTCAAGGTCAATAAGCTCCTTGACGATACTTCCACCAAAACGTCCTAGGCCAATTACGACAAATTCTTTTTTCATACAACAGTCTCCCCTATCCGCTATTGAATGCGACAAGTGTACCATAATCGCACAGTTTCTCACAACGAGCCCTTATTATTTTTTAACTTTTTTACATTCAAAAAACCTGACAACGCACTTACAGCGTTATCAGGCACTAAAAAGGTCAGTCTCTTTTCATTTCATCCAATACACGGTTGACACGTTTTTCAAGCATTTTCATGCCTCCGCCTCCTGCTTGGAAGTGACGAAGCTGTCCATCTTTGTCGAACACATAATAAGCAGGTACATACTGGTTATCGAATGCGTCAGTCAATTTCGCTTCACTATCAACGAAAATAGGTTGAGAGATGTCGTGTTCGGCACCAATAGACTTAATCTGTTCGAGGTCCAAGTCATCCTCCGAGCGCGGCATATGGACCGCAACAACGTTTAAATCCTCTTTGTAACGATCTCTGAATTCATTTACTTCAGGCATCGCTTCTTTACATAGATGACAGCTAACAGACCAAAAATGGATAAGTGTCGGTTTTTCCCCGACCAATTCCGTTTTTGTTTTTTCTCCGTTCAACCAAGCTGTTGCCCCTTCAAGTTCAGGCATTTGATCCCGTAATTTCATATGATTATCCTCCTTAATTTTCAAAAAGCCCCACAGCTCTGTAAATGCGTGGGGCTTCATAGGTGTAGGTAACTATTATAGTGTTTTTTGACCTGGTCTCCAGTTTGCCGGGCAAAGTCCACCAGTTTGTAGCGCTTGAAGAACGCGCAACGTTTCGTCTACATCGCGACCGATATTGTTGTGGAATACCGTTTGATATTGTAGTTCACCTTCAGGATTGACGATGAATAGACCACGCAATGCAATGCCCTCTTCTTCGATCAATACACCGTAGTCGCGAGCAGTTGTATGGTTCGTATCTGCAGCTAGTGGATACTTCAACTGTTCAAGACCATTGTCTTTGCGATTCGTGTTGATCCAAGCAAGGTGCGTATGGATTGTATCAGTTGAGACACCGATGACTTCAGCGTCAAGGTCTTCAAATTCGTCATAACGGTCAGACATTGCTGTGATTTCAGTTGGACACACGAATGTGAAGTCCATTGGGTAGAAGAACAATACTGTCCATTTATCATTTTTCATGTTTTCTGCAAGACTTACTTTACCGAAAGACTTATCAGCCAAGACTGCTTCCATTGTAAAATCTGGAGCTTGTTTACCTACCATACGTTCAATCATTATATAATCCCTCCAAAAAATCATTAGCACGAAGATGTTCTACTTTCCCGTACTCTACTTACCCAGAATATCAAACAGTCTGCCCAAATTCAATTAGGGTGACTCGGTCGGCAAGCTATCCTGTTTGATATGTGACAGTTCCAAGACCCTTCTTACCAATGAATGTTTAACCTTCTTCTCTTTAAGGGAAGAGTTATGAAAAGCTTTACTGACAATCAGATGGTTTAGCGGGTCTTGCTAAACAGTACTCACAAGTTGGGTCGCTGCACGAGGCTTCTCGCCATTCATTACAAGACGGGCAAAAAACCGAATCGAATTCATCATTATAATCTAGTGGATCAAGGCATTTTTTACAGTGATTCGGCAGCTCCGACCATTCGCAGATTTTGCCGTTTTTCACATAAAAAGTACCTTCAATTTCTTTTTTACCGGCCCTAGGATTTTCGATGGCTTCCCAACTAAGTCCTAGGTCCTCCATTGTCCATTTCCGGTCATCCGGATCCAAGTAAAAAACCTTCTTATTTCCCAATCGTAAGCCCCCCGTTTATTCGCTATATTGTACCATTAAAACGCTAAATTTCAATTATGAAAAAGGTGAATTTCCAATGAAAAAAAAGATCTCACTCACACATCTTACTATTACGCGTATGCATATGTCATTTGTACTTCCTTTCGGTTATAAAAAAAAGGAACTTCACTCATTCGCCCGTACATTAAAAAAACATGACTATATTCCTTTTCGATTGGGCGATGCTACAAATGACGAGAAATACTATGGAACACAGATTACAGTCATCGACAGCGAACTGGAACAATATTTTCTTCCCTACATCGAGCATAAACTTTTCCCACGTTCTTTGAAAGAAAATGGTTTCCATCGTTTCACACAAGTTATGAACAGGGAATTCCTTCTCGAGTTAAGAGACGACCAACAACCTTTCACGATAAAGAGTACTGATGTTCTTTTAGGACCTTTTGGCATTGCTTTTCTTGTCATAAAAGTCGAGCTTGATAAGAAAGCACATGAACTATCAGATGTACTTGATTTTATGAATCATTTCAGGGCTGTAGACTCCAAGTTAAAAGAAGAACAAGGTGCAAAAATCACCCACAAAAATGAAGCCATAAATCTATCCGTTCACGATTTTTTATTCGACTATCTATATCCATACCTTAATCCCTATATGATGCAGGATGAAAAGTTAAGCGGCTATTTCGGCTCTCTCCCTTATTATAAGGATGAGCGAATGTATGCGGCTGCTTTCTTTTTCGCACAGGAAGGTTCCGAAATTACCGAAGATCAATTATACCGTATGGGTTCTATAGATGGCAGAACACCGGAAGGCCATGAATTCATATCTACCCATAACCCAAATTATATTAAGCGCATACTCGACAAATCTGTTCACGATAGATGGGCAACCGATACATACACTGTTGCAACTGAAAAAGCTTTCATAACTGTGACGAATCGTTCCCCCTCGGAAATGCAACGTGAAATTTCCCAGTTTATGAGTACGCACTATTATAACTGTCTTTTGCATTACTTCTATAAAATTATGCTGCTACGGGTGGCATATGAATATAGCGAGATTAATTGGAAACAGGATGAAGAATTCGTCAAATCACTTATCAAACTCATTACATTATTTTCATCTATGTACTACTTCCAAGAAATAAGTACACGTTCGGAGGGGAAAGAGCTTTCAGATCTTTTCAGGCAATCATATAATCTGGATATATTGTATAAGGACGTAAATAATTCCTTGCAGGAACTATACAAAAGCCAAGAAAATAATGCCTCCGGAAAAATGAATATGCTTCTCTTTGTATTGACTATTTTCACAGTCGTTTCAGGTATTTACGGCATGAACCTTGTCATTGAGGATTGGAAATCCCCATTTGCATGGAAAACAGCAACGTCTTACACGTTCCTTGAATGGATTTCACTGTTCACCGCTATTAGTGGAATTGCCTTATCCGCATACATGATCGTGACTACATTAGGTCGGCTTCTCTATCAAAAATGGCGGAAAAGAAAACAGGGCTCCACAATGTAACAATTAATCCGGCGTGATGCAAACCAGCGAAGGCGCCTTAAAAGGGGTAGCCGGAGCGGTTTTGATTCGGATCTTTAGTTCATCCTACGTTTTTTGAAATTTATTATTGATTTTCAGCAGATATTTTGTATAATAGAAAAGGTTTACAGTAAACTTCAAGTTCAGTATTAATAAACTTACCCATTTTAAATAAATGAGGGATCGTCATGGAAATAGGAAGCAAAATTAAAAGCCTTCGTTTAAAAAAAGGACTGACACAAGAGGAGCTTGGTGAACGGACCGATTTAACAAAAGGTCATATTTCACAACTGGAACGTGACCTCAGCTCCCCTTCAATCGAAACGTTATTTGCATTATTAGAAGTTCTTGGCACCACACCAAAAGACTTCTTTGATGATTCGAAAAAAAATTTGAACGTCGTGTATTCAGATGAAGATCAAACGATATTCCAAGATGATGATTCGAAATACAGTATCCGCTGGCTTGTTCCACGGTCCAATGAAAATGATATGGAACCAGTTTATATTACTTTCCGGGAAAAAGGAGAATTCAAGAGGTTTGAACCCTCGCTTGCTGAGACATTCATATACGTTTTAAAAGGGAAAGTGAAAATTGAAATTGGGGACAGATACTATCTCGCATCTATTGGGAATGCTGTTTATTATGATGCGTCTGAACATCACCGCTTATTAAATGCGTTTGAAGGAACAACCGAACTTTTATTAGTTGCTACAGAATCTTATCTCTGAAATCCAACCAACAGAAAAGGAGTGTCACAATGACGCCTCAACCGATAATCCGTTTTGAAAATGTAACAAAAAAATATAGTGAAGATACGACTGTCTTGAATGGCGTTTCTTTTGAAATGGAGCGTGGAAAGTTTTATACGCTTCTAGGACCTTCCGGTTGTGGGAAAACAACAATTTTACGACTGATTGCAGGGTTTACCGAACCAACTGAAGGATCGATATACATCAATGAAAAGAAAGTCAATACGATGCCTGCAAATGAGCGTCAAGTTAATACTGTTTTCCAAGACTACGCATTATTTCCCCATTTAAATGTCTACGAAAACATCGCTTTTGGACTTCGTATTAAAAAAGTGAAAAAAGATGAAATTGATCGACGCGTTCGGGAAGCGTTGAAATTCGTAAATCTGGATGGATACGAAAGACGTGAAATTTCGGAAATGTCCGGTGGGCAACGACAACGTGTCGCAATTGCACGCGCTATCATCAATGATCCAGAGGTGATTCTACTAGATGAGCCATTATCCGCTTTAGACTTGAAACTGCGTACTGAAATGCAATATGAGCTAAGGGAATTGCAACAACGACTTGGTAAAACATTTGTTTTCGTTACACATGATCAAGAAGAAGCACTCGCAATGTCAGATGAGATTTTCGTTATGAATACAGGAGAAGTCCAACAATCAGGAACACCACTGGATATCTACGACGAACCCATAAACCGCTTTGTTGCAGACTTCATTGGTGAATCGAATATTGTATCAGGCGTGATGGTAGAAGATTATGTCGTTCGATTTGCAGGAAAAACATTTGAATGTGTCGACCAAGGTTTGAATCCGAATGAGAAAGTTGATGTCGTTATCCGACCGGAAGATCTTGATTTGACAACTGTCGATAAAGGAAAATTGAACGTAACGGTCGACACACAGCTATTCCGTGGAGTCCACTATGAACTTTCGACATATGATACAGATGGAAATGAGTGGCTTGTCCATTCAACGAAAAAGGCAGAAGTAGGCACGCTTGTCGGGCTCGACTTCAATCCTGAAGACATCCACGTTATGCGTTTAAATGAAACTGAAGAAGAATTCGATGCGAGACTCGAATCATATGGGGTAACGGTCGATGAACAATAAACCATTACGTCCGCTTTATATTATTCCTTATGGCGCATGGATCCTGTTTTTTGTAATTGCACCAATTGCACTTATCGTTTACTATTCGTTCTTCGATTTGTCGGGTAACTTTACATTTGAGAACTATCAAAACTTTTTTACTTCCGTTTATTTCAAACTGACAATCAGTTCATTTTGGTATGCATTTCTTATTACGTTCTTCTCGTTACTTTTTGCTTATCCAACTGCCTATTTTTTAACGAAGACAACGCACAAGCAACTTTGGTTACTCCTAATCATTATTCCTTCATGGATTAATCTATTGCTTAAAACTTATGCATTCATCGGACTGCTTGGTTTGTATGGTCCCGTCAATGCATTTTTGGAAATGACAGGTCTTGGTAAACAGCAACTTCTGTTCACAGATTTCAGCTTCGTATTTGTTGCGGTTTATATATTCATTCCTTTCATGATTTTGCCGATATTCAATTCACTAGACAAATTGAGTCCAGCGTTAATAGATGCATCCTATGACTTGGGTGCAAATACTTGGACGACATTCCGACGGGTTATTTTCCCACTGACTTTAAACGGTGTGAAATCAGGGATTCAAGTGGTCTTTATCCCTGCATTATCCCTATTCATGATCACTCGCCTTATTGCAGGTAACAAAGTGATCACACTAGGAACTGCAATCGAACAGCAATTCCTAGTCACTCAAAACTGGGGTATGGGCTCCACGATTGCTGTGTTCCTAATTCTTTTCATGTTCATCATCATGCTCGTCACAAGTGGCAGCGAAAGGGGGAAAACAGGAAATGGGAAAGTTAAGTAAGCTACCGAAAATCTATTTGATAATCATATTCATCATTCTTTACGCGCCGATTTTTTATTTGATTTTTTACTCGTTTAACTCGGGCGGTTCGATGTCGAATTTCGAGTCATTCACACTGGACCATTATAAAGCTGTTTTTGAAGACACGCGACTCATCGTAATATTGATCAATACAGTTGTTGTTGCCCTTCTCTCTGCCCTTGTCTCAACTACGATTGGAGTACTTGGAGCATTGGCTATTGTATTTATGCGAAACAAAGCGATGCGCAATGCCGTGCTATCGCTAAATAATATTTTAATCGTAAGTCCAGACGTTATAATCGGTGCATCTTTCCTAATTTTATTTACACTGGTTGGTATTAAACTCGGATTTGCTTCCGTCCTTATTTCTCATATCGCGTTTAGTATCCCGATTGTTGTCATTATGGTATTACCAAAGCTGCAGGAAATGAGTCCATCGCTTATTGACGCTGCGCTTGACTTGGGTGCCTCAAAACGTGACATCCTTACACGTGTTATCATTCCGTTTATAAAACCGGGGATATTCGCTGGATTCTTTCTTGCACTAACGTATTCACTTGATGATTTCGCAGTTACTTTTTTTGTAACAGGAAACGGATTCTCTACGCTATCCGTTGAAATCTATTCAATGGCTCGTGCAGGAATTACATTGACAATCAATGCATTAACCGGGCTAATTTTCATTGTTACAGTAACGCTCGTCATCGGTTATTACTTCATTAGTCGAAAGGCAAAAACACCGATTGCAGGGGTGAGAAAATGAAAGACATTATACGTGTAGCAGCATTGATAGTTGTCGTCTCGGCTATTCTTATGTTCGTTAATGCAAAACTAAATGCAAGTGGCGGCCCTTCCGCAAAAGGTACCATTTCCGTCTATAACTGGGGTGAATATATTGACCCTGATCTTTTAAAACAATTTGAAAAGGAAACTGGAATTAAAGTGATTTACGAAACGTTTGATTCGAATGAAGGGATGATGGGGAAAATCGAGCAAGGCGGAACATCCTACGATATTACGATGCCGTCAGAGTATGCGATTGCAATGATGGCGGAAAAAGACTTACTCTTGCCAATCGATCTTGAAAAAATACCGAATATAAAACATATCGATCCTTATTTTCTGGATTTAGCGTTTGACCCTAACAATAAATATTCAATCCCTTACTTCTGGGGAACTCTCGGAATCGCCTATAATCCCAGTTTACTGGAAGGCCAAACGTTCGAAAGTTGGGATAATTTATGGAATTCTTCACTAAAAAACGAAGTTGTCTTAGTCGATAGTGCTCGTGAAGTAATTGGTATGGGATTAAATTCGCTAGGCAATTCTTTAAACTCGACTGATTTGGATGAATTACGGGAAGCGACAGACAAATTGAAGAAAATGAGCCCGAATGTTAAAGCGGTCATTGGAGATGAAGTAACACAGCTAATGGTCAATGAAGAAGCTGCAGTTGCACTCACTTGGTCCGGGCAAGCAGCAGATATGATGTACGAGAATGAAAATATTGATTATATCGTTCCTGAAGAAGGTTCAAATCTTTGGTTCGACAATATGGTCATTCCACGTACAGCCTCAAATCTCGAAGGGGCCTATGCATTTATCAACTTCATGCTGGATCCAGAAGTCGCTGCACAAAATGCTGATTACGTTGGCTATTCCACGCCAAATAAAACGGCTTTGGACCTTATGGACCCCGAAGTTACTTCCGACGAGCGTTTCTATCCCGATGAGGAAGCACGCGACCATTTGGAGGTCTATAAAAATCTAGGACTTGAAATGTTGGGGCATTACAATGAATTATTCCTAGAATTCAAAATGGATATGAAATGAAGGATTTATCCCTGTACATGTGCAGGGATATTTTTTCTCCACAAAATAGGTTAACGAAAGGTGCAATCATCTAGTTTTCTATGCTATTATACTTTAGTGGCACGAAATAGTTAGAAGGTTGGGATAAGAGTGGCAGCTAAATCAAATAATTTCGCTTTATATATTTTAATGTTCAATATGTTCATCACTATGTCAGGTATCGGTCTTATCATTCCAATCATGCCAGAGTATTTAGGGACATTCGGCGTCGCTGGCCAGGCGCTGGGCTTTATGATTGCGATGTTTTCTTTTTCTCAATTCATCTTTTCACCGATTGCCGGTGATCTATCAGATAAGCATGGTCGAAAAAAATTAATTATTTTTGGCTTAATCATTTTCGGTTTATCACAACTCACTTTCGGACTCTCCACTGAACTGTGGATGTTGTATGCATCACGTTTCTTCTCCGGACTCGGATCAGCCTTTCTTGTGCCGCCGATGATGGCGTTTGTCGTAGACGTCACAACGTACGAGGAACGCGGAAGAGGCATGGGGCTCCTCGGTGCTTCCATGTCACTTGGTTTTATGATTGGACCTGCAATTGGCGGATTCCTATCAAAGATTAGTCTTGAGTTCCCTTTCTACGTCGCAACTACAGCGGCACTGACGGCTGCTACTATTTCCTTTTTCGCTTTGCCTAATCCGGCTCCGCATATTAAAGCAGAACCGGGAACAGAGAAAAAGCGGGAAAACTTACTTATGCAATTGAAACGTTCAGCAACAAAACCCTATTTTATAATGCTGATTGTCATGTTTGTATTTTCATTTGGATTAGCAAATTTCCAAGCTACCATTTCACTTTACGTCGATCAGAAATACGGCTATACTCCCTCGCAAATTGCCGTTCTTATTACGGTTGGTGGATTTGTCGGCGTCATAGCCCAGACATTCGTCATCAATCGGTTGTTTAAACGGTTCGGAGAAATGCGTGTTATTTTAGTAAACCTTGTCGTTGCGGCGATTGCGATGATCGGTATTTTAGCTGTCGATTCATTCTGGACAATTCTTTTAGTTGCAACCCTCTTCTTTACGGCGACGTCTCTCCTGCGACCCGCAGTCAACACGCTAGTCTCGAAGCTTGCTGGTAGCGAGCAAGGCTTTGCAGCAGGTATGATGACCGCTTACATGAGCCTTGGCAATATGGTAGGCCCTGCGCTCGCTGGTATCATGTTCGATATTAATATCGCCTACCCATATATCATCGGAACGATTATCCTGCTCATCTGCTTTACCATCGCATCATTTTGGTCAAAGCGTAACGGAGAATTGTTAACGGGATTATAAAGGAATACGCTTGAAGTCGGTGCCAGCTGCTGCCACAATTTGAAGGGCACAAATGGTGTCAGTAACTGGCACCGGGTTGTATCCTACACAAAAAACCACCATTCCAACGGTTACTAGCCGTTGGAATGGTGGTTTTCATTCTTAATAATCCTGCTCTTTTTGCAAACGGTCCGCATGCTTTTGCACAATCTCTATAAAAGCCTCCACCTGTTTTAGCTCGAAAGAAGACTCATAGCCTATCAACCATGTATCACGTGTCAATTCAAACTCCTCCTCACTGTTTAATAAGGGCAGTTTATTAATCTTTTCCTCGCCAGTCAATGTGATTGATGGCAAAATAGCGTAACCAATTCCATTTAGCGCAAGCTGCTTACATGTTTCGATTTGATCCACTGTAATTTGCCTACCCGGATTTTGATCGAAATGACGTTGCCACCATCGCTGTATTTCCATATGATAATTTGAGTCACTCTTGAATTGAATAAAAGGACGGTTTGTATCTTTTAATTCATCAATGGACATAATTTCACGGTCAACCAGATAGAGACGGTCCCTGAACAAATACTTTTTACTGCTTTTCCAGTCAACCTGTCCCCGCACAATCCCTACATGCGCATCTCCTTCATAAAGCGCTTTGACGATTTCCGAGCTCCATCCGGTCATCAGTGAAATCTTCGCGTCAGGATAGAGCTGGACATATTCCTTTAGCACTTGAGGTAGCCATGTCTGACCAACAATGGACGCACAAGCGATTTTCAAGGTACCATGCACTTTCTCCGCCATAGAGGCAATCATCTCAAATGTTTCTTCCCTTTTCAGAATGGCCTCACGTGCGTAAGCAATAACAAGTTCCCCAGCAGGAGTAGGTTCAAGCCCTTTTTGTGAACGGATGAATAACAACGTTCCCCATTCCTTCTCAATCGATTGCAACCTTTGAGAAAGAGCTGGTTGTGAAAGAAATAATTGTTCAGACGCTTTTCGCATATTTCCCTCTTCAGCTAACGCTTTCAGTATTTCAAGTTCTGTCGTCGTCATAAAGTATCCCCTTTCCACGTGGAATCTTTAATATAAGAAGTAAGCTAATAAAAGCGAATACAAATACACCCACATACACCCATTGTAAAGAGACGTCCAGCGCAGTTTGCAGCAAATGTGCATGTTCCGTGGATAGCGTTTGTCTTTTCTCCTGCGTTAAGAGGAGATTGATATCATCCAATTTAAAATCAATCTGTTCCTTATTTAAACGCATAAGCAACGAACTATTTAATATTGCACCAAATAATGCAGCTCCAACAGTATTACCCAAATTCCGCATGAACATATTGGCAGCAGTTGCACTCCCCCGCATTTCACGTGGCACAGCACTTTGAATCGTGACGATAAACGACGTACTTGTCAGTCCCATACCAACGCCGATGAAGAAGCTAGACATCGCCGCCCACCAAGGACTCGAACCTGCATCCATCATAACAAACAACAGCCCGCCGACAACAAGTGATAAGCCCCCGACAAACGAGACACGAAATGTTCCGTAACGGAGGAGTAAATGACCCGCAAAGGATGAAGCAATTGGCCAACCAATCGACATTGCGGATAGTGTAAAACCAGCAATAATGGCAGGCTGTTCCATTACTCCCGATACAAAAGTCGGTAAATAGGAGGAGACACCGATCAATATTACACCTGTCGTCAACGAAACAAGATTGGCATATAATATGACTGGGTTTTTCCAAATAGAAAATGGCATGATAGGATTTTCAACTTTGCGCTCCGTATTTACAAAAAGGAGGAGTAACCCTATCCCAAAGGCTATCAATGCAATGCTGTAGAACGAAAGTCGTTCGAATGATTGTCCACCTTCAACTAACCAAAGGAGAATGGCTGACAGTGATAAGGTAAGCAATATAGCACCTTTATAATCGATGGAAACCTTCTTCTCGCGTAATGGTTCATGTAGAAATAAGAATACACCAACCATTGCCAGTAATCCCAAAGGAACGTTGACCCAAAAAACGTATTCCCAACTAGTATATTGGACGATTAATCCACCAATTACAGGACCCGAAACAGCTGAAATTCCCCACACACTTGATAAATAACCTTGGATTTTCGCCCGCTCTTCCGTTGAGTAAATATCTCCGATGATTGTCGATGCGATTGGCATAACCGCTCCAGCTCCGAATCCCTGAATGAGTCGGAATCCAATCAACTGTTCCATTGACACGGCAAAGCCGCAAAGGATTGAGCCAAGCAGGAAAATGGACAGGCCAACAAAGAAGACTGGCTTTCGGCCAAATATATCCGACAGTTTACCATAAATCAGGACCGTCACCGTACTCATTAATAAGTAGGAGGAAAAAATCCAACTATAGCGTGAAAAGCCCCCCAAATCGGATGCAATCGAAGGCATCGCGGTCGTTACAATCGTCGCTTCAACTGCCCCAACGAACATTGCCAGCATAACGGAGATGAGGACAAGCGGACGGTTCGTCACTTTACTTTTTTTCATTATTCATTTCACCTTCTTCATTTTTCTCAAATAGAAAAAGCTCCATTACGGAGCCTTTTTTCATTTCGTACCCTTATTGAGCGGAATAAATATACTTTTTAAATTCTTTTAATATGACTCTTCGTGTTAAAATACCTGCAAATGTACCATCCTCTTCAGTTACACAAAGAAATGTATGGTTGATAAGAAGGTCCAAGCCTTTTTGAAAACGATCAGTCGTCTTCACAGTAGGAATATCTGTTTGCATTATTTCATCCACTTTTAAATCACCTAAACGCTCATATTCAATATGTTCAAGTCCCAAAATCGAGTCTGTTATCATACCAATACCAAGAAGTCCTTTTAAATGATATTTCGAGTCAAGAACTGGTAAAGCAGAATAGCCTGTTTTCGTTAACACAAGCAAAGCATGCTCTGCGTTGTTACCAATTTGAACGTGTGCAACCTTTTCAGATGAAATAATATAATTCTCAATGGGTGTGAAAAGAAAATCCCTGTTATTCACAGAAACCATATGATTCAGCTCCTTCTGGTAGCTTTATACCTTATCTCCAAACTACCCTACTATCATATCATATGTAGACATTTCTAACCGCACTCAAAAAAGAAAACCTCTTCAGTTACGAAGAGGCTGCATAGTAAAAAATAACGATTCCTATAAATGCGGTTGCGACGAGCAAAATCCACAAAATAGGATTTAATGCAAAAGGATGATCTTCCACCATTTCCGGAATTGCACTATCTTGTCCACTGCCCGCAACGTTTGCCTTACTCGATTTTCGTGCCGCTACTATTCCGATTGCACAAATGAGGAAGATAACAATAATTAGCGGGATTGTCCAAATATCCAACATACATCCCTCCTTTTATAAAGGATGCGCGTATGTGGTAATCTTAATCATCAAAATGGAAATTTGTTTAACCATTGTCCACCATCGAGTGTTACAATTTCACCATTCATATATGAGGCTTTATCGGACATAATGAAAGCAGCAAGCTCTGAAATCTCTTCAGGCCGACCAAGACGACCAAGCGGAATAGATGCCAAGGTACGTTTTGCAGCATCTTCTGATTCCCATAACTTATCTGCGCCGCCTGTACGCTCAATAGGACCCGGCGCAATACCATTCACGCGTATTCCATACTGCGTCCCCCACTCGACGGCTAGCGTCCGTGTAAGCGACATGACGCCGGCTTTAGCCGCCGCGGAGTGAATTACCCCTGCACCTGCATTCCACGCATACGTTGCAAGCATATTTAAAATAGACCCTTTTTGTCCCTTTTCAATCCAGTACTTCCCTACTGCACTTGAACAATAAAAAGTCCCATTCAGTACAATATCAATAACAGACTTCCATCCATTCGGTGACAGCTCCTCTGCGTGGACAATGAAGTTTCCAGCCGCATTATTAACTAGGCCGTCTATACGTCCAAATTTTTCATCTGTAAAAGCAATAAGTGCTGCAACAGATTCGACGTTACGCACATCCATTTGGAAAATGTGAATACCTTTACCAAGTTCTTCTTGTGTCGCTTTCAATCGCTCTTCGTCTCTACCCGTAATAACGACTTGTGCACCTTCCGCAGCAAACTTTTTCGCCATATATTTCCCCATTCCGTTCGAGCCACCGGTTACAATGATTACTTTTTCATCAAACATGCCAATTCCCCCTCCTAAATGAATGAATAATCACTCATAATTGTATCATGTAAGATCCTTCTTGACGATAAGGAAAAACAATCCTCAGTTGCCCCTCAAGCGTTTCACTTGAAAAGTAATCCTTTGCCAAAGAATTTGTGTATAGTATATCAAAATCATTTGGACCATTTTTCTTGATATGAACAAACATATGAAATGGATGATCCAGAATATACGACCCGATAGTTGAATGTAGTCGGTTAGGTAATTCAGTATTTACCATGAGTACTTTCATTATTTGTGCAGTCGCCTTAGTTGCTCTCGAAAAATCCAGTTAGACATGCACTACTTCCTGCCTAAACTGTTCTATCTATTAATTCATGCGAGTGTGGGTAGAACGACCGGTCAAATTATTGTGTAAACTATTAGACAACTCTTCCCCTATTTGGTAACATGGAAATATATGCAATCACTTTTTGTAGCTCACGAAGGAGGTTTACTTTGGAAAAAAATCAATCAATACGCCAGTTGGCAGTCGCCATTTACACTGTAAATCGGCATGCAAAAACTGCGCCGGACAATAGGCAGTTGTATTCACTAAAGAAAATGGCACTCGACAAACTTATCCGTTGCGCACATGCAGAAAAAGTCGGTTTACATTTCGTTGATAACCCAAAGTTCAGTAAACAACATTCCACCGTACTAGTACGATGCGGCGAATTCCTCTTCCATTCGATACCGGAGAAAGAAGACTTCAAATCACTTCCACATCTTGGTCAACAAGATCATTCCTCACGTAATCCCCAAGAGCGAATGAGCTTGAAAACAGCTCGCGAACTTCTATCCGATTACGTTGGTTTATTGTCCATTAAGACCCCCGTTAAGGCAAAACCAAAACCCAAAAAAAGTATTCACGCCATAAAAAACACCCAAAAATTCCGTTCTTCCTATTTAGATGGAAAGTAAAACAAGCTGACTCGTGTAATTCACGAGTCAGCTTGTTTTAAGAAAAATAACAGTGTCTTGAATTGAGGCGACTTGTGAGCTTAATAGAAACCCAAGTTGAAAAGCATATATTTTCCCACCTTTTGAAATAAGCATCTCTACCGTTCTTTCGGCATAATTCTTTATTTAGCTTTGTCCAACATTAACGAGCTTTAGGAGATGGAAAAAACCACTTATTGAATTCCGTTTTGTTTGTAGGTAAGATAGAGTGCCTGTGTGCCTTTTTCCCCATAGCCTTTTTGTATAAGTTGGTCATACATCCCCCGCGCAAGCTCCAATCCTGGTAAATGTAGTTCCATCGCTTCCGCTTCCGCAAGTGCGATATCCATATCCTTCAAAAAGTGTTTGATATAAAATCCAGGTTCAAAATCCTTTTTTAACATCCGTGGTGCCAAATTCGATAATGACCACGACCCTGCGGCCCCTGAAGAAATGGATGACAGAACGGTTTCGGGCGTCAATCCTGCTTGTTCAGCATAAGCAATCGCTTCGCAAACACCAATCATATTTGTCGCGATGGCAATCTGGTTGCACATTTTCGTATGTTGACCTGCCCCCGCAGCACCTTGATAGACAATCTGCTTGCCGAATAGGGAAAGGATAGGCAAAATCTTTTTAAACGTCTTTTCTTCCCCTCCACACATAATTGATAATGTCCCGTTTTGGGCACCCACATCTCCGCCCGATACTGGTGCATCAATCGATGCCATTTTCAACTCGGAAGCCTTTTTTGCAATACGCTTTGCAAGTAATGGACTAGAAGTCGTCATATCGATAACAACCTGGTCTGATTGTCCATAAGACAAGATTCCTTCTTCACCAAAGTAAACTGATTCTACATCTAACGGATAGCCAACCATTGTAAAGACGATTTTTGCACCAGACACCGCTTCAGATACTGAACTTGCCCAAATAGCACCTTCCTCAATAAGTGATTCCGCTTTTTCCTTTGTTCTAGTATGTATCGCAACTTCGAATCCTGCTTTCAGCAAATGCTTAACAATACTTTTCCCCATAACACCAGTCCCAATGAACGCCAATCTTTGCATATCCATTCCAATTCCCCCTTATTAATAAGTATATAGAATTATCTTAACAAACAAATATATATTTTCAATTATTTCTTCCTAAAAAAAGAGGACGGGGCCCTATAATGGGCTCCGTCCTAAAAGGGGGAAATGAGAATGTTGCTGTGTTCATATATAATGTACCCGTTATTCTTGAAAGTTAAACGTCTTTTGAAAAGATTTTTTCTTTCAGCTTTTCGAGCTGGTGGATGAATTGGTTTCTTTCCTCTTCTGTAATCATAAAAGAACCGTATCTCACTTTATCATACGTATTGAAAAGCACTTCATTTCCCTGTTGAAGTCCCCATCCCATTCTCGAAAACCATTCCTTTACTGTTTCGCCAGCGAGACGCGGCATCTTTAAGTCGTGTGCTTGTTGCTCAAAATCCCTATAAGCCTGACGGATACTATCTGTTGCTGAGGAATAATCGTATGTAGCACTTTTTTGCGGTTTTTTTCGATTCTTTTTTCGTCCATATGTGCGAACGGTATACGCGGAATCTTCATGTTGAACCTTCGCCTTTTTTCTATTTCGAAGTATGAGAATAAATGCAATCACAACGACAATACCAATCACAATCATTATCATCAAGTCTATATCTTTCATTTCTGTGGCCATAATTTTTCTTTCTTCTTGCATTTCAATCATAGGAGCAATTTTTTGGGGATCTGCTTCGGCCAGAAAAGCTTCCCGTGCTGCATCAAAACGGGCAATGACCCAATCCAAGAGCGGCGTAACCGCTTTACCAAACATCATGAAAATACCACTGAAAAGGAATGCTACAGTGGCGATAATTCCATTTCGTACAGGTACAAGAAGAAAATAAACGACAATGTACGTCAAAGCGCCTATTCCCAGCAGACTACCAAAAATCTTTGTCGCTTCAACAAAATTGAATTGGCGATAAATACGTCCCATCTTCCAAATGACTAGAAAGCGTACAATGATAAACAAGACTGTTGTCGCACAATACAAAATGATATGATTCATGAATACCTCATGGGGACTATCATTCACAAATAAGAACATTGAAAATAGATAGGAGCATGCTAGGATGAGGGTATTCAAAAAAATGAACGGCCATCCTTTTACTTTCGAATCTCCAAAATTGGCTTTGAATCGCCAAAATGTATACACAAAAATGATTAATACGGGGATAAAGTGTAATCCCATGACATATAACGGTACAGCGATAAGTGCTGGAATCATAATGCTGGGGCCAACTGAATAATCGACTTTCGAAAAAATGACATATGAAAGGACTGCTCCGATGGAGATTAATATAAGCCATGTAAATTGTGGATTTCCCCATACATTGGCACCTATATATATAAATCCATAAATGATAAGAAGAAGTTCAAGCAGAAATCGTTCGGAATTGACTAATTGAGTACGTTTTCTTTCGAGTCGATTCTGTCCCAATTTCCCTTCCCCCCTTCATAAAAACAATCTACCACTACATGATTGAATTTTGACCACTTTTTTATAACCTGGTCATATCTTTCAGGTTCATGTGTAATTAGCACGATAGTCGGCGGAAGTAACCCAGCCATCTCCACACGTTGCATCATATTTTCAAAAGGAATCTTAGCTTTTCTTTCCGACAGTTGTGCCAAAGTTTCCAATGTCTTTTGATAATGGGCTTTTCCTATTCCTGTCTCAACATACATGTAAAGTGTTTCACCGAAAGCCAGTAGATTCAAGGCAATTGAATAAGGAATGTTCTTCCTTGTACAGTAATCAGCATAAGATGCCAAGCGCTCAATTTTCTTCTCAAAGTCGTCCAACGCATTCGATTTCTCCACCCCGTTTACAAGAAACATGACGGACTGTGATGTTACAGGCAAGAACTCTTTCGTTTGCAACTTCTGCATACGTGCACTTGCCGTCCAATGGATTTGGTCGAAACGGTCAGACGGAACATAATCTCTTGTGCCAACCGGCTGAAATACGTCATGAAAAAGCGCATGCCGTTGTTCAACTTCACCCGGTTTGAAAGCAGCGGGTTGAAGAATCCCCGTGAAAGGGACAATTTTCGGATACACCAAACTTTCTTGTCTGACAAAGTCATCCAATTCCATCAATATAGATCCTCCGCCGAATAAATGAGGGATTTCAATCGTCAATCGAACAATTCTGGAAAGACCCCTTTTTCTTCCAGTCAACGGAATCGTCACTTTTACTTTTTCTCCTTTTCCCGCTGAAAAAGGAACAGAAAAATCGAATATCCCGCTGAAATGATCCATTTTATCGACTACTGGCATGACAGCATCTTGGATGGACAGTGTCAGCATTCCATTCCAGATAGGTGTCTGACCGTTTTCGAATTCCAAAACTAAATCATTTTCTGAACCAATTAGAAATCGACTACGTTGTTGTTGCGGCAACAATTTCAAATCCTTACCGACCTTTGAGTAGTACATATTTTGGAAAACCAAAATTGCTAAACCTGCTGCAAAGCAGGCACCAAGCAAGGCTTGTTTCGCTATCAATGATGCCAAGAAAAACATAAGAGTAATACCCATTGCCTGATAAACCTCTTTAAACCCTTCCTCATAATGGGTCCACTTCATCAGACAATCGCCTCAAGTGGCGCCGGAACTGAATCGATAATCTCTTTCAACACATCCTCCAAATTCTTTGTCAACATGCCTTCCGTTGATAATTCCATACGATGTAATGCAGCAGGTGCAAGGATTTCTTTCACGTCATCCGGTGTCGCGAAACTTCTGCCTGAAATATATGCATATGATTTCGCCGCTTGTAAAATAGCAAGCGCAGCACGCGAACTAAGACCGAGTTCCAAATAAGGGTGTTCCCTAGTCGCCCGAACAATTTTCAATATGTATCGTTCTAGATCTACATGGACAGAAACTTCACTTGCACCTTTTGCCCATCTTGCCACATCTTCAGGGTCGATTACAGATGACGTCGTAACGGCACCAGGATTTTTTCCGTACTGTTGCAAAATAAGATGCTCTTCTTCAAAAGACGGGTACCCGATATTCAATTTAAATAAGAATCGATCCAGTTGTGCGGCTGGCAATGGAAATGTCCCTTGTTGTGATTCAATCGGATTTTGAGTGGCAATCACCATAAACGGGGTGGGCAATTTGAGTGTCTCACCGTCTATTGTCACTTGTTTTTCTTCCATCGATTCAAGAAGACTTGATTGTGTCCTCGGTGTCGCACGGTTAATTTCATCCGCAAGCAGAATATTTGTGGAAACGGGTCCTGCTTTAAGTACGAATTCCTGTGATTGTGGATTAAAGTACCGGATACCTGTCACATCAGATGGTAGAACATCGGGTGTGAACTGTACCCGTTTGAAATCCCCTTGGAATGCACTTGCAAAGCTTTTCGCCATCATTGTTTTACCTGATCCCGGAACACTTTCAAGTAAAACATGCCCTTGCTGCAAAAGAGCAATCAACATGAAATCAAACTCTTTTTCCCTACCGATGATTGCCTGGTTTAATTCATCCTTAAAGTTTTGTATTGTCGTCATTTGAACTCCCCCATTTTCTTATATGCATTAACACTCTATACCGTATGGTTTTATAATTTAGTCAACATTAGGTAAACGTTTAGATTCAGCAGTTTGAAATTGATTGATAAGTTCATCAAGTCTGTGGCTAAGTTTCAATGTTTCAGGGCTAGAAAGTCCTTCTTTTTCTGCCATTGCGATTAACTTTTTTCGTGTAGTCTCGATATCAGTCTCTACTTTCGATCTCAACTTGACACCCCCTAGGGAATAAACCTAGTTATAAAGAACAAACGAAATTTTATAACATCAAAAAAAGCTAGTTGCTTTTTCGTTCCTGTACTCGCTTTCCGCAGGCGTCGTCTTAGCCTTCTCGTCGCTGCGCTGAAGGCACTGAAAAATTTCTTTTTTTTAGTGAAAACTAGTTGATTGTAGTGGAGAGCGGCGACTCCTGCGGGAACAGCACGAGCTGAAGACCCCGGACTGATTTAAGGAAGTCAACCTAAGTTCGCGGCGTCCTGCCGCAACGGTTGCATGACCTACATCCTGTAGGCCCAAGCCGTACCCGCAGAAAGCGTCCGCTCGGAACGGAAATCAACGGTTTTGAAAGAAATCGGGCTTTTTCAGTGCCCTCGTTTGTGGTCGGAGGCATCCACGATCGCCGTAACGGGTTCAATGGAATTCTTTAATTCAACCCATATAGGTACTATTATACAGGATTGATCTTACAAATAACAAAATAGTTTGCGACATATTCCGACAAGTTGGAAACTTCTTTGAAAATACAAAGAAAAGACTTTACGTCCTCTCTTTTCTAAGAGAGAATGTAGTTGATTCGTAGAAAACTATAGGTCTTATTCAAGTTTAAACGTAAAAAAGAATGGACTGGTAGAGTATTAAAAAGGGGGGTATTTTACAATGACAATTGCAGAGGTTGGTAATATTGTAGAATTCAAAGACGGATTACAAGGTGTAGTGGAAAAAGTGAATGAGAACTCGGTCATCGTCGATTTAACGTATATGGAGAACTTTGACGAGCTTGAGGTGGAAGAAAAGACAGTCATCAATCACAAACGCTATACAATTATTCACGGTAGCGGAAACTAGCAAAATAGTGTACTCTAATGGGTGGATATCGCGAGGGACGGTAGTGAGGAAATCACTTCTTAAATCCAGCATTGCTGAAACATCTTTGCGTTTTGGACGTCTACTATAGAGAAGGAGTTTTTTGAATATGAAACGAAAATTGAATCTTTTATACGTAGCAGCCGCTACCGCTATTCTTTTGTCAGCGTGTGGAACGGATACTGAAAATGAAAACAAGGACGTTAAAACGAATGGAACCGCAGGAACAACTCAGGAAGTAGAAACAGATACTGAATCGGTCGACGATGGCACAGATCCAGTACCTGAAAGTCAAAAAGTTGTATTGAAAGATGCTATATTGACGGAAAGTGACGAACAGGACTATTCTATCTATTTACTTCCTACCTATACATTAACGAGTGAAGAACCTGGAAGAGATAGCTTGTATGTCGAAGGTGAAGAAGAAATCTTCATGCGCATTGAAACAATGAAAAAGGAAGATGGTACATTCGACTATCTCGTTGAGAATATGAATGAAATTTTGAAGGCAGCAAGCGACGGTAATGCACCTGTTGAATTGACAGATGAAGAAAAGTTACCATCTGGTGAAGACATTTCAACGGTCAAAGCTTCTAAAGTTCAAACCGAAACGGGTACTGTAACAGGCATCGTCTTTGAACGAGGAGATATGATTGTCAGACTAACACTATTTGATTCGCCAAAAGAAGAACATACTGAAAACTTCGTTCGGATGGGCGAAACAATTACAACAAAATAAAAAGGTTCCAATTAGAAAAGCCGTATGGATGCACCCATACGGCTTTTTTCTTTTATAAAGATAATATTATGACAAGTTTTTAATCGATAAACCAAGCTTTTTAAGTAATATGATTGCAGTTTCTTGTTCATCCACTGAGAGTGCAGATAGTAATTGGTTTATATTCTCTTGGTGTTTCGGAAACACGGACGTTATCAGCTCAACGCCTGCTGTTGTAATTGACATATACGTCACTCGTTTGTCTTCTTCACAATAGACGCGTTCCAATAATCCCCTTGCTGCGAGCTTATCCACAACGTAGGTCATAGAGCCACTTCGAAGCAATATTTTTTGTCCGATTTTTTGAATCGGCTGTCTTCCTTTGTGGTAAAGCAATTCAAGGACCGCAAATTCAGTCGGGTTAAGTCCGTGTTTCTCAATCGGTTTATGCGCCTCTTCCAAAAGTACTTTGCTTGCTCTAGAAAGGACAATAAATAATTTCAATGCACGTTCCGTATCATCTTCCATAGTAACAATCCACCTTTTGAGTCTCTGTTCAGTCATTTCCATTATATAGATGACATGGCTTACCTGTCAAAAGGGCGAAAAGTTTGAACCTATCCTAATAATAATTTATCAGCGTTAATTTTTAAGGCTTCTGTAGTCTCAATCAGTTTAGGTAGAGTTACGGTGAACGTTGTACCCACACCCACTTCACTTTCAACTGTAATCGTTCCTTTGTGTTCTTCAATCGTTTTCAAAACAAATGGAAGGCCCAGGCCTGTTCCTTCTCTCTTTGAACTGAAAAAGGGCATAAAAATTTGATTCACCTGTTGCAGATTCATTCCCTTACCTGTATCCGTAATGGAAACGACGAGTTGTTTAGCGTCGTTTTGGTTGATATCGATTGTCAATGTCCCACCCGATTCCATTGATTCAAGCGCATTTTTGAATAGATTAAGTAGCACTTGCTTTATTTTATCGGAACTGCCTGAAATCAACGTGTTTTTTAAACCATTATCGTTTTGAACAATTTTAATACCTTCCATCATCGCTTTCGGATATAAAACACTTGCCATATCCCTAACAAGTGCTTCAAGCGAGAATACGGATTTTTTACTATGTGTTGGTTTTGAGAGTATTAACATTTCGTTTAATATAGAATCCATTCTTTCAATTTCGTCTTCTATTACCGTAATATACCGAATCGACTCATCCGTTGCAGATCCCCTTAATAATTGAGTGAATCCTTTCAACGTTGTCATCGGATTACGAATTTCATGTGCAATACTTGCCGCAAGTTCTCCAACGGTCGACAAAGATGCTTTATGGGCTAAACGCTCTTCCAAAAACATCTTCTCTGTTCGATCCTTTATCCGAAATAAATACATTTCTGTCTCTTCGTCAAAAAAAGTCGTTATATAAAATTGTTTCACTTCGTTTGGTGACAGCTCTACACGTTTAAACACTTCCGCATAACCGTACTCCTGTATTTTCTTATAGTAATTAATGAAGTCGCCAGCTTCTACATTTAATAATTGGGTTAGAACGTGGGCCTTCCTCCCGACAAAATAACTACGAGGCAAATTAAAAAATTCACTATGCATTTCATTGACGTCATGGATAATCCCTTTATTATCTATGACGGCCATAAAACTTTCCGAATGTCGAAAAGCCTTTACATATGCTTTTCCAGCTGTCCCATTAGAACTTGCAGGAAGATTGAAGACTGCAACTATCTTTCGCCCGACATTAAAATACAGCAAATTCACTTTCACGATAGTCTTTTTTTTCGAAGCTAACTGAACACACATATTCACTGTTGTTTGTTCCGATTGGCTAACCTGGGTAGAAAAGTTTTTCCAGGTATGTAATGAATCTTCATCCACAAAATCGTGAATTGCCTTTGTATGTTCAGAACCCAATTTTTCCCGAAAGGATTCGTTTTTTTTCAATATAGTCCCGTCCAGTCCAAACACAGCACATGGCCTATTTGGGTCATCCAATAGCAAGGATATGTACTGACTTACCTTTTCCTCTTTAAAATTCATGTATATTCCCCCTGAACTCTTTTAAAGACAGTATGAAAAATGACAATGATTCATGCGGAAAGGTCAATTTTTTGCAAATCACCACTAGTTCGGATTATTCCATATTTTAAGTATTCTTGATATAGTCTTTTAGAACCATATTAAGTTTCGACAAAAAATACAATGTGAATAATTCGTTGTAAAAAAATTCAAAGTGGTCTCAAGTTCTTGCGTATAAACATGCTAGACTGGTATGCAATTGCTCTTTTTAGTGAATCGGATTTTCTGCTTGTTCTATGTAGCTTACAATTTCAATTCTTTTTATCATAGTATATATTCAGTTAAAAGTCGATGCTGTCTAGAAAATTTCCTTTCAACAAAAATAAAACTGCTCCCTTCAAATTCGGGAGCAGTCCTTTTTCATCCAATTATGACACGTTCTTTTGGGAAGTGATAATGTGGTTTTTTCGTTTTTCCACCGAGTGTAAAAAGGAACGAAATAAGTCCCACCCGACCGATAAACATAAGTATCATGATAATCGATTTTCCAACAATGGACAGATCCGCTGTGATGCCGAGCGACATACCGCATGTTCCAAAAGCAGATGTGATTTCAAACAAAAGCGCAACGACCGGTACACCCGGTTCTGTTATAAGCATGATAAGAAGCGCCGTCATGACCATTACAGCAGCTAGAAGAATCACCGCATAGGAACGGAATACGTCTACTAATTTAATTTGACGATTAAAAACATGAATCACTTCGTTTCCACGAGCAAAGTTAATCAAAAAAAGGATAGCAATGGCGAAAGTTGTCGTTCTAATTCCGCCTCCCACTGAACTTGGCGAAGCACCGATAAACATAAGGGAACTGATCATAATATCTGTTGCTTCACTAAACCCGGTTATATCAAATGTAGTAAGCCCTGCTGATCTAGAGGATACAGAGTGGAATAACGAAGTAAGAATTTTTTCATGCCACGCCATTCCTTTGAAAGAATGTGACCATTCCAGTAAAAGAATCATCACCGTACCAAGGGCTAACAAACCTCCAAAAGTTGTTACAGTAATTTTTGTGAACAATGAAAATCGGAAGTTTGGAACCTTTTTTGAAAAAAAGCCTTTCACCTCAATAAGAACCGGGAAACCGATAGCACCGAGGATAATTAATATCATCGTTATTGTTTGAATGAAATAATCATCAAAATATGGTTTAAGCGAAGCGCCTGTTAAATCGAATCCTGCATTTGTCGTCGCTGAAACTGACATAAACATACCGTTAAGTAGCGCGTCACTAAATGACTCGTAAAACCGCATAATATATAACGTGAAAATCAGACCGCCTATTAACTCGATCAAGAAAATAATTTTGACAATCTGCCTAATTAGATGGACTACACCGGCAAGGCTGTATTGATTGTGATCCACCATAATCAATTGCCGTTCACGGAGTCCAATTCTCTTTTTCACGATTAGCCAAAAGAACGTTCCAATCGACATAATACCAATCCCGCCAATTTGTAAAACGAGCATAAGCATACAAATGCCAAATACCGTGTATGTCCCTCCTATGCTGATGGGTGTTAGCCCAGTCACACTAACAGCACTTACTGCCGTAAAAAGGCTGTCGATAAAACGGATATCAACTCCTGGTAAATAGACACCCGGTAAGTTCAGCAGAAAAAACGAAAAGGCGATGGCCAGAAAATAATAGAACACAATGATTTGTGCAGGCGTGAATTTCCGAAAACTTTCACGTGTGAATTTCAATCGCTTCACGTTCCTTTCGACAAGCAAGAGCTATTGACCCCATTTTAGAGAAGTCTACGTAAAAATGAAAGGACAAACTTCCCAAATATCAAAAGTTGTGATGAAGCGATAATTCACCTACTCCATTTTGTTATGTTATTTCTTTTTATTACTTCGTACACCTAAGAAGTAACCCAGGATGATAATCGAAACGAGTACTATCCAGAATGTCAATTTCCATACTGTTGAGTGCGGGAATGCTTCATCAATAATTTGAAGCTTGGGATGTGCAAGTGTAAGAACCGCCAGCTTGACACCGACCCACCCAACGATAAGGAATGCTGCTGTTTCGAGTGATGGATACTTTTGTAACAGTTTCACAAATTGTGTAGCTGCAAAACGCATAATGATCAGGCCAATGATTCCACCCAACAACATGACGATGAATTGACCGCCATTAATGCCTCCAATATGGAAATCCCCTAATTCCGGAAGTGTCACTGCAAGTGCAACCGCTGCAAGCATTGAGTCAAGCGCAAATGCAATATCCGCCAATTCGACTTTGAGCACAGTCATCCAGAAACCCGACTGCTTACGTGGCTTAGATTCTACATCGGGATTATCGTCCTTGCGCTGATCCATGATGCTCTTAACGGCAATGAATAATAAGTAGACAGCCCCAATCGCTTGTATTTGCCAGAAGTTAACAAGAACTGTAATCATGAATAACGCTGCAAAACGGAAAACGAAGGCTCCGAGCAAACCATAAAACAATGCCTTTTTCTGTTCAAGCCGCGGTAAATGTTTCACCATAACCGCCATGACGACAGCATTATCTGCTGCCAGAAGTCCTTCTAATACGATAAGTACAATGAGTACCCATGCGTATTCCAATAAGATTGCTTCCATTCCATTTCCTCCCAATTTCATACTTTGTTCATTAAAGCAAAACGATATAACAGTGGACTTTATCAATTAGGCGCACAAAAAGAGACCGTCGCCTAATAAAAGGCAAAGGTCTCGCTAAGACGGAATTTAAATTGCTAAAATCCAGCTATCATAACCGATGGCAAAAGCCATGTATTGACGACTATGAAATAGGTTTCCCTACAGCTACTCCCCTTTGACATAAAGTCAAAAGTTATTCGGTTTTATTGCTTCCTGTTCAGTATACCATCTTTGTGGGATAAGTAAACAATTACTTTACGTTATGCGAATCCTGACATCGAAAAAGCCCTCCGTCAAGAGGGCTTTCCTATTACTTTTTTGGTACTGCTTTTTTTCTTGTTTCTTTATCGAAAAAGCTGTAAATAACCGGTACGATGTAAAGTGTTAAGAATGTCGAACTGATTAATCCGCCAATGACTGCGATGCCCATCGGCTGGTTCATTTCCGTTCCTTCACCGATGCCTAGCGCAAGCGGTAATAAGCCTAGAATCGTCGTCAGTGCTGTCATTAAGATTGGCCGTACCCGATCTTTAACGGAAACGGTAATCGCGTCGTATGAGCTCATCCCTGCCTCTTTCCGTTGATTGATGTAGTCGACGAGCACGATTCCATTATTCACGACAATTCCTACAAGAACAAGAATACCGATTATTGCTGTTACACTGATCGGCGTATTCGTTGCGAACAACCCAATCGCTACGCCAATTACCATAAGCGGTACGGAGAACATGATAACAAATGGGTATTTGAATGACTCAAACTGAGCTGCCATCACGATATAGACGAGCACAACAGCCAAAATCAATGCCATAATCATGTCATCGATGGCACTCTCAAACAATTCCCGATCACCGCTATAAGTGATGTCGATTTCATCTGATAAATCCATTTTTTCGATTGCCTCATTCACTTTAGCAGTCATTTCCCCCAAGGACTGGGAAGATTTATACTTCACATCAAATGTGACCGAATGTGCCTGGTCAACACGTTGAATCGATACAGGTCCTTCAGACACATTAATGGCAGCGACTTCACCTAACGTCACAAATATGCCCGCAGGTGTGCGGAGTTTCAGTTTTTTCAACTGATCCGTACTATTACGGAACTTTTTATCATACTTGACGTACACGCCATATACATTGTCATCTTTGCTAATAATCTGGGTCGCAAATGAACCACGTGTAACGTTGTTAACAGTTTGCGCAATTTGATAGGGAACCAGGCCTTTTTCTTGCGCTAGATTTCGGTCAACTTCAATTCGAATCTCTTCGACTGTATCTTTAAGTGTATTCGTCAATTCAGTAACGGATGGTAGTTCCGCAAGTTCACTGTTCAGCTTGGATACCGCCTCATCCAACCTTTTCTCATCAATATCTTTCATTGAAAACGTTAATGTATTGGGTGTGGATCCGGATGCCGTTTGCAAATTGAATCCGATTTCCGCATCACCTTTAACTGCCTTCAATACATTCGGCTGCACGTCATCAACAAATTCAAAAACCGAGCGTTTCCGATCATCCAGTGGCACAAGTTTGACATACAGTTCAGCAACGTTCGCTTCCGAGCTTCCTTGCGCCAAACTTTGTTGTGTGCCTCCCACAAGACTTACATACACTTCCACGTCTTCTTGCGTCTTCAACTCTGCCTCAATACGCTTCACAACGTCGTCAGTGGCCGCCGGAGAAGATCCGTTAGGTAATGTCACAGAGATACTTACAAAGCCCTCGTCAGTGGCCGGTAGGAATTCTGTACCTACTTTAAATAAACTCAAGCTGCTAAGTACTAATAGAACAATAGTAAATAATAAAACGATAACTCGATATTTCAAAGCCCATTTCACAGATCGTTCAAAGCCATTTAATGTTTTCGAACGTCGTCTGCGTGCTTCCATACTCTTTTTCGGTTTTTTCAAGAGTCGACTGGCAAGCATCGGAACTACAGTTAAAGCTACGATGAGCGATGCAAACAAGCTGAAGGAAATGGTCAACGCAAACTCGGTGAATATTTGACCGATTAGCCCGCTGATGAAGATGACTGGGACAAAAACAGCGAGTGTCGTCAAAGTGGATGCCGTAATAGCGCCTCCCACTTCTTTCGACCCTTCCCGCGCGGCCTGTTTAGGCTCTTTCCCCATCGCAAGATGCCGCTCGATATTTTCAATAACGACAATCGCATTATCGACAAGCATGCCGATACCTAGTGCAAGGGCACCGAGCGTCATGATATTGAGTGAGAAATTTGCAAAATACATCAGTACAAATGTAACGATGACTGAATAAGGGATTGCAATTCCAATAATAATAGGACTCTTAATACCACGTAGGAATAGAAACAGGACAATCATCGCAAAAAGTCCACCAAGTAATAGCGATTGCCCGATATTGTTAATGGCTAGTTTCACGTAATCTCCTTGGTCGAATAAGATATCGGATTCGATTCCTTCGAACTCTTCTTTGTCCAGTAGCTTGTCAAGTGCTTCTTTGAAAGAAGTGGAGACGTCAGCTGTATTGGCACCCGATTCTTGTAAAACAGACATAAGTACCGCTTGCTCTTCATTTGCACGCGTCTTTGTCGTGGAATCGGCTTCAACAAGTGACACATCTGCTACATCACTAATTTTCACTTTTTTACCGGTAAGGGGGTTCACCCCGATTGTGATACTCCGTATATCTGAAATTGTCGTCAATGTACTGACGATACGGGTTGTCAACTGCTTCCCGTCTTTCGTTTCAATCGGCTCACCAGGCATTGAAACGTTATTCGACTGGATTGTTTGGACAACGTCAGATTGTACGAGACCATTGTCCTCCAATTTTTTCGCATCCAGTATAATTTGAACTTCTTCCATAAGTTGTCCTGAAATAGTTACACTTGCAACACCTTTTGTCCGACGTAATTCCGTTTCCAACTGTTCAGCAATTCGCCGGATATCGGTATCCTCAGTAGTTGCTCTTAGTGACAGCTGAATAACGGGGAATTGGGCCGGATCGAACTTCATAAAGCGAGGCTTCTCCGCCCCTTCAGGAACCGGTACTTGATCAATCCGTTGCATAATGTCGAGCTGGACTTCGTCAATATTTGTAGACCAGTCGAACATCAATAGGATGAAATTAGCACCTTCTTGTGAAGAGGATTGCATCGATTTCAAACCTGGCGCTGTCGATAGACTCGTTTCAAGCGGTTTCGTTACTTTTTCACTAACCTCTATCGGCGATGCGCCTGGATAACTTGATACAACAACCGCAATCGGTGGATTCAATTCTGGAATGAGTGTAACAGGAATCCGAAAAAATGATACTGCGCCCAGAATGATGACGAGAAACATCGTAACAATCGTAAAAACCGGTCTTCTAATTGAAAAATCACTAATTTTCATATACACGACCCTTTCTTCCAAAAAACGTTACCTCAATCATATGCAAATAACGCCGCGACTTCAATTGGGACTACTTTTCTCCTAATGAACGACTATTAAATAGCCATATGAAAAAAACCGGCAAACGGGTGAACCGATTTGCCGGGTAATTCTTTATAAAAGACTATACAGTTGGATCTCAGGATATTTATCATGGAACCAACGCATTGCAAATTCATTCTCGAAAAGAAATACAAGATTGTCATGGCGATCTTTTACAAGCATCGCACGTTGTCCCGCCATGGCCTCTTTTACATCTTCTTCATTTTCAATCCAACGGGCTACTTTCGAACCGATATGCTCCATGCGAACTTCAACATTATATTCGTTTTTCATACGATGCTCGAACACTTCAAACTGAAGCTGCCCAACTGCACCGAGTATCACTTCTTCTGTGTGCAATGTTCTGTAATATTGAATGGCCCCTTCTTGCACCAGTTGCAGAATACCTTTGTGGAAGTGTTTCGACTTCATGACATTCTTCGCTGTCACTCGAACAAAAAGTTCTGGCGTAAATACAGGCAATGCATCGAATTGGAAGTTAGATTTACCACCAATGACCGTATCACCAATTTGATAATTTCCCGTATCGTATAAACCGATAATGTCGCCGGCAACCGCTTCGTCGACTGTTTCTCTATCATCTGCGAGAAACTGAGTCGTCTGTGTAAGTTTGAATGTTTTCGAAATCCGCGGTACACGTACAGTCATGCCCCGCTCAAATTCTCCCGATACAATTCGGACGAACGCAATACGGTCTCTGTGCGCGGGATTCATATTGGCCTGTATTTTGAAGATGAAACCCGAAAACTCTTCGGAATATGGATTGATAACCGTCTCATCTTTTGTAATACGTGGCTGTGGTGGTGGCGAGAATTGTAAAAATGTTTCCAAAAACGTCTGCACACCGAAATTCGTTAAGGCGCTACCAAAAAATACAGGCGTCAGTTCACCCTTGGCAATCCGTTCTTCATCAAACTCATTACCCGCTTCGTTTAATAAAAGTACGTCTTCTACTGCTTGTTGATAATACGATGTCACTGTCATTGGATGCGGCTCAGCTAGTTCACCCTCATCATTCAATTTCAAAAATCGTTTATCTTCCTCAACCCTGACTTGCTCAATCCGATTGTTGAACCGATCATACAGTCCGATGAATTCTTTACCCATCCCGATAGGATAATTCATAGCATAAGATTGAATACCGAGAACTTCTTCCAATTCTGCCATCAGTTCAAGCGGTTCTTTACCCTGTCTATCCATCTTATTGATGAACGTAAAAATCGGGATTCCACGCATGCTACACACTTTAAACAACTTAAGAGTTTGTGGTTCAATACCTTTTGCAGAGTCAATCATCATTACTGCTGCGTCAACTGCCATTAGCGTACGGTATGTGTCTTCACTGAAATCTTCGTGGCCGGGTGTATCGAGGATATTGACACGTTTTCCATCATAATCGAATTGCATAACAGATGATGTTACAGAAATCCCACGTTGTTTCTCGATTTCCATCCAATCCGATGTAGCGTACTTTCCTGATTTTTTACCTTTTACTGTTCCTGCATCACGGATTGCTCCTCCGAAATACAAGAGTTTTTCTGTAATTGTCGTTTTCCCGGCATCCGGGTGGGAAATGATTGCAAATGTCCGCCGTGCCGCAATTTCTTCATTTATAGGCTTATCCATGTTACGTTGTCTCCTTCTGTTCTGCTTTTCTTAGCATAGACAGATTAGAGGATGATTTCAACAGTTTTTTCTTATTAAAAGGTGGGATTCGGAAAATTGTCATGGCGATTGGAGAAATTGTAAGGGTGAATTGGTGAACTGTAAGGGCAATTGCCCGAACTGTGAGGGCAATCTTGTAAACTGTCACGGCACGGCGGAACTGTAAGGGCTATTTCCCAAACTGTCATGGCAATCCCGAAAACTGTCATGGCCCGGCGAAACTGTAAGGGCAATTGCCCAAACTGTAAGGGCAATCTCGTAAACTGTCATGGCCCGGCGAAACTGTAAGGGCAATTGCTCGAACTGTGAGGGCAATCTTGTAAACTGTCACGGCCCGGCGGAACTGTAAGGGCAATTGCCCAAACTGTAAGGGCTATCTCGAAAACTGTCATGGCCCGGCGGAACTGTAAGGGCAATTGCCCAAACTGTGAGG
>NZ_UXAV01000016.1 GCF_900609045.1 Filibacter tadaridae
CATCCATCCCCCCATCCCCACAAAAACGCACCCCCCATTTACCCAAGGGAGGTGCGCTTAACTATTCATTTCTTCTCAATCAAACCTGCTTCTTCAAGAAATTCCTGTGCGGCACGTTCGACCATCATGCCGTCGTTGTCAACTTTGGCATTCATTTTTTGCATGGTCTCTTCGTTGATCGTCCCTTCGAGTTGCTTTAGCACATCTTCGATTTCAGGATATTTCTCAAGTGCTTCTTTTCGGACGAGTGGTAAAGCATGGTACGGCGGGAAATAGGATTTATCGTCTTCCAACACGCGCAAGTCGTAATCCTGCAATTGCCCATCCGTCGTGTAGGAATTGATGACGTCCACTTCATTCGCGCCGATGGAACGGTACATGATACCGTGGTCCATCCCTTTCACTTCTTTAAACTGGATATCATATTCTTCTTGGAAGCCCGGCAATCCGTCCGGACGGTCAATGAATTCAAACACCGCGCCCAATATGAAGTCATCGGAGTACTTCGCGAAATCACTGAACGTCACGACACCAAGTTCCTCAGCTTTGGCTTCATCCAAGGCGAGCGTGTACGTATTATTGAAACCGAACGTGTTGAACGCGATGATGCCGTCACCGTCAACGAGACGCTTCGTTGTTGCGAGGGTCTCTTCAGCCGTACCAGGATCTTCATGGTAATAGTTGACGACAATTGTTCCCGTGTAATCAGGGATGACATCGAGATTGCCGTTTAACATCGCAGTCCAAACAACATTCGAGCCGCCCAGATTCTCTTTATATATAACTTCGATGTCAGTTTTATCTTCAATCAATTGCCCCATTACGTGTGACAAAATGATACTTTCCGTATTGTTCCGTGAACCGAGTATGAGTGAATCTTTTTCATTGAAGATGCACCCCGACAGCATACTTGCAACAAGTGCCAACGACAGTAGCAGCAGTAATTTCCTTTTCATCCTTATTTCAATCCTTTCGGCGTTGTCCAACGTTCAAATGCACCGAACAACGTTTCAAGAATGATTGCAAGGATTGCTGCTGGGATCGCCCCTAGCAAAATCAGACCGTCGATACCGCGTGTGATACCAAGGAAGATGAAATCACCGAGTCCGCCAGCTCCAATAAATGCGGCAAGTGTTGCCGTACCTACGTTAATAACTGCTGCTGTACGAATGCCGGCCATAATAACCGGAATCGCAAGTGGTAGCTCCACTTTGAACAGAATTTGCATACTCGTCATGCCCATTCCTTTTGCGGCCTCCGTTGTGGCTTTATCCACATCTTTAATACCTGCGTAGGTGTTGCGAATAATGGGTAGTAATGAATAAAGGAAAAGAGCGGCAATCGCCGTTTTCACTCCGATCCCAAATAGCGGAATCATGAATCCGAGTAACGCAAGACTGGGAATCGTCTGCATAACTCCAGCACAGCCAAGAACGATGGTTGTCAACTTCGGCACGCGTGTAATGAGAATGCCAAGTATAATACCGAGGACAATGGCGATCAGCATAGAGAAAAACACAAGTTGAATATGAATCGATGTTGCTTCTAGTACTTCTTTCCAACGCATTTGCGATTGGTCGACGAGTTGTGTCCATATGGATTGGGTTTTCATTCAGCCACCTCCGAGTCTGTCCATTGACTGGACATGGCCGATAGCAATGAACCTCGGGTGACAAGGCCGACTACCTTTTTTCGCTCATCCACTACAGGAATCATGCCGTAGGGTGATTCGTCCATCATGATGATGGCGTCTTTAGCAGTCGCGGAATCGAATAGGAAAGGTTCCGCAGGTAAGAGAACTTCGTCGATTGTCTGAATATCATTCAGTTGTTTGATAACGTCGTATGCGGATACAATTCCGAGGAGCTTATTTTCTTCATCCACAACGATTAGATTAGTAATCTTACGCTGACGGATAAGTGCGAGTGCCTTTTCAGGAGAACGTTGAGGAAGTGACGTGACAACCGTTTCCGACATAATATCAATAACTGGCATCAGTTCAGGGTTTTGAATAATACGATGTTTGCCTATGAATTCCTCTACAAAACCGTGGGCTGGTTCATGAAGTAGTTTCTCAGGAGTGTCCAACTGCAGGAGTTTACCGTCTTTCATAATTGCGATGCGGTCGCCCATTTTTAATGCTTCATCCATGTCATGCGTAACAAAAACGATGGTTTTATTCAACTTTTTATGGAGTGTAATTAGCTCTCCTTGCAATTGGTCCCGTGTAATCGGATCTAATGCACTGAAAGGTTCATCCATCAAAATAATGTCAGGATTTGACGCAAGTGCTCTAGCGATTCCAATGCGTTGTTGCTGCCCGCCCGACAGTTCTTTTGGGTAACGATTTGCAAAAACTTCCGGATTCAGTCCGACAAGTTCAAGGAGTTCATCCACTCGGGCTTTGATTTCTTTAGGATTCCAACCTTTAAGCTGGGGAACAATTGCGATGTTTTTTTCAATCGTATAATGGGGGAATAATCCGATTTGTTGGATGACATAGCCGATGCTGCGGCGCAGTTCTGAGGCATTATACGTATTATTATCCTTGCCATCGATGTAAATCGTTCCGCTCGTGTGCGGTTCCATCCGATTGATCATTTTCATGGTAGTCGTCTTTCCCGAACCACTCGGCCCGATTAAGACAAGAAATTCTCCTTGTTGAATTTCAAAGCTGATGGATTTCACAGCTTGAAACCCGTCATCATACACTTTACTTACATTTTCAAACCTTAGCATGTGTACCTCCTATAGTTTTTCACAACATTTTTTATTTCCGAATGCTAGATGAAAAAATCATTCGGATTGTTAAAAAAAGAAGACATATTGGCACGCTAGAAAACTAGTCGCCATGTCTTGCTAGAATAGTATAACACATTCTATTCAAATTATCAGTAAAGTCAGTGAAATATGCTAATTGTAAATCCGAAAATAGACCCAAATTGTCGTGTTTCACTCTTTTCATTTACAATGATATTTAAGAGGGGAAGTGCATCGGAATGGATATGACTATTTTCATCGTTGAAGACGACCAAGCAATTTTTGAATCACTAAAAGAACAGCTGGGACAGTGGTCGTTCCATGTTACAGGACCCACGGATTTCCACGATGTGATGACCGCTTTTTTGAATGAAAAACCGCATCTCGTCATAATGGATATACAACTGCCCGCGTACGACGGATTCCATTGGTGCAGGGAAATCCGGGCTATATCGAAAGTACCGATTATCTTTTTATCGTCCCGCGATCACCCGATGGATATGGTGATGGCGATGAATATGGGAGCGGACGATTATATACAGAAACCATTCCATACAGATGTGTTGCTTGCGAAATTACAGGCGCTGCTAAGACGGACGTATGCATACGGAGAAGAAACACCCGATGTACTTGAGTGGAATGGCTCAGTTATCGACATGAAACGCGGTGTAATACGGAGGGGCGGCAATGAAGTTGAACTCACGAAAAATGAGTTTTTCATTTTGGTGGTCCTTGTTCAGTCGACTAACGAAATTGTTTTGCGCGATGAGCTGATTCGTAAGTTATGGGATGATGAACGATTCGTCAACGATAATACATTGACTGTCAATATTACTAGGCTACGCCAAAAACTAGTGGTGTTCGGGCTCGAAGAAGCAATCGTAACGAAAAAAGGGCTTGGCTATATGGCGGTCACGCTGTGAGAGGGGAACGCACAGATGTTCATCCGTTACTTAAATGATATGAAGAGCTGGATTTTATTATTCGTATTATCGCTAGGGTTTGCCGACCTTATTATTTGGCTCGATAAGGGCATCCCTGTTGAAGCGAAATCTGTTATTTATATAAATGTTCTGTTGCTTAGCGTCCTCCTCATTTTCGTCATATGGCGTTATTTTAGGGAAACGAAATTCATGAAAGCACTACGCCCACTCATTGATGGGGTTGAGGAGGACTGGCAAGAAGCGTTGCCGGAACCGCTTTCATTGCGTGACGAGATGACGAATGATGTTTTACGGCAAGTTGCGAATGACTATTTAAAAAGATTGTATGCCTTAAAAGCAACGAATGTGATTGAAAGCGACTACACGGCTGCTTGGGTGCATGAAGTGAAAGCACCACTGACTGCCATGAAGTTGGTCATTGAGGCGAACCGGAATGAAACAGTATTGCGGAAAATTGAAACGGAGTGGCTACGTGTCCATCTGCTCATCGAACAGCAGCTATATATTTCCCGGTTGCCTTCTTTGGAATCGGACTATGTCCTGGAGAAAAACGGTATCCACCGGCTGGTCGCAGGTGAGGTGCGCGAACTTGCATCGTGGTGTAGGCAGAAGAATATAGCCATCGAATTTGAAGGTGAAGACAGGGAAGTTGTAACTGATAGTAAATGGTGTCGGTTCATCATCCGTCAAGTAATGACGAACGCCGTGAAATACAGTCCGTCCGGCGCAACGATTTGGATTACAACAGACGTGACAGCAAGCAGCAATGTCAGTTTGTCGATAAAAGACGAAGGCCCGGGAATTCCGTCGCATGACCTGCCACGGCTATTCGACAAAGGGTTCACTGGTGGCACAGGAAGGCTACATAATGCGGCTACAGGTCTGGGTCTCTACCTCGCCAAGACTGTCGCCGACAAAATCGGCATAACCCTCACCGTACAATCCGAAATTGGGCATGGGACGACGATGCAATTGACATTCACGACTGAAAATGACTTCGATTCTGTCCTAACGTGACGTTTCTGTAAGGTTGGCTCGCCTGTTTGTCATGCAAATCAAACGACCAAGAGGTACTCTACGCGATAAGATAAGGACATCGCAAACAGGGAGGCAATTTTTTATGAATGAAACACATACAACGAATAAAACAGTTTTACATGCACAAAACATCCGGAAATCATACGGGTCACGTGGTAATGTCCAACAAGTACTAAAAGGCATTGACTTACGTGTCCATGAAGGTGAATTTGTCGGCATCATGGGTTCGTCAGGTGCGGGAAAAACCACATTGCTCAACGTTCTCGCAACGATTGACCGTACGACAGAAGGATCGATTCTCATTGGAGATTCAGATATTTCGAAGATGAAGGATCGGGAACTTTCCGCATTCCGCCGCGATAAACTAGGATTCATTTTCCAAGATTACAATTTACTCGATACGTTGACTGTGAAAGAAAACATTTTGTTACCTGTATCACTCGGTAAAATGAATAAAAAAGAAGCGGAAGCAGAGTTCACCGCAATCGCAGACATCCTTGGCATTAAAGAACTCGCAAACAAATATCCACATGAAATTTCTGGCGGCCAAAAACAACGGACGTCTGCTGCACGTGCTCTCATTAACAGGCCTTCCATGGTATTTGCAGATGAACCGACAGGCGCACTCGATTCCAAAGCGGCATCTTCGTTACTGGGCACATTAGAGGACGTCAATAACAAACGGGGTGTCACAATCATGATGGTGACGCATGACCCGCTTGCATCCAGCTATTGCAGCCGCGTCGTCTTTTTGAAAGATGGCACCATTTATTCGGAATTGTATCGCGGCGCTAAAACGAGACAAGCCTTCTTCCAGGAAATCCTGAAAGTTCAAGGCGTTCTCGGGGGTGACAGCGTTGACACTATTTGACCTTGTCATCCGTAGCATGCGGAAAAACATCAAGCATTATTATCTATATTTCTTTGCATTGATTTTCAGTGTTGTCCTTTATTTTGTGTTTGCAACGTTGCAGTACGATTCGGCAGTTATTGAGCAAGCAAGCAACTCCATGAAGATGGATTCCGCTTTCAAGGTTGCGGGTATTCTGGTCCTTTTCATCGCAGGCATATATGTTATTTACGCCAATTCAATCTTTCTTCGGAGAAGAAGTCGGGAAATTGGATTGTATCAACTGATCGGATTAACAAAAGGTGCAGTTGCACGGCTCTTTATTATTGAAAACACACTACTTGGTGCGGGTGCGCTCATTATCGGAATTGGCATGGGTATGCTGTTATCCAGAGTGTTTCTATTAGTACTTATGAAATTAGTAGGTTTTGAGGGCATTGTAGAGCTATCGTTTTCGATGGCGGCCGTTTTACAGACAGCACTTGTATTCATTGTTATCATCGCGCTTACATCGATTCAAATGGTCTTTAAAGTGTATCGGAGTACATTGCTTGGTCTATTCAATGCCGATAAAGAAGGGGAACATCCGAAGAAACCGAAAAGTGGGCTATCGGCACTGCTTGCTTTACTTGGAATCGGATTGATCGTCTTTGGTTATTGGCTTTCAGCACATATGTTGAATGAATTGTTATTCTTTAATATGCTTGGTGTTTTATTTTCAACGATATTGGGAACTTATCTTCTGTTCCGCGTAACAATCAGTTGGTTGTTCTATCAAGTACGAAAGAGCAAGCAAGGACATTTAGGACTTTCCAACAGTTTGTCACTTGCTTCACTTATGCACCGTTTAAAAGGGAATGCGAACTCGCTCACCATTATTACAGTTCTATCTGCGATGACACTAGCGATGCTTGCGGGCGCTTACTCGCTTTATTATTCAACGGAAAAAGAAACGCGTTACATGATGCCATTCGATTTTGCGTTTGAAGAAGAAACGGACGCATCATCTTCAGCCGATGAATTATCGGCAGTGGACTTTGAAGCAGAATTAAAAGAAAATGGAATTGATTATACAACGGAAACAATCGAATTACTTGGTGTGGAAGGAACTTATGAAAAAGACATTTTCCCTGCTTTTATTGGCAAAAGGGAAGTAATCTATAATACCTTTTTTGTAAACGCCCAGCAATTACAAACAGCGGGTCTTCAAGTCGAAACGCCGAAAGATGGATCTGTCATTTTTCATGACGTTTCCATAGGGACTATGGCAAAAGATATAAAAATACCATTCGAGATGTATATTACAAGCGGTGAAACAGAAAGCGTATTTACCGCCGTGAAATATGGCGAAGGGAATGTTGTGAACGCGAGTTGGGGGTCTCAACTTGTCGTGAATAATGCCGATTTTGAAAAGTATAAAAAGACAATGAAACCAGAAAATGAAGTGCGGAATATCCAAGTTATCAACATAATTGACAAAGAACAACTTGCCACTGCATCTGCTATCCGCAACCCGAATCAGGATGCTGTGCCGAAATACGGTTCCGATTATTACTGGTCGTATGTAGAATCCATGCAAAGTAATGGATTACTTATTTTCATTGCTGGATTCCTAGGTCTTGTATTCTTAGTATCGACAGGCAGTATTTTGTATTTCAAACAAATGACAGAAGCTGAACAAGAGAAAAAAAGTTATGCGACACTTCGACAACTTGGCTTTACAGTAAAAGACATTATGCGCGGAATTATTCGCAAGCAAGCATTCGTGTTTGGCTTGCCGCTACTGATTGGCCTTTTGCATTCTATCTTTGCGATAAAAGCAGCATCGTTCCTATTCAGGTCCGACATTACAGTACCTACAACAATTGCGATGGGACTTTATGCATTGATTTACCTCGTATTCGCTTTCTTGACAGTCGGTTATTATCGGAAAACGGTTAAAGCAGCTCTATAAGTACTGTATCAGCCCATCACAATTAATTTGTGGTGGTTTTTTCTATTGTTGAATTGAAAGATTCATCGAAAAATAGGATGACTTTTGTCGAAAATAGGGTAAAGTGTTTAAGTACGATAATTCTAAAGGGAATTAGGAGGGGTATCAGTGATAATGGATGCGTTAAACTGGCTGGTAGGACCGGCGAATAACTTCATTTGGACATACATATTGATTGGTGCGTTGCTATTGATCGGCGCTTATTTTACAATCCGGACGAAATTTGTCCAAGTGCGCCTATTTGGTGAGATGTTCCGTTTAATTGTCGAGAAAAAGGAAAGCAATGATGGGGTTTCAGCTTTCCAGGCATTCACGATTAGTGCAGCTTCACGCGTCGGTACCGGTAATGTGGCGGGGGTGGCACTTGCTATCGGAATCGGCGGACCAGGCGCTGTATTTTGGATGTGGGTCATTGCCATTATCGGGATGGCTACAGCTTTTGTGGAAAGTACGCTCGCGCAAGTGTATAAAGTGAAAGATGGGAATACCTTCCGGGGTGGTCCGGCTTATTATATGCAAAAAGCACTCGGGTTTCGTAAACTCGGCATTGTATTCGCGATTTTATTGATACTTTGTTTCGGCTTTATCTTCAACGCGGTACAATCGAATACAATTAGCCAATCATTTATGGATGTCTTCGGCATACCGGATTGGGTAATTGGGTTATTTTTAGTTGTCTTAACGGCGGTCATCATTTTCGGCGGCGTCAGTCGTATCGTTAAAGTAACACAGTTGATCGTTCCAATTATGGCAGTATTTTACCTAATTATTGCTCTCTATATTGTCATTATGAACATAACGGAAGTACCTGCAATGTTCCGACTGATTATCGAGCATGCATTTGGTATTAAAGAAATGGTCGGTGGTGGTATCGGTGCTGCTATGATGCAAGGCGTACGACGCGGCCTGTTTTCAAACGAAGCGGGGATGGGGAGTGTACCGAATGCGGCGGCGACTGCAAATATTTCTCACCCAGCAAAACAAGGGCTCGTTCAAAGCCTTGGTGTATTTTTCGATACGATTCTGATCTGTTCAGCGACAGCATTCATCATTTTACTAGCTGGCCTATACGGTAACGGCGAGCAAGATGGAATTATTCTTACGCAAGCATCGATGGCAGTCCATGTCGGCGCATGGGCACCATATTTCGTTGCAATCGCCATCATGTTCTTCGCATTCAGCTCGATTATCGGGAATTACTACTATGGTGAAACAAATATTGAATTCATCAATGCACATAAAGGCTGGATGACGCTTTACCGTGTTTTAGTTCTAGGTATGGTAATGTTCGGCGCAATGGCGAAAGTGGGCCTTGTCTGGGATATGGCGGACCTCTTCATGGGCCTAATGGCAGTCTTGAACCTGGCAGTCATTCTGCTCCTTGGTAAAGTTGCCTTCAAAGTATTGGACGATTTCTCGGAACAACGACGTAACGGGAAAAACCCAGTCTTTAAAGCAAGCAGCATTCCAGGCCTCAAAGGTGCTGAGTGTTGGGAGGAAGAAAAGAAGTAACGCGTAGAAAAAGGCATAACGTATTAGGCGCGACATATAAAAGCTGCACCATAATGAAATCACCAGTGTCCGGTTGGGTACTGGTGATTTTTTGGATTTTATTTTACATTTCACGCGGCGATTTCATCCCTAAAAGTCGCAAAGATTCCTCAAGGACAATTGTGACGCAATGGACAAGTGCAAGCCGATAAGATTGATCTTCAGAATCAGAAAGAACCTGAACATTTCCGTAGAATGAATTGAAGGATTGCGCAACATCGACTGCATATTTCGCAATAATTGAAGAGTCCAATTCATCCGCGGCTCGTTTAACAGCATCCGGAAACTGTTCCAACAACTTCACGACTGCCCATTCGAAGTCATTTACTTCACTCACAGTGAAAGCCCTCATTGAACCAGCCTTTCGTAAAACTGAATGGGCGCGTGCATTCGCATATTGAACATAGGGACCCGTTTCGCCTTCCGTTTGAAGCATGGAAGCCAGATTGAATTCAATGTCGTGTCTCCGATGCTGTTTCAAATCACTGAAGATAATTGCACCCACGCCAATGGCTTGAGCGACATCTTTTTTATTCGCCAAGTCGGGATTTTTTGTTTCAATAGTAGATTGTGCAAGAGCAATTGCCTCGTTTAGTACCTCTTCCAGCAAAACGATTTTCCCTTTACGTGTCGACATCTTTTTTCCATCTTTCAATAGGAGTCCAAAAGGTATGTGTTGAATGTCTGCGGACCATGCATGGCCCATTTTTCCGAGCACTTTTTTGAATTGTGTAAAGTGCAAACTTTGTTCATTTCCAACAACGTAAAGAGACTTCACGAAATCATATGTTGTTTTTCGATCCAATGCGGCAGTTAAATCACGGGTTGCATACAAGGTGGCGCCATCGGATTTCTTAATCAAACAAGGCGGTAGTCCGTCTTCAAGTTCAACGACTAATGCACCATCCGACTCGACCAACAACCCTTTTTCGGTCAACTCTTCAATGATTGGACCCATTTTGTCGTTATAATATGCCTCACCGTTATAAGAATCGAATGTGACGCCGAGTAAATCATAAATGCGTTGGAACTCTTTTAAGGATTCCATTTTGAACCATTCCCATAGCGCACGCGCACTTGAATCTCCATCTTCCAGCGCCTTAAAAGCTGCACGCGCTTCATCATTCAGCGTAGCATCCAGTTCCGCCTTTTCATGGAAACGGATGTACAATTGCAGAAGCGTTGCGATTGGCGCTTTTTTCACTTCTGCTTCATTACCCCATTTCCGATATGCGGTGAGTAATTTACCGAATTGTGTTCCCCAATCACCGATGTAATTGATTTTGACAGGCTTATACCCGCATTTTTCGACCAATAATGCAATTGCATTTCCGATGACGGTGGAGCGCAGGTGACCCATCGAAAAGGGTTTGGCGATATTCGGGGAAGACAAGTCAATTGTGACAACCCCTCCGTTACCTCTGTCGGATGAACCATATGTCGATGATTGGCCAAGTATTGTGTGTAGAAGGGAGGCGGTGACAACAGAACGTTCCAAGAAAAAATTCACATAGCCGCTTTGCGCTTCCGCCCGATGAATAAGCGGGTGGTCAACCGCCGCTGCGATTTCCTCCGCAATAGCAATGGGTGATTTTCTTAAGGCCTTTGCAAATGGAAAGCAAGGCAGTGCCAGATCTCCTAAATGTGCATGGACAGGACGTTCAATCATATTGCCGTCCAGTGGAAGAGGGCTAAAAGGCTGTAACACTTCCAACAGAGTCTTTTTCAACGTTAACACTCCTTTTTGGGTAAATAAAAAAGCCCTCGTCTCAACTAAATGAGACGAAAGCTTAGCTTCCGCGGTACCACTCAACTTGCCCAGGATTCGGGCCACTTCCTCATAACGGCGAGACACCGGCTTTTCCGAATTAGTGCAGAAAAGCATCTCCGAAGTGCGGTTCACGAACATTCTTCACCGGGCTTCCACCACCCCCGATTCGCTAAAAAAGAAATAGTCGCTACTCTTTTCGTCTTAGATATTGTAAATGACTTTAACAAATGCAAACCGAAGTGTCAATGAAAATTCTGTTTTCTTTTCCTGGTGAATAAATGATCGATCAAGAGTACACCGCCAAAAAGAAGTAGAAAAGTGATAATTGCTGTAAAGAAATTTTTTGGTATATTAAAAACGTTTGACAGATAAATAACCAGAAACGCCCAAAGAATACTCACGGTCAGTTTCATAGATAGCACCCTTTTCCAATCAATTTTGGTTCAACTCGTTCACTGATAGCACACGTTATAAATTATGATACACGAATAGATAGAAAGAAGAGACTTTAACTGACCAAGTGATCATTTCATGCATTTCCTATACACTCAGAAACCACTTTGATATAAAACACCTATTTACGTGTAGGACACAACATGTTAGGGTATACAGAGTACATAAGACACAACATATAGTAGCAATCGATGGAATGGTACCGTATCGGTATAAAAGGGAATCCGGGAATCCGGAGCTGTCCTCGCAACTGTAAGCGCTGACGACCGCCGCACACACCACTGTGAATAATAATCATGGGAAGGGTGGCTGGGAGGATGAAGCGCGAGCCAGTAGACCTGCCTTCCATCGTTGAGCAACACTTTCTTCGGGGGTTGAGAAGTGGGAGCGAATGGGAAGTCGACTTTTATTGGTTGCAATACTCCCATCCATTTCCTACATACAAAATCCATGAGCGACAGCTCTACCGAAAATGGTGGAGCTGTCGCTTTTTTTTATGTCTAGAAGGAAAGCGACCTACATAACCATGCGGAAAAAATAAACTTTGAATCAGATGACGCTACATTAACAATCAACCTATACATTAATATGAAGGGAGAAATTAACGATGACAACTAAAGCTTCAAAAACCCCTACAGAACAATTAATCGAAGACTTACAGAACGAATTTGGACGGGAGGAAATCCAACCGCTGCTCATTGCGAGCGAAAGATGGCAACAGCGTCATATAGAAGCGACCGAATCGGAATGGGTGAAAGTGGTGATTTTGGAAGCACTTAGCAATATCGATGAGGCGGCGACGTATTGGACATTCGTGGCGGCACGCATCTATCTGCAAGATGTATACATGCAGCAAGAGCGGCAACGCGGTGAAAAAGTATATACAGATTTTGCGCATAACGTGACGAAACTTGTCGAAAAAGGACTTTATACACCAGTTTTGACTGAAAAATATTCATTGGACGATTTACGGATAATCGGTGCACTCATCGAACCGGAAAGGGACAAGCTATTCACGTACATCGGCTTGAAAACACTGATGGATCGGTACGCAGCAGTTGATTTCAGTAAAAAACCTGTTGAACTGCCGCAAGAACGTTGGATGATCATTGCAATGACGCTTATGCAAGATGAAACAGAAAAGCGACTGGAAAAAGTAGCGGAATCGTACTGGGCGATGAGTAATCTATACATGACCGTCGCAACACCGACCTTGTCGAACGCTGGGAAACCACATGGCCAATTGTCTAGCTGTTTCATCGACACAATCGATGATTCACTGCAAGGCATTTATGATAGCAATACGGATATCGCGAACTTGTCGAAATATGGCGGAGGTATTGGCGTTTACATGGGTAAAGTACGCGCACGCGGGTCATCCATCCGCGGATTCAAAGGGGCGTCAAGCGGTGTCCTGCCATGGATCAAACAATTGAACAATACGGCGGTGAGCGTCGATCAGTTGGGGCAACGCCAAGGCGCTATTGCGGTGTATCTTGATGTGTGGCACAAAGACATTTTCACATTCATGGATCTAAAACTGAATAACGGAGATGACCGTTTGCGCGCGCATGATATTTTCACCGGCATCTGCCTGCCTGATCTATTCATGGAGCAAGTGGAAGCGCGTGGAGAATGGCATCTGTTCGATCCGCATGAAGTCCGGATGGTCATGGGTTATTCGCTCGAGGACTTTTACGATGAAACGCGTGGCGCAGGTACTTTCCGTGAAAAGTATGAACAATGTGTCGCCCATCCGGAACTCAGCAAAGAAACGGTTTCCGCAATCGATATTATGAAACGCATCATGCGCAGCCAGCTTGAAACAGGTGTACCATTCATGTTCTATCGAGATGAAGTGAACCGTGCAAATGCGAATAAACATGAAGGCATGATTTATTCATCAAACCTTTGTACAGAAGTAACACAAAATATGAGCCCGACACAATTCGAATCCGTTACATTGGAAGATGATATCGTTGTTACACGTTCAAAACCGGGCGATTACGTTGTTTGTAATTTATCATCCATTAATCTCGGGCGCGCAGTACCGGCGAATGTCTTGGAACGGCTGATTACGATTCAAGTACGCATGCTGGACAATGTTATCGATTTGAACAAAATACCGGTCGTTCAAGCACAACGCACAAATGCACGTTACCGGGGTATCGGTCTTGGCACATTCGGCTGGCATCATCTGCTTGCGTTGAAAAATATCCAATGGGAATCCGATGAAGCGGTTGATTTCGCTGATACGCTTTACGAAAAGATTGCCTTTTTAACGATTACCGCTTCCATGAAACTGGCTGAGGAAAAAGGCGCTTATCCTTTATTCCAAGGCTCCGACTGGCAAACGGGTCAATACTTCGAACATAAAGGGTATGACACAAAAGCATGGCGCGAACTGCGGATCGATGTCGCGACGAACGGCATGCGAAACGGCTATTTGATGGCGGTTGCGCCGAATAGCTCAACGTCCGTCATTGCAGGTTCAACAGCCTCAATAGATCCGGTTTTCAAACCGTTTTATCACGAGGAAAAGAAAGATTACAAATTACCGGTCGTCGCGCCTGACTTGAATCACAACACATACGATATTTATCGTCGTTCGGCCTATATCGTCGATCAGCGCTGGTCCGTCAAACAAAACGGAGCGAGACAACGGCATATTGACCAGGCAATATCCTTTAATCTGTATGTCCCGAATTCAATCCGAGCGTCTGTTTTGCTTGACCTTCACCTTCAAGCATGGAAATCAGGTATGAAGACAACGTATTACACGCGCTCAACAGCAACGGAAGTAGATGAATGCGAATGGTGTCATTCTTAATCGCCTATGCTTCTTGGAGCGGGAATACAAAAGAAGTCACGGAACTGATAGAACAGACGTTAAAGGATGAAAAAAATACAGTGGCAACATACCGGATTGGCGTGGGACCTATTCCAGATCCCCGCCAGTATGATGCGATGCTTATCGGCACGTTCACATGGGACCATGGCTCGACACCTGCTGAAGTGAAAGACTTCGTTGCAGATATCGGCTATAAACCCGACAATGTCTATGTCTTCGGGACAGGGGATACCCAGTTCGGCGGCGATGACTTATTTTGTCTGGCAGCTGTAAAGTTAGCCCGGTTTTATGAATCCCGGTACGCACCATTAAAAATTGAACAAAGCCCGCGAGGCAAGCAACAACAACCCATCATCGATTGGGCGAAAGGGGTCTATACACATTGGAAACACTTACACGCGTAAAAGTACTGGAACCAGCACATCCCAATAAATCCACGGCGATTTTCGGTGGCAAAGCGAGCGGAATCTTGAATTGGAACGATCTTGCATATCCTCATTTCCACAACTTACGTCAAACAATCCGTTCGTTGTTCTGGACGGCAAACGAAGTGGATATGACGCAAGATGTAAAGCAATTCAGTACATTAACGAAGGCCGAGCAGGATGCATTTTTGAAAATCATCGGCCTACTTGCAACGCTTGACGGACCACAGACAACAATCGCAATGAAAATTGCAGATTACACAACGGACCCTTCCGTAAAATCAATCATGGCGACAATTGCTGATCAGGAAAGCGAACACAATCATAGTTACGCTTATGTCCTGTCATCCGTCACTGACCTAGCCAAACAAATGAAGTCATTTGAAATGGGACGCACTGATGAAGTATTGATGCGCCGTAATAGCCGGATCGTTAAAGTATACAATGAATTCGCCGCACAGCCGACAATTGAAAATGCACTGAAATCAATGGTCTACACGACGCTGCTCGAAGGATTATTCTTCTACAGCGGCTTTGCTTTTTTCTATAATCTGGCCCGCAATCAGAAAATGGTCGGTACATCAACAATGATTTCATATATTAACCGCGATGAACTGCAACACGGCAAAGCGATCAGCGATATTTTCCGCGCTGCACTCGCAGAAAACCCGGCATACAATACCGATGCATTCACCGAATGGATTTACGAACAGTTCAAACATTCCGTCGAACAGGAAATCATTTGGAGCCGTTATGTGCTAGTCGACATTGCCGGCATCGACCTAGACGAGATGGAAGGCTACATAAAATACCGCTCCAATAAAATGTTGCGCATGCTCGGGCTCAGTGAAATCTATCCTGAATTCACCGATAACCCGATGAAATGGATCCGTGCCTACGTAGACAATATCGACGATACAAAAACCGACTTTTTCGAACAAAAATCACGCCAATACGTCAAAACAAGCGATTTGAATGGCTTTGACGATTTATAAATCGAAACATTTCCCGGGGAATAAATACTTTCAATCTTGAATTTGGTGCCAACTTCCACCACGTTTTGAAAGGTTCAAATGGCATCAAAAACCGGCAACAGTAGGCATTTCAGAGTGCCGAATTGGTCTTAATGAAATTTTTATTCCAGCCTAATCTCGGTTTAAGGTATAAAGGACAATAATCGACAAGAAAAGACTGTGATATTAATCACAGTCTTTTCTTCATGCTCACGTTAAAATGAAATGGATAAGTGGTATTTGGGGTTTTCCCTACTACCGCTTCGAAATTCAATTCAGTATACTTACACTTGAGAATGATTCTCAAAATCGACTAGAGGAGGAATAAAAAATGAGTCAACTAACACTCGAATCACAAGTCTCCGATATCGTTACAGCACTTCCGCACAGTGCGGATCTATTTAGAAAAATACGGATCGATTATTGCTGTGGCGGAAAAATTACACTAAAAGAAGCCGCGGAAGGTCGTAATCTCAATCCAGAAGTAGTATTAAATGATGTAAAAACAATAGAACAAAAGATTGAAGCAAAAGGAAGCCTTGAGCCGGCGGCATTTGGCAATAAAACACTTGTTGCTTACATCCAAGAGAAATACCACGCCGGTTTACGCGAAGAATTACCGGCTCTTGCTCCGTACATCACAAAAGTCGTTAAAGTACACGGAGAAGGTCATCCACATCTAATACGTCTTCAGGAAATTTTCAGAACGCTGCGTGCAGAGCTTCTTGATCATACAGAGGATGAAGATAAAAACGTCTTCCCAGCAATTTTAGAATTCCTGGAAAATCCAACACCCGAACTTAGAGAGTTTTCGCAGAAACAAGTAATCGAACTTGAAGAAGAACATGATAATGCAGGTCGCCTATTGTTCGAACTACGTGAACTGACAAATGATTACACACCACCTGAAGGTGCGTGCGGAACATATAGACTTGTCTACGCAAGGCTTGAGCAATTTGAAAAAGACACATTCGAACATGTTCATTTAGAAAACAATGTGTTATTCGACCGTGTGCGCGCTGCACTCTAAAAGCCCTGAGATTTGAATCAAGACAGCTATGGCGCGTCGTGTATACCTTTTTATACAGATTTAATGATTCATCATAGCTAGTTTAAAAAGCTACCACGACCTTGGTCACTGGTAGCTTTTTTTTGAATCCGGTGCCAGCTTCTGTCACAACTTGAAGAGCGCAAATGGTGTCAGAAACCGGCACCGGTCGTTGTAGTGAAAACCAGCGAAGGCGCCTTCAAGGGGTAGCCGAGGAAATAAGACTGACAGTTAACTTCTGCAAATGCGAAATTGGCTTTCATTAGTACTTTTATCCGTATGATTGGGCCTGGGCTTGCTGACCCTCTTCTGGCGATATTTTCATATACTTCTACCTTAACGATTTACCTATTTTGTTTACTCATTTTGTACATCTGTGTTCACTTCTTGGAACTTCCCAATAAAGTAAAAAAGAAGGAACAAGATGCGACCACTCGGAAAGACATGAAGGAAGGCATAGATGAATTTTTTCGAAATAAAACGTTATTGACGCCTACTATAACTGTTCTATTTATGAACTTTGCTTCTAGTCTTGTCATAGGTGTCCTAATTTTCTTCGTTATCGACCAACTGGGGGTTACTTCGACACAAGTTGGGTTAATGTTTACCATTTCTGCAATTGGTGGATTACTAGGAGCTAGTTTGATTAGCAGCATTCGAAAACGATTTGGGAGAGGTGTGATTTACACATTTTCACTCTTGATTAAGGTAATTGGGATGGGATGCCTTATCTTTGCGCCAACATGGTGGGCAATCGGAATTGCACTTGCCATACGGACATTTTCAACGACAATATCGAATGTCGTTTACTTTACCATCCGTCAGAAACTCACTCCGAATCATATATTGGGGCGTGTTGCGGGAACTTCATCGATGCTCATGAAATTGACACTTCCATTTGGATTGTTCATTGCGGGCTTATGGGCAGAGTATCTTCCGATTCGGATATTATTCGTCATTTCAATGTTAATCTTCCTATGTCTTTTTATTCGTCTTTTTATCATCCATTTCGAAGGCTGATATGAATAATCATTGAAATATTAATTAAACAAAGCGTAAGGCGTCCACGAATAATTTCGTGAACGCCTCGTTCAGATTTCCTTTCTCAAAAAATAGACAAGTCCAGTTCCTAAAAATAGTATAAGACTCCCAAAAATTACGATGAACAACGTTTCAATCGAAACATTCAATGCTCCAAAGTTTTCTGCGGAATTAGGCATCATCATTAAAAAAGGTTGTGACCATGGATAGTAAGGGCCGAATCTTTCAGAGTTAACAATTAACATGTTCGGTATCGTAAAAATGACATTGACAGCAAGGGGTGCTGCAAAGCTTGACCATGCAACGGATGCAAACATTTGTAAAGCGATTAACGGCATACACGCTAGCCACCCACCGAATACACTTGTGGAAATGGTCCCCCAAGGAATTTCAATCGGATAGCCTTTCATCCATCCAATAATGAAAAGCCCTAAAATGAACAAGATTTGCGTTGCTGCGATGAGCAGACTAACAATGAGGATTTTAACGATATACAAATTTCTCCTGGAAACAGGTAAGGACAACAGTTGCTTCCAACCTCCAGCAACATGCTCGTATCGACAAATAAAGCTCGAGAAAATACCTGTTAATAATGGTAAAAAGAGAATCGCGTGGCTAATCGTCATAATGCCAAGCGTAGCAGTCCATTGGTGTTGTTCAAATTCCCCTATTTCACTTAATTCACTCAAACCGAGAACCAGTGATAAAATAGGACTCACAAATATAAGCAACCAAATCGAGGACCTACGTAATTTTAGAAATTCGGATTGAAATAATCTCCCCATTTATTTCACATCCCTTCTATTAAAATCTAGTAGGCCAATGAAATACAAGAGGATTCCTATTGCAAGGCCGGCCAGAACTGAATAGACCGGCATATCCCAGTCATTTAGTAACAGCGGCCACTTCCATGGGACCCAATCAGGGAAATTCATGGAATACATGGATACAATGGCTCCAACAATTCCAATCATTAAGGGAACCGCTTGATTTTTCATTGTGATTGCCAGCCAGGTTTGTACCGCAATAAAAGGCAAGGAAGCGAGATACGGAAAGAAACACATTTCGATTAAATAAAGAAATGGAATGTCAGTTCCGAATTTTAATAGCAGACCAAGCACAATGGTGCCGATTGCTAATAACAGACATGATACGAAAAGCAACAGAACTGTTAATAGCGCCTTACCCGTAAATACCTGCGTCTTTGAAATTGGCAATGCAAGTAGCTGCTTCCAGGCGTTAGTCTGATGCTCGATAGTGGCAATCATTGATGTAAGTATCGTCAAGCCAATGAGAATTGTTAGAATAGACAACATGGAAACTTCGCCAATCAACCCTCGCCATAAATCATCCTTGTAGACGCCTGTAAGCCAATCATAGCGGACCCCGAAATTGACGGCCTCCAAGCCTATAACCCCCATTGGACCAAGGAGGATGAGAAAAAGAATCATTTTTCGCCTGATTTTGAGGAACTCCGAGACCATTACCCGCGCCATCACAACCCACCCTCCAGGCCTGTCAGCTCTAAAAAGATCTCTTCCAAAGATTTTCTCTCTTCTTCCACTCTGTAAATGGAGTAATTGTTTTGAACGAGGGATTTCACAATTTCAGCAACATTGTCATCTGAGCCATTTTCAATGAAAAGCTTATTCTGATTGAAATCTGTTCTATACCCATGTGTTAACAATGACTTCCAAGCAGCCTCAGCATCATTAACTGTTAACTTAATCTTACTTGTAGATTGTGCTCTTAATTTCAGTATGGAATCTTGAAAAATCATTTGGCCTTTTGTGATAATACCGACCTGTGTTGCCATTTGGTCAATTTCTGAAAGCAAGTGGCTCGATATGAGAATAGTGATTCCGTGCTCCTTCGGCATGCTTTTAATAAGTTCACGAATTTCAATAATTCCGGATGGATCAAGTCCATTCGTTGGTTCATCTAAAATAAGTAGTTCCGGATTGCCAAGTAATGCAGTCGCAATTCCGAGACGTTGTTTCATACCTAGAGAGAATCCTTTCACGGGCCGTTTTGCATCCTTTGTTAGACGAACGATTGCAAGAACTTCATCAATTCGGGGTTTCGTTGCCCCCAATAAAAGGCGTGCCGCTTCTAAATTTTCATAAGCAGTTAAATGCCCATAATAAGAAGGGTATTCAACGAGTGATCCGACCTTTTTTAAAATGGATAGCCTTTCTTTTTTAATGTCCTTACCGAAAATTTGAACGGAACCATTTGTTGGTCGAGCAAGCCCTAGAAGCATTCGAATTGACGTTGTTTTACCTGCCCCATTTGGACCTAGAAAGCCATAAATTTCACCTTTCTTTACTTGCAAATTAACATTGTTAACTACTTTACTTGAGCCGAATTTTTTCGTTAATTTATTCGTTTCGATAATAAAATTGCTCATTTTCCTCACCTCACTTTCTATCCTATCGTTCGAAGGTTAAAACGATAGGTGGATGAAGGTTAAGTTTTGTTTAAAAATGAAAAAGAGATAGGCCAATTTCGTGCCTATCTCCTATCTATAATCCCTTGATTTTCATCATAGTACCTTTTTCACTCGTTTCAATGGCCCAATCTAGTTGCATTTCTTTTAACATAAGGGAAATAACAGAGAGACCAACCCCGACACCCTTCTGGCTGGACTTAGCCTTCATTCCCGGTCCATGGTCTTCAATCACAATCGTTTCATTTTCAATGCGTACTGCTACAAATCGGCCGCTTTTCGCATGCCGATAAATATTTTGAAATAGGTTGTCCAATACCCGGCAAAACATTTGAGGGTCAACTTCCCACGTCAACTGTTTCTCAGGAATTTCTAATTGGATATCAAACTGAAGATTCTCAAACAAAGGGTACCATGCTGAAAATGAAGTTCGAATGAGCCGAATAATATCCACGTTCTCCGGATGAAACGGATATTTCCCAGTCGTCAACAGCGTGTAGGAAAGTAGATTTTCTATGAGTTCACCCATATAATTCACTTTTGCATCGATAAAATCCAATGATTCTTGTCCTTTTTCGCTTATCGGCTCTTTCTTAAGGCGATAGGCATGACCGCGAATTGTGGTAAGAGGTGTTCGCAAATCATGGGATAAATTCGCGATGAGCTCTTTTCTAAGTTCTTCTTCTTCCAGTTGACTATTCCTACTTGATTCTAATTCTTGAACCATTCGATTGAAGGATTGACCTAATCGACCGATTTCATCTTGCTTCGTCACTTCGATAGTCGATGGAATACCATTTGCCTCAGGTACTGCCATCGCCTTTTGTAAATGAAGAAGTCTGTTTCGAATCCGATAAAAAAAGAGCATGGAAATCAATATAAAAAGAATAAATATCGCTAAGAGTGCGATTGGAAAAATATAATTGTATCGTTCTAGTAATTGATTACTTGGGCTAACCATATCCGGGCGGGGAATTTGTAGTACCATAAATCCATTATCTTGTCCGCTTCCTATGAATGCGACTACGGTAAACGGATCAACCGTATACCCGCGATTTTTTTTCATAAAGTCAATTGTAAAAGAAGTTGACCATATATCGGGCAAGGATAGGGATTTTGGAAACTTGTCTCGTGTATGTCCAGTTTTATCTACCCGGTATATGGAGGCCTCTTGATAAATATTTTTTAGTTCCGTAAGCTTACTGTGAATCTGTGCTTCAGAAGCACCAGCTAATTCTTTGGCTGTTTCATGCCACATTTCTTCTAAATCCGTCCCATTATAATACCGATTGGATAAGTCATCTTGGTGGGTAATATTATAAAATACGATTGACAATAGAGGTATGCCGATTGGCAGAATCATTGTTGCCACGAGAATGATCACCAAGTACTGAGTCAATAATGAATTGCGTAACTTTTTCATTGCTTCACTCGGTAGCCGATGCCACGTATTGTTTCAACGATTCTTGGTACACTCGGATTTACTTCAATCTTTTCCCTCAAGTAGCGAATATGGACCATTAAGGTTTTATCCCCTTCAATATAAGATTCCCCCCATACAGCCTCGTAGAGTTGTTCTTTTGTTAAAATTTGATTTGGATGTCGCAACAAATGCATAAAGATTTGATGCTGTTTGGCTGTCAAAAAGATTTCTTCACCAGTGTTCTTTAAAATGCGATTTTCTGTCGTATTGACCGTTAGATGGTCTAGTTGAATTTCTTCAGATAAAGCATGTTGATTTCTTCTAAATAATACTTCAATCCTCGCAGCGAGCTCCTCGGGATGAAAAGGTTTTGTTACATAATCATCCGCAAAATGTAGGCCTTGCAGCTTATCGTCAACAGCTGTTCGGGCTGATAACATCAAAATTGGAATATTGGGGTGAGTGCGTTTCAAGCGCTGGCCGACTGTAAAGCCATCAAGTCCGGGAAGCATAACATCTAAAATAACCATTTCTGCATCCCCAAGTGATTCCTCGGCCTTTTCACCGGAAATGATCCATCGTACCAAATAACCGCGCTGCTCTAAGTCCTCTTTGACAATGCTACCAATCTCCACATCATCTTCAATATATAGAATCTCTTTCAAAGTATTCCCCACCTTTATATTCGGAAGCAGTTGAAACCAGAAAATTGGTATACTGGACATCTCTTTCATTGTCCTAAATTCAGTATATCCTATACGATACATGATTGATGGTGCCAACATATAAATCTAACGTTATTTTCGACCTGTGTCTTTAGTTTATCCTCGGCTTCACAACTTTAGGTATGCTAGTTTGTCTTTTTATTATGTAAAACCAGCGAAGGCGCCTTCAAAGTGGTAGCCGGAGCAATAAGACTGGCAGTGCTCTTCGAGGCCACTGAAAAACTAACCTTTCAGGGAACAGTTCGGTTGTTAGACAAAAAAAGCGACTAATTTCCATCCATTTTGGAAATTAGTCACCTTTCCTACTTCCTTTTAGCTCACTTTTTCCTTGAGTAGGGTTTGGATTCGCTTCAT
>NZ_UXAV01000062.1 GCF_900609045.1 Filibacter tadaridae
ACTATCATTTAATCATATTCAGGGGAAGAATGGAAGTCATTGGAACCGCTTAATGCGGGAAGAAAAGGCAAAGGAATATTGTATTGTAGCGATTGATGCAGCGAAGTTTGTGAATACAGCGATGGTGTGCACAATCTACGGCGATATTTTACAGGATCCATTTGAGTTTGACGGATCAATGACGGGCTATCAACTGATGAAAAAACACATTGATGCGACTTGTGAGGCCTATTCCCTTACGCAAGTGATTGTCGAAATTGAAACGACTGCGCATTAATTTCAGGTACCTGTGCGTGAAACTATTTCGACAATACACTACAATTACATATTTATGAAATGAAAGCGTTAATGTCTACTATTTATCGACTATTTATACAATTGGTTGAATTGTTGGTTGTTTTTTGTCGCACAGGTACACACACAATTCAGAACTTTCCAATGGCCCGGTTTTAAAGCAACGGGGAAAAGGGGTGCATCATATTGCATGTCGGGTTGAAGATTTGGTCAAAGCGATACTCGAGGCAAGTGAAAAAGGAATGCGTTTTCTAGGGGACACACGACGTACTAACGCGTGTGGAAGAAAGCTCATTTATCTTAATCCCGTATCAACCGCCGGAACTTTAATCGAACTTTGTAGCTATTCTAATGAGTAACGATATTTCGGGTATTTGTACGGGAAATGGTTCTGGAGATTCATTACAATTATAAGCTTTCCAATAGGTTATTGGATAAATATATAAGTATCTTAATTGTCGGGTACCTGTGCGTAGAACTATTCTGACAATACACTACAATTACATATTTATGAGAAAAAAACGTTAAAGTCTAATTTTTATCGAATATTTATGTAATTGGTTGAATTGTTGGTTGTTGTTTGTTGCACAGGCACCCACACAATTCATTAAAGTAGCTATTCCTATATTTACCGATTAGAAAAGAGGTGTACTTGTGTCAGATGAAAAGATGTTTTTATTGAAGTGTAAGGAGTGTGATGCAGAATTTTTTACAGAAGGAGAGAATAATTTTTATAGAAAGAAAGGTCTTCATACGCCTAAAAGATGTAAAGCATGCCGTGAAAAAAGGAAGGCTCAACATGAGAGGAGTCTTAAAGAAAAAGAACAAGAAAACATTTTATCAAATCTACAATTTGAACAGGCAGAAGAGACAGAAATGCTGTTGGCAGATCCTAACACGGTACTTTACATTATTGGAAACGGATTTGATCTCATGCATGGCGTTCCATCAAGTTATTATAATTTCAGAGATTCTATGAGTCGACGTAATGAACTTAGAGAAGCGTTGGAAATGTATGTCGAGAAAGAAAATTTATGGGCTGATTTCGAGGAAAGTCTCGCTTATCTTAATGACGAAGCTATGCTTGGTACACTCAATGATTGGATGGATATTTTTGATGTAAAGGAACAACATGATGATGATTTTTCTGCAGCAGATTTTTTCATGGCAGCGGAAGCGGCTATGTCTCCTACACAAGTCATTATGAGAGAGCTACCAAAGCGCTTTAGGAAATGGATAGATACTTTAAAGCCGACTGTTTCTAACAAACCATTGGAGCAAATTATAAATACTCAGTCAATGTTTATAAATTTTAATTACACAGAATTCCTTGAGATAATTTATAGGATACCTAAAAAGAACATTTTCTATATTCACGCGGAAAGACGAGATAAAAATAAAGAATTGATTCTGGGTCATTCAGGCATAGCAAATCGTAAAATAGATGGTAATCCAAGGAAGCTTAGGAGCAATCAATTGAGAATGAAAAATCAAACAACATATGATTTGCATGAAACTGCTGGGTATCAATTAAGTAATTACTATGAGTCTACTGCCAAGAAGTCTAATGTTGTGATTGAAGCTAATAAAGAAACATTTATGTCTTTTTCTGATGTAGAAACTGTAGTAGTCATAGGTCATTCTCTTTCAGTAGTTGACTATCCCTACTTTAAAGAAATTATTAGAAACAATAGAAATTTGTCGAATATGAAATGGTACATCAGTTGGTACAGTGCAAGTGATATCAAACGCGTCGATGCCTTTGCAAAAACTCTCGGTATACAACCTAAACAAATTAAATTGTTTAAAGTGTAAGGGAGAGAAAGTCTCAAGACTCAAGCAGTTGTAACCGTCAAGTAGTTTAATTTCGGGTACCTGTGCGTGAAACTATTCCGACAATATACTGCAATTACATATTTATGAGAAAAAAGCGTTAATGTCTACTATTTATCGACTATTTATACAATTGGTTGAATTGTTGGTTGTTTTTTGTTGCACAGGCACCCACACAATTCATGCACAATTAATACATAACAAAGCTAGGTATGTTCCTGCGTAAATCCAACCTGGACGAGCTACCCCAGCTGTTTAACATCCTCGTAGGGCATATGGCAATCGTTGAGACCCAGACTAGCTCTTTACAACCAGTACGAGCTTATTAAGATGCATGATGAGGTAGGGGCTAATAGCATGCGTCCTGGATTAAAAGGTTATGCACAAGTGAAAGGTTGCGATTTCATATCGGATTAGGAAAAGGTCGGTTATGATAAGTATTACGTAGAGCATATGAACTTGTGGTTGGATGTGAAGATTATTTGGTGGACTGCGAAGAGTGTTGTGGGGTCTGAAGGGGTTCGGGTTGGGTGAATTTTGATTATACAAGGAATATATTAATTTAAATACCTGTTTTAAGGATATTACTTCGGTCTTTTGTTAGTCGATATATAGAGATCCTTGAAATGGGTTGTTTTTTGTAGTAATTGACGGAACGTTTACTTTATTTAAGGTGCCTGTGTAAGATACTATCCTGACCACATAGAACAATTATATATTTATGAGCCGCAAATTGAATAAGCGTTTGATTGTCTATTATCCTTTGAGTGTTTATTCAATTGTTTGAATAGCCGGTTGGATTTTATTGCTAAAGCAAGCATGCAATTATTGATAACAGCATTGCACTGAGTTATTTGTTATGAAATGGAGCACGGAGAAACAAGATTGCGGCGCATCATTGGACAGTGAATTGGATGATGTAAAAGCTATTGTACGCTTACCGATGCATCATTCAGTAAGCTAACTACAATTGAACGGATTAAAATTATTTAATTCAGTTATGATGAAACTATTTTACTAGTATTAACGTATAGTCTAAGGCGGATAATAAATAACGAAAATGATGATGTTGAAATGCCAAAAGTCTATCTTGTGAATATGAATAAAACGAATAATGTCCAAAATGTGACCGAGATGATTAATGAAGAAAAAGTAGCCGCTTATTATACTCCGTGGAAGTATTTCATAGATGAGATTGAAGCGGGTGATATTATTTACCTATACAGCAACGGCAGTGGAATTATAGCAAGAGGGATTGCAACCGGGATAGTAGAACTACGTGATATAGGGAATCACGTTGACATGGAGCATTATATGCATCTAGAACGTTTTGAAACATTGGAAGCTTCTTTGCCCTCTGCAAAAATTACCGAGATTGCTAAGGCGATGACAGATGAAGATTATACGATTAAGTTTAACCAGACGATGATTCATCTGCCGTATTTTATTGGATTGAAGGTATGGCAGCATATAACTAAGTACTGTTTGTAATGTGTGTACGGGTTTGGATGCTTTAATAGAAAAAGTGTTGTTTAGCCTTTACACTCCGTAAAAATGAACTAAGAGATGTCACACGCTATCTGTACGAAGCACATAGTATTTGACGCACAGCAAATGATGAAGGACAAAAACAGCAAGAACGAAGTTGCTATGTAACCGATTCATATTGAAGTATCTCTACACAACTGGATGACACGGAGAAGCTAGCATTGATTTCATCATAGGACCATTGAGTTCCCATAGGAGCCTCGCCAGCCTCAGTCTTACTATTGGACCGAACGAAGGGATGTAGGTACACCAGACGCTAAGAAACATGGTAGGATACAACATCATAGCAATGCGGAGATTAATAGTACATCGTATATTGTAGCATCGTTGCAAACAATATTATCCAACGACGACCGAGTAGCATACTTACATCTATTTGAGTATTTGGATATTTGAATATCCGGAAAACTGTTAATCAATAACAACGATCTAAACCGTTGTTGCATCAACATTTATAGGGGAAGGCTTTTATGAAAATCAGAAGGGTTCCATTAACAGACGATATTATTATATCCTTATCAGGTTTGATAGATGATTCCCAAGTAAAACTGAAAAGGGAACCAAGCCATTATGATCTTTCATTTTTTATAGATAAGGTTGCATTATCAGATGCTGATCCTAAAAATAACGGTAAAAGTGTTGGTAAAGCAAAAAGGATTAAAGCTGTTTTATACTGGGCACTGGAAAATAATATTGAATCCGGTGAAGAGCTTATTCATACAATTATTTCAAATGTCAGGGCAGTTGGCGGGTTTCGTGAAAATACAAAAAACTTCACAGGAAGTGAAGCCATAGAAAGCTTACGTATTGCCCTAAAGTATGAAGGATTAATACTTACTTTAGATGGAGAAGTTCACCCTATTACATTAGAAAATCTATCCGCACGTGAAACGACACAAGCGTTAAAATCTTATATTCGTCGTGCACAGCGTGGTGGCGAAGATGCAGCATTAGTGGCGGGTACTGGGAAGGATTTAATGGAGGCTACTGCGGCGCATATATTACAAGAAAAAACAGGAAGTTACCCTGCACAAAAGAATTTCCCAACCCTTTTAGGACAAGCTTTTACGGTCTTGCATTTAGCAACACCTTTTGAAAAACCACAAAAAAGTGAGCCAGCTATGATGAAATTTGAACGATCTTTATATGAATTAGCTTGTTCGGTTAACATGATTCGAAATAAAGAAGGAACAGGACATGGAAGACCTTTTAAATCGAATTTAACAAAGATAGATTCGGTAGCAGCTGTGGAAAGTATCGGTCTTATTGCCGAGTATATGTTAAATAAATATGAAAAAAGTTTATAGTTTTCAAGAAAGTACCTGGTTCTAACAAAATTGACTACTACCAATTTATTGGGGATACTAACTACCAAATTGACTAATATAAAGGAAGTTGGTACAGTTCAATGTCGTGTTTTGTTAATTTTTTTAAAAGCGAATTAAAGGCTAACTAAATTAAAATTGAAGTGGAAAAGGGTGGAATAATTTTGAGATTAAAAAAGTTCAGCGTTACTAATTATAAGGTTTTCGGAAGAACATTTAGTGTTGATTTCGCAACAGATTCAATTATCATTCTTACCGGAAGAAATAACACGGGGAAATCAACTTTTTTAGAAGCAATAAATCGTTTTTTTATGAAGGAAACTAAGGCTGCTACAATTCCAAGTGACTGTTTTTTCAATCGTGACCAAGTTATAACCTTAGAAGCACATTTTGAAACGAGTGATGAAACATTGATATTTGTTAAAAAATACAAAGACGAAAATGCCCCGAAGTATGAAGATAATAGTGGAGCTGAAATTAATACAAAACACACCCTAAAAGCAATCCTTGATGATCTTCATGCTAATGCACCGTATTATATTACACCATCAATGTCAACAGATGATATTAATAAACAGATCCAAACTATATATGATCAAATAATAAAAGGTAATTTAAAGGGACTTGAAGAGAATCCTGATGAAGGTGAGTCAGAGAGTACTGAACATATACAAATGAAAGAAGAATATGCGACTCTTAAAGAATCTTTACCAAAGTTTTTACGGAAACTTAAAAGTAGTACGGACGCATCGCTTGATGATGTGAGTGCGGATGTCTCGGAACACTTGCGTAGTCTTTTTTCAAACGAAGATTTATCTCTTAGAGTGTTGGGAGGGGAAAGTTCCGGATTTTCGGCTTCTGATATTTTAAAATCCACTAGTTCAAGTATTTTTATTGATAATGATTTACGCAGTGAGATGCCGTTGTCTAATCAAGGAACAGGATTACAAAGAATGAGTCTCATTTATGTTATTCAAAATATGATTCAAAAGAAATTGATTGGTGATACAGCTGATAAAATGTTGCTGATAGATGAGCCTGAAGCATTTTTGCATCCTGAAGCAGTACGTGCTCTTAGTCGTTCATTATATGAAATAGGAAATAAAATGCCGTTAATTATTTCAACACACTCACCGATTCTAATAGATCTTGCTGAAAATCAAACCTCCATTCAAGTGTTGCGTGTAGGTGAGAACGACAGGGCAGTTCAATTGTACAAGTCTACAACGGAGAAGTTTGATGACGATGATATTAAAAACATGAGAATTCTTAATTACGTCGATTCATATGTTAATGAGTTTTTCTTCGCAGATAAAATTTTAATTGTAGAAGGAGACACGGAATATATAGCTATAAAGCATTTTTTGAAAAAGTATAATAAGAATATGCATGTAATTCGGGCGAGAGGGAAGTCTACTATCTGTACATTAATGAAAATTCTTAATCAGTTTGATACTGATTACGATGTTTTGCACGATGTTGACAATCACGACAAATACACCGCGTCGACGTTAAAAGCTCAGTTAACAAATTGTAAGAATATCCTCAAATTAAAAGTACACGACAATATTAGGGTGATTTCATCAATGGCAAACTTTGAGTTAGCCATTGGGTTGGGGGATGTCTCAAATGATAAAAAAACAGAAACGATTCACGAAATTGTTAATGATAGCAGTACCATTCCTAGCTTTATAAATGCTAGGAAGGAAATAAAAAGGCTATTTGATTATATAATCCAACCTAATCAAGAAACATGTTTAGGAAAAGGATTCCTAGAGATAAAAAGTGAGGAAGATTATAACCTATTATTTTCGGAAAAGATTGACAAAAAGACTGCTGAAGAACAAATAGAAAAAGCAACAAAAGAAGTTGCTAGCAGCAAGGTTTAAAATGATTTCGGGTGTTGTAGTTAATTTCGGGTACCTGTGTAAGATACTATTCTGACAATACACTACAATTACATATTTATAAGAAAAAAACGTTTAATTTCGGGTACCTGTGTATGAAACTATTCCGACAATACACTACAATTACATATTTATGAGATAAAAAAGGTTAATGTCTAATACTTATCGAATACTTATACAATTGTTTGAATTGTTGGTTGTTTTTTGTTGCACAGGTACGCGCACAATTCAGTCAACGGGGATTGTTTGAAGTAGCATTAATTGAATTTTTCGGGACGTATGGCCATGAGTAGGAAGCGGAACGGTTGTTGGGCAACTAAAAGTTGTCCTGCTTTTACCGTCAGTATCGTCAATGTCAGCACTGTCGGCATTTTAGTGACAAAGTTTGTTAGGTGGATGAGATGATTCTTAAGATCCGAATTGCCACTTTACTGTGTTTTTTATGTATGAATGTGGTATAATCAACATATAATAAGAAAAGCTGAACGTCTATGTAACGTCCAGCTGGTCACAGTCACATACCGCTTTAAGAGCGGTTAACCGGTTTTAACAAAGAGTGCTATAAAAAAAGAGTAACCCCCATTTGTTTCCTGTCGTAAGGTAATGGTCGGTTACTTTTTTTTGTTGGTAAGGAAGACAATCAATGCAATAATAGCTGTTGCCATCGCTGCGAATGCTATAAAAGCTTGGAATAGCATATTCATTGCCTCATAAGTTACCATCATATATAAACACCCCCTTTCCCAAGGGAGTGCTAACCGCCCATACGCTTAATGCAACTGATGTTCTTAGTCTAGCACAATTGCAAACTGTTGTGTATGTCTATTGGACAAGCCTTAATTTTCGGGTATATGCGCGTTAAAATATTCCGACAATACACTACAATTACATATTTATGAGATAAAAAAGGATAATTTCTAATATTTATCGGATATTTATACAATTGGTTGAATTGTTGGTTGTTTTTTGTTGTACAGGTACGCGCACAATTAAATTGTGATATGGTAAAAGTATCTAATAACTAGTCCGAATTGGGAGGCAAATACTATGTACAGTGTATCCAATGATAAGGCAGTAAAAATAGGTGCCACGACTTTTTCAGAGCTTAATTATAAAGAAAGCGATATCGAAGAATTATTACGAAAGAATATCGATATGATATGTGACGAAGAAGAATCGATGCTGATTGTTGGTAAGCAGGTTAGAAACGCTCAGCATGGAATCAGTGATCTTACTGCAGTGGACAACAAAGGGAATATTGTATTAATTGAAATCAAAAGAGACCGGAAAGATATTGAAGGACGAAAAGAAGCTTTTGAATTTCAGGCTATTCGATATGCAGCCAGCTATGCAACAATTGAAGACCCAGAGGATCTAGTGAACAAAATATACGCCCCCTACATCGAGAAATATCGTAGTGAATTTGAAAGCGGCCCTTTAACGAGCGCAGAACTTGGGAATAGAAAGTTAATGGAGTTTTTGCGGGAAAATGTTGCGGAAAGCAACTTTAATAAGAACCAAAAAATCATACTAGTGGCATCCGATTACGATGAGCAAACTTTATCGTTGCTTGGCTAAATAGTAATAATGTTGATATAACTTGTTTTAAATTGATTCCTTATAATATACAGAATGAAGTGTACATAAATATTGAAAAGGTTTTGCCAGTTAATACGTATAGAGATTACTACGTAAATTTCTTAGACAGTCCAATAAAAGGTAGTGCACAGAAAAAAGGCATCACACGGAGAACACTGCCTAAAATTAATGAGATGCTCGAATGGGGCGTTGTTAAAGCCGGTGATACTATAGTTGCGAAAGGACGGGAGGATGAAGGAAAACTTCTGCCCAATGGAAATGTTGAAGTGAATGGAGAAGAGGTCTCCATGCAAAAATGGTTAAAAGAGCTCTTTGGCTGGTCCAGTATTCAGACTTACGTATTTGCCGTTCATAAAGAAACTGGTAAGTCTCTTTCTCAAATTCGTGAGGAATATATGGAGAAAGAACAAGAAGAGGGGTAGGGTAAAAGTTAATCAAGGAAAATTATTGTCGAGTACCTGCGCATGAAACTACTCCGACAATACACTATAATTACATATTTATGAGATAAAAAAGGTTAATTTCTAATATTTATCGGATATTTACACAATTGGTTGAATTGTTGGTTGTTTTTTGTTGCACAGGCACGCGCACAATTAAGGAGGTTGGCGGAATGAATGTGAATCGTGAAGAAATAAAAAATATGATTGACAAAATCCCTGAACAAGATGCGCTTGAATTATATAACTTTCTCGATTACTTAAAGACGAAACGTGAAATAGAGCAATTGAATATAGATGTTAATTTTCTTTCGGAAGATCAGTCACTAATTGATCAGATTATGAAAAGTCGTGACGATCGTGCAAACGGAAGACTTTACACACATGAGGCGGGACTGAGCTATTTAAAACAGAAAGCTGATTTAGAAGATGAATGATCAATACCAAGTGTATTGTTCACAAACGGCCCTTGATGGGCTTGTGAAAATCTATGCCTATCCCGATAATGTTAAGGAACGAATTTAATTTCGGGTACCTGTGCGTGAAACTATTTCGACAATAAACTACAATTACATATTTATGAGAAAAAAACGTTAATGTTTAGTGACTATCGAATACTTATACAATTGGTTGAACTATTGGTTGTTTTTTGTTGCACAGGTACGCGCACAATTCAATGTACCGTACACAGGCACGCAAACAAAACATTAAAATCCAAACAGGCACGAAAAATAATACATACATGAGAGCGTTTTAAACCAAAGAGACAGCGGTTGTCGCTCTCTTTTTCGTTCGAAAAATGCTATACTTAAGATAACTGAAAATGAGGTGAAGTTAATCATGCGAACGAAAGTATTGAAACGAATACCCCTTGAAAAGCTGATGGATCTAAAGGTAGATTACGCTTTCAAGCAGTTATTCGGGAGTGAAAAGAATAAGGAGATAACCGTTGTATTTCTTAATGCAATTCTGCAGAGAACAGGCCGTGACCGTATCAAAGACATATCGTTTTCGAATACCGAGGCAGGCGGCGAGCATAAGAATGACAAACAATCCAGGCTTGATCTCTTGGTCGTCACAAATGCGGATGAATGGATCAATGTCGAAATTCAATTCTCAAATCAATACGACATGATTAATCGTTCGATTTACTATTGGGCGGGAGTGTATCGTGCGCCGATGAAACCAAAAAGAGGTTATAAGGAATTGCATCCTGTCATAGCGATTAACATTATGAACTTTTCTATATTCAATCAAACTGAACGCTTTCATACAACTTATCATTTATACGAGGATGAGGAAAAATTCAGGTTGACAGATATAATGGAATTTCATTTCATCGAAATGACGAAGCTCATTCGTGATTGGAAATTAGAAAAGTTGAATCCATGGGATGATTTGTTGGCCCGTTGGTTATTATTATTAGGAATTGTCGATCACCGTGAAGGTAAAGTCTACGACGATATTTTTAAGGAATTGGAGGAAATCGCTATGAACGATGGAACATTGCGCACAGCCTTCCAGAGCTGGGAAGCACTCAGTGGCTCGGATGCAGAAGCATTTGCCTATGAAGCACGTTTGAAAAGAGTACTTGATGAAGAAGCGGCCGTTCGTGAGGCGGAACTTCGCGAACAGGTAGGTCGTCAAGAAGGACGTCAAGAAGGACGTCAAGAAGAAAAAGAGATAACTGCCCGCCGCCTTTTAGCAAAAGGAATGGATATTGAAGACGTTGTGGAAATAACAGAACTAAATGAAGAGCAAGTCCTGAAAATAAAAAAAGAGTTTATTAACTGAAAAAAGCTAACTCACTACAAATGAATATTTATGGACTAGAGGTAGATTAATTTCGGGTACCTGTGCGTGAAACTATCTAGACAATACACTACAATTACATATTTATGAGATGAAAGCGTTAATGTCTACTATTTATCGACTATTTATACAATTGGTTGAATTGTTGGTTGTTTTTTGTTGCACAGGTACGGACACAATTAATGAAATAGTAGTGCTAAACCTGCATCAATTCTAGGTCGTCGAGAGAAACTTGACTCAATCATGCATTCCGCACGATTTTGTTCGCTATGTATGGATGTGATATAATCATTCTATAATAAGAAAAGCTGAACGTCTAGGAAACGTCCAGCGGTTCACAGTTACATTCCGCTTTAAGGGCGGTTAACCAGGTTTAGTAAAAGGTGTTATAAAAAAAGAGTAACCCCCATTGAGATCCTCGTCTAAGGTAATGGTCGGTTACTTTTTTTCGTTGGTAAGGAAGACAATCAATGCAATAATAGCTGTTGCCATCGCTGCGAATGCTATAAAAGCTTGGAATAGCATATTCATTGCCTCATAAGTTACCATCATATATAAACACGGGCTCACAGGAAGTGAGTCATGCAGCCTTTGCCGCAGGACGCGGCGTTCTTAGGCTGCCTACCATTGGGAGTGTCAACCGCCCACACGCTTAATGCAACTGATGTTCTCAGTCTAGCACAATTGCAAACTGCTGGGTATATTTATTGGACAAGCCTTGATTTTTAGGTACCTGTTCATGAAACTACTCCTACAATACAATACAACTGTATTAAATAAAAAAGAAAGGCAGCCAAAACAATATTTGGCTGCCTTTCTTTTGTGTATTTATTCACAACATTGAATTGTCATAATCCAATCACGCGTAGGCATTTCTCACAATGTTTATTTCAACGTCAGCAAAACATCATGTATCGCAACTAGCCTGGTTTCGAGCCGGTGCAAAAGATAGAATGATACGAATATCGGGAAACCGATGTCCTGTATAAGATTCATCCATTGTTCCATCCCGTTTCCTCCTCTCAAGAAATGCGTAAGCGCCTTGGTTAGGGACGACAGACATAAGGCGAGCAAAGGGAAGACAGTCTAAGTTCGCTTCGCGACGTCGTGTCGCAACAAGTGAGGGATGCAATTCAATCCCTCTCCACTGCATGACCTGTGTCCTGCAGGCCCAAGCAGCGTCTTTTGCCGTGTGGCTGGGCTGACAATTAAGGAACACAACCTAGGTGCGCCGCGTCCTGCGGCGGCAAGGAGCGATGCCGTGTTCAATCGCTCCCCATTGTGTGACCCACATCCTGTGGGCCTCCGAGCCTCTAGGCGCTGGAGTCTAGACACTGTTTCAGATTGAAAAACTTATCCTTTACTACACATAAAAACCGGCCCCAGTCCGAAAACTGGTGAACCGGTCATTGCTACTAGTTAAGCTTTTATAAGTTCAGTTACATTTCGTTCTACAATCTTTGCTCCCGTTGCCGCCGCTAGTGCAGCGCCATTCCATTCGAATACATCCGAAGCGATGATCTCTTGCATCGCCGCCGCTACGCTTTCCGCCGTCAAATCTACACGGGGTTCATCCACCGCCAGGGTCACCTTTTTACCGCTTGTTGTGTTGAAATTCATCTGTAATGTTTTTGCCATTTTTTATTCCTCCCTTTTATTGTTTGGATTTTAGGAACGCTAGCCCTTTGAGCCGCTTAGGCTTGTCGGGGCTAGGATGGTGCCCCGATTAGTTAATCACGTTTGATGTTTCCACGATTTCCGCTCCGATGAAGGGAAGATCCGATAGCTGGGCAAGTTGCTCCAGCGCTTTGTACAAGTTATCCCGCATTAACGGGCAGTAAGATCCCCAACTTCAAGTCTTCGTGGAATCAAGAAGAATTAGTGGGGGATCAACTGCCCGTAAAAGCCCGAATGGCTCAACTAACAATCAGTGGGGGATGAGGAGAACCCCCACTGATTGAAGTTTCGCTTTATCCGCTTGTACATTTTCCTTTACATTGCGGTACGTCTTCGATTTAGTGACGGGTTTGCCATCGTCTGTCATCCCGCCGTCGAAGTAAACTCGGCCGTTTGCCTGTAGAAATTCGATTGTCGCTGCCATGTGATCACCTCCTTTCATCCTCTATATAGAGTGAAAAGGGGGAAAGGGATACATGGTTTGTAAAATTTATTATGAGTGCCTTTTGATTACAGCCAATGAAATGTACCACCAGTGACATCTTTTTTACCACTGAGTGCCAAGAAATGTAGCCAAGGGTTTACCACTCCTTACCTCTGTTGTGTAATGTGCACACTTACAAGCGTGACATTACTTATATGGAGGTATTTTTGGATGATCCACTATCGAAAGATATTGGAATTTCAGGAGGAGTGGATCAGTCTTAGAGGCATAAACGCTTTGCGCTTGAAAAAAAGGTGCATAGTACCGTCAACATCGCCACTAACACACTTTTTTAAATCCGCCCATAACGCTCCAACCTCTACGTCTCTCCCTCGCTAAAGTTCAATTCCAGTGGCTTAGGCGGACTGCTTGCTGGAGAGACGTTACCCCTTGATTCTTCCAAATGGTTTCCAAAATTCCTCGCATTGAATAACGTGGAAGGGCGTAAATACTTCCGCCAATGTGGATCATTCAGCCAGTCATTCGTTTTCGTGTCAATGACCTTTTTGCAATCCGCCACTGTGTACCCGTCACTGAAACGCCCCTTCACTATTCGCGCTGTCGCTTTCGAAGACGCTTTGAATTGTGTTCTCGCATTTTTATTCAAATAATCAATGACAGACACAACGTCGAGATTGTTCTCGACAATATCTTTCTTAATACTCTTAACCTCTTTGGTTATTGCTAAGGGCATTTTGCCTTCTGTAGAGGGAGCATTTTGCACTTCCTCTTGGGCCGATTTTGCCGTCGTCGATGGTGCATCTTGCACTTCCTCTTGAGCTGATAATGCTATCGTCGATGGATCATCTTGCACCGTCGAACAGTGCAGCTTTCCATAGTTAATCCGGTAACATTTTGTCTTGTCCATTTTCGTCCGATTTAACGAAGCGGTCGAAATGATATAACCGCTATCTTCCAGTCTACGAATCGCTCTTTTGATCGTATCAACAGACCAAAACTGAAATTCTTCGTTTTTCCACTCGTCAACTGTTTTGTAAACCCACTTATGCCCATCCCGAACTTCCGTCGAGATGAGCGATAGAAAATACAGTTGTTGGAGTACAATTGCCTCGTTTAATCCCACTTCCATCACAAGCGACGGAAGCACCTGAAGCGGTGACTCTTCGATTAATAAATTCATCATGATTCCCCCTCTGTATGAAATTCCTGTCCACTCGATAAGTAGTGTCAAACATGTTTTTTAAAAAGCACATGACGCCTTGTGCACAGACGAAAGATGCTTTCACTTGTTATATAGACAAACCATTCGAAAAAGTAGACAACGGAATTTTAAATACCTATGCAAGACAAAGTTCTGACAATACAGTACTCTACAATTACATATTTATGAGCTGGAAGTTGGGTAAGTACGTGTGTTGTTTTTTTATGTTTGCTGAGTTGTTATGCATCCGTTGAATTGTTGGTTGTTTTTTATCGCACAGGTACGTACACCATTAAAAATAGCTAGCATACATCTTTTCAGGGTACTAACTATATAATTGACTATTAAACATTAGGTATCTATAGTTTTATATAATACAGTAAATTCAGAAAGGTGATGGTATTGTGCTAAACGATTCTAATCGTGATGAGGTTAAAGTCGCTGCTATTCAGTTAGAGGCAAAAGTCGGCGATCTTCATGCTAACTTAGCAGCATGTGAAAACATGGCGAACGAAGCAGCAAAGCAAAATGCGAAGTGGATTATTCTTCCCGAGTTTTTTACAACTGGAATGGCTTTTGATCCCCGAATCACTGGAGCAATTCAACCTTCAGATGGGAAAGCACTCAACTTATTACTTGACTTAGCAAAGAGACATCAAGCTTTTGTTGGTGGTTCATTTATCGTGCGTGATGAAAACAATGGAACCCGAAACGCATTTTTTCTTGCATCCCCGGAAGGTGTGTTAGGTCGACATGATAAAGATATTCCGACGATGTGGGAGAATTGCTTTTATGCTGGCGGTCAAGATGATGGAATCATAGAAACACCTGATCACACAGTTGGATCCGCATTATGTTGGGAATTTATGCGTTCCCAAACGGCTAGAAGATTACGTGGGAAAGTCGATGTCATTGTTGGGGGCAGTTGCTGGTGGAGTGTGCCTTCCTGGGTACCGGGGTCTGTTACAAGTCGTTGGGAGGAAAAAAACGAACACACTGCACTTGAATCGGTCCGGTCTTTTGCTACATATGTCGGTGCTCCAATCATTCATGCCGCCCATACTGGTTCAATTGATTGTCGGTTACCTTGTACGCCATTTAATTATAAGGGTCACTACGAAGGCGGTTCAATGATTGTAGACAGTGAAGGCAAAATAGTCGCCGTTCGTGACCATCGAGAAGGACAGGGAATCATCACAGGAAAAGTCAGGATCGGCAGAACCGAACCGATACAGGAAGTTCCGAAAGCGTATTGGCTGCATAAGCGCGGACCTATTCCTTCTTTCGCCTGGACATACCAAAGATGGCACGGTAAGCATTGGTATAAAAAGAATGTAGTAGGAAAATAACGCTAGTCTTTAATGATAGTTCTAGTTCAAAAATGAAACTTATTATATTGATTTTTAATAGGGGAAAGTTATTTCTTTATGGCAAAGAGAAATTAGGGGTGTGGGAAAATGACTATATTTCTTTTGCATTGGTCGGTCTTTATTTTTATGGTGGGACTCATTCTATCGCTGCCGATTGCGGGGATTTACTATTTAAATAATCCCCAGGTCAGAAGTTTTTTTACGAATCCCAGAAAGCTAAGGTCCGCCCATGTGGATTATTTTATGCAGGCTTTTTCAATTGGTTTAATATATTTATTAGAGTTTGGAATGAATGCAAGAATTCCAGTATATGTAGTGGTACCCCTTGCTTTCGGAACTTTTTTCAACCCATTTATTTTACTATTAGAGGCTACACCATTGTATAAGGTGGGTGTTGTCAAGGCTTTTTATAGTCTTCTTAAAGCCGTTAGCCCGACCTCACTATTTTTCGCTTGGTTTGTGCTCCTATTTCAATATCTTCCTCGTTTTTATTCGTGGTTACTGGCTGGTTTTACAATTAGTTTGATTATCGTATTTTTAATTCATATAAAGGGTACAAAACAAACTGATTAATTTCGCGCACCTAAGTATGAAACTATTCCGACAATACACTACAGTTACATATTTAAGAGATAAAAGCGTTAATGTCTCCTGTTTACCGATTGTTTATACAATTGGTTGAATTGTTGGTTGTTTTTTGTTGCGCAGGTACGCGCACAATAAAAGCCATCCGCAATTTGGGTGGCTGAACATCACAGGCTATGATAGTGCGGGTGGCTATAGATACGACAAACTTTCTGATTGCGGACACTACAGCCATTCCCCAACAACTTTCCGTAGATGTAATGCCTAGGGTGCCATAAGTATACATTCAAACTTAAAAGTCCAAACAAGGACGATAAATAATACATATCCAAGAGTGTTCTAAGCCGAGGGAACAGTAGTTGTCGCTCTCTTTTTCATTCGAAAAGTGCTATACTGAAGATAACTGAAAATGATGTGAAATTATTCATGCGAACGAAAGTATTGAAACGAATACCCCTTGAAAAGCTGATGGATCTAAAGGTAGATTACGCTTTCAAGCAGCTATTCGGGAGTGAAAAGAATAAGGAGATAACCGTTGTATTTCTTAATGCAATTCTGCAAAGAACAGGCCGTGACCGTATTAAAGACATATCGTTTTCGAATACCGAAGCAGGCGGCGAGCATAAAAATGACAAACAATCCAGGCTTGATCTCCTGGTCGTCACAAATGCAATTTTGAGTACCTGTGCATGAAACTATTCCGACAATACACTACAATTACATATTTATGAGATAAAATCGTTAATGTCTGCTATTTATCGATTATTTATACAATTGGTTGAATTGTTCGTTGTTTTTTATTGCATAGGTACGCGCACAATTCAAAGAACGTCCGCAAACTAAATTGATAGTTTAACGGACGTTCTTTTTTTGTCATTTTGTTAATCATTATGTAGGCATATTTCCTTTTTATATGAGGTACACCCGCTTTTTCTTTTATTAGTAAATTAGAAGAATGGATGCTGTTAACGGTAGTTTAAATTGAAAAAAATGTTTCGTCAGGCGAGATTTTGACATACAATAACACTATAATTGAAATAGAAAGTGGCTCAGTAAATAACAGTCAATATTACTTATATAGGTGGGGAAATAATATGATTGATTTTTTTGCAACGCTAAGCCCGGTAATGCAGGCCTTGACAGCAACCTTATTCACCTGGGGAATGACCGCAATTGGGGCAGCCTTAGTATTTACAACTAAGACGGTCAACCAAAAGTTAATGGATGGAATGTTAGGCTTTGCAGGGGGCGTTATGATTGCGGCGAGTTTTTGGTCGTTACTTTCACCTGCAATTGAAATGGCGGAAACTGGTCCTTTTCCATCCTGGTTTCCGGCTGCTGCTGGGTTTTTACTAGGTGGATTTTTCTTGTGGATGGCTGACAAGGTCATTCCCCACGTGCATCCTACTTCTTCAATGAAGGATGCAGAGGGAATAAATCCTGAAAATAAGCGACGCAGCACTCTTCTTGTTCTTGCCATTACACTTCATAACATACCCGAAGGACTTGCAATTGGAGTTGCTTTTGGTGCTGTAGCCGCAGGTTTTCCGTCTGCTACTTTGCCTGCGGCGATTGCTTTAGCGATTGGCATCGGAATTCAGAACTTTCCCGAAGGTACAGCTGTATCAATGCCTTTACGAAGAGATGGGATGTCTCGGCGAAAAAGCTTCTTATATGGGCAGTTCTCAGGAATGGTTGAGCCTATTTCAGCAGTGATAGGAGTACTTGCGGTTACGTTCATGACACCACTCCTCCCATTTGCATTAAGTTTTGCAGCAGGGGCGATGATATTTGTAGTAGTAGAAGAGGTTATTCCAGGTTCTCAAGAAAATGGAAATAGAGATTTGGCATCGGTCTGCTTAATGGTGGGGTTTACAGTAATGATGATATTGGATGTGGCATTTGGATAAAAACCAAAAGGCAATACAAAAGACTTCGACGTTAAATTTCGGGTACCTGCGCACGAGAGTATTCTGACAATGCACTACAATTACATATTTATGAGATAAAAAAGGTTAATGTCTACTATTTATCAGATATTTATACAATTGGTTGAATTATTGGTTGTTTTTTATTGCACAGGTTCGCGCACAATTAAGTACAGTTGGAGAAGCAACGAAAGGTAATATTCAGTACCTAAAAGGAAAAACAGGTCTTCCGGTATTCAACGCATTACAAGCATTAAAAGGATTTTTAAAAAACTAGCTATGGCTCAACATGGAAGAACCCTTAAGTCATGAATCCGCTTACAAATATCAGGTGAATAATTTCTGCCCACAAATGTTTGACTTAATCGGGCAGCATTCCGCGGTGGAAGAAATGGTGATTTGATGTTATAATTTAGAAAAGAAGTGCATATACTAAATACTACTCCTTTTTAAGGTGAGGTGATTAGTATGTGTGATGAGGAGGATGTTGAAATGGCTACAGAAACAATCTTTCAACGGTTTACTCTTGATGAAGAAGCGTCACGAAAAATCATTTCGTCCCCACGTACTCAAATCAGACACACAAATACTTTTAACGATATAAAGCTTAATAAATCAGAAAGAATTGCCAATGCAGCAAAAATATTAAACTCTCGAAAATGCAAATAGTTAGCTTATCAAGTTTAATTGATGCATCTCAAGATGAGGCCGAAATTTATCAATACTTGTCATCTTTTCAAAGTGAAAAGAATGAGGATGTCCAAGTATTTCTACACAAAAAAGCAATACCAAATGAAACAAGAGCTTTAACTCGTACAAGTCTAGTTGTGGATGATGAAAACGATAATGAGATTATTGGATATTTTACTCTTTTAGTAAAACCCTTTGAAATTGTAGACGAAGTTTCTAAAGAATCAAGAAGGAAATTATCTGGAGATAAAAATACAGATGTCTTTAATTCTATTTTAATAGCTCAATTAGGGAGATCTGACCTTTATAAGGGTAAAGTGAGTGGCGATGCTATCTTAGAATTTGCACTCGAGAATTGCGAGCTGGCTTATGATTTAGTTGGATTACGAATTGTATGTGTAGAATATGGTGATGTTCCCTATCTTAATGATTTTTATTTGAAAAATGATTTTAAAATTCTTCAAATGAATAAAAATCAAAAGATATTAGCATATTTAAGATTTTAATAGTAGAATCCCGGAAAAGGGGTTCTTTTTTTATGACTAAAAGTGAGGAGGTAGAGTCGTGGCAGATAACTTTAATTTCAGGTGCCTGTCCGTTAAACTACTCTGACAATACACTACAATTACATATTTATGAGATAAAAGCGTTAATGTCTAATCTTTATCAAATATTTATATAATTGGTTGAATTGTTGGTTGTTTTTTGTTGAACAGGTACGCACACAAAAATGCGGAGAAATGAATTTCATTGCAGTCGGAGGTAGCTTATCGTGTTTCATATAGTTATGAGGGATTTAAAGAAAAGGTAGAGTATTGAGCAGACACAGCTAGTAAGAATGGATATGATAAACGGGGGTAATCACTATGGCTGAAATCAAATTTGATATCGTTGAAACGATTGCGATTTTATCAGAAGGCAGCAAAGGATGGAAAAAGGAATTGAACTTAATTAGTTGGAATGGTCGAGATCCCGTATATGATATTCGAGATTGGTCGGAGGATCATAAAAAGATGGGGAAAGGTTCAACGTATACACTTCATGAATTGCAGGTGTTGAAAGACGGCTTACTGAAATTAGCTAATCTTGAATAGATGAAAAGAGTTGTCCATAAGTTTTCATGGACAACTCTTCTTTTATGCTTTTATTTTTGCAAACCAAGCCGGTCTGAAACCAGTTGTCTTATTACCTTTTTTCATTGGACGGAATAGTAAATTATGCGATTGATAAGTCGGTAAAGATTTTTCAAGTTCATTACCGCCAATAACATAAAGTGTCTCTGATTTAAGGCGGAAATCAATTACTTCAAATCCAATAGCAGTCATTAAATGTAGATTTTGGAAAGTAGGAGGTTATCTTGGATAAGTATCAATTCATTAAAAAACAGCTATCTAAAACAAATAAAAAGAATGACGAGAATTATGTGGTTTCTCGTATTTGGCATTTGATAAATAATGTGGATGTCAAGATGATTACGCAGCAGTATATTTTGCGAGATTTGGCAACAAAGCGGTATGCTCTGGCAGATATCTATTTTCCGCAGTTTGGTATTATTGTAGAGATAGATGAACCTTATCATCAGACAGAAGAAATGTTGCTAAAGGATAAGATACGTCAGAACGATATTGTACAAGCTTTGGAATGTGAAGTTTTCCGAGTAACAGTGTCGGATAATATAGTAGAGGTTAATAAGCAAGTGGATTTCATTGTATCTGAAATCCACAAGATGATTGCGAAAGATGGATTTGTACCTTGGAATCTTCAAGAGGAATACGACCCGATAACCTATATACGAGCCGGTTTTATAGATGCCGATGATCATCCTGTGTTTAAAACAATAAGTGATTGTTGTAATTGTTTTGGGGCTGGTTATAATGGTCTTCAACATAGTGGAGCACGACATAAGTATCAAAGTGAGATTGATATTAAAGGGTTAAAGTTTTACCCAAATGGGGAATGGAATAATCAGTTGGAAGCGGATGACGAGCATTTTACAGAGTTTAACTTTGATCCTGCTAAGAACCAAGCGTATTTGGAAAAACGTCTTCATAAAATGCGTCACGAATTAGCTTTGTTTGCACATGTTAAAAGTGAGTTGGGCGGTTACGAGTACGTGTTTAAAGGATGGTATCGATTAGATGTAGAAGAAACGCAGAGAATAGGAAAATTACTTTACAATAGAGTGTCAAAAATAATGCCGACTTATTTTCCGAAAGATGGAGAAGCTCCAACTATACTTGCGAAGGCTTTTGATCAAGAAAGAGAAATAGCTCGGTTTTACGATGAAGGTGTACTTGGGGTATTTCAGAAAAAATACCCCAAGTATCAAATAAGGTAAAGAGAATCTGGATTAGTTTCATATACAGTATCAAGTGCTATCTTATAAAAGGCTCTGAATCGCTTTATAACATAGCACCTTTTACTACAAACAAATCCAGCGCAGGAGCTACAATTGTGAGCCGAAGCAATAAGACCAACAGCGACTTTTCTGATGGGCTTATTGCGGGAGGCCATCACCAAGCACGAAGCGGTGTTAAAAACGAGTACCTATGCACGGTTAGCATAATCGATGAACGTACTGTTTATTTAAATCTGTCTTTCGAAAAGGCCATTAGGAGTAGGAAACAAATCTTCTGCTTGTCGCTTATCATGACACACAATCAATTTTATGTTCCAAATTCACTTCTAAATTTGCGATTCGACAAAGGGATAAACATTCATAAAGGGTATCCTTTTTGTTGCATTTATAGTATAGATGCACGGACAATCTTATGTGAAGTAGAGGAATTCGACACTAGTATATACTTTGAAAAAATGAATACATAATTAGGTACAGTTAATTTTAATGTGGTGTTAATTTTACAAATAATGCTTTATTTTGAGTATCTATGCAAGAAACTATCCTGAAAGTTTAAACAATCATGATTATTCGTTACACGGGTACCAAACATTAGAATTGATTGGAATTTACGTGATTCGGCAGGAGCGAAGATGAGGGTTACTGTTCGGAGGCTACTGAAGAAGTGCGGCTATCCACCCGGTTTGCAGAAGATAGCTGTGGATACAGTGGTGAAGCATACGGAGTTGATGGCTGGTGGGATAGAGATATAAGAATAGTTTAAGGTCCGGTGTTCAGAAATGAATGCTGTTTTTTTGATGGGGAAGATAAATGGATTAATGGATTCGTATTACAAAAAATACCTAGTCGTCACCCTATTCACTATGAAACCAACTCTTTGACGAGGAACTCGAACGGTCGGATAAGCTTTTCAGTAAAATTATTTTAGCAGCAAAAGCACTGCATCAAACGAAAGATGAAGCACACCAACGCTATCTTTTCAAAAGAAAGCTAATGCGCGAACTTATCCGCAATCAAAAATACTCACGTACCGCAGTCCAAGCTGTTTTTCATTTTATTGATTATTTGTTACAATTACCGGAAGCGTATACAAAACGGTTATCTGAAGAAATTCGACCAATGATTAGAAAGGAGACGGAGCTAATGGAGCTGTACAATAAAGAAAATGCTTCCCCAACAATTATGAATGCTTTTGATTTGGAGTTGGAGAAAGGGATAGAACAGGGAATAGAACAAGGGATTGAACAAGGAATAGAGTTTGAAAAAAGAGATATCACGAAGAAATTAATTTTGAGAAACATAGCACTTGAAACAATTGCAGAGATTACTTGACTAACGCTGGAGCAAGTAAATGAGATTCGGGAAATGTTGAACTAAGCCGTGTAATATTAAATGTAATTTACCGCGCCAGCCACTCACACTTTCACGTTTGTTTAAACTAACATGATTGTTGAAACTTTCAAGTTAGTATGAGTTGTTAATGCTGTCTAAAAACGTCCGTTTACTGATGGTATTGCCTGTCCAGGTTCTGACGGATATAATGTCCTTAGGAAATCTGGAGAAAGGAAAAGACG
>NZ_UXAV01000013.1 GCF_900609045.1 Filibacter tadaridae
ACACGGAAGTTAAGCTCTTCAGCGCCGATGGTAGTTGGGGGTTTCCCCCTGTGAGAGTAGGACGTCGCCGGGCACCAAGAAAGTCATTGCTGAAAAGCAATGGCTTTTTTTAATGCCAAGAAATAAAAAACCCGAAGGGTGCCTTTGTTCAATGGACTGTGAGAAAGGGGAGGAGTGGTGGTGTTCGAGGAAGCAAAGGGAGGAGGATCGGAGCGTATGATATACGCGAGAACCGGACGACCGAAGCTGACGAAGAAATCTGCCGCTCATCATCGTTCGTAGCTCGAACACGGAAGTTAGGCACATGCGTCGATGGTAGTTGGGGATTTCACCCTGTGAGAGTAGGATATCGTGTGGGGTGCCAGTGGTCTAACACAATTCTGATTTGTGTTAGACCACTGGCACCTATTTTAATTGATCGAAACATACTCGCATTTGATCGCGCCAGGGGGATGTTTGATCGAAACATACTCGCATTTGATCACGCCAGGGGGTTGTTTGATCGAAACTTCATCGCCATTGATTGCACCTGCGCTAGAATTGAGCGAAAACACACCACCTTTGATTGCTTCCGCAGGATGATTGAGCGAAACCAAATCTTTTTAGTACCTTCGCTTATCGCGTGAGGTATCTACGAAGTACCGAAGCGGGTTTCATGGAATTACCAGTCTAGAATTCAATGGGAGGAGACATCCTCTGGTACAGTAGCGAACACAATGGAACTTTTTATTTCAAAAAGACAATCCAGAACCATTTTGCTTGTAATGCCTTTCATTAAAACCTACTGTTGAAGAAAGGCAAAACTGAAAGGGATGATTCTGCATGACAACTGTATATGACTTTACAGTCGAAAAAGCAGACGGTGATAAGTATTCCATGGACAACTATAGAGGAAAACCTCTTGTCATCGTGAACACCGCCAGTAAATGTGGATTTACAAGTCAATTCAAAGAACTACAAGAACTATATGATGAATACAAAGGAAAAGGGCTTGTCATTTTGGGCTTTCCTTCTGACAACTTTAATAACCAAGAGTTCGCTGAAATGGGGCAGACGATGGCGTTTTGCGAACTTAACTATGGAGTGACTTTTCCAATGTTCTCTAAAGTAAATGTAAAAGGCAATGCTATAGAACCTCTTTTCTCTTATCTTACCTCGCAGAAAAAAGGGATGATTACCGAAGGGATCAAGTGGAACTTTACGAAGTTCGTGATTGATCGTGATGGAAATATTGTAGAACGTTTTGCACCGCAGACAGCGCCCATTAAAATGAAAAAGGTAATTGAATGTATTGTTCAGTGAATTATAGGAATACTTTTACTTGTCGTTGCATCCTTGACAGCTATTGTGCTCGCTGATAACCTTTTAATAATATTCAAGTGAAACTTATAGGGAGGCGTAATGGAATGTGGGAATCTAAATTTGCACGTGAAGGGCTTACGTTCGATGATGTATTGCTAGTGCCAGGAGCATCTGAAGTGTTACCTAAGGAAGTGTCTCTTTCTGTTAACTTGACGGATAAAATCAAGTTAAATATTCCTGTTATCAGTGCAGGAATGGATACAGTAACAGAATCCAAAATGGCAATTTCGATGGCTCGTCAAGGTGGACTCGGGATTATTCATAAAAACATGAGCATTGAAGAACAAGCTGAGCAAGTCGTTACTGTTAAACGCTCAGAAAATGGGGTCATTACAAATCCTTTCTTCTTAACACCTGAACACCAAGTTTATGACGCAGAACATTTGATGGGTAAGTATCGTATTTCAGGCGTTCCAATTGTTGATAATACAGAGGACCTAAAGTTAATTGGTATTCTGACAAACCGTGATCTTCGGTTTGTCCAGGACTATTCACTTATTATCAGTGATGTAATGACGAAGGACAATCTTGTAACAGCACCTGTAGGAACGACATTAGAAGATGCTGAAAAGATTCTTCAAAAGTATAAGATTGAAAAGCTTCCTATCGTGGATGAGGCAGGTATCTTGAAAGGCCTAATCACAATCAAAGACATCGAGAAAGTGATTGAATTTCCAAATGCTGCAAAAGACAAGCAAGGTCGTTTGTTAGTGGGTGCTGCTGTTGGTGTTACGTCTGATACAATGACGCGTATAGATAAGCTTGTGAAAGCAGAAGTCGATGTTATTGTAATCGATACGGCTCATGGACATTCAAAAGGTGTTCTCGATACTGTTGCTGAGATTAGGAAACAGTATCCAGATCTTGATATAATTGCTGGGAATATTGCAACTGCCGAAGGGGCACGTGCCCTCTATGAGGCTGGTGCAGATGTAGTCAAAGTAGGAATTGGACCTGGATCTATTTGTACAACACGGGTTGTGGCCGGTGTCGGAGTACCGCAAATCACAGCTATTTATGAATGTGCCACAGAGGCACGTAAACAAGGTAAGACGATGATTGCGGATGGCGGTATCAAGTATTCAGGTGACATCGTTAAAGCACTTGCAGCAGGTGGACATGTCGTTATGCTTGGTAGTCTCCTTGCAGGTACAACGGAAAGCCCTGGACATACAGAGATCTTCCAAGGACGTCGTTTTAAAGTATATCGTGGTATGGGGTCTGTGTCTGCAATGGAAAGTGGTTCAAAAGATCGGTATTTCCAAGAAGATGCTAAAAAGCTTGTACCTGAAGGAATCGAAGGTCGTCTTCCATACAAGGGGGCCCTTGCAGACACAATTCATCAGCTAATTGGCGGAATACGTTCAGGAATGGGTTATTGCGGAACGAAGGATTTACATGATCTACGGGAAAATGCACAATTCATCCGTATGACAGGTGCTGGATTGCGTGAAAGTCATCCACACCAAGTGCAGATTACAAAAGAAGCACCAAACTATTCAATTTCATAATACAATAATCGGGTTTCAGATTTGTATGAATGGAACTTCAGCGCCTTTCCTGCGTCTATATATGAGCGGAAAGGTGCTTTTTTGTATTAGGACCCATGAAGTAATAAATATATGCTAAAATGATATGAAGAAATAGTATTAACGGAGGTAGAAGGGTGAAACAAAAAATGAGAAAATCGGTCGTGTTATTATTAATGCCATTGCTACTAATAATGACTCTTGGCTCGGTTCCGGCATATGCCGACACAACGCTTGGTATACATGTTGCGGGCGCAATTCTGATAGATGCTGATAGTGGAAAAATACTATATGAGGAAAATGCGGAAACACCACTTGGAATAGCAAGTATGACGAAGATGATGACAGAGTATATTCTTTTTGAGGCAATTGAGGATAAGAAAGTCAGTTGGGATCAAGAATATAAGGTGACTGATTACACATACGCCGTTTCACAAGATCGACGGTTAAGTAATGTCCCACTTCGAAGAGACGGTGTTTACACGATTCGTGAATTGTATGAAGCATTGGCAATCTACTCAGCGAATGCGGCAACGATTGCGATTGCAGAAACGATTGCAGGGACAGAGACCGAGTTTCTAAAGTTGATGGACGCCAAAGCAAAAGAACTTGGTTTGAAAGACTACAAGTTTGTCAATTCAACAGGTTTGAATAATTCTAGTTTACAAGGCATGCATCCACAAGGTACTGGTGAGAATGATGAAAACGTCATGCCTGCAAAGTCGGTTGCAAAGCTTGCATACAGTCTATTGAAAGATTATCCAGAAGTACTTGAAACTACTGCGATCAATTCAAAAGTATTCCGCGAGGGAACAACAGACGCGATTAAGATGGACAACTGGAATTTCATGCTCCCAGGTTTCGTATATGAATACGAAGGCGTTGACGGTTTGAAAACAGGTACGACCGATTTTGCTGGACATTGTTTTACGGGAACAGCAAAGCGTGACGGTAAACGTATTATCGCCGTTGTTATGAAAGCGGTTGATGCGAAAGGTATCGGTTCATACAAAGCACGATTCGATGCAACTCGTGCATTATTCGATTATGGATTTAGCCAATTCTCTGATGTAGAGTTTGCACCTGCAGGCTATACATTTAAAGATCAAAAAACACTTAACGTCAATAAAGGAAAAGAGAAAACAGTTTCAATTAAAGCGAAAGATCCTATTCACATGATGATAAAAACAAGTGAAAAGGATTTGTACAAGCCTGAACTTACAATCGATGAATCCAGTTTGAAGGATGGTGCACTACAGGCACCTATCAAAAAAGGAACAGTTGTTGGCCATGTGAATCTTGTCAAATCAGAAGGAATCGATTATGGCTTCATTGACGAAGGTAATATGGGATCGGATGTTGTAACGTCTGTAGCGGTTGAAAAAGCAGGTTGGTTCTCATTGATGATGGGAGCAATCGGTGACTTCTTCGTAAGTATTTGGAATAGTGCAACTGGTTTTGTTAAAGGGTTGTTTAATTAATAAAAGGCGATGGATCCGTTTATGGATCCATCGCCTTTTTACTTAGACTCTTAGATTGTCGTGGTTTTTTCTTATTTTCCAACACTCCATAAGACTGTCCACCGCTTTACTGATTTCTTCAATGGAAAACCCAGCAAAGCCAATGAGGAAAGATGCACTTCCTTGTACAGGCGTTGACCTGTACCCATTTAGTCCAGTTATAAGGATATTGGCATCTCTTGCCGCTTTTATTAACATTTCTTCGTCCGCATTAGTTTGAACTGTAATGATAATATGCATACCTGCTTCATCGCCTGAAAAAGAAATAGTAGGTGCGTAGGGTTGAAGTGCTTCCGTTAAAACTTGAAGTTTCCGTTTATAAATCTTCCGCATCCTATTGAGATGGCGCGAAAAGTGTCCGTTCGCCATGAAGTGGGCAAGAATGTGCTGATCAAGCCTTGGGACGGTTGACGAGTAGTGAATGAACGCGTTCGCATATCGAGCTAACAATACAGGAGGTAACACCATATAGGCGATTCTCAGGGAAGGCATGAGTGATTTTGAAAATGTGCTGATATAGATAACGTTATCGCCTTTGTCCATTCCATGCAGGGAAGGGATGGGACGGCCTACGTAGCGAAATTCACTATCATAATCATCTTCAATGACAAAATGATTGTCGTGTGTTGATGCCCAGTTTAGTAGAGCGGTTCTACGTGACGCAGACAAAACGGTACCAGTTGGAAATTGATGCGAAGGTGTAACGTATGCAACAGTCGCACCTGAGCGTTGTAGGCTTGCTACATCCATGCCTTCCCCATCAACTGCTATCGGTGTTACTTTACGGTTATTATGTAAAAAGACATGGTGTGTTAGCGGATAACCTGGATCTTCAATTGCATATACAGCATCCTTACCAAGAATACGGATAACGAGTGGCATAAGTTGTTCTGTACCAGAGCCGACGATAATTTGTTCAGGTGTACAATCGACGCCACGTGAATGATACAAATACTTTGCAATCTCTTTCCGCAGCTCTACGTCACCGTGTGGATGACCGAGAAGAAGAAGATGTTGTGAGGATTCATCCAGAACATTTTTTGCATGCTTTCGCCATTGTGTGAATGGGAATGAGTCCGTGTCAATCATACCCGGAGAGAAGTCGAACGAAACGGTCATTGCTTCACGGTTTTTGGATTTATTTATGGACTCCAAGGGTTCCGCATAGGCAAGTTCTTCAATGGCTTGTACATAAAAACCTTTTCTTGATTGTGAGGAAATGAACCCTTCGGCTATAAGTTGCGCATAGGCTACTTCAATGGTCGTCTGACTGACATTTAAAAATTCACCAAGTTTGCGTTTAGAAGGAAGTTTCATTCCCACTGGTAATTTGCCTTGCGTAATGTCCGACTGGATCTGATTGTAAATTTGTTCATATAAAGGTGTATCTTCTTTTTTATTTAACTGAACGAATAGCATCTCCATTGTCTTCACTCCATCTGACCTCTTCAATTGTTATGAAACTGAGTATTTTAATAAGGTCATTCTCTATTATACTGAGTAATAAGAAAAGGGGGAAGGTAAAATGAGTTTTCAATACGGCGGCGTCATCATGGATGTTATTAATGCAGAGCAAGCAAAAATAGCTGAGGCAGCAGGTGCAATTGCGGTTATGGCACTCGAACGTGTTCCTTCAGATATACGGGCAGCAGGCGGTGTAGCGCGCATGGCTGATCCACGCATCATTACGGAAGTCCAAGGAGCGGTTTCCATTCCCGTTATGGCAAAAGTGAGAATCGGGCATATATCCGAGGCACGTGTCCTTGAAGCGTTAGGTGTTGACTACATAGACGAAAGTGAAGTGCTGACACCGGCAGATGAAGAGTTCCACTTGTTGAAAAACGCATATAATGTTCCATTTGTTTGTGGTGCGCGTGATCTTGGTGAAGCAGCACGTCGTCTTGGCGAGGGGGCACAGATGCTCCGTACGAAAGGTGAACCGGGAACAGGTAATATCGTTGAAGCGGTTCGTCACCTACGTAAAGTAAATGCGCAAGTGAACAGACTTGTCCATATGAATGATGATGAAATCATGACGGAAGCCCGTAATCTAGGTGCGCCATATGAAATTCTCCTTGCGATTAAAAAGCATGGCAGACTCCCAGTAACGAATTATGCGGCAGGTGGTGTAGCAACTCCGGCAGATGCTGCGCTTATGATGGAACTCGGTGCAGACGGCGTATTCGTTGGATCTGGCATCTTCAAATCAGAGAACCCTGAAAAATTTGCACGTGCAATTGTTCAAGCAACACAAAATTTCAAAGACTATCGTCTGATTGGTGAACTTTCCAAAGATATTGGAACACCGATGAAAGGATTGGAACTTGCAGGTCTAGCAGCAGGTGACCGTATGTCGGAACGTGGCTGGTAACTAGCACATGAGCGGCGGGTGAGAAATCTCCCGCTTTTTTTGCATGCCCGGCGCCCGTTTACTGACACCGACTATAATGACTTGCCAAAGAGTCGTCTATATAGTAAGGTAATACTAATTTCAAACACGAGACGATGATGGGAAGTAGTAGCAGGAATGTTTTTTCAAAGAGAGTCGGCGGTTGGTGCAAGCCGATAAAAACACTTGTGAATCCGTCCTTGAGTTGCTGGGCTGAAACGAATCGTTTAGACCTATGCCGGTACTTGAACCGTTATTTCAATGGAGTGGGTTGGTCATAATAAATGTCCGGTCAATTTGGGTGGCAACGCGGGTAGTTCTCGTCCCTTTTATAGGGGATGGAGGGCTTTTTTTGTTGTCCGGATGTAATCATTTCAGATGAATACTTTCCATCATCGTCTAAAGTTTAAGGAGGAATTTACAATGTTGGATATCAAAAAAGTACGGAACAATTTTGATAAAGTCAAAGAAAAGCTTTCAAAACGCGGGGAGAACCTTGCAGACTTTGACAAGTTTGGCGGCCTTGATGAAAAACGGAGAGAATTGATTGCAAAAGTTGAGCAGTTAAAAGCAGAACGGAACGAAGCATCCCAAAAGGTTGCGGAAATGAAACGTAACAAGGAAAACGCGGATGACGTCATTGTGCGCATGCGGGAAGTTGGGGATGAAATCAAAGTCCTTGACGAAGAACTAAACAAAATTGAAGAAGACTTGAATTATATCATGATGCGCATCCCGAACATCCCGCATGAAAGCGTTCCGGTTGGGGATAGCGAGGATGATAACGTCGAGGTTCGTACATGGGGGCAAAAACCTGAATTCAACTTTGAAGCGAAACCACACTGGGAAATCGGAACAGACTTGAACCTTCTTGACTTTGAACGGGCTGCAAAAGTGACAGGTAGTCGCTTTGTCTTTTACCGTGGACTGGGTGCACGCCTAGAACGTGCATTGATCAACTTCATGCTAGATCTCCATATCGAGGAGCATGGCTATGAAGAAATACTACCTCCATATTTAGTGAACCGGACAAGCTTGACGGGAACAGGTCAACTACCGAAGTTCGAAGAAGATGCATTTTTGGTGAATGAAGAGGATTACTTCCTGATTCCGACATCTGAAGTGCCTGTGACAAACTTTTACCGTGAGGAAATTCTAAATGGCGAACAGTTACCAGCAGCGTTTGCTGCATATAGCACGAACTTCCGTTCAGAAGCAGGATCTGCGGGACGAGACACACGCGGTTTGATCCGCCAGCATCAGTTCAACAAAGTGGAACTTGTCCGCTTTGTAAAGCCGGAAGATTCATATGATGAGCTTGAAAAGTTGACAGGGCATGCAGAAAAAGTGCTGCAATTATTGAAACTTCCCTATCGTGTATTGAAAATGTGTACAGCGGATCTTGGATTTACAGCAGCAAAGAAATATGACCTTGAAGTATGGATTCCGACACAAGAAATGTACCGTGAAATTTCTTCTTGTTCAAATTTCGAAGACTTCCAGGCGCGTCGTGCACAAATACGTTTCCGCCGCGAAGCGAATGGAAAACCGGAATATGTCCATACTTTAAACGGTAGTGGTCTAGCAATCGGTCGTACGGTGGCAGCAATTCTCGAAAATTATCAACAAGAGGATGGATCAGTCGTAATTCCTGAAGTGCTTCGTCCATATATGGGCGGCAAAGAACGAATCACTTTATAATGAACAATCGTGCCAAACGTTATGAAACGTCAGGCACGATTGTTTTTTTTGTTCTCTTTTTTCCGTTCACGAATGGCCCTGAAAAATGCAGTGAGCATTTCCCCGCATTCTTCTGCTAGCACGCCTTCAGTTACATGACATTCATGATTGAAACGAGGATCATTCAATAACCGGTACAGTGAATCGACGCAGCCGCCTTTTAAATCTCGTGCTCCGTAGACGACGCGTGGAATCCGTGATTGAAGAATTGCACCGGCGCACATCGGACACGGTTCAAGCGTGACGTACAAAGTTGTGTCTTCGAGTCTCCAACTTCCGACTTCTTTGCATGCGTCCTGAATAGCGGATAACTCTGCATGGGTAACTGCATTTTGTGACGTTTCCCGTAAATTATGTGCGCGTGCAATCACTTTATCGTCATGGACGATGATTGCACCGATCGGGACTTCACCGAGTGCTTCAGCTTTCATCGCTTCGTCAATTGCCAACTGCATATACATACGATTTTTTTCAAAAGCATCCATTATCATCTCTCCCTATCTATAAGTGTAGCATTTTTCAGTACAAATTGTTCCACGTGGAAACATGCTATTGCTACTGTTCTTCAATTTCCGCGTGTGATAAAATAAGGAGCACTATACAATAAGATCTGAAGGAGGGCTTTACATGTCAGTCCCGTTCATAACGGTGGAAGGCCCGATTGGTGTGGGGAAAACATCACTTTCCAAAGCGATTGCAGAAACCCAACAATTCCATCTTTTAAAAGAAATCGTGGATGAAAATCCGTTTCTAAATAAATTTTACGCTAACATCGAGGAATGGAGCTTCCAAACCGAAATGTTTTTTCTTTGTAACCGTTACAAACAGCTAAGCGATATTAAAAACGAGATTAGGGAAGAACAAGTACCCGTTGTCGCCGATTATCATATCTTCAAAAACCTTATTTTTGCAAAGCGGACACTCAGTGCCCAGGAGTATACAAAATACGAAGAAATCTATAAAATCCTAACAACGGACATGCCTGTACCGAATGTCATCATCTATCTTCATGCGGGCCTGGAAACGCTTACGAAACGTATTGATATGCGTGGACGTGATTTCGAAAAAAACATGGATCCTTCCTATTTGCAACAGCTTGCCGAGGATTACGAAACATTCATCACTTCCTTTGAACATGCACATCCTGAAATACCTGTACTCCGTTTCAACGGGGACGAAATTGATTTTGTAAACAATGAAGGGGATTTGCAATTCATTTTACAGAAAGTCGATGCAACGATATAAAAAGGAGTTAATACGCATGAATTTACGTGAAAAATATGGCATCCCGCAAAGTGCAGTCATTACGATAGCAGGTACGGTCGGTGTCGGGAAATCTACAATGACGAAGGCACTTGCGAATGCATTGGATTTTAGAACATCATTTGAAAATGTCGACCAAAATCCATATCTTGACCGCTTTTACAATGACTTTGAAAAGTGGAGCTTCCACTTGCAAATCTATTTTCTTGCCGAGCGTTTCAAAGAACAAAAACGAATGTTCGAATACGGGGGCGGCTTCGTTCAAGACCGTTCAATCTATGAAGACACCGGTATATTTGCAAGAATGCATAAAGAAGAAGGAACAATGGATCCAGTCGACTATGAAACCTATACGAATTTGTTTGAAGCGATGGTCATGACGCCTTATTTCCCACATCCTGATTTACTGATTTACTTGGAGGGACCATTGGATGGCATTATTTCACGCGTACAAGAGCGTGGACGGCCAATGGAACAGGAAACTCCAATTTCGTACTGGGAAGAGATGTATGGGCGCTATGAGACATGGATTGAATCATTCAGTGCGTGTCCTGTACTACGTCTTGATATTAATGACTATGACCTTATTGGCAGACCGCATGAAGTGGAGTCAATCATCGAACGTATCGGTCATTTGCTTGAACAGACAACCATGTTGAGAAAATGAAATAAAAACGACACACTCTAAAAAGGAGTGTGTCGTTTTTACTTTAAGAATAAACAGGAACGGTTGAAAAGAATTCCTTGTATAGTTCTTTCAAAATTTTTGTTTCGTCTTCTTTAAGGACGCCAAAGACAAGACTCACTTCGGAAGACCCCTGGTTAATCATTTGGATGCTAGCACCTGTGCGTGCAATTGCAGAGGCGGCACGTGCAGCAAGACCAGTGGAGTGGCGCATTCCTTCACCGACAAGGACAATCATGGAGTAATTAGAATGCATATGTACGTCATCTGCATTCAGCTCCTCTTTCACTCGACTAATGATACGTGCTTCCTTATCCGCATCGATGAATTTACTTCGAATAATGACGGATAAGTTATCAATACCGGAAGGCGTATGTTCAAATGGAATTTCTTCTTCTTCTAAGATTTGCAATAACTTTCTTCCGAAACCGATTTCCTGGTTCATTAAATACTTATCGACAAACAGTGTAGAGAATCCACTATCTGCAGCAATGCCGATTACCGGCTGTGCAAAGTGATTTCGTTCAGTAACAATAAGTGTTCCGGGTGCTTCCGGGTTATTTGTGTTTTTAATACATACAGGAACAGACCGCTGGAATGCAGGCATAAGTGCCTCGTCGTGGAAGACCGAGAATCCTGCATAGGCCAGTTCTCGCATTTCCCGATAGGTCATCTTTCCGATGGCGACGGGATTGTCCACGACAGTCGGGTTTGCTGCAAAAACGGAGTCGACATCCGTAAAGTTTTCATACAGCTCTGCATCGGTCGCCGCCGCAAGAAGGGATCCGGTGATATCAGAGCCCCCCCGATTAAATGTACGCAGTATTCCGTCTTCCGTGTAGCCAAAAAAACCGGGAAATACGATGATGCCAGGCATGTGACGTAGTTGTGCGAGTCGTTCGTTACCTTTAGGCAGTGCACGTACACGTTCAGGTCGTTTGTTTACAAGTAGACCGGCCTCTTTCGGGCAGACGTATTGGGCTTGAAGTCCAATGGATGTAAAATAGGCGGCCACCAATTTGGCACTATTGTCTTCACCGGCCGCTTTCATGCAATCCATGAATAGGGATGAATCAGTTTGGTTGTTGGAAAGACGACTCGTTAAATCACTTTCGATAATACGAACAATATCTTCTGACAGCCCAAGACCGTATGCAATCATTCGATAACGATCGACTACAGCATTTACTTTGTAATCCGTGTTTCCTCCGTTTAGCGCTGTTTCTGCGAGACTAATTAATAAGTCAGTTACTTTCTCATCTCCGTCAAACCTTTTTCCTGGCGCTGATACAACAATCACCTTGCGGGAAGGATCTGCTGTCACGATTTGCATGACTTTTTTGATTTGCTCAGCTGAGGCAACCGATGTTCCGCCAAATTTACATACTTTCATTTTCATCAAGTCCAATCTATTAAGTATAGGTATTTTAGTATTTCCTGAACTTTATTGACTCGTGGGGTTGTTATTGTTTGAATATTTAACTATAATGTCCTTATGTAAAGAACAATTGTTTTTTCATAGTGTACATATAGTTAGGGGAGTCGTCAAATGAAAAATCAGATTACTATTGGATTATTAGGTTTCGGGGTTGTAGGTAGTGGGGTTGCAAAAATTCTACAAAATCACCAAGAGGATCTTCGCCACAAGCTAGGTGTACCCGTGACTATTAAAAAAGTACTTGTTAAACATATAGATAAGCAGAGAGGAACAGAGTTTGCATCTGACGTCTTCACGAACAATTTGAATGACGTGATTAATGACCCTTCAATCGACTTAATCGTGGAAGTAATAGGCGGAACAAGTGAAGCGAAGGATGCTATTGAACGCTCATTACGAGCAGGCAAAGGTGTAGTAACAGCGAATAAGGACGTTATGGCAGAGTATGGTATGGAATTGTTGAAACTGGCTGATGAAAACAAATGTGATTTGTTCTATGAGGCGAGTGTAGGCGGAGGTATTCCATTGATACGGACGCTTGAAGATGGACTGGCTTCCGATCGAATCCGTGCATTGACAGGCATTGTAAACGGGACGACGAATTTCATCTTAACGAAAATGAAACATGAAAATATGTCCTATGAAGATGCATTGGCAGAAGCAACAGAACTTGGTTTCGCGGAGGCTGATCCGTCAGCGGACGTGGATGGAATCGATGCAGCTCGAAAGATGGTTATTTTGGCTTCTCTATCATTCTCGATGGAAGTGCGTCTCGAAGATGTACTCGTTAGAGGCTTAAAGGAGATTCAGGATGGTGATCTGGAGCTTGCAGCATGGTTTGGCTATACGGTGAAACTTGCAGGGTCCGCAAAAAAAGATGTAGACGGTATTGAAGTGGCGGTTGAACCTGTATTTTTCCTGAATTCACACCCGCTTGCATCGGTGAATAACGAATACAATGCGGTATACATTTACGGTGATACAGTTGGGGAAACGATGTTTTACGGTCCGGGTGCAGGATCATTACCAACGGCAACATCTGTCACGGGAGATATTATTGCAGCATGCCGCAACCTACTTCTTGGTGTAAATGGTAAAAGACTTCATGCACCGCAATTTGAGCGAAAGGTGAAAAGTGATAGCAACCGGTTCTCACGTTATTTCCACCGCATTTTTGTGAAAGACGAAGTGGGTGTTTTATCAAAACTAACGGCTATTTACAGTGAACATGGAGCAAGTCTGGCATCCGTCGTCCAACATCCACGTAAGGATGGAGAGGGGGCTGAACTTATTTTCATCACGCATCAAATGTCACGACAGCAGCATCTCAATATTGTCAATGAGTTGAATGAGACGTCTGAGGTGGTCAGTGTATTGAGTCACTACCGTGTGGAGGGGGAAGAATGATGAAAAGATGGAATGGATTGATTGACGAATATAAAGAATGGTTGCCGGTATCGGAAGAAACACCCCAGTTGACGTTACAAGAAGGGAATACACCACTCATTCACTTAACGAATTTGTCAAAGGAGTGGGGTATCAATCTATATGTTAAAACAGAGGGAACGAATCCAACGGGCTCTTTTAAAGATCGCGGGATGGTAATGGCGGTTGCAAAAGCGAAAGAAGAAGGCAAATCGGTTCTTATCTGTGCATCGACAGGGAATACATCCGCATCAGCGGCGGCATATGGAGCCCGTGCAGGCATGCGAACAATCGTTGTCATTCCCGATGGAAGAATTGCACTTGGGAAGTTAGCACAAGCGAAGATGTACGGAGCGGAGATTGTTGCCATTGAAGGGAACTTCGACGAAGCACTTAACATGGTGCGGGAAGTCGCACAGGACAAGGTTGCTCTTGTGAACTCCGTTAATCCTTATCGTTTGGAAGGGCAAAAGACAATCGCGTTTGAAACGATTGAACAACTTGGCAAAGTACCTGATATTTTTGCGCTGCCTGTCGGTAACGCCGGGAATATTTCCGCTGCCTGGAAAGGTTTCAAAGAATACGCAGAGCGTAAAGGTACGACATTGCCCGTATTACTTGGCGTACAAGCAGATGGGGCGGCTCCAATCGTCTATGATCGTGTGTTTGAAGAACCGGAAACGGTCGCAACAGCTATCCGAATCGGTAATCCTGCAAGTTGGGGCTTGGCAAAGAATGCACTTGCAGAGTCAAATGGAGCTATTTTATCAGTAACAGATAAAGAAATCTTGGAAGCTTATAGCCTTCTTGCCTCATCAGAAGGAATCTTCGCAGAACCAGCATCTTGTGCAACAGTCGCGGGTATTAAGAAACGATTGGACGCAGGGCTATTGGCGAAAGGTTCAACAGTCGTCGGCGTCTTAACGGGGAATGGTTTGAAAGATCCCGAGACGGCTATTTTAGTGAATGAAGACAAGCCTCTTCTATCCAGAGAACATTTTGATGCCTTTCTTGGCAGTTTGAAAGTGGGAAGCATTTAATGGGAAGGGATGGTTTTTCGGTTGTCGTTCCTGCGACTACTGCAAATCTTGGTCCTGGTTTCGACAGCATCGGTCTGGCACTGTCTTTGTATATGACGGTTGATGTATTGCCGGCGGAAGAGTGGAAAGTCATCAATGAAGGTGATGAATATAAAAGTTTACCTGTCGGGGAAGAAAATTTGATTGTGAAAACAATACTGGATGTCGCCGCTCGGTACAAACAGATATCTCCCCCTCTTCAACTTACTGTAAAAACGGATATCCCGTTAGGTAAAGGACTTGGCAGCAGTGCAACTGCAATTGCAGCGGGTATTGTAATTGCAGATCATCTGCTGGAGTTGAAACTTTCATTGAAAGAAAAAGTGAAGATCGGCAGCGAATCGGAAGGCCATGCAGATAATGTGTCGGCTGCATTACTTGGGGGTGTCACGGTATCTTACTTCAATGGAGAAGATATCGATGTCATTCATATTAAGGAGCCAAATATCGGTGCGGTTATACTCGTACCACCAAACGCACTACGGACAGAAGAATCGAGAGGGCTTCTCCCTGCAAAGTTGGATCACGCGGAAGGGGTACTTGGTAGTGCAGCAAGCAGCGTGATGACTGCCGCAATTGCACAAGACGATTGGGAGACGGCAGGTTGGATGATGGAAAAGGATATATTCCATGAAGCATACCGTAAGCAGTTGTTTCAGGAGTTTGATGCTATACGGAAAAAGTGCAAAGACCTAGGCGCGTATGGGATGACAATTAGTGGAGCCGGTCCTTCCTTGTTCATCGCCGTGAAACAGGGTGATCAAGCTAACTTAGCAAAAACTTTAGCGGTAGCATTTCCATACTACACAGCGATAGCGGTTAGCCCTTCTATCCTCGGTGCAAGAGTTAATTAATGAAAATAAAAAAAGGCAGCGAATTCGCTGCCTTTACTACTTGTATAATTAAATTTAGTTTAAGTTTAAAAATGGAGGAGGAAGAGGGATTCGAACCCCCGCGGGATTTGACTCCCCTGTCGGTTTTCAAGACCGATCCCTTCAGCCAGGCTTGGGTATTCCTCCGTGTCAACAGAATATAATTTATCACGTATAGATTTAGATGTCAACAGTTTTGTGGGAAAAGTTTGTTCACATCTTTTCATTTGATTTAATCTACCAAAATGGGTATACTAATAAGTGCCGTGCTAGGTGGGGAGATAGCGGTGTCCTGTAACTTGCAATCCGCTCTAGCAAGACTGAATCCCTTTCCGAGGTTGTCCATATTGTAGGGCCTGCCTCTTGCACGTAGTGTTGACGTTTGGGTCCCGCGCAATGGGAATCCATGAACCATGTCAGATCCGGAAGGAAGCAGCATTAAGTGGAATTTCTCATGTGCCGCGGGGTCGCCTAGACCGAGCTGGCGACAGGAGTAACGCTTATGTATGGCTGTCGGAGAAAGGTGCACGGCATTAATATTATCATTCAACTCGCTCTTAATTGGGCGAGTTTTTTTATTGCTTAGAAAAGGTTTCTGGAGGAGCTTTGTGCTATACTGGAAACATTAACGCATTGCGTCAAAAGGAGTGGGAACTGTTGGTGTATCAAGCTTTTTATCGTGTATACCGACCTCAGTCATTTGCTGAGATGTCGGGGCAGCAACATGTCAAACAAACACTTCAAAACGCCCTTCTTCATAATAAGACGACACATGCTTATTTATTTTCAGGACCAAGGGGCACAGGGAAAACAAGTGCGGCAAAAGTTTTTGCGAAAGCATTGAATTGTGAAAACGGACCTGCAAAAGAACCGTGCAATGAATGCCCCGCTTGTCTCAGCATTACGGAGGGTTCAAATACGGATGTCATCGAATTTGATGCGGCGTCGAATTCCCGAGTTGAGGAAATGCGTGACATCATTGAAAAAGTACGTTTTGCACCGTCGAGTGCGCGCTTCAAGGTGTATATCATCGATGAGGTGCATATGTTATCTAATTCGGCGTTCAATGCATTGTTGAAAACGCTTGAGGAGCCACCGCCACACGCTGTCTTTATATTAGCAACGACCGAACCGCATAAGTTGCCGCTTACAATCATTTCGAGATGTCAGCGTTTCGACTTCAAACCGATTACACCGATTGATATTATAGACCGAATGAAAGTGGTGCTTGCCGATGCGGGTATTAATTCTGACGAAGGTGCGTTAAAAGTTATCGCTCAAGCGGCTTCAGGCGGTATGCGTGACGCACTCAGTATGCTTGACCAAGTCGTATCTTTCAGTGGGGATAAGCTGACGGTTGAAGACGCTCTTCTTGTTACAGGTTCAATAGGTGAAGATACATTCCATCATTTGGCAGAGGCGTTACTTGGAAAAGATGCTGGTACGGCGTTATCACTTTTAGATCAACTCATTGCAGAGGGTAAGGACGTTTCCAGGCTTGCTGAAGACCTAATAACGTTCTTCAGGGATCTCCTACTTCTACGAACAGCCCCGGACCTGCGGGGTCTTCTTGAACTCATTTCAAGTGATGAACGGTTTGTAGAAATGGCGAAAGCATTCGAACCTGATACTTTGTATGCTTATATTGATATACTTGCGAAAACGCAGCAAGAAATGCGGTTCTCCAATCATGCGAAGGTCTATATCGAATCAGCAGTCTTGAAGATGATCCACATTGAGGGTAGTCACACGCGAAGAGAAGGTAATGTGCAAACGGCTGACTCAGGGTTTATGCAGAAAGTAGCGGAGCTTGAGCAAATGATTGTACAGTTGCAACAACAGGTCGTGAATGGTGTTGGAGTGCAGTCGGCTGCAGAACGTACTACACAACCTCGTAAGAATGCTTCGAAGTCATCGCAATCTTTCAAAGTCCCGACTGGGAAGATACATGAAACATTAAAATTTGCTACAAAACAAGATATTCATACGATTCGCGAAGAGTGGGCGGGTATGATGAGAACAATGCAAAAATCCCACGCTGCCCTTCTTGAAGAAACAGAACCAGTTGCCGCATCGGAGAAAGCTTTTGTGTTAAAATTCAAATATGAAATCCATTGCCTTATGGCATCTGAAAATCCATCGCTTAAATCTGGTCTGTCAGAAGCCTTGCGTTCCCGAACCGGTAAGGCTTATGAAGTGATTTACGTTCCGGAACAGGCCTGGTTAAAGGTTAGGGAAGACTTCATACAGAAAAATGGATTGGCTAAACAGCAGGACCCCCGACCATCTGATGTAGAAGGGGTCGCAGAAGAAACACTTTCTTTCGTAAAGGAAGCTGAACAGGAAAATGTGGATGTACTCGTAACAGAGGCAGAAAAGATTTTCGGCAAGGATTTCATAACCGTCTATGACGATTAAAAATTTGAGGAGGAAATAACTATGCGTGGTATGGGAAATGGAAATATGCAAGGTATGATGAAACAAATGCAGAAAATGCAAAAGAAAATGGCTGAGGCTCAAGAAGAACTTGGCGAAAAGCGTCTTGAGGGTACAGCGGGTGGCGGAATGGTGAAAGTGGTCGTTTCCGGAGATAAGCAAGTACTCGAGGTTGTTATGGACCCTTCTGTAATAGACCCTGAAGATGTTGAAATGCTGCAGGATCTTGTTGTTATCGCAACGAATGATGCAATGGCTAAGGCAGAAGAATTGACGAACTCCACGATGGGACAATTCACGAAAGGATTGAACCTTCCCGGAATGTTCTAGGAGGAAAAACAATGCACTATCCCGAACCAATTTCAAAGCTAATTGATAGCTTTATGAAACTGCCAGGCATCGGCCCGAAAACGGCCGGTCGACTGGCATTTTTCGTCTTAAGTATGAAAGAAGATACCGTGTTGGATTTTGCGAAAGCGCTTGTTGACGCGAAAAGGAATCTCCGTTTTTGTTCGGTTTGCGGGCACATTACGGATATCGACCCATGTCATATTTGCCAAGATAAACAACGGGATGGTACGACGATTTGTGTTGTTCAGGATCCCAAAGACGTCATAGCGTTGGAGAAGATGAGAGATTACAACGGACTCTATCATGTTCTTCATGGAGCAATTTCTCCGATGGATGGAATAGGACCCGAAGATATAAATGTTCCATCCTTACTAACTCGTCTTCAAGACGAAGAAGTGGTGGAATTGATTCTCGCCACGAATCCGACAATTGAAGGGGAAGCAACAGCGATGTATATTTCAAGACTCGTGAGACCTTCGGGAATTCGAACTACAAGGATTGCGCACGGACTGCCGGTTGGTGGAGACCTTGAATACGCAGATGAAGTGACATTGTCGAAGGCGCTGGAAGGACGTCGGGAGTTGTAGGGGGGCGCAATGCATGTTTGGTAGAAAAGCAAAGCTTAAAAAAGAGTTTGATGAACGTCTTCGTTCGTTAATGGTCGAAACGAAAGAGGATTGGGAAAAAGCAAAAGGAATCGAAAGACACCTCCATGACTACGATCAAGAGATACTCGTCCGTAGGAAGATTGCTGAAAGCAAACATTTTTACCTGTTTAAAGAAGCGAAGATCCGCAAGCTTGGCAAGGATTGATATATTTTCACGGGAACCGCATAGAATGGATTAATCGTTTGAAAGGGGCGTTACCCGTGGAAATTATCAGCATTCTTGTAATTGGAACAGTTCTTCTTCTATTACTAATGATGAACAAGAAACAGATTCAGAAAGCTTCGGAAAGACTATCGGTGTATTGGTTTCGATTGGCATTTGCATTCCTTGTGTTATTCGCTATGAATGTCGCTGGAGGATTCATTGGTATTTATGTACCCATAAACATTGCTTCCGGGTTATTGCTCGCAGTTTTAGGTATCCCTGGATTCGCGGCGTTATGTGCTTTTGCGGTGTTTTTATAAAAAGGTTTATTAAAAGTGTTGACATGTGCATCTGGATGTTGTAATCTTATGTATGTCGCCAACGAGGGACACAATATGAACCTTGAAAACTGAACAGCAAAACGTCAATGAAATACAGCGAGAGTGCCAAGTGTACTCGCGCAAAACATTTCTGAGCATCCAACTTTTGTTGGAGCGGAGAAATACAAATTGTCATTAACGAAGGATTGAAATACATTCTTTTAA
>NZ_UXAV01000012.1 GCF_900609045.1 Filibacter tadaridae
AGCAAGGCGCTCATTTATCTCATGAAGCGATCAATCAGCGTCGCGAGGCGATCATTTATCTCGTGAGGTGATCAATCAGCGTCGCGAGGCGATCATTTATCTCGTGAAGCGATCAATCAGAGTAGCAAGGCGCTCATTTATCTCATGAAGCGATCAATCAGCGTCGCGAGGCGATCATTTATCTCGTGAGGTGATCAATCAGCGTCGCGAGGCGATCATTTAGAATAGATTCTATATAGTCTCTAGCGAACGCCTCACTGGGGTAACCGAAGCAATAAGACTGACAGCGCCCTTCTGTCTGACTTATTGCGGGAGACATCCCCAAGCGCCGAGCGTCGGTAAGAGGATTCTTTATTGTACAACCCATATATATGTCAGAAAACCAATTTTCCAAACAAAAAAGCCCTTTTCGTTTTGTAGAAAAGGGCTTAGTCAAACTTATTGTAAAAAACATGGTTTGGTAAAGAAAAAATGGCTGGGGTAGCTGGATTCGAACCAACGATGACGGAGTCAAAGTCCGTTGCCTTACCGCTTGGCTATACCCCAAAGTTGAAATAAGGAAAGCTCTTCTGATAAAGCGATTTTCAAACAACTATTTTCAAAACAAAACACATTCTGTTTAAACTCATTTTAGATAATTATCTTCAAAACAAGGTCGTTTCGAAAAAAATTTGGTGGTGGGGGACGGATTCGAACCGCCGAACCCTGAGGGAGCGGATTTACAGTCCGCCGCGTTTAGCCACTTCGCTACCCCACCGAGTTAAAGATAAAAGATAATCTTATCTCTGCAATTAAATATGTATCCACTTACACTTATCTTCTTTATTCTGAACAAAATTCGCTATTCAATACATCATAGATTTTTTGTGCAGAATTCAATAAGTATAACTGTTTCCAAAACACGGAGTGTATTTTGAAATCAGAATGACCCCTACGGGATTCGAACCCGTGATACCGCCGTGAAAGGGCGGTGTCTTAACCGCTTGACCAAGGGGCCGTCATTAAAGTATGGTTGAAACAGCCAATTTCTTTGTTAGCTGTTACCGTTTCTCTGGAGCTTCCAACCGGATTCGAACCGGTGACCTCTTCCTTACCATGGAAGCACTCTACCTACTGAGCTATGGAAGCAATATGGCTCCGCAGGTAGGAGTCGAACCTACGACCGATCGGTTAACAGCCGATTGCTCTACCTCTGAGCTACTGCGGAATAATACTTATTTACTTTTACTTCGTTTACGACAAGTTCCATTATAACAAGAATAAAATACTTTGCAATACTTATTTATATTTTTCATTTCCCGACAACGACTTTTATATAATACCATGCACTCTGCATATCAGTCAAACTTATTTCATAAGCTAATCTATATTGTGCACAAAGGGGACAACATATGCGTAAGAAATACATTATTATTCTCTTCACTTGTTTCGGATTGTTTCTTTTACTTCCAGCCCTTCCTGAAAAAGCATCACTCACTTCGGTGTTTCGCTTAACGGAGGAGCCTGCTACCATTGTTCGCGGTACGAGTGGATCTACGTTGACGGTGAATATCTCCTTTGGGGACGATGAAGTAGAACAATGGATTCGGGGCATTGAATCACCTTATCCCCTGCTCTTTATAGACATGGATTGGGCGGGACGATTTCCTGAAACCATAAAACTTATTAAGAAAAAAAACATCCCGGTTGGTCTTCTTGGCAGTGAAGGTGCGACTTACGAACAAAATACGCCCCTGTTTATGGACCAGGTCAAACGCTTTGAAAAACTTTTTAAAAAAAAACCGCTATGGTTTCGTACTGCGGATGAGCAATTTCCGCTTACGCTACAAAGGGCGCTATGGGAAGCAGAAGTTAATGCGCTCGGTTCTACCGTTGTTTATATCGGAGGAGAGACGCCACCTATCGTGGAAGGAGAAATTATTTCCGTTCCGCATCACCGTGAAAACCGGATTGTTCTTACTGAACTGAAGAAGTTGGCAGATGGTCGAACATTTAAACCACTGGAAGATGTGTTGTTCGGCGTAACAGTAAAGACAAAGAAAATACCCGAATGACAAAGGAATCCTAAAAAAAGAGCACTGCCCACCTAAAAAATAGGGGTAGACTGTGCTCTTTTTTACTTTTTCTTCGCTACTTTAGTTTCTGCCTTACGAGCCGCTCTTCGTTCATCCAATCTTTTTTTATCTTCATCCGACTGTGTGTTGTACTTCGGAAGCATCAAAATTTGGTAGGCATTCACAGCGAGAAGTGGGAATAATAGTATTGTCACCCATGAATCAATATTTCCAGACCGAACCATTAACGCCGGCAACCATTCAAGGGTTGTAATAACAATCATGAAAAATAAGGCGGACACAAGTGTATGTTTTTTCGTCCATTTCGCTTTGAAATACGCAGTAACACTTGCAACGACGATAAGTGAAACGAGCAAACCAATGTAAAGCATTGTTCTACCCGTATCTTCCGATGTTAAACGGAATCTGAAAAAAATAAGATCGAACAGAACTATGGCAATGATTAAAAGTTGGACCCAATTCCATAGCGTAAGTGTTTTAAATATATTCACGCCGAATTGATGGACTGTTAAATATGCAAAAAAGCCCATTTGAGCAACAACGCTCATTGTGAATCCAAGGAAAACCATCCAAAGGAGTGCACCTAGGAACGACATGATTTCACCGTCTGCCAAATATGATGAAAAGAATTCCCAACGGACAATCAATCCAGCGACCGCCGTTACAATTCCTCCAATAAGTAATGCATTAAAAAAGAATTTTATCCAATTTCGTATAGTCACGATACCGTTCCTCCGTTTTCTATTCCTTCCAACAGTGTAACAACGTTTTCAAGAAAAATCTATTTCATTCATCCGTTAATGCATATAAAGCGTCATTATGTGAACAATAATTGAAAATGCTTTCGGAAGGGAATTGAATTCCATGAAAAAAGGTTTCTTTCTTTTGTTACTTTTGACCTTGCTATTGGCAGGATGCGGAGGACAGCAGGCCGGCCCGACATACGATGAGATGAAAAAAATGATGATTGACGCGCTTCAAACGGAGGATGGGAAAAAAGCGGTTCGCCAAATGTTAGCAGACCCAGAATTTCGGGAACTCATTGTTTTAGAACAAGCGGAAGTGAAAAAATCAATTGAGGACACATTGCTTTCTGAGGACGGTAAGGCGTTCTGGAAGAAGACGTTCGATGATCCAAAGTTTAAGGAGAATATCGCAAAAAGCATGAAAGAACAACAAAAAGACATCATGAAACAACTCATGGATGATTCTTCATTCCAAAAAGAGCTGGAAGAGTTTTTTAGTCAACCGGATATGCAGAAACAACTGGAAACCGTGATGCAGTCGGCAAACATGAAAAAACATCTAGAAAAAGTGGTTGAAGAAACGATTGATAGTCCTTTGCTACAAACGAAATGGCAAAAACTTATATTGAAATCGGGTGAATCGAAGGAAGGCGGAGAAAAGAAAGGTGAAAAGAAAGAAGAAGGTGAAAAAGGCGGAGAGGGTAAATAACCCCATCCGCTTTTATTTTTAATTACTTTTACTTTTTCAGACTTCTAATGATGTTCTTCCCAATATCTGTATAAATTTGACCAATCGGGTGATCTGCTGCATAAACAGATGGTGCAAAGTCATCTTCATTCCAATCAGGCTGACCAAGCGGGATTTGACCAAGTAACCCTGTTCGTAGTTCTTTGGCTAGCTTCACCCCGCCACCTTCACCAAATACAAATTCGCGGACATTCGTTTCTTTCGATTCAAACCAAGACATGTTTTCAATCACGCCAAGTAGCGAGTGTTCCGTCTGCAATGCCATCGCACCTGCACGTGCAGCAACAAATGCAGCTGTTGGATGTGGTGTTGTCACAATAATCTCTTTGGATGTCGGAATCATTTGATGGATATCAAGAGCAACATCACCTGTTCCCGGCGGTAAATCAAGTAGAAGATAATCAAGATCTCCCCACTCGACATCCCGGAAAAACTGATCGAGCGCTTTTCCAAGCATTGGACCACGCCATACGACAGGCGCATTATCTTCAACAAAAAAGCCCATTGAAATCACTTTTACACCAAAACGCTCAACCGGAATAATCCGATCACCACGAACAACCGGCATTTCTGTGACACCCATCATATCCGGCACACTGAAACCATAGATGTCCGCATCAATCAGACCAACCTTTTTACCAAGACGAGCAAGCGCAACTGCAAGGTTTACAGAAACTGTCGACTTCCCAACGCCGCCTTTTCCGGAAGCAATCGATATAAACTCGACATTGTTCATAGGTGATAACAGATCCTGCGCCTCCGCTTCTGTTGCTTTTCCGCGGAACTGTTCAAGCGCTTCTTTGGTTAACTCCTCAAAACGGATACCTACAGAATCTGCACCTGCAGCTTTCAATTTATCGACCACTTGCATCTGAAGTGTCATTTGTTCGGCAGTATTAATTTTTGCGATTGCCACTTTCACACTCACATGCTTTTTCTCTTCTTTTATCGATACTGACGTAATTCCGCCCGTCTCTTCAAGCGTTTTATGTAAAAACGGATCTTTCAACTGGCCTATTATTTCACGTACCTTTTGTTCATTTACCAATTTAAACACTCCTTGGAGTTTTATTATTTTCTTCTCCAAGTATACCACAATACTTTCATTTCAATTAATGGTCTAGCTTTCAATTCTCTTCCGAAGTATGGAATTCAATAATTCCTTCCATAATTGCGTCAGCTAATTTCCCATGATACTTCGGGTCAGTCAATAGTGCACGTTCTTCAGGATTCGATAAAAATCCAGTTTCAACAAGTACAGCGGGCACCGGTACCTTCTTTAAGAGATAGACTCCTTTGATGGCCATTGCTTCACGTTCTGTGTTTTTTAAATTCCCAACAAAAGACTTCTGAATCGCTTTTGCAAGGAATTCACCGTCGGGATGTCCACCCGGATGATAAAACACTTGGGACCCACGCCATCTTTCTTCAGGTATCGCATTGACATGAACACTAATAAACATATCCGGTTTTTCATTGATCGCGATTGTTTCTCGCAATTTCAAATCGGCAACCTTCCGCGCACGAGTTGTTCCGAATTCGTCTTTCGGAGCATGCTCAGCAAGCGCATCTCCTTCTTTCTCACGCGTCATAACAACGGTTGCACCTTTTTTTTCAAGCCGCTTCACCAACTCATGTGAGACGCTAAGTGTAATGTCACGCTCTACAACGTCACCAACGGATGCACCACCATCCAACCCACCATGTCCCGGATCAATGACAACCTTCATACCAGCCAATTCTTCGGGCAGGAAAAAATTACGATCTGATGCTTTTACGCCATAAATTACAATTACAAGAGATAATGTAAAGAGAAGACCGATTACTATTAACCGTTTCATATCTACACCGCCTTTTTCCTCCACTATACGCTGGGTTGAAGGAAGATATGTCGTGAAAAAAAAGAAGCCAGGTTCGGCTTCTCTTAAAAAGTTATTTGGTTGGACCTTCCCATGCGAGCATCCCGCCGATCATGTTTGTAACATCGTATCCTTGCTCGTCAAGAAACTCTCCTGCACGCCCACTGCGTCCGCTCGAGCGACAAATGAGTATATAAGGCTTCGATTTATCCAACTCGTCCATACGAGCCGGTACATCGCCTAAAGGGATATGAATTGCACCTGGGATCATCCCGCTAGCTACTTCATCTGCTTCACGCACATCAACCAAATTAAGTTGTTGCCCTTTTTCCAATAACTCTTGTAGTTCTGTAGTCGATATTTCCTTCATTTTACACACTCCTCACTATTCTATTCTTACATTAACGCACAAAAGCCCCCTTCCAATAAAGGAAAAGGGCTTCGAAATGTAAAATTAACGTTTCGAGAACTGTGGTGCGCGACGTGCGCCTTTAAGACCTGGTTTTTTACGCTCTTTCATTCTTGGGTCACGTGTAAGTAGACCTGCTGCTTTAAGAGCTGGACGGAAATCAGGATCTACTGTAAGTAGAGCGCGTGCTACGCCGTGACGAATCGCACCTGCTTGTCCTGTGAATCCTCCACCGTCAACATTAACTAGGATATCGTAGCTTCCAAGAGTTTCTGTTATAACAAGTGGTTGTTTGATGATTTCGCGAAGAGTCGCGTATGGTACGTAGTCTTCAACGTCACGTTTGTTGATGGTAATTGTGCCATCTCCAGGTACGAGACGTACACGAGCTACTGAGCTTTTACGACGGCCAGTGCCGATATATTGTACTTGTGCCAAAGGTATTTCCTCCTCTTAATTATCCGCGAAGTTCGAATGCTTCGGGTTTTTGTGCTGCATGATTATGTTCTGCTCCAGCATATACATGAAGTTTCTTGAAAGTTTGACGACCTAGTGGACCTTTTGGAAGCATTCCTTTAATCGCAAGTTCAAGCATTTTTGTTGGGTAGTTTGTACGCATTTCAAGCGCTGTACGTTGCTTGATGCCGCCTGTGTAACCTGAATGACGGTAGTAGATCTTGTCTTTCAGTTTGTTACCAGTAAGCTGGATTTTTTCAGCGTTGATGATAATAACGTGATCACCTGTATCAACGTTTGGTGTGAATGTCGGTTTATGTTTACCGCGCAAAAGTGATGCGACTTCAGAAGCAAGACGACCAAGCGTCTGTCCTTCAGCGTCGACAACGAGCCATTTACGCTCTACTTCGTGACCTTTAGCCATGAATGTTGTACGCATGTTTTAGTCCTCCTAAATATGAATGAATATCATTTTGTTCCTGTTTCCGTTTTCTCTATCCCTAAACACAATTAACCTTCCGGGGCTTGTTTGTGGGGTTATTGAAATACCATTATTCATCTTACATCCTTTTAAGCATTAAGTCAAGCGACCTTTCAAAAAACACCAGGAAATGTTGCCTCAGTCTTCATAGTCCACACTTTCCAAGTACAAACCGTGTGCCGGCGCTGTTTTACCCGCATTATTGCGATCACAAGATTCCAGAATCCGTTTAACATCCGCGGGTGTATTCCATCCTATTCCGACAGCCAGTAGCATGCCTGCAATAGTCCGTACCATATTGTACAAAAATCCATTGCCTTCTATCGTCATAGTCAGCAAATCACCTTCTTCTTCAAGCACCAGCCTTTTCACCGTCCGAACCTTGTTGGTCGTGGCTGTCTTGGATGAACAGAAGCTTGTAAAATCATGCGTTCCTATCAAATGTGTGGCTGCTGCTTGCATGATTTCCACATCTGGATTCCATTTACCTAAATGAACGGCGTAATTCCGTTCGAAAGGGCTTTGTACTTTACTGCGCGTCCATACATACTTATATGTTTTTCCGATTGCTCCGTAGCGGGCGTGGAAGTCTTCATCGACATAAGCGGTCGATACAATCCGGATATCTGTTGGCAATAGTACGTTAAGTGCCATTTTCCAGCGATCCGTCGGCAATGAAAGTGGTGTGTCAAAGTGAATGACTTGCCCAAATGCATGCACACCTGCATCTGTTCTGCCACTGGCAACTGAGTGAACAGGTATTTCTTTGTGAATCTTCCTTAACGCCTTATCAATTTCCAGCTGAACCGTCCGCAATCCGGGTTGCGACTGGTACCCGGCAAAATTAGTTCCATCATACGATACGACTGCTTTCACTCGATTCATCTGCATCCTTACCCTTCCTATCCCCTAAGCAATACGAGGGCAGCAACGAGAACACCGAGCAAAGCAAGCGCTACTGTATCGCGCCAGTGCCACTTCAACTGTCGGTATCTTGTTCTACCTTCTCCGCCACGATATCCTCTTACTTCCATTGCGATTGCAAGGTCTTCGGCACGCTTGAAAGCACTCACGAACAGCGGCACAAGGAGTGGAATGACTGCACGTATTCGTTGTTTGATAGAGCCGGTGCTAATATCCGACCCGCGTGCCAGCTGTGCCTTCAGAATCTTATCCGTTTCATCCATCAATGTCGGTATGAAACGAAGAGAAATTGACATCATTAGTGCAAGCTCATGAACCGGCAACTTGAATCGTTTAAACGGGTTCAGCAGATCCTCCATGCCATCTGTGATAGAAATAGGTGACGTTGTCAGCGTTAAAATTGAAGTCATCAGGACAAGGACCAGAAAACGCAAGGATATAAAAATACCCTGCCTTAACCCTTCTTCGTAAATTTTGATGAATTTCCAATCGACGATGATTGCACCCTCTTTTGTGAAGAAGATATGCATGAGAAATGTAAAAGCAATAAGGAATATAATCGGTTTCAGACCGTTGATCAAAAAATAGATACGAATTCGCGAACTGAAAATGACTAATAGCGTAAATCCTAGCAATATCCCATATGTAACGGCATTATTCGCCAAGAACACCGCAATAATAAATAGAAAAACAAAACTTAACTTTGAACGTGGATCTAATTTATGAACAAACGATGTACCCGGTATGTATCGTCCGAAGATCATCTTTTCAAGCATTAGCGTCACCCTCTTCCGAAGCCGCCCGTGCAAGCGCTGTTGCCAAATCTTCTTCGGTCAATGCAAGTACGGGCAAAGGACGCCCTATCATCTTCTCAACTACGCGTTGAAGCTTCACAGACCGCGGTACCCCTAGTCCAAAAGAAGCTAACGTCTCTTCATCCCCAAATATGTTTTGAGGAGTTCCAGCCATTACTGAATGGCCATTATGCATAACGATAATATTATCGGCATACCGTGCAGCATCTTCCATACTATGTGTTACTAAAACGGTCGTGAGATTCTCTTCAGCATGAAGTCTGGAAAACAGCTCCATGATTTCCTTCCGTCCACGTGGATCGAGCCCGGCTGTTGGTTCATCCAAGACAAGGACTGATGGCTTAAATGCCAAGACGCCAGCAATCGCCACTCGACGCATTTGTCCACCCGACAGGTCAAAAGGCGACTTCTGGGCTGTATCCGGCGGAAGACCCAACAGCTCAATTAATTCATGTGCGCGTTTTCTGGACTCTTCTTTGGATACACCAAAGTTCATCGGTCCGAACATAATGTCTTTTTCAACAGTTTCCTCAAAAAGCTGATGTTCCGGAAACTGAAAAACAATTCCTACATGTCGCCGGACAGCTTTCAACTCTTTTGCTTTCGTTCCGGCAGTAATTTGTGTATCGCCAATTTGAACAATGCCTTCCGAAGGCTTAAGCAGACCGTTTAAGTGCATTAGAAGAGTGGATTTCCCTGAGCCCGTATGCCCGATAATGGCTGTATAAGAACCTGTTTTTATCGTCCCATCCACCCCTTGCAAAGCCCTTTTCTCAAATGGCGTATTCCTCCCATATGAATAACCTACTTGCTGAAGTGAGATGTCCATAACCCATTCACCAACTCTTCTTCTGTCATATGTTCACCGAATAGTTCCATACCTGATTCTCTTAACAACCTGGATACCTTCATCGCAAATGGCAAGTCTAAACCGATTGCTTCGAGTTCATCACCACGTGCAAAAATCTGGGTTGGTGTCCCTGTCGTCAGTAACTTCCCTTTATTCATAACAACTATGCGATCTGCAAGTAGCGCCTCTTCCAGATCATGTGTAATTGAGATAACAGTAAGGCCCGTCTTTGTTTTAAGCTCTTCAACTACACGTATTACTTCATCGCGCCCTTGTGGATCGAGCATCGAAGTGGCTTCATCCATGAGTAGAAGTTCAGGCTTTAGTGCAAGCGCACCCGCAATCGCGACACGTTGCTTTTGTCCGCCGGAAAGATGATGCGGCTCATGATCGTGAAAATTGCTCATATTCACTTGAGCGAGTGACTCATGGACGCGGGTCACCATATCAGTGAAGGGGACACCATTGTTCTCCAGTGCAAATGCAACGTCATCCTGGACAGTTGAACCGACGAATTGGTTATCCGGATTTTGAAAAACGAATCCCATTCGCGAACGAATAGCCCAAAGGTTTGCTTCAGATAACTTTTGGATGAATACATTGACCTCGCCCTCATCAGGGAAAAGAAGTCCAATCATTAATTTTGCAAGAGTCGACTTCCCCGAACCGTTATGACCGACAATTGCAATCCATTCACCTTGTTGTACAGCGAACGAAATATCATCGATTGCTTTTTCAGTTACACCTTCCTCACTCTGATAGGAAAAGCTCACATGGTCCATCGACAGCACTTCTTTCATCATCTTTCCACCCCCGTGTCCATTCGTATTATGTATAGCATGAAGGATCCCTTGCTAATTAGCCAAGGAATCCCTGTTTTAAATAAAAAAAAAGCGCGCACCTCATCCGAAGAAATGCGCTCATATCTATGACTGATACCGGATGCTCAGTCCGGCATCGCGGATGAGGTGCGTAGAGCTAGACCTGAAGGAAACGTACCCCAGCAGATCATAACACTCAGCTTTTAAAGTTGTCGTATAAATTAGTTGGTTTCTTACAGTATAGCAATGTGCCTCGACGTTAGCCTAGACACACTTTCCGAAAACGATTAAACGAGTTCGATTACAACAACAGGTGCTCCGTCGCCGCGACGCGGTCCCATTTTCATGATACGTGTGTATCCACCTTGACGCTCAGTATAGCGTGGTGCCACGTTATCAAAAAGTTTTTGGATTGCAAAAATTTCTGCCTCATTACCTTGTTCATCTGTAACTGTAACCAGTTCACGACGGATGAATTGTGCAACTTGACGACGTGCATGCAAGTCCCCACGTTTTCCAAGCGTAATCATCTTCTCAACGACTGAACGCAATTCTTTCGCACGTGCTTCAGTTGTTTGAACACGTTCATGTACAATAAGGTCTGTCGCCAAGTCACGAAGCATCGCTTTACGTTGTGAGCTTGTACGTCCAAGTTTTCTGTATCCCATAGAAGTTTCCCTCCTTCAATCTATAAATTCGCTCAATCTTCAGTGCGTAGCTCTAGCTTTAGCTCGTCCAATTTCGCTTTCACTTCTTCAAGTGATTTACGGCCAAGATTTCGCACTTTCATCATTTCGTCTTCGGACTTGCTAGCAAGTTCAAGAACTGTATTGATGCCTGCACGTTTAAGGCAGTTGTAAGATCTGACGGAAAGATCAAGCTCTTCAATCGTCATTTCGAGTACCTTTTCTTTCTGGTCCTCTTCCTTTTCTACCATTATCTCTGCAGTTTGTGCTTCGTCTGTCATGCCAACAAAAATATTCAAATGTTCCGTTAGGATTTTTGCTCCAAGCGCAACAGATTCTTTCGGACTGATACTACCATCTGTCCACACATCGAGTGTCAATTTATCAAAATTGGTCATTTGACCAACACGTGTATTTTCCACTTGGAAATTCACACGTGATACAGGTGTATAAATTGAATCGATCGGAATAACGCCAATCGCTAAATCTTCACGTTTGTTTTGTACAGAAGGTGCATATCCCCGTCCACGTACAGCATACATACGCATACGTAAATGACCGTTTTTGCCGAGAGTCGCGATAGGAAGTTCCGGATTCAGTATCTCCACATCACTATCATGTGTAATGTCTGCTGCCGTAACAATTCCTTCACCTTTTACATCTATCTCAATTACTTTCTCTTCATCCGAATAGATTTTAAGAGCTAGTTTCTTCACATTCAAAACAATTGTTGCAACGTCTTCGACGACACCTTCAATTGTAGAGAATTCATGAAGTACGCCATCAATCTGGATGGATGTAACTGCTGCTCCTGGTAATGAGGAAAGAAGTATTCGGCGCAAGGAATTTCCCAAAGTATTTCCATATCCACGCTCAAGCGGTTCAATGATAAATTTGCTAAACTTGGAATCTTCACTGATCATTACTGTTTCAATCTTCGGTTTCTCGATTTCGATCATTCATTTACCCTCCTTTAAAACATCGAATGTATAGGCCGTTCCATATTGAAATCGATTATAATAGACGACGATTTGCAATCTTACAAATCATCTTTGCCAAAAATAGTGTTTCTCAATCAAATGGAGTGCAAGCCGTTATACACGACGGCGTTTTGGTGGGCGGCATCCGTTATGTGGTACCGGTGTAACGTCTCTGATTGCTGTTACTTCAAGTCCTGCAGCTTGTAGTGAACGAATTGCCGCTTCACGACCAGCTCCTGGTCCTTTAACAGTTACTTCCAACGTTTTAAGACCGTGTTCCATAGATGTTTTTGCAGCAGTCTCTGCAGCCATTTGTGCAGCGAATGGTGTAGATTTACGTGAACCTCTAAAGCCTAGTGCACCCGCACTTGACCAAGAAAGTGCATTACCTTGCATGTCAGTGATTGTTACGATTGTATTGTTAAACGTCGAACGGATATGTGCAATACCGGATTCAATATTCTTTTTCACACGACGTTTACGAGTTTGTGGTTTACGTGCCATGTTAAGAAGATACCTCCTTTACCTATTATTTTTTCTTGTTCGCAACTGTACGTTTTGGACCTTTGCGAGTACGAGCGTTGTTTTTTGTGTTTTGCCCACGAACAGGCAATCCACGACGGTGACGGATACCACGGAAGCTACCGATTTCCATCAGACGTTTGATGTTAAGTGAAGTTTCACGACGAAGGTCACCTTCAACTTTCAAACCGTCCATTTGTTCACGAATTTTATCAAGCTCTGCATCAGTTAGATCACGAGTACGTGTATCCTCAGAAACTCCAGCTGCTTTTAAAACTTTTTGAGCAGTTGTGTTACCGATACCGAAGATGTAAGTTAATGAAATTACAATGCGCTTTTCGCGCGGAACGTCTACACCAGCAATACGTGCCATATAGATTGTGCACCTCCTTCAGAATTAGCCTTGTCTTTGTTTGTGTTTCGGATTTTCACAGATTACCATTACTCGGCCGCGTCTACGAACAACTTTACATTTTTCGCAGATCGGTTTTACAGATGGTCTTACTTTCATCTTACCCAACCTCCTTCATATTCCGGAGTGCAAAAGATTATTTGAAGCGGTATGTGATACGGCCACGTGTCAAATCATAAGGTGAAAGTTCCAAAGTTACTTTATCGCCTGGCAGGATGCGGATAAAGTGCATACGAATCTTACCTGATACATGCGCAAGAATCGTATGGCCGTTTTCCAGCTCAACTTTAAACATCGCGTTTGGCAACGTTTCGACTATGGTTCCTTCAACTTCAATTACATCGTCTTTCGCCATCAATCCTGTCTCCCTTCTATATCCAATAAAGGTTCTCACCATCGAGCGGCATCAGTCGCTTTTAATGCTTCCTTCAACAAATGTCCGGATTGCATGAGTGATGTTCGAAAGACGTCTGACACATTTCGATTCCCGCAAGTCCGTCCTCGACTTCCTGTTGGGAATATCGCATCGTAATAGACACGACCGTCCGGATTGCCGTGGATGAGTTCCCAGTTGTTTTATATCGTTCCTTCAACTAAATACAGTATACATATAGCTAATAAAAAATGCATTTAGTAAGTTCCAGAACTTTACTCCCGTCGAACTCCGACTAGTTCCTATACCGGGTATCTTGTGCTTTTGCAACTCGTTGAAACGTTTTTTTCTCGCGAAAACCTAAGGATGTCCAAGCTTGGCACACCTTATCTGTTTCCAGTAAGGATTGCATCCAACTCTTTGAAAACAACATCAATGTCCTGTTGGCCATCAATATTTGTCAACACGCCTTTGGCATTGTAAAAAGCCAGAAGAGGTGTTGTTTGATTCATATTTACTTCCAGACGTTTTGCGACAGTTTCCGGATTGTCATCGGCCCGTTGGTAAAGATTGCTTTCGTCCTTATCACATTTCCCTTCAACCTTTGGTGGATTGAATTTTGTGTGATATGAAGTACCGCATTCTTTACAGATCCAACGTCCTGATAACCTAGTGATAAGTTCTTCCATCTCTGCTTGGATATTAAGTACGTGTTCAATCTTTCGACCTGAGTCCGTCAAAATCCCATCAAGCGCTTCCGCTTGAGGAACAGTGCGCGGGAAACCATCAAGTAAAAAGCCTTTATCGCAATCGGATTTGCTTAATCGTTCACGTACGATTCCGATTGTCACTTCATCGGGAACAAGTGAACCTTGATCCATGAATGACTTTGCTTTAACTCCAAGTTCCGTGCCTTCTTCAATTGCAGCACGGAACATATCGCCTGTAGAAATATGAGGGATTTCGTACTTTTCGACTATTTTATCTGCCTGTGTACCTTTACCGGCTCCTGGCAGACCCATTAATACGATATTCATACGTCTTGCCCTCCATCTTCATATTCGCCTTACGGGGAGATGATCCCCCGTGAAGCTTACTTCATAAAGCCCTTATAATGCCTCTTAACGAGTTGTGATTCGAGTTGTTTCATCGTTTCCAGAGCAACTCCGACAACGATTAGCAAACTTGTTCCTCCGATTTGTGCAGATTGCGGTAAATTGGCAAAGCTGATAAAGAAAATCGGCATAACTGAGACAACTGCTAAGAATATCGATCCTACAAACGTCAGTCTATACAAAGTACTGGTTAAGTAATTTTGTGTGTTCTGACCTGGACGGATACCTGGAATATAAGCACCTTGTTTTTTCAAATTATCCGCCATATTCTCTGGATTCACTTGAATGAATGCATAGAAATAAGTGAATGCAATGATTAGTGCAATGTATAGGACCATCCCAATCGGCTTCGTGTAATCGAATACGTTTGTAATTGTCGTTGTTACACTATTTGTCCCAAAAAACGTTACGATTGATTGGGGTGTCATGAAAAATGCAGCAGCGAAGATTACCGGAATAACCCCTGCTGTATTTAATTTCAATGGTAGGTGTGTCTGTTGGCTGGAAGTCGTTTGACCCCGTCCTGAGACACGCTTCGCATATTGGATCGGAATCTTACGTAATGCTTCTTGTACGTAGATAACCCCGACAGTTATCGCAATGATCGCAAGGAGTAAAAGAGCCATAATCGCAAGTTTTATAAACAATGCTTCGCCCGCATCCTGGATCTGAGTTGCGTAAAGTTGGTTGACTGCATTCGGGATAGCGGCAACAATTCCGGCAAAGATGATAATGGAAATACCGTTACCAACGCCTTTTGCTGTAATCTGCTCGCCAAGCCATAGAAGAAATGCAGTACCTGCCGTCAATACGATCGCGATGACAATATATGTCGAAACGCCTTCAGCTTTTATCAATGAGCCTTCGTACATCCGGTTAAATCCGTATGACATGGCAATTGCTTGTATAAAAGCTAGGACAATTGTGAAATACCTTGTGAACTGTGCAAGTTTCCGTCTTCCGACATCGCCTTGTTTCGCCCATTCGGCAAATTTCGGAACAACATCCATCTGCAATAATTGCACGATAATGGACGCTGTAATGTATGGCATAATCCCCATCGCTAGGATAGAGAAGTTGGCAAGGGCACCCCCGCCAAAAGTATTCATAAACCCAATAAGACTATTATCGGATTGCTGCAAAGCCGTTGCGTCAACGTTCGGAACTGGAATAAAAGTTCCTAAACGAAAGACGATGAGCACAAGTAATGTGTAAATGATTTTAGACCTGATATCTCTAACACGCATAAAGTTGGAGATTGTCTTAAACATTAAACCACCTCGGTTTGCCCGCCCGCTTTCTCGATTGCTTCCTTAGCAGAGGCAGAGAATTTATGAGCTTTGACAGTAATCTTTTTCTCAAGCGTTCCGTTACCAAGAATCTTAATACCAGATTTAGCGTTGCTCACGATACCTGACTCGATTAGTAGTGCAGGTGTAATTTCTGTACCTTCATCAAAGCGATTAAGTGTATCGATATTTACGATTGCATATTCCTTACGGTTTATGTTCGTGAATCCGCGCTTAGGTAGTCTTTGGAAGAAAGGTATTTGACCACCCTCGAATCCTAGACGTACACCACCGCCCGAACGTGAATTTTGACCATTATGACCTCTACTAGAAGTTTTACCCATACCAGAACCCATTCCGCGTCCAACACGTTTGCGGACTTTCCTGGATCCAGCTGCCGGTTTCATTTCATGTAATTTCATCTTCGTAGCACCTCCTTATTCAAAAATCTTGCTTATTGTTCCTTAACAGAAACTAAGTGGTCTACTTTATTGATCATGCCGCGTATAGCGACATTATCTTGGTGTTCCACTGTATGGTTCAATTTACGTAATCCAAGCGCTTGCATTGTTTTGCGTTGCGCTGGCTTTGCCCCAATGAGGCTTTTTGTAAGGGTAATCTCAAGTTTATTAGCCATTGTGTTTCCCCCCTTAACCTAACAGTTCTTCTACGGATTTACCGCGCAATTTAGCTACATCTTGTGCGCGTTTCAGCCTACTCAAACCTTCGATAGTAGCACGTACCATGTTGATTGGTGTGCTTGAACCAAGAGATTTTGAAAGGATATCCGTGATGCCTGCAAGTTCAAGTACCGCACGGACAGGTCCGCCAGCTATAACTCCAGTACCTGGTGCTGCTGGTTTGATGAGAATTGATCCTGCACCAAAATGTCCAAGTACTTCGTGTGGAGTTGTTCCTTTTACCATTGGTACGACGATTAAGTTCTTCTTCGCATCTTCAATAGCTTTACGGATCGCATCCGGAACTTCTTGTGCTTTACCAGTACCAAAACCGACACGTCCATTTTTGTCTCCAACTACAACAAGAGCTGTGAAACGGAAACGACGTCCACCTTTAACGACTTTAGCTACACGATTGATTGTAACTACGCGTTCTTCGAATTCACTTTTGTTTTGATCATTACGACGCATGAAATGTGTCCCTCCTTCTCAATTAAAATTTCAGACCGTTTTCACGAGCTGCTTCCGCAAGAGCCTTCACACGGCCGTGATATAGGTAACCGCCACGGTCAAATACAACCGCCTCGACGTCCTTTTCGACAGCTTTTTTTGCAATCATTTCTCCGATTTTAGCAGCTGCTGTAGTATCTCCTTTAGACTCAGATTCGAAATCTTTGTCCATTGTAGAAGCACTTACAATCGTTACTGAATTAACATCATCGATTAATTGTGCATAGATATGTTTGTTTGAACGGTATACGTTTAAACGTGGACGAGCTGCTGTACCGCTGATTTTAGCGCGTACACGGCCATGACGTTTTTTACGAGTAGCGTTCTTGTCTTGTTTCGTGATCATCGTGGTCACTCCTTCCGGATGCCTTATGCGGCATTATTTACCTGTTTTACCTTCTTTACGACGTACTTGTTCGCCTTCGTAGCGAATCCCTTTACCTTTATAAGGCTCTGGTGGACGTACTTGTCGAATATTGGATGCAAGAGCACCAACGTGTTCTTTATTAATACCGCGTACAGTAATTTTTGTGTTTGCAGGAACTTCAACTTCAACACCATCTTCAGGTGTGAATTCAACTGGGTGAGAATAGCCAACATTCAATACAAGTTTTGTACCTTGTAATTGTGCACGGTATCCTACACCAACAAGTTCAAGCTTACGTTCGAAGCCTGTAGAAACGCCGACCACCATGTTATTAAGTAGTGAACGTGTCGTTCCGTGGATTGAACGATGATCTTTAGATTCTGAAGGACGTGTGAATGTAATCTCGTTGCCTTCTTGCTCTATTTTAATGTCTTTGTTAAAAGTGTTTGTAAGTTCGCCTTTCGGTCCTTTAACAGTGACGAAGTTGCCTTCTGTAATTGTAACAGTCACGTTTTCTGGAACCTCTACCGGCTTTTTGCCAATACGGGACATTCAATTGCACCTCCATTCATTTGTTGCGAATTACCAAACGTAAGCTACTACTTCTCCGCCTACTTGTTTAGCACGTGCTTCCTTATCAGTAAGGACGCCTTGTGATGTAGAAACGAGGGCGATTCCAAGACCATTCAAAACTTTAGGTACTTCGTCCATTTTAGCGTAAACACGAAGACCAGGTTTTGAAATACGCTTAAGACCAGTGATAACGCGCTCGTTGTTTTGACCATATTTCAAGAAAATGCGAATGATACCTTGTTTGCTATCTTTTACATATTCAACATCGCGAACGAAACCTTCACGTTTCAGGATTTCAGCGATTTCTTTTTTCATGTTTGAAGCAGGTACTTCAAGCTTCTCGTGACGAACCATGTTCGCGTTACGGATGCGTGTAAGCATATCTGCGATCGGATCACTCATTGTCATTCCATTTACCTCCTTCCCAAATTTAGGGGTTTACCAGCTGGCTTTTTTAACGCCGGGAATTTGTCCTTTGTACGCTAGTTCGCGGAAACAAATACGGCAAAGCTTGAATTTACGATATACGGAATGCGGACGACCACAACGCTCACAGCGTGTGTATGCCTGCACTTCGAACTTAGGTGTACGTTGTTGTTTAGCGATCATTGATTTTTTAGCCACGTTTACGCCTCCCTCTTATTTACTTTTGGAACGGCATGCCGAACTGCGTCAATAACTCACGTGCTTCTTCATCAGAGTTTGCAGTCGTAACGATGACGATATCCATACCGCGTATTTTAGAAACTTTATCATAATCAATTTCAGGGAAAATTAGTTGTTCTTTTACGCCGAGTGTATAGTTACCGCGACCGTCGAATGCTTTCTTAGAAACACCACGGAAGTCACGTACACGAGGTAATGAAACCGAAATCAACTTATCGAGGAATTCATACATACGCTCACCGCGCAATGTAACTTTCGTACCGATAGGCATTCCTTCACGTAGACGGAATCCAGCGATTGATTTCTTCGCTTTTGTAACAACTGGTTTTTGACCAGAAATAATTGTTAAGTCTTCCACTGCAGCATCTAGTGCTTTCGTGTTTTGTACAGCATCACCAACACCCATGTTGATAACAATCTTATCAATTTTAGGCACCTGCATTACTGATGTATATTCAAACTTGCTCATAAGAGCAGGAGTGACTTCGCTTTTGAACTTCTCTTTAAAACGGCTCATTTGTTGGACCTCCTTTCATCAAGTTGCTTATTTATCCAGGTTTTCACCGGATTTTTTAGCAACACGAACTTTTTTGCCATCTTCGAACTTGTATCCAACGCGAGTTGGCTCGCCTGTTTTAGGATCGATTAGCATGACGTTTGATATATGAATAGTTGCTTCCAAGCTAACAATTCCACCTTGTGGGTTTTCTTGGTTTGGTTTCATATGTTTCTTGACGATGTTAACACCTTCAACTAGCACACGATCTTTTTTTGGATAAGCAGCAAGAATCACACCGGTTTTACCTTTGTCTTTCCCAGTGATGACCATAACTTTATCGCCTTTTTTTACATGCATTCTGTCGCACCTCCTTGATTGGCACTGTCTTATGAATTAAAGTACTTCTGGAGCAAGTGAAATGATTTTCATAAAGTTGCTGTCGCGAAGTTCGCGTGCAACTGGTCCGAAAATACGAGTTCCACGTGGGCTCTTGTCGTCACGGATGATAACACATGCGTTTTCATCAAAAGTAATATATGAACCGTCTTTACGGCGAACTCCGCTTTTCGTGCGGACGATAACAGCCTTGACGACTTCACCTTTCTTGACAACGCCACCTGGTGTTGCTTTTTTCACTGTACAGACAACTACATCGCCGATATTAGCTACTTTACGACCTGTACCGCCTAGTACTTTAATTGTTAAAACTTCGCGAGCGCCTGAATTGTCGGCGACTTTCATACGACTTTCCTGTTGAATCATTGAGGCTACCTCCTCCCGGATCTATCTCCGAACGTAATTAAGTAAAATTAGATGATGACCGCTTTTTCGACGATTTCGAGTAGGCGGAAATGTTTTGTCGCTGATAATGGACGAGTCTCCATAATACGGACGATATCGCCGATTTTCGCGTCATTCAATTCATCATGTGCTTTGAACTTTTTAGAATACTTCACACGTTTGCCGTATTTAGCATGCTTCTTTTGCGTTTCGATCATTACAGTAACTGTTTTATCCATTTTGTCGGATACTACACGGCCTGTATATACTTTGCGTTGGTTACGCTCAGTCATGGCTGCAACCTCCTTCATCAGTTATTTGCACTGATTTCTCTTTGACGTATTACAGTTTTCATGCGCGCAATGGATTTACGAACTTCCCGAATGCGTGCAGTGTTTTCTAATTGGCCTGTCGCCAATTGGAAGCGAAGGTTGAAAAGCTCTTCTTTCAGTGATTTCACTTTTTGCTCAATCTCTGCAGTCGTCAAGTCACGGATTTCTTTAGCTTTCATTAGATTCACCACCAATTTCTTCACGTTTTACAAACTTACTCTTGATAGGAAGTTTGTGAGATGCAAGGCGGAGTGCTTCACGAGCAACTTCTTCCGAAACACCTGCGATTTCAAACATGACTCTACCAGGTTTAACTACAGCAACCCAGCCTTCTACAGCACCCTTACCGGAACCCATCCGGACTTCAAGAGGCTTCTTCGTATATGGTTTGTGCGGGAAAATGTTGATCCATACTTTACCGCCACGTTTCATGTAACGTGTCATCGCAATACGAGCTGATTCGATTTGACGGTTTGTAATCCATGAAGATTCCAAAGCCTGTAGACCAAATTCACCGAATTGAACAGATGATCCGCCTTTTGTTGTTCCGCGCATTTTACCACGGAATACTCGACGATATTTAACGCGTTTAGGCATTAACATATTAGTTGCCTCCTTCCTCAGAGTTCTTCTTCTTCTTCACTGGAAGGACTTCTCCACGGTAAATCCATACTTTAACGCCAAGCTTACCGTAAGTTGTATCTGCTTCAGCGTGTGCATAGTCAATATCCGCACGTAATGTATGGAGAGGGACAGTACCTTCACTATAGTGTTCAGCACGAGCAATATCTGCTCCGCCTAGACGACCTGATACTTGTGTTTTAATACCTTTAGCACCAGAACGGATTGTACGTTGAATCGCTTGTTTTTGTGCACGACGGAATGAAACACGGCTTTCTAATTGACGTGCGATTGATTCTGCAACCAATTTCGCGTCAAGATCTGCACGTTTAATTTCAATGATGTTGATGTGTGCACGCTTGCCAGTGATATCGTTAAGTTGTTTACGAAGTGCTTCCACTTCAGTACCACCTTTACCGATAACCATACCTGGTTTTGCAGTGTGAATCGTAATATTAACCCGTTTAGCAGCACGCTCAATTTCTACTTTAGAAACAGATGCGTCTACAAGACGTTTTTCGATGAAGTCACGGATCTTTAAATCTTCGTGCAGAAGAGTCGCATAGTCTTTTTCAGCATACCATTTCGACTCCCAGTCACGGATGATACCGACCCGTAAACCGTTAGGATGTATTTTTTGACCCACGGATTATCCCTCCTTTTTTTCTGATACCACGACAGTAATGTGGCTCGTACGTTTATTAATTGCACTTGCACGTCCTTGTGCGCGTGGTCGGAAACGTTTCATTGTCGCACCTTCGTCAACGAATACTTCGCTAACAATAAGATTTTCGACATTCATTTCGTAATTGTGTTCAGCATTTGCAATCGCTGATTTCAATACTTTTTCTACAACCGGAGATGCCGCTTTCGGCGTCAAACGTAGAATCGCGATAGCTTCGCCGATTTTCTTGCCCCGGATAAGATCAACGACTAAACGGACTTTGCGAGGAGCAATACGGACTGTGCGGGCGATGGCTTTTGCTTGTTGCATCAGAATAACCTCCTCTCAATTAGCGTTTTGTTTTCTTATCGTCGGCACCATGACCTCTATATGTGCGTGTCGGTGCGAATTCACCAAGTTTGTGTCCTACCATGTCTTCAGTTACGTAGACAGGTACGTGTTTACGACCGTCGTAGACAGCAATCGTCATTCCGATGAATGTCGGGAAGATTGTTGAACGGCGTGACCAGGTTTTAATCACCTGTTTTTTCTCGGATTCTTTTTGTGCTTCTACCTTTTTCATAAGATGATCATCTACAAAAGGTCCTTTTTTCAAGCTGCGGCCCATGTCTGAACCTCCCTCCATGTTTGTACTACGGCCCAATCATTGAACCGCAGTGCATTGACATTATTTTTTACGACGACGAACAATAAGCTTGTCGGATTTGTTGTTTTTCTTGCGTGTCTTGAAGCCAAGAGTCGGTTTACCCCAAGGCGTAACTGGAGATTTCATACCGATACCTGTACGACCTTCACCACCACCGTGTGGGTGATCGTTAGGGTTCATAACAGAACCACGTACTGTTGGGCGTTTACCCATCCAACGTGAACGTCCTGCTTTACCGATGTTGATAAGTTCATGTTGTTCGTTACCAACTTGACCAACTGTAGCACGGCAAGTTGCAAGAATCATGCGTACTTCTCCGGATTGCAAACGTACAAGTACATATTTGCCTTCGCGACCAAGTAATTGTGCAGATGTCCCTGCTGAACGTACAAGTTGTCCACCCTTACCTGGCTTCAATTCGATGTTATGAATTGTAGTACCCATTGGGATGTTTTCTAGAGGAAGTGTGTTACCTACTTTAATGTCAGCTTCTGTACCTGACATGATTGTAGCTCCTACTTTAAGACCTTTCGGTGCTAGGATGTAACGTTTTTCTCCGTCTACGTAATTGATAAGTGCGATGTTTGCTGAACGGTTTGGATCGTATTCGATCGTAGCAACGCGTCCAGGTATGCCATCTTTCCGACGTTGGAAATCGATGACGCGGTATTGGCGCTTATGGCCTCCACCTTGGTGACGAACGGTAATCCTACCTGTGTTGTTACGGCCGCCTTTCCGCTTAAGCGGTGAAAGTAATGATTTTTCCGGCTTACTAGCTGTAATCTCGGAAAAGTCAGAAGTAGTCATGTTACGACGTCCGTTGGAGGTAGGTTTGTATTTCTTAATCGCCATTTGTGTTCCCTCCTTTTAATAATATCATTGCATTGCTGAATTCAACTTACATTCCGAAGATTTCGATGTCGTTTGAATCAGCTGTTAGTGTAACAATCGCTTTACGGCGTTTGTTTGTATAACCGGCATGCTTACCCATACGCTTGAACTTACCTTTGTAGTTCTGAACGTTGACTTTCGCAACCTGTACTCCGAAGATTTCTTCAACCGCTTGCTTAATATGTGTTTTATTAGCGCGCGTGTCTACTTCAAAAGTGTACTTTTTGAATTCCATTTGTTCGGAAGAACGCTCGGTAATGACCGGACGTTTTAAAATATCACGTGATTCCATTAACCAAGCACCTCCTCTAATTTTTCAACTGCTGCTTTTGTCATAACAAGTTTGTCATGTGCAACAAGGTCAAGAACATTGACACCGTTTGCTGTGACAACACTGATACCAGGAATGTTACGAGCAGACAATGCTACTGTTTCATCGTTGTCAGCAGTGACGATCAATGCCTTTTTCTCAATCGAAAGATCATTCAATACCTGAATGAAGTTTTTCGTTTTGATGCCATCAAATGCAAGTCCTTCTAATACGACGATTTTTTCTTCAAGCACTTTCGATGAAAGAGCTGAAAGAAGAGCAAGTCTCCGAACTTTTTTCGGCAATTTGTAGCTGTAGCTTCTCGGTGTTGGTCCAAAGACGATACCGCCTCCACGCCATTGTGGTGAACGGATCGAACCTTGACGAGCACGGCCTGTCCCTTTTTGGCGCCATGGTTTACGTCCACCACCGGCAACTTCCGAACGGTTTTTCACTTTGTGATTACCTTGTCGTAAAGAAGCACGTTGTTGAACAATTGCTTCAAATAGGACTGCTTCATTTGGTACGATACCAAAAACTTTGTCGCTTAACTCGATATCGCCAACAGAAGAACCTGTTTGGTTTAATAGTGTTACTTTAGGCATTCCAATTTCCTCCTTTCTTTAATGGTCAGTTCCCTTTAATGGCACTTCTCACTTGTACAAGTGATTTGCGTGCTCCTGGAACGTTACCTTTCACAAGTAGCAAGTTACGTTCAACGTCAACTCGTACAATTTCAAGGTTTTGAATCGTTACTCTTTTGCCACCCATACGTCCAGGCATTTTCTTCCCTTTGAATACACGTTGTGCATCAACTGAACCGATTGAACCTGGTGCTCTGTGGTGACGTGAACCGTGTGTCATTGGCCCGCGTGAGTAACCGTGACGTTTAATAACACCTTGGAAACCTTTACCTTTTGTTTTACCTGTAATGTCGACAATATCGCCTTCGGCAAATGTATCAACCTTAACTTCTTGTCCTACTTCGTACGCACTAACGTCCAATTCGTGGAATTCACGAATGAAGCGCTTAGGTGTCGTTTCAGCTTTTGCTACGTGGCCTTTTTCAGGTTTGTTAGCTAGCTTTTCGCGCTTGTCATCAAATCCAAGCTGGATTGCAGAGTAACCATCCGTTTCTTGTGTCTTCTTTTGAAGGACAACGTTTGGAGCAGCTGCAATTACAGTAACAGGGATTAAATCGCCGTTTTCAGCAAAAACTTGCGTCATACCGACTTTTCTTCCTAAGATTCCTTTGGTCATTAGTTACACCTCCTGATATACTATTAGTTTTATTGTTTAGCTATTAAAGTTTGATTTCAATGTCAACGCCCGACGGTAAGTCGAGTTTCATCAACGCATCGACAGTTTGTGGTGTCGGGTTAACGATATCGATAAGACGTTTATGAGTACGCATTTCAAACTGCTCGCGTGAATCCTTGTATTTATGCACCGCACGCAAAATCGTGTAAACAGTTCTTTCAGTTGGAAGTGGTATCGGACCCGATACGCTTGCTCCTGAACGTTTTGCTGTTTCTACGATCTTTTCAGCTGATTGATCCAAAATTCTATGATCATATGCTTTCAAACGAATACGAATCTTTTGTTTTGCCATTATTTTCCCTCCCTTTCGCCTATTTTCTAGACATTCTCCGCGAAAATTTCCCACACACATGCCATGGCAAAGCGGCCGGGTGTGTCGGCAACCTCTCGCTTCATCGCAGTCAAAGACCAACATTCAATATTATACACACAAAAAAAGAATCACGCAAGTCTTTTGGCGAAATTCTTTTCTCGGTTTTTTAATTGTAATTCGAATCCTATTAAAATGCAATAGCCTAGCTAATGATCCGAAAAGTCAAAACTTATTGTCTTTGTTTATTTGAATTGCAGGATCGACATCTTATACATTACTTTCTATCTAATGATGCGTTATTCCTCAAGTAGGCTACCAGTCGTTACGGGGACTGAACAAGCTGTGACGTTCGCAGTCACAGACATTGCCGGCTTGGATGATAACAGATGTGAATCAGGTCTTTAATCTTCAAAATACAAAAAAACCCGCCACAGTGGACGGGATTTAAAGGGATAGCAATTATTTTGTGATTGTTGCTACAACGCCAGCGCCTACAGTACGTCCACCTTCACGGATAGAGAACTTCGTACCTTCTTCAAGAGCGATTGGAGCAATCAATTCTACTGTCATTTCAATGTTATCGCCAGGCATAACCATTTCTACGCCTTCTGGAAGCTGGATAACGCCAGTTACGTCCGTTGTACGGAAGTAGAACTGCGGACGGTAGTTAGAGAAGAATGGAGTGTGACGTCCACCCTCTTCTTTAGAAAGAACATATACTTCAGAAGTGAATTGAGTATGCGGAACGATAGTACCTGGTTTCGCAAGAACTTGTCCACGTTGGATATCGTCACGTGCTACACCACGAAGTAGTGCACCGATGTTGTCGCCAGCTTCTGCATAGTCAAGAAGTTTACGGAACATTTCTACACCTGTAACAGTTGTAGATTTTGGTTCTTCAACGATACCGATGATGTCTACAGTATCTCCTACTTTAACTTGTCCACGTTCTACGCGTCCTGTTGCAACTGTTCCACGACCAGTGATTGAGAATACATCCTCAACTGGCATCATGAATGGTTTTTCAGTATCACGTGGTGGTGTTGGGATATATTCATCAACTGCAGCCATAAGCTCAACAATTTTATCTTCCCATGCTTCTTCGCCTTCAAGTGCTTTAAGAGCAGATCCTTTAATAACAGGAATGTCATCGCCAGGGAATTCATACTCTGAAAGAAGGTCGCGAATTTCCATTTCTACTAGTTCAAGAAGTTCTTCGTCGTCAACCATGTCACATTTGTTCATGAAGACAACTAGGTAAGGAACACCAACTTGACGAGAAAGAAGGATATGTTCGCGTGTTTGTGGCATTGGGCCGTCAGCTGCAGAAACAACTAGGATCCCGCCGTCCATTTGCGCTGCACCAGTAATCATGTTTTTAACATAGTCGGCGTGACCTGGGCAGTCAACGTGTGCGTAGTGACGTGTTGCAGTTTCGTATTCTACGTGTGATGTATTGATTGTGATACCGCGTTCTTTTTCTTCCGGTGCGTTATCTACATCGGCGTAAGATCTCGCTGTTCCGCCCGATCTTTTTGCAAGTACAGTTGCGATTGCAGCAGTTAGTGTTGTTTTACCATGGTCAACGTGGCCGATTGTTCCAACGTTGGCATGGGATTTGGAGCGGTCAAATTTTTCTTTAGCCATTATGAGTTCCTCCTCAAGATATATAAGATTATTTTGTTTCGTTTTTTCTATATAGCTATAGGCATTGGAGTAAGCTTCCTCCAATCACCTATATCTTACAAGTTATTCATTCTGGAAACAAGGGCTAATTGCAATTAGCTACCTTTGTTTTTTTTGATAATTTCTTCAGCAATTGATTTTGGAACTTCTTCATAGTGGTCGAACACCATGGAGAATACTCCGCGACCTTGCGTGTTAGAACGTAGTGCAGTTGCATAACCGAACATTTGAGCAAGTGGAACCATCGCACTAACGGATTGCGCATTTCCACGCGCTTCCATTCCCTCTACGCGTCCGCGACGAGATGTAATGTCCCCCATGATATCTCCCATGTATTCTTCAGGAATGACGACGTCGACTTTCATCATTGGCTCAAGAATTACTGGATCTACTTTAGATACTGCATTTTTAAGCGCCATTGAAGCAGCGATTTTGAACGCCATTTCGTTGGAGTCAACATCATGGTAAGAACCATCATATAGACGTGCTTTAATGTCGATTAATGGGTAGCCTGCGACTACACCGTTGTCAAGTGAGTCACGAAGACCAGCCTCAACAGCAGGGATGTATTCACGTGGTACTACACCGCCGACAACGTTATTAACGAATTCAAAGCCTTTTCCTTCTTCGTTTGGAGAGAACTCAATCCAAACGTGCCCGAATTGACCACGTCCACCAGACTGACGTACGAATTTACCTTCGACTTCAGCTGATTTACGGAATGTTTCACGATAAGACACTTGTGGCGCCCCAACGTTTGCTTCCACGTTGAATTCACGGCGCATACGGTCAACTAGGATATCAAGGTGAAGCTCACCCATACCTGCAATGATTACCTCGCCTGTTTCTTGGTCTGTATGTGCACGGAATGTCGGATCTTCTTCTTGAAGCTTAGCAAGAGCTTGACCCATTTTGTCTTGGTCCGCTTTTGTTTTAGGCTCAACAGAAAGAGAGATAACCGGTTCTGGGAATACCATACGTTCCAAGATAACTAGTGCTTTGTCGTCACATAGTGTGTCGCCAGTACTTGTATCTTTAAGGCCAACCGCAGCAGCGATTTCACCCGCATGTACTTCTGCAATTTCTTCACGTGAGTTAGCGTGCATTTGTAGGATACGTCCTACGCGTTCGCGCTTCATCTTAGAAGAGTTTTGAACGTATGATCCTGATTGAAGAATACCAGAATACACACGGAAGAACGTTAGCTTACCTACGTAAGGATCTGTCATTACTTTGAAGGCAAGTGCCGAGAATGGCTCTTCGTCACTTGAGTGACGTTCGATGTCTTCTTCAGTATCAGGATCGATCCCTTTCATAGGAGGAATGTCAAGTGGTGATGGAAGGTAGTCGATTACCGCATCAAGAACAAGTTGTACACCTTTGTTTTTGAAAGCAGTACCGCATACGACTGGATAGAATTCAACTGCAAGTGTTGCTTTACGAATTGCAGCTTTCAGTTCCGGAATCGTAATTTCTTCACCGCCAAGATATTTTTCCATAAGAACTTCATCAAAGTCAACAATCGCTTCAACCAATTTATCGCGGTATTCTGCTGCTTGCGCTTTGTATTCCTCAGGAATTTCTCTTACTTCGGCATTCATGCCTGTTTCATCGGGATAGAATGACGCTTGCATTTCAACCAAGTCGATAATACCTACGAAATCGTCTTCAGCACCCATCGGCAATTGAATTGGATGAGCATTTGCATCCAGACGGTCATAAAGTGTTTTGATTGAATAAAGGAAGTCTGCTCCCATTTTATCCATTTTGTTAATGAAAACCAAACGTGGAACGCCGTAGTTTGTTGCTTGACGCCAAACCGTTTCTGTTTGTGGCTCAACGCCTGATTGCGCGTCAAGAACCGTTACAGCTCCATCAAGTACACGAAGTGAACGTTCAACTTCAACTGTGAAGTCTACGTGACCAGGTGTATCGATGATGTTAACGCGGTGGCCTTTCCATTCTGCAGTTGTTGCAGCGGAAGTGATTGTGATACCACGCTCTTGCTCTTGCTCCATCCAGTCCATTTGAGATGCACCTTCGTGCGTTTCTCCTATTTTGTGGATTCTGCCTGTGTAGTAAAGGATCCGCTCAGTCGTTGTTGTTTTACCAGCATCGATATGGGCCATGATACCAATATTACGAGTATTCTCTAAGGAGAACTTTCTAGCCATTTTGTATATCTCCTTCCATGTCGGATTAGAGTCTCAATGATTTCCTTGAGCTTACCAGCGATAGTGAGCGAATGCTTTGTTAGCTTCCGCCATTTTGTGCATTTCTTCACGACGTTTCACAGATGCTCCTGTGTTGTTAGAAGCGTCAAGGATTTCATTCGCAAGACGTTCTTCCATCGTTTTTTCACCGCGTGTGCGTGAGTAGTTCACAAGGTAACGAAGTCCAAGTGTAGTACGACGTTCAGGACGAACCTCTACTGGTACTTGATAGTTTGCTCCACCTACACGACGTGCGCGTACTTCAAGTACAGGCATTACGTTATTTAGTGCAGCTTCAAATACTTCGATTGGATCCTTGCCAGAACGTTCTTTTACAAGTTCGAACGCACCATAGAGGATTTTTTGTGATGTACCTTTTTTACCGTCAACCATCATTTTATTGATGAGACGTGAGACGAGCTTCGAATTATAAATAGGATCCGGAAGTACGTCGCGTTTAGCAACTGGGCCTTTACGTGGCATGTTGTTTTCCTCCTTTCGGGTATATAGTTTTTAAGCGGATGTCCGCCTAAAAACTTTCGAAATTACTTTTTCTTTTCTTTAGGCTTTTTAGCACCGTATTTAGAACGGCTTTGCAAACGACCTGTAACGCCAGCTGTATCGAGCGCTCCACGAACAACGTGGTAACGAACACCTGGTAAGTCTTTTACGCGTCCTCCGCGAATAAGTACAACACTATGCTCTTGAAGGTTGTGACCTTCTCCGCCGATGTATGCGTTGACTTCCATTGAGTTAGTCAAACGAACACGTGCATATTTACGTAGTGCCGAGTTTGGTTTTTTCGGTGTCATCGTTCCAACACGTGTACAAACACCCCGTTTTTGTGGTGAGTTCACGTCTGTCATTGACTTTTTAAAGCTGTTATAGCTTTTTCCGAGTGCTGGTGCTTTAGATCCTTCCACATTAGGTTTACGTGGTTTACGGACTAATTGATTAATTGTAGGCATCGGTTTGTCCTCCCTTCATTCTTCTTTTTGTAAGACCACACATCCAGGTGGTTCATTTTTGGGGTAAAAACAAAGTCTTTGTGCTTTCATTGCACAAAAACTATTATCCAGTAATCGCAACCACGGCTGCACTAACTTGTATGCCGCACGCGTTTCCAAGTCTTTCTTTTGAATCGACATGCGTCACTTGAATGCTGTGAAGTGCGGCTTCCTCCAATACTGGAGTAACAATCCGTTCTTCTGCATCCTGCGCAATAATGACTTCCGTCACTATTCCTGCTCGGATCGCTTTCACTGTCTGCTTTGTACCGATGATTGTCTTCTTTGCCCGCTCAACTTTTTCATAAGACATTTCCATATCCTCCAAAGTACAGACATTCAACTATCAACCTTTTACATATTATCACTTGAAAATTTACCTGTCAACACATAAAGGGAAAAACGGAGGCATTTTTCATCCCCCGTATTGACCTTCACTTCAGGATTACTTTTTAACAAGAACCTTTTTCTCTTCTTGTTCCAAAACGATATGGCGGTAACGTTGCATACCTGTTCCGGCAGGCACTAATTTACCGATAATAACGTTTTCTTTCAAACCAAGAAGTTCATCGGTTTTTCCTTTAATAGCTGCATCCGTTAAGACGCGTGTTGTTTCTTGGAACGAAGCTGCAGACAAGAATGATTCCGTTTCGAGTGAAGCTTTTGTAATACCGAGAATAACAGGGCGACATGTTGCTGGTACTTTCCCAGCTTTGAGAACTGGTGCATTCGCCTCTGAGAACTGGTGAATGTCGAGTAAAGAGCCTGGTAAAAGATCTGTGTCACCCGCTTCGATAATTCGTACTTTACGAAGCATCTGACGAACCATTACCTCTACGTGCTTATCACCGATTTCAACACCTTGCATACGGTATACTTTTTGAACTTCTTTCAATAGATATTCTTGAACTGTTGCTACGTCTTTGACGATGATTAACTCTTTCGGATCGATGGAACCTTCCGTAAGAACTTCTCCTCGATCGATCAAATCTCCGACATCAACTTTCAGGCGGGCATTGTACGGCGTAAGGTATTTACGCGTTTCAACGTCTCCCTGAATTGTAACCTCTTTTTGACCTTCACGAATTTCGTCAACTTCAGTAATCGTACCTTTGATTTCCGAGATGACTGCTTGCCCTTTCGGATTTCGCGATTCAAAGATTTCCTGGATACGGGGAAGACCTTGTGTAATATCGCTTCCCGCAACACCGCCGGTATGGAATGTACGCATTGTAAGCTGTGTTCCTGGCTCACCGATAGACTGCGCCGCAATAATTCCAACTGCTTCGCCGACTTCGACTTTTTCACCTGTTGCCAAGTTAATGCCGTAACATTTTTTACATACGCCGTGCTTCGTATTACAAGTAAACGCCGAACGGATTGTAATTTTTTCAAATCCGGCTTCAATGATTGTACGCGTCACATCTTCTGTAATCAATTCATCTTTCGCAAGCAATATGTCGCCCGTTTCTGGATGGTAAATTGTTTTCTTCGTATGACGGCCTACAATACGTTCATCCAATCCTTCAATCAATTCTGCACCTTCCATAAGTGCGCCGATTTCCAGACCTCGGTCCGTACCGCAATCATCTTCACGAACAATAACGTCTTGCGCTACGTCAACAAGTCGACGTGTTAAGTAACCAGAGTCGGCTGTCTTAAGTGCTGTATCTGCAAGTCCTTTACGTGCTCCGTGAGTTGAGATGAAGTATTCAAGTACTGTCAGACCTTCACGGAATGACGACTTGATTGGAAGTTCAATGATACGTCCAGCCGGGTTGGCCATCAATCCACGCATACCCGCAAGTTGCGTAAAGTTTGATGCGTTACCCCGAGCTCCTGAATCACTCATCATATAAATTGGATTTGTATTTTCGAGAGATTTCATTAGTTTTTCCTGAATGACATCTTTTGCATGGCTCCAATAGGAGATAACGCGGTCATATCGCTCTTCTTCCGTAATGAGACCACGGCGGAATTGTTGCATGACTTTGTCTACTTTATCCTGAGCTTCCTGCAGAATATCATCTTTGTTAGGAAGAACCACGATATCTGAAATTCCGATTGTAATTCCCGCACGTGTTGAGTATTTAAATCCAAGGTTTTTCATCCGGTCAAGCATTCTTGATGTTTCCGTAATGTGGAACCGTTTAAATATTTCCGCGATAATATCTCCTAGGATTCCTTTTTTAAACGGTGAAACAATTTCTGCCGTTTTAAGATATTCCTTAGGGTCAACTGTCCCTTCGATGAAATACTTGCTCGGTGTTTCTGTTTGTAGATTGAAAGCCGTAGGTTCGTTAATATACGGGAATGACTCCGGTAGAATTTCGTTGAAAATGATTTTCCCGACTGTAGTCAGAAGCAACATTCTGTTCTGTTCTTCAGTGAATGTCGGGTTATTCAATGCACTTGCTTGTATAGCAACACGCGAATGAAGATGTGCGTGTCCAGTTTGATAAGCAATGATTGCCTCATCAGCGTTATGGAAAATAGATCCTTCACCTACCGCACCTGCACGTTCCAATGATAAGTAATAGTTACCTAACACCATATCCTGGGACGGTGTAACGACTGGTTTCCCATCTTTAGGGTTCAAGATATTCTGCGCAGCTAACATCAATAGTCGCGCTTCAGCTTGAGCTTCTGCAGACAACGGAACGTGAACGGCCATTTGGTCACCATCGAAGTCAGCGTTATATGCTGTACAAACGAGCGGGTGAAGTCTGATGGCACGACCTTCTACAAGCATTGGTTCGAATGCCTGGATACCCAGTCGGTGAAGAGTTGGTGCCCGGTTTAGTAGAACTGGATGTTCCTTGATGACGTCTTCTAGAACGTCCCAAACTTCTGTATGAAGCCGCTCTATTTTTCGTTTGGCACTCTTAATATTGTGAGCAAGACCACGTTCAACAAGTTCTTTCATCACAAATGGTTTAAACAGTTCGATTGCCATTTCTTTCGGCAATCCACACTGGTACATTTTCAAACTCGGGCCGACAACGATAACGGAACGACCTGAATAGTCAACCCGTTTACCTAGTAGATTCTGACGGAATCGTCCTTGTTTTCCTTTTAACATATGAGAAAGAGATTTCAATGGACGATTACCCGGACCTGTAACAGGACGGCCACGACGACCATTGTCGACAAGTGCGTCGACTGCTTCTTGCAACATGCGCTTCTCGTTTTGGACGATGATGCCAGGTGCTCCAAGATCAAGCAGTCGTTTCAGTCTGTTGTTCCGGTTAATAACCCGACGATACAAATCATTCAAGTCGGAAGTCGCAAAACGACCACCATCAAGTTGTACCATCGGACGAAGCTCAGGTGGAATGACTGGTAACACTTCAAGAACCATCCACTCTGGTTTATTGCCCGAGTTACGGAATGATTCAACAACTTCGAGACGTCTGATAGCACGTGTACGACGCTGTCCTTGAACTGTTTTCAATTCCTCTTTAAGGAATTCAGTTTCCTTATCAAGATCAATTGCGGCAAGAAGACGCTCAATCGCTTCAGCACCCATGAGTGCTTGGAATTTAGTGCCGTACTTTTCACGATAAATACGATATTCCCTTTCAGAAAGCAATTGCTTTCTTTCAAGTGGCGTATCCGCCGGGTCTACAACAACATATGATGCAAAGTAAATGATTTCTTCCAATGCACGTGGTGTCATGTCAAGAATTAGGCCCATCCGGCTAGGAATACCTTTGAAATACCAGATATGCGTAACAGGTGCTGCCAATTCAATGTGACCCATGCGTTCACGACGAACTTTTTGACGTGTCACTTCTACTCCACATCGATCACAAACGACGCCTTTATAGCGCACACGTTTGTATTTTCCGCAATGACATTCCCAGTCTTTCGTCGGACCGAAAATACGTTCACAGAAGAGACCATCTTTTTCAGGTTTCAATGTACGGTAGTTGATTGTTTCAGGCTTCTTGACTTCGCCATATGACCATGAACGAATTTTATCTGGTGAAGCAAGTCCGATTTTCATATACTCAAAATTGTTTACATCTATCAAGGGGCGTACCTCCCTTTAATCTTATCGCTCCAATTGGCTTTTCCGAGCAAGCGTGCACTTATAAAACAGAAGAGGGAAACGTGCGTCTTCCCCTCTCTACACTCTTTTATCAATTATATCTACTCAGACAGGCTGATCCTCTTTAACAAGATTCAAAGCATCCGTCGGTTGCATATCTTCATCTTCATCAAGATCCCGTAATTCGATTTCGTTTAAGTCAAGTGAAAGCATTTTCACATCTAATCCAAGGCTCTGAAGTTCTTTGATAAGTACCTTGAACGATTCAGGAACACCTGGTTGTGGAACACTTTCGCCTTTGACAATCGCTTCATACGTTTTTACACGTCCGATAACGTCATCTGATTTAACAGTCAAGATTTCTTGCAGTGTATAAGCGGCACCATATGCTTCAAGTGCCCATACTTCCATTTCTCCGAAACGTTGTCCACCGAATTGCGCTTTACCACCAAGTGGTTGTTGCGTAACAAGTGAATATGGACCAGTAGAACGAGCATGAAGCTTATCGTCAACCATGTGGGCCAGTTTAATCATATACATGACACCGACAGACACACGGCTATCAAATGCTTCACCAGAACGACCATCATAGAGAACTGTTTTGCCATCACGATCCATGTTCGCTTCTTCCATCGTTTCCCATACATCTTCTTCATTCGCTCCGTCAAATACAGGCGAAGCCATATGAATACCAAGGCTTCTGGAAGCCATACCTAAGTGCATTTCAAGTACTTGTCCGATGTTCATACGTGATGGAACCCCTAGTGGGTTAAGCATTACGTCAATCGGTGTACCGTCAGGCAGGTAAGGCATATCCGACTCAGGCAAGATTCGAGAAATAACACCTTTATTTCCGTGACGTCCTGCCATTTTGTCTCCAACAGATATTTTCCGTTTTTGCACGATGTAAGCTCGGACGAGTTGGTTAACACCCGGTGGAAGCTCATCACCATCGTCACGGTTGAACACTTTCACGTCCAGGACAATTCCACCTGCTCCATGAGGTACTCGAAGTGACGTATCACGGACTTCACGTGCTTTTTCACCGAAAATCGCATGTAAAAGACGTTCTTCCGCTGTCAGTTCAGTCACACCTTTAGGCGTCACTTTACCGACTAAGATATCACCATCACGTACCTCTGCTCCAATACGGATAATTCCGCGGTCATCAAGATTACGTAATGCATCTTCTCCAACGTTTGGAATATCACGTGTGATTTCCTCTGGTCCGAGTTTCGTGTCACGCGCCTCGGATTCATATTCTTCAATATGAACCGATGTAAATACATCGTCTTTTACAAGACGTTCACTCATGATGATCGCATCTTCATAGTTATAGCCATCCCATGTCATGAAGCCAACAAGTATGTTACGTCCAAGAGCAAGTTCGCCTCTTTCCATCGATGGACCATCTGCAAGAATATCAAGCGGTTTAACGCGGTCCCCTACAGAAACGATTGGACGTTGGTTATAACATGTTCCTTGGTTAGATCGTATGAAATTCGACAGGCGGTAAATTTGAAGGTCGCCCTTTACCTCTTTACCATCCATCATTTCAATACTACGGATACGAACTTCCTTCGCCTCAACATGCTCTACAATCCCATGATGTTTCGAAACGACAGCCGCTCCCGAGTCACGTGCTGAGACATGCTCCATGCCCGTACCAACAAAAGGTGCTTCAGGATTAAGTAAAGGCACTGCTTGTCGTTGCATGTTCGCACCCATTAATGCACGGTTAGAGTCATCATTTTCAAGGAACGGAATACAAGCGGTCGCAGCAGATACGACTTGTTTTGGAGAAACGTCCATATAGTCTATCTGATCACGTTTGAATACTGTATTGTCACCTTGGAAACGTCCGACAACAATATCGTTTACGAAAGAGCCATCTTCACTTAAAACTGCATTCGCTTGCGCTACGACATAGTTATCTTCTATATCCGCAGTAAGGTAGTCTATTTGAGCTGTTACTTTACCCGATATAGGATCTACTTTTCGATATGGTGTTTCCATGAATCCGAATTTGTTCACTTTAGCGAACGTAGAAAGCGAGTTAATCAACCCGATGTTCGGTCCCTCTGGCGTTTCAATCGGACACATACGACCGTAGTGAGAATAATGTACGTCGCGTACTTCCATTCCTGCACGTTCACGTGTCAATCCGCCGGGTCCAAGTGCTGATAGTCTACGTTTATGCGTAAGTTCTGCAAGTGGATTTGTCTGGTCCATAAATTGGGAAAGCTGTGAACTACCAAAGAATTCTTTGATTGATGCAATAACAGGTCGAATATTAATGAGCTGTTGCGGGACAATCGATTGCGTATCATTGATAGACATCCGTTCTTTAACAACACGTTCCATACGGGAAAGTCCGATACGGAATTGATTTTGAAGGAGTTCACCTACAGAACGCAGACGACGGTTACCGAGGTGATCGATGTCATCTGTATTTCCAACGCCGTGAAGAAGGTTGAAGAAATAACTGATTGACGCAACAATGTCAGCAGGTGTGACATTTTTTATGGAATCATCGATATATGCGTTAGAAATAACATTGATGACTTGTTTCTCTTCGCTTTTCGGAGAATAGATTTTAACTGTCTGAATTGTCATAGGTTCTTCGAGAACCCCACCAGCATGGGAAATCTCCTCGAATCCAATGCCCTTCTCTAAATGCGGCAGAAGACGGTCAAGTGCACGGCGATCGATAATTTCATCTTTCTCCAGTAAAATCTCACCAGTTTCCGGATCGACTAGCGTTTCAGCAAGCGTTTGGTTGAATAAACGATTTTGTACATGGAGCTTTTTGTTCATTTTATAGCGACCTACGTTTGCCAAATCATATCTTTTGGCATCGAAGAAACGAGAGAACAAAAGGTTCTTCGCGCTATCCAATGTAGGAGGTTCACCCGGGCGGAGACGTTCATAAATTTCAAGTAACGCTTTCTCCGAGCCTTCAGTATTATCTTTTTCAAGCGTGTTTCGGAGATATTCGTTATCTCCGATTAAATCAATGATTTCCTGATCGGAAGAGAAACCAAGTGCACGGAGAAGTACCGTTACCGGTAATTTACGAGTCCGATCAATACGGACATGAACAACATCCTTCGCATCGGTCTCATATTCCAACCATGCGCCGCGATTCGGAATAACAGTTGCGCCGAATCCGCGTTTCCCGTTCTTGTCTACCTTGTCGCTGTAATAGACACTTGGTGAGCGGACGAGCTGGGATACGATTACGCGTTCCGCGCCGTTAATAACAAACGTACCGTTTTCAGTCATGAGCGGGAAATCACCCATGAAGACGTCTTGTTCCTTCACTTCTTCAGTTTCCTTATTGTGAAGGCGTACTTTGACACGAAGTGGAGCAGCATACGTTACGTCTCGTTCTTTCGATTCATCAACGGGGTATTTAGGATCCCCGAGGTGATAGTCGACGAATTCCAAGGAAAGATTTCCTGTGAAATCCTGAATCGGAGAAATATCACGAAACATCTCTCGCAATCCTTCTTCCAAGAACCACTCATAAGATGCCGTCTGAATTTCAATCAGATTCGGTAGATCCAGCACTTCGCTGATTCTCGCGAAACTTCTACGCTGACGGTGTTGACCATAATGAACTAGATGACCTGTCAACTCTTTCACCCCTCTTAAAACAATAATAGTTCTTTCCGAAATCATGAAAATAGTGTATGCTATCGAAAAAAACAAAAAGAAAACGAGTTCCGGCAAGAGCTCATTTTCGGTTTAACAATCTTTTATACATCATCAGTATGCCTATCATTACCAAGATTCATGCAAAAGGGCATACGAACGCATCATAATAATTTATGCATTTTATAACACTATCATAGCATTACAAATACGTCAAGATTTCGAGGCCTTTAAAATGAAATAACCTCTCTTTTTCTCAACTGTCTCAACTGTACCAAAAGATTCTTCCAAATGATTGATTGTAGAAGGAGCCCCTTGTTTTTTCTGAATGACAACCCAAAGTTCCCCACCCGCTTTCAACTTCGAATAGGCTTCGTCGTAAATTTTAAATACCGTCTCTTTTCCAGCACGGATAGGTGGATTCGTTAAAATTGCAGAAAACCCTTCTGATATAACCGCAGACAATGCATCACTCTGATAGATCATTGTATTCATGATGTTATTTTGTTTCGAATTATACGTTGCAAGAGCAAGCGCACGTTCGTTCACATCAACCATGTGAATATTCCGTTCCGGAAAAGATGCGGCAATTGACAGTCCGATTGGACCGTATCCACAACCAACATCAAGTATATTTCCACCTGTTCCGGGTTCTACGAATGATTCAGCAAGAAGACGTGATCCGAAATCAACCTCCCCTTTACTAAAGACACCCGCATCCGTTTTGAATCGAAGTGTTTTTCCGCGTAATTCGGCAACCCATTCCTTTGGATCACTTTTCACTTTGGGATCCTTTGTGTAATAATGTTCAGACATTATGAACTACACCTCCAGAAAAAATCATACATACTTTCACCACCCGCATAAAGCAGATAATCCATCAGTCTAGATAAAAAAATGAAGAAAAGCCCGTCCATAATCGGCGAGCTCCTCTTCATTATTCAGAAATTACTTAACTTCTACTGATGCGCCAACCGCTTCAAGTTTAGCTTTCATTTCTTCTGCTTCTTCTTTAGAAATACCTTCTTTGACCGCTTTAGGAGCTTCGTCAACTAGTGCTTTCGCTTCTTTCAAGCCAAGACCTGTGATTTCACGAACAGCTTTGATAACTTTGATTTTTTCTTGTCCAGCAGCAGCAAGTACTACGTCGAATTCTGATTGTTCTTCAGCCGCTTCACCAGCGCCAGCTCCGCCGCCCATTGCAACAGGTGCTGCAGCAGTTACGCCGAATTCTTCTTCGATTGCTTTTACAAGGTCGTTAAGTTCAAGAACTGTCATTTCTTTGATCGCTTCAATCATTTGTTCTTTAGTCATTATATTTTCCTCCTAAGTGTTTGTTTCTTGTCGGATATCCGCAAGTGGTTTTCTTGTCGGATTTAAACCGCATTTTGTTGTTCAGGCTGCTTTATTAAGCACCCTGCTCTTCTTTTTGTTCTGCAACTGCTTTTGTAACAAGTGCAAAGTTGCGCATTGGAGCTTGAAGTACGCTGAGTAACATAGAAAGTAGACCATCGCGTGATGGAAGTTCTGCCAATGCTTTGACATCTGCATCCGTCGCAAGATTACCTTCAATTACGCCAGCTTTAATTTCAAGTTTGTCGTTTTTCTTCGCAAAATCGTTAAGGATTTTAGCAGGAGCAACAACGTCTTCGTTTGAAAAAGCAATTGCGTTCGGTCCTGTAAGGTGTTCGTTCAACCCTTCAAGTCCAGCATTTTCAGCAGCACGACGTGACATTGAGTTTTTGTAAACTTTAAAGTCTACACCTGCATCACGAAGCTGTTTACGAAGTTCTGTAACTTGGCTAACATCTAAACCACGGTAATCTACAACAACGACTGAAGCCGCTGATTTCAACTTATCCGTAATTTCACCAACTACTGCTTGTTTGGCTTCTAATACTTTGCTCATTTGGACACCTCCTAAAAATTTGGGGTCACTTATACCGATATGAAAAAACCCTCGTTCTACATGATGTAGGCACGAGGGTAGAAAAGTCGTCATCTTTAGTAATAAAAGAGCGTCTTGTCCTCGGCAGGAATTTTAAGCGGCACGCCGCTCCTACTGTCTACGGTACAAATGATTATATTCATAACAGAAGTCATCTTACCATAAGAATCATCTGTTGTCAATATTAGTTTTTGATGTTTACACTTGAAGCATCAATTTTTACAGCTGGACCCATTGTAGTTGTCAGGTTAACTGACTTCATGAATGTGCCTTTTGCTGACGCAGGTTTCGATTTTTGAATCGTTTCGAAAACAGTCTTGAAGTTTTCTTCAAGTTTGTCGTTATCAAAAGATACTTTTCCGATTGGTGCGTGGATGATACCTGTTTTGTCTGCGCGGTATTCAACTTTACCTGCTTTAATTTCTCCGACAGCTTTCGCTACGTCGAATGTTACTGTGCCTGTTTTCGGGTTCGGCATAAGACCTTTCGGCCCGAGAACACGACCGATTTTACCGACTTCACCCATCATGTCAGGTGTAGCAACGATTACGTCAAAATCAAACCAACCTTGTTGGATTTTAGCGATATATTCTGAGTCCCCAGCATAGTCTGCACCTGCAGCTTCAGCTTCTTTAAGTTTTTCACCTTTAGCGAAAACGAGAACACGTTGAGTTTTACCAGTACCGTTCGGCAATACAACTGCACCACGGATTTGTTGATCGTTTTTACGAGTATCGATTCCAAGACGGAATGCAACCTCTACTGTTGCGTCAAAATTGACCGTGCTCGTTTTTTTAGCGAGTTCAATCGCTTCTGTCATGCCGTATGCTTTTGTACGATCTACAAGCTTACTAGCATCTGTGAACTTCTTGCCTTTTTTATTAGCCATTTGAAATTTCCTCCTCATTTGTGGTTTTAACGGATTGAACCTCCCACGAATAAGGGTTGCGAGTTCCAGAGAACTAGCGCAACCCCCACTACAAAGAAATGCTGCCTTACAAGATCATGATCAGTCTTCGATCGTGATGCCCATACTGCGAGCAGTACCTTCAACCATCGCCATCGCTGCTTCAACTGATGCTGCGTTTAAGTCTGGCATTTTTGATTCTGCAATTTCGCGAACTTTATCACGCTTTACCGTAGCTACCTTCTTTTTATTCGGCTCACCTGAACCTTTTTGAAGATTAGCTGCAACCTTTAGCAATACTGCTGCAGGCGGAGTTTTTGTAATAAATGTGAATGAACGGTCTTCGAATACAGAAATTACAACAGGAATAATTAGGCCTGCTTGATCTGAAGTACGCGCATTGAATTCTTTACAGAATCCCATGATGTTAACACCAGCTTGTCCTAGCGCCGGTCCAACTGGTGGAGCCGGATTCGCTTTTCCAGCAGGGATTTGCAATTTAACAACTTTAATAACTTTTTTAGCCACGAAACACACCTCCTTAAGTCCGTGATGTGGTAATTGGGTTGCCCCTCCCACTCAATATGTGCCCGCCGGCTTACGCCGGTAGAATTGGTTAATCAGTCCAGACCATTTCTTTACAGTCTGACCTTTGAAATGATACCACTATTATGCTCAACGCGCAAGTGGCAATTACTTATAATTTTTCAACCTGATCAAAGTCAAGTTCCATTTTAGTTTCTCGGCCGAACATATCAACGGTTACTTTAACCTTGGCTTTGTCGAGATCAATCTCTTCGACTTTCCCTTGGAAATGTGCGAATGGCCCTTCAAGAACTTGTAGCATTTCGCCGACTTCAAAGTCAACAGCCGCCTTGCCATCTTTCACACCCATTTGTTTCAGGATGAAGTCGACTTCTTCCGGAAGAAGTGGAGTTGGTTTCGCTCCACCGCCCGATGATCCGATAAAGCCAGTAACGCCGGGTGTATTACGAACAACGTACCACGAGTCGTCTGTCATGATGATTTCTACAAGAACGTAACCCGGGAACGTTTTTCTCATTAACACACGTTTCTTACCCTCTTTGAAATCTGTTTCTTCTTCTTCCGGTATGATAACACGGAAGATTTTATCTGACATACCCATCGTTTCGACACGTTTTTCCAGATTGGCTTTCACCTTGTTCTCATAACCGGAGTACGTATGAACGACATACCAATTTTTTTCCATCTCCATAATAGCGAGGACTGTACGTCCGTCCCTCCTTTTTTTAATACAAACTGAAAAATCCCGTTCAACCTATTAGACGGGATATTTTTTCAAGGGGATTATTTTTTCACAGCTACTTCTATAGTGCAACATACCACTCAATTACCTGCGAAATGCCGAGATCTAGAAGACCGAAATAGACAGCCATAAAAACGACTGTTGAAAGAACGACAATCGTATATCGTGTTAATTCTTTACGTTTTGGCCAACTGACCTTGTTCATTTCTGAGACGACGTTTTTCAAAAAACCCATTAGCTTCCCCATTATACCGTTACCCCCGAACATAGATGTAATGCTTCTATCTGCATGGTAATTCCTAAGCTGTCTGTCTGTGAACTGTATGCAAATTGCAATGACTGCAATACTTCTTAAGCGTCAACCGTTCCTCTGACTTGTTGTTGCCTGTCGGAATGGAATAATTTCGCGATCCACATATATCACAACTCAATATAACTTTTTTAGTCATTTTATCACCCTATACGACTCATAGTCTTGCTAAAGATATCATCTAACCCGCTTTCTGTCAATACGTCGGTGATGCGGTATCAATGGACTACATCGACTTGTGCGAAGTTTTCGAGCTTTCTTTTTATTCGTTGAAGTGCATTGTCGACTGATTTCACTTGCCGATTTAAGGCATTTGAAATCTCTTGATAAGTTTGCCCTTTCAAGTAAAGATGTAGTACTTGTTTCTCCAAGCCACTCAACACTTTGTTCATCTCTTCTTCCATGAGGATAAAGTCTTCCCTATGTATCATGAGATCTTCGGGGTCTTCCAGATCCGGTCCCGCAATCACGTCCAGTAACGTGCGTTCAGCTTCTTCATCGAAGACTGGCTTATCCAGTGAAACAGATGTATTCAATGGAATATGCTTCTGTCTAGTGGCTGTTTTAATGGCTGTGATTATTTGTCGTGTAATGCAAAGCTCCGCAAAAGCTTTGAATGAACTTAATCGATCTCCTTTATAGTCACGGACTGCTTTGTAAAGCCCAATCATACCCTCCTGAATAACATCCTCACGGTCTCCACCTACTAAAAAGTACGATTGACTTTTTAATCTAACGAACGATTGGTATTTTGTAATAAGAAAGTCTAATGCATCCGTATTACCTTCGTGGATAATCGCAATGATTTCCCCGTCAGTTAATCCGGTGAAATCTGATATACCGCCTTTAACGTATGTCTCTTTCGCCAACTGGATCACCTCGGTTCATCATAGCTGTTGTACCTAGTATACCGTATGGAAAATTTTTGCGTCAACCGTTCATTTCATTCCACGCCGCCATTTTTCAAAAGTTTCTGCAATTTCATTCGTTAAAGATATCTTAGAAAATGGACGTTGCTCTTGAAATTTCTTCACTTTCGCGGTAATAATCTTATCAATTTCATCTATTTCAATTTCGAGTTCACGCGCAGATTTCCGAAGAGCACCCTGAGCGAAAATGACCCATTGCTCTGTTAGATCTGATGTCGCGACATGAATTTGAACTCGACGACTGCCGAGTTCGCTAACAAGCTTTTCAATCCGTTCATCCGCTGTTTCGTTTTCGCGTGTGAAAATGATTTCTACATTGTGATGCCGTTTCTTTTTTTCGATTCCTGGCATGAGATACGCATCGAAGACGACAATAACACGCCATCCCGAATGCGCTTTATATTCCGCCATCCGTTCAATAAGACGGTCTCGTGCATCTGCTAACCGTTCTTCTTTTATCCGGCGCAACTCCGGCCATGCGCCGATAATGTTATAGCCATCGACAAGGAGAACATCGGTCTTCATCTTTTCAAGGAGTACGGCTGACGAATACGTAATACTTCATACATAAGTAAAGAAGCCGCAACTGAGGCGTTCAACGACGTGACATGCCCAACCATAGGCAAATGGTAAAGAAAATCGCATTTTTCTTTCAACAAACGCGACATGCCTTTTCCTTCGTTTCCAATGACGATTGCTAGGGGCAATGTTGCATCCATGACTCTATAATCCACTGAACCCGTTACATCGGTACCAGCAATCCAGACACCACGCTTTTTCAGCTCATCTACAGTTTGCACAAGATTATTCACACGCACTACAGGAACATGTTCAATTGCACCTGTCGAAGCTTTCGCTACAACCCCCGTCAAACCTACGGAACGACGTTTAGGGATAATAATTCCATGTGCACCGGATGCATCTGCAGTCCGTAGTATGGAACCAAGATTATGAGGGTCCTCTAATTCATCCAGGATAATGAAAAATGGGTCTTCCCCGCGTTCTGTCGCCCTATTGAATAAGTCTTCCAGTTCCGCATATTCATACGCAGCAACAGATGCAATGATTCCTTGATGGTTCATATCAAGCATTCCATCCAGCTTTTGTTTGGGTACCGCCTGAACGATGACACCCGCTTCCCTAGCCAGTGACAAAATTTCCCCGATGCTTTTTTTGTTAAGTCCTTCCGCCATCCAAATCTTATTTAATTCCCTACCGGAGCGCAGTGCTTCAACGATAGGGTTTTTTCCACCAATCAATTCGGATTCGATTTCTGTCATAACGTTCCATCCTCCTTTGCTTTCCCGATAAACCGAATAGACTCAGTAATTAGTTCTTCAACCCGCTCCGTTCTGCCGAGTAGATAGGTGAACCCGATGACCGCTTCAAATCCTGAGCTATAATTATATGTCACGACATCCGTGTTTTTCGGCACCGATCCAGACTTCGCATTACGTCCACGTCTCATAACCGCTTCTTCTTCTTCAGTTAAATAGCCTGTTTGATGCATCATTTTTACGATTCCCGCTTGTGCTTTTGCTGATACATATTGAGTTGCTTGTTTGTGTAAAACATTTGGTCTGACACGCCCTGAGCGCAATAGGTGTTCGCGAACCGCTTGTTCGTACACAGCATCTCCCATATAAGCGAGCGCAAGCGCATTCAATTGTTTGACGTCTATATTACGTAAATTAGTCACTTGTCAGCCTCTTTTCCAGCGTGTACCTTGCGCGGTATCTTCTAAGATAATCCCTTGTTCCTTCAACTCATCCCGTATTTCATCGGACCGTTTAAAATCACGATTACGACGTGCCGTTAAACGGTCTTCAATCAGCATTTCGATGTCCTCATCTAAAAGGTCTGCATCGACATTAAGCGGGATACCAAGAACCGAAAGTAAATCTTCAAACGTTGAGATTAAGTGACCGAGTACAATGTGCTGTGTATTTTTCTCCAACAGATAGACGTTCGCAAGCTTTGAAAGCTCAAATATCGCGGCAATCGCATTCGCCGTATTGAAGTCGTCATCCATCGCAATTTCGAATTGTATTTTCACTTCATCTACTTTGTGCATCCAAACGTCTTTCTGATCACCCAAATCCGCGGATGTGCTTAGGCGATGTTTTAAGTTGTTATACGCTGTACGGATTCTATCCAATCCGTTCGCAGCGCTCTCAACGAGTTCTTGCGCAAAGTTGACGGGATGTCTGTAGTGAACGGACAGCATGAAGAAACGTAGTACTTGCGGGTCAATTTGTTTACGAATATCATTCACCAAGACAAAGTTACCCAGTGATTTCGACATTTTTTCATTATCAATATTAATATAACCATTATGCATCCAATAGCGTGCAAACTGTTTACCAGTCATCGCTTCCGATTGCGCGATTTCGTTTTCATGGTGTGGGAAGGTCAAGTCTTGCCCGCCGGCATGGATGTCAATTGTATCGCCAAGATGCTCACGAGCCATAACCGAACATTCAATATGCCAACCTGGTCGACCTAATCCCCAAGGACTTCCCCATGAAATTTCACCTTCTTTCGCTGCCTTCCAAAGAGCAAAGTCAAGTGAATTCTCTTTCTTAACGCCTTCTTCAATCCGTGAACCGATTTTCAGTTCATCGGTCGATTGGTGAGATAACTTCCCATAACCGTCAAAACTGCGCGTTCTATAATAAACATCTCCGTGCGATTCGTAAGCAAATCCTTTATCAATTAATACGCTGATAAAATCGACGATATCGGTGATATGATCCGTTACACGCGGATGCACATCCGCTTTACCGCAACCGAGTGCTGTCACATCTTCAAAATAAGCATGGATGAAACGGTCGGTCAGTTCACCAACTTCTTCACCAAGATCTTTAGCAGTTTTAATAATTTTATCGTCAACGTCTGTGAAGTTTGATACATAAGCCACATCAAATCCACGATATTCCAAGTAGCGTCTGACAGTATCAAATACGATGACAGGTCGCGCATTTCCGATATGAATGTAATTATAGACGGTCGGTCCGCAAACGTACATCTTCACTTTTCCTTCTTCCAGTGGGATGAAAGGCTCTTTTTTCCGCGTAAGTGTGTTGTAGATTTGAATGCCCATTATAGGTCCCCCTCTTTCTTGTTCACGTTTTCCAACTGTTGTATATGTTCTTTTAACAATGTGATTTCTGCATCCAACCGCTCACATGTATCGGCGACCGGATCAGGAAGATTTTGATGATCATGTCTGCCCTTAATTTTCACACCATTCACGATAACGACTTTTCCCGGAATACCGACAACCGTCGCATCGGGCGGGACATCTTTTAACACGACGGATCCCGCTCCAACTTTACTTCTTTCCCCGATTGTAATCGATCCAAGCACTTTTGCACCCGTAGCAACTAACACATTGTCATGCAGTGTAGGGTGTCGTTTTCCTTTTTCTTTACCTGTGCCACCAAGTGTAACACCCTGATAGATTGTAACGTCATTGCCTATTACACATGTTTCTCCGATGACGACACCCATGCCATGATCGATGAAAAAACGTCGTCCAATTTGTGCACCCGGGTGGATTTCAATCCCTGTGAAAAATCGACTGATTTGCGATACGCTTCTTGCTAGAAATAATAAGTTTCTTTTATATAATGCATGGGCAATTCTGTGATTCCAAATTGCATGCAGTCCGGAATAGGTGAGCACGACTTCGAAAGTGCTTCGTGCGGCGGGGTCCTGCTCAAATATGCACCGGATGTCCTCTTTCATTAGTCGGAACAAGCCGTTCCCCCCTTTTTTTATCAATAAAAAAAATGCGCCCCTGTCCTTGTGACAGAGACGCATTGTATGCGTGGTTCCACTCCGCTTGGAAAGCTTAACGCTTCCCCGCTTGGCACCCTTAACGTGGGTGTTACCGTCCGGCCTACTTACTTTCGGCACGGCACTCAAAGGTGCATTTCCGCAGTGCAGCGGCACGGATCACTTACAGCCAGTGATGATCCTCTCTGTAGAGCTTGCACTGTGTACTTATCCTTCTCAAAGCTTTGGTGTTTGTAAAATACAAAGTCTATCCTACCGGCCATGCAAGCGGTCGGAATGGGTTCGTTGTTCTGTCATGTATACACCACATTGTACACGCCAATCCCCGAAAGTCAACGGATAGTTATTATCCCGCGTATTTCGATACACGCTCAATCGCTTTTTCCTTACCGATCAATGCGATAGCAGCTTGCAATTCCGGTCCATGCATTTCACCAGTTGTTACAACACGGATAGGCATGAATAAGTTTTTCCCTTTGTGGCCCGTTTCCTTCTGAACTGCTTTAATGGCAGCTTTAATGGAATCAGCATCAAATGGTTCAAGCTCCTCAAGTTTCCCCTTGAATGATTTCATCACTTCCGGCACTTGCTCTCCCGCAAGAATTGCCTGGGATTCTTCATCGTATTCAATAACGTCCGTAAAGAATTGGGCGGAAAGTTCAACGATTTCCGCACCAAAACTGAGCTGGTCATGGTACAACGCAATCAGTTGTCGTGCCCAAGTAGTTTCTTTTTCCGTCATTTCTGTATTCACAAGCCCTGCGTTTTGAAGATGCGGCAAAGCAAGTTCAACAACTTCATCGAGACTTAGTTTTTTTACATATTGGTTGTTCGTCCACATCAATTTTTGTTTATCGAACATGGAGGGTGATTTGGATAAACGGCTTACGTCGAAAATATTGATCAATTCTTCACGGGAGAAAATCTCCTCTTCCCCAGCCGGCGACCAGCCAAGAAGTGCAAAGAAGTTGAACATAGCTTCCGGTAAATAACCGAGCTCTTTATATTGAGAGATGAATTGGATGATGGATTCATCGCGTTTGGACAGTTTTTTCCGATCTTCGTTGATGATAAGCGTCATATGACCGTAACTTGGATATTCCCATCCGAATACGTCATAGATCATTAATTGTTTAGGTGTGTTCGTCAAATGTTCTTCGCCACGGAAAACATGAGAAATCTTCATGAAATGGTCATCGACAACAACCGCAAAGTTGTATGTCGGGATTCCATTCGCTTTTACAAGCACCCAGTCGCCGACGTCTTTCGCTTCAAATGTCACTGTACCACGCACAAGGTCTTCCACTTTGTATGTGACGCCTTCAGGTACTTTCATACGGATGGTATAAGGCAAGCCAGAAGCTTCTTTTTCCGCCACTTCTCCTACTGTTAGATTGCGACAAGTGCCACTGTACATAGGTGCCGCGATTCCCGATTCTTTTTGTTTTTCACGCTCTGCCTCCAACTTTTCCGTAGTACAGAAACATTTATAAGCATGACCGCCATCCAACATTTCCTGTGCATATTTCGCGTATAAGTCAAGTCGCTCCATTTGACGATACGGGCCATATGAACCGCCGATGTCAACCGATTCATCGTAGTTGATGCCGAGCCATTTCAAATTATCAAGTTGGGATAGTTCTCCAGCTTCAATATTCCGGACTGTATCCGTATCTTCGATTCGAACAATAAATTTCCCACCGTGGTGACGGGCAAATAGATAATTGAAAAGCGCTGTCCTTGCCCCACCGATATGTAAATGGCCAGTTGGACTTGGCGCATAGCGTACGCGTACTTCTGAAGTCATATGGGTACATCTCCGTTCTGTTTTTGATTACTGTTTAGTTTACCACTGGTCGGGATTGTTTGAAAGGCGTTATGCCTGTACAAGTAAAATGGTTGCCATTGAGGCAATTCCTTCTTCCCGTCCCGTAAAACCTAACTTTTCCGTCGTTGTTGCTTTTACATTCACCTGGGTTACGTCCGCTTTTAACAGACCTGCGACACGTTCACGGATTGCCCCGATATGGGGAGCCATTTTCGGTCTCTGCGCAATGATTGTGCAGTCGATATTTCCAAGTTTATAGCCCTTTTTTTCTACAAGTTCCCATATCTTTTGCAAAAGCACCGCTGAATCCGCGTCTTTAAACGCCGCGTCCGTATCAGGGAAATGACGGCCTATGTCCCCTTCGCCGATTGCTCCGAGTGCTGCATCCGTAATGGTATGCAATAAAACATCTGCATCGGAGTGACCCGTCAATCCCTTGTCATGCGGGATGGTCAACCCTCCAATGATAAGTGGGCGTCCCTCTTCAAATTGATGCACATCAAAACCTTGTCCAATTCTAAACATCATTATCCTCCTGTCGACGTCTACCCAAAAAGATTTCCCCGAAGACGAGATCTTCTTGTGTCGTCATTTTCACATTATCATACGTACTTTCTACAATTCGGACTTGGTGGTCGATGCGTTCAACTAGCATCGACTCATCCGTACCAAGGAAACCTTCTTGTTCAGCCTGCGCCGAGGCTTTCGCCAGTAAGTCATAGCGAAACGCTTGTGGAGTTTGAACAATCCATAACTTCTCGCGATCCACCGTTTCTTCGACGATGCCGCCTGGTGCAAACTTCATCGTATCTTTCGCCTGTACACCGGCTATCGCCGCTCCATGCTCTGCAGCCATCCGTACAAGTTCCCGGATAACTAAACGGCGGATGAATGGTCTGGCAGCATCATGGACAAGGACGATGCCATTATCCGTATACGCGCGTATACATGCCGCTACGCTATATTGACGTTCTCCTCCACCATCCACTAACGCTTTCACTTTTGTAATCATGAACTTTTCAAGCGCATTTTGGATATCCGCGCGCTCTTCTGGTTTCACCGCAAGGATAATTCCAATGCAAGCCGGATCTTTCTCGAACACATCCAACGTGTGAATGAGTATCGGTTTTTCACCCAATTTCAAAAAAAGCTTATTAAAACCTGCACCCATCCGTTGTCCACTTCCAGCTGCCGGCATCATAACTGTATAGTCCACAATCCATCTTTCCCATCTATTATAAATTGCAAAAAACCTTATGTTCTAGTGTGCTTTCCATTCTTCGGCTTCGCAAAGATCATTCGTCCAGCAGATGTCTGCAACACGCTCGTCACAGTTACATCGATTGCGTTTCCGATATGGAACTTACCCTCTTCCACTACAATCATGGTCCCATCATCCAAATATGCGACGCCTTGATTGTATTCTTTACCATCTTTAATGATGACGACATGCATGTCTTCACCCGGAATGACTACCGGCTTCACTGCATTTGCAAGGTCATTTATATTTAAGACAGCCACTCCATGCAGATCTGCAACTTTGTTCAAATTGAAATCATTCGTCACAACTAGCCCTTGCATGCTTTTCGCAAGATGTACAAGTTTTAAATCAACTTCGGATACATTCGTAAAGTCCTCATCCGTAATAAGAATAGTAGGTCCATCAGCTGTTTGCATACGTTTTAATACATCTAATCCACGTCTTCCTTTTGTGCGCTTCAACGTATCCGATGAATCGGCAATATGCTGGAGTTCCGTCAACACGAACTGAGGAACGACGAGCACCCCTTCAAGAAATCCAGTTGCTGAAATGTCGGCAATCCGTCCATCGATGATAACACTTGTATCGAGAATTTTATTTAACTTGCTGTTTGTAGATGCAGGCAATTCATCCGCATCTTTCTTTTTAGGTACCGGGCTCCTGACCGATTGAGCCGCATGGATGAAATCCTCGCGCTTCTTAAAGCCGACTTGGAATCCGAGATAACCAAGAATGATTGATAAGAGAATAGGCAATACAGACGTTATAATCGGAATTTCAATACCGCTTAATCCAAAACTAATCAAAAACGCTACAATCAACCCGACTATTAGACCAATCGTACCAAATAACAAGTCAAATATCGGTGCTTTCAATAAACGTTCTTCCATCCATTTAATAAAGTTGACAATGGGTTCTGTTAAAAATAAGCCAATCAGATAGAGTATTGCTGCACCAAGAACAGCGGACACATAGGGGTTATTTATAAATGGGGACGAAGTAAAAGAAAATAAAATAAATAAATTCGGTAAGAATAAAACCCCAAGCGTGCCACCGACTAGCAGGAATGCAATCTGGACAACTCTTTTCAACATACGAACCACCTCCTTTTCTCACAATTATACATGTTTTATCTGCCTAACGCTCCGATTAACCTAACGCGCATAGATAATACATGTCCATCCTATTAAGACTACTTTACAACGTCCGAAGTTCCAGCTTCCTTTCCCAAAAGTACAGGGCTGTCAAAAAGAAAGCCCCGCAATTCCTACCATTCACTCTTTGAAAGCAATTTTAAGTGCATCGCTTACGGTTTCGACGCCAATGACTTTGATACCTTCCGGATAATCCCATCCACCAAGATTTGAAGAAGGTATCACCGCACGATCAAAGCCAAGTTTCGCAGCTTCCGTGACACGCTGTTCAATACGAGATACACGTCGTACTTCACCTGTCAAACCTACTTCCCCGATGAAACAATCAGATAACCCCACCGCAAGATCCCTATAGCTTGAAACAATACTCATTAGAACTGCAAGATCAATCGCAGGTTCATCCAGTTTTACGCCACCCGCGACTTTAATATAAGCATCTTGTGCTTGTAATAGCATTCCCATTCGTTTTTCAAGTACAGCCATAAGAAGTGATACGCGGTTTTGGTCAAGCCCTGTCGCCATACGCTTCGGATAATTGAAGCTCGACGGCGTGACAAGCGCTTGTATCTCTACAAGAATGGGACGCGTCCCTTCCATTGAAGCGACAACAGTTGAACCTGCCCCTCCAAGAGATCTTTCACGCAAAAACAACTCTGATGGATTCAGCACTTCCTTCAAACCTGATTGCAGCATTTCAAAAATAGCGATTTCATTTGTTGAACCGAAACGGTTTTTAACACTCCGTAGAATTCTGTACGTATGGTGACGCTCCCCTTCGAAATAGAGAACGGTATCCACCATATGCTCCAAAATTCGTGGACCGGCAATCTGACCATCTTTTGTCACATGACCAACTAAAAAGATGGCTATATTTTTTGTTTTTGCAATACGCATCAACTCCGCCGTACATTCCCGCACTTGCGTGACACTCCCAGGTGCAGAAGTCACTTCCGGATGATGGACAGTCTGGATAGAGTCGACGATAACAAACGCAGGGTTTACATCCGCAATCGTATCGTGAATTAACCCAAGATCCGTCTCGGCGTAGATGTAAAGTTCATCCGAAGCAACACCGAGACGTTCAGCACGCAGCTTCGTTTGTCGGATGGACTCCTCTCCTGAAATATAAAGGACACGTTGCCCTTTATTCGCAAGAAGAGATGAAACTTGAAGAAGTAGCGTAGATTTCCCGATGCCCGGATCACCACCGATGAGTACAAGGGAACCGGGTACAACTCCGCCACCAAGCACGCGATTTAGTTCGTCCAAGTCTGTATCGATCCGCGGCTCTTTCATCGTTTCGATTGTGCTAATCGGCATCGCTTTTTGGCGTGTATTGTCACTATGCTGGAATGCACCACGCGGTCCTTTTTGAACAACTTCAACTTCCTCGTCCATCGTGTTCCATTCTCCGCAACCAGGACAACGCCCCATCCATTTCGCCGATTCATAACCACATGATTTACACATGAATTTCGACTTTCTTTTTGCCATAAAATCCTCCATATACGAAAAGGACAGCCCATCAACGCCGAAAATAACAGTTGGCGGATGGACTATCCAGTTCACTTATTATTTTTTTGCTACTTCAACTTTTTCTTTTTCTTTTTCCACGACTGTATCCTTCTTAACGACGAATTCATCGTTTTCCACGTCAACTATGACTTTACCGCCAGTTAGGATGGTCCCACTTAAAAGCTCTTCTGACAGACGGTCTTCAACATGTTTTTGAAGTGCCCGACGTAACGGACGTGCACCGTATTCGGGATCATATCCTTCCTCAGAAATTTTCTGCTTCGCATCCTCTGTCAATTCCAGTTCGATATCCTGCTCGGAAAGACGCTTCGACAACTCCCTGGACATAAGCGTAACAATTTTACGTAAATGTTCTTTTTCAAGTGAATGGAAGACAATCATTTCATCTACACGGTTCAAGAACTCAGGACGGAATGCTTTTTTCAACTCTTCAAGCATTGTTTCCTTCATACCTTCATAGTTGGTATTCGTATCTTGAATATTGAAGCCGACATAACGGTTTTTCTTCAATGCTTCCGCACCGACATTCGAAGTCATAATGACGACGGTGTTGCGGAAATCGATTGTGCGTCCTTTTGAATCCGTCAATCTACCGTCTTCCAATACTTGCAAGAGTATATTGAAGACATCAGGATGCGCTTTTTCAATCTCATCGAGAAGTACTACTGAATAAGGTTTACGACGAACTTTTTCCGTCAATTGACCCCCTTCGTCATAACCAACATAACCTGGAGGTGACCCAACGAGACGTGACGTCGAATGCTTTTCCATATACTCGGACATATCTACACGTATCATCGCATCTTCATCTCCGAACATGACCTCAGCAAGCGCACGTGCAAGTTCGGTTTTACCAACGCCAGTTGGACCAAGGAAGATGAATGAACCAATCGGCCGCTTCGGATCCTTAAGGCCAGCACGGGCGCGACGTATTGCCCGGGAAATAGCTGTCACCGCTTCACTTTGACCAATAACTCTTTCATGGAGCATCTCTTCCATGTTCAATAATTTAACACTTTCAGTTTCCGCGATTTTCGCAACAGGAATTCCCGTCCACATCGCTACAACTTCGGCAATATCATCCACAGTTACTGAGGATTCTTTTTTACCTTGTTTTTCTTTCCATTCCGTTTTCGTTGTTTCAAGCTCTTCTTTCATCTTCTGCTCTTTGTCGCGGAATGAAGCTGCCTTTTCGAATTCTTGACTTTGAACGGCCGCATTCTTTTCATGTCTGATGGCTTCCAATTTAGATTCAAGATCCTTCAGGTTTGGCGGAGTTGTGTATGAACGTAAGCGAACCTTTGAACCCGCTTCATCGATTAGGTCAATCGCTTTGTCGGGAAGGAATCTGTCGGAAATATATCGGTCGGACATTTTCGCTGCCGCTTCAATGGATTCATCCGTAATTTTCACACGGTGATGTGCTTCATAACGGTCACGCAAACCATACAATATTTGAACCGTTTCTTCTACTGTCGGCTCGTCGACCTGGATGGGTTGGAAACGTCGTTCAAGTGCAGCATCCTTTTCAATGTATTTTCGGTACTCATCAAGCGTAGTGGCACCAATACATTGCAATTCACCGCGTGCTAGTGACGGTTTAAGAATGTTGGATGCGTCTATGGCACCTTCAGCTCCACCTGCACCAATGAGTGTGTGTAATTCATCGATGAAAAGGATAATATTACCCGCTTGTCGGATTTCTTCCATCACTTTTTTCATACGATCTTCGAATTCTCCACGGTATTTCGTACCCGCAACGACTGTACCCATATCAAGTGTCATAACCCGCTTATCACGCAGAATCTCAGGCACTTCATTGTTCACAACTTGCAGGGCGAGTCCTTCAGCGATAGCTGTTTTACCCACTCCTGGTTCTCCGATAAGGACAGGATTGTTTTTCGTACGGCGTGCTAATACTTCGATAACTCGTGTGATTTCCTTGCCGCGTCCAATAACCGGATCAAGCGAACCCTCGCGCGCCACTTCTGTCAAGTCACGTGCCAAACTATCCAAAGTCGGTGTCGCTGCAGAATTTTGTGCACCTTGACTGTTGGCAGAACTATCGTTACTTCCTAGAAGTTGAAGAACTTGTTGACGGGCTTTGTTTAGACTAACGCCAGCATTATTCAACACACGTGCTGCCACACCTTCACCTTCGCGGATTAGCGCAAGGAGAATATGTTCAGTTCCAATGTATGAATGTCCTAGTTTGCGGGACTCGTCAACCGATAGTTCGATTACTTTTTTAGCGCGTGGTGTGTAATGGACAATCGGTCCGACTTCTTTTGTACCAGAGCCAACTAACTTTTCTACGCCCTGTTCAATCGTTTCAAGGCTGATGTCTATTGCCTCAAGCGCTTTTGCGGCAATTCCGCCACCTTCACGGATAAGTCCTAACAAGATATGTTCAGTTCCGATGGATTCATGTTTCATCCGAATCGCTTCTTCTTGGGCGAGTTGCAACACTTTTTGGGCACGTTGTGTAAATCGATTAAACATCATATTCATTCCTCTCCTTCTATCTATATGCTATCAATTCCCTTAACACACATACATTACTCAAGTGAATTCTACATTCTAGCTCAGTTTATGAAAAAGTATTCTCTTTTATAATCTATTCAACTAGAACGTGTAGAACTCCTTTATTCTGAAAATTGACTTTGACCATCTCTGACCTAATCATACTGAAAATCAAATCCACGTGCAAAATACTTGCTCAGACGTCTTCACTTTTCCCGATTGAATTGGAGGTACTTTCCGCATGTAGCCTTTCGCGAAACAATTTAGCTCGAAGTGTATCCCGTTCCTCCTGGGTTAGTTCTGCATCTGCATACTGTTGAAGAAACCCGGGTTGCATAAAAATCATTAACTCGTTCAGAATTGACATGTTGATGTCCTCAATGATGCCAAGGTCTATTCCTAAGCGAACGTCTGATAGACAGCGCGCCGCCTCCCCGGTCTGCAGTAAACGGGCGTAAAGAATTGTACCAAGCGAACGAAACAGCTTGTTTTCTAGCGCAACGCGTGATTTCGAAAGTAGTATTTCACGGGACTTCCGTTCATGTGCGATGAGTCGGACCGTAATATTTTTAAGGTCCGTTAGAATTTCTTTTTCCGTCTTACCTAGCGTTGTCTGATTTGATATCTGGTAAATGTTACCCAATGCTTCGCTTCCTTCTCCATAACTGCCACGTACAACCAGACCGAGTCTTGTAATAGCTGGAACAATCCGGTTTATTTGCTTTGTCATCGTTAGGGCTGGTAAATGCATCATGACCGAGGCCCTCATTCCTGTTCCTGTATTAGAGGGGCAGCTAGTCAAGTAGCCAAAATCTTCATCGAATGCATAAGCAAGTTCTTTTTCAAGCTGATCGTCCACCAAGTCCGCGTGCTTGTATGCATCTTCAAGCTGAAGTCCCGGGCAAATACATTGGATTCGGATATGATCTTCCTCATTTACCATTACACTTATCGTTTCATCATCTGAAAGGATGACTGCACCGTAACGGTCGGGATTGGCTAGGCCTGGACTAATCAAATGTTTTTCGACAAGCACTTGACGTTCCAACACAGGCAAATCTGCCATTTTCATATAAGAATACCCTGTTTCAGCAGAATCAAGCAGTACGCCCGAAACCGCCTTGTCAACCGTCATTGCGTCTTCTTCCGTAAACGCAATCGGAAAGTAGATTCCCGTCAAATTACGCGCAAGACGAATTCTTGTTGACATGACAATATCCGAGTCTTCCCCATGTGGTACCATCCAACCCGTCACTGCACTTCTCATGAACTTTTCAATCGACATCAGATACGTCACCTCCATTATCAAGGCCTGCTTTTAATGCATTTGCTTCATCGCGCAAAACTGCTGCCTCTTCAAATCGTTCGGAATCCACAGCATCTTTCATCTTGACTCTCAGTTCTTCTATCTTCTTTTTAACCGAATAGATTTCGTTGAATGAAATCGGAATTTTCCCGACGTGTACAGAATGGCCGTTATGAAGTTTTCCTAAAACACTCGGTAATTGGACTTTGAATGTTTCGTAGCACGTAGCACAACCAAACTTTCCGATGTCAAGAAATTTAGAGAAAGTCAAACCGCATGATGAGCATTCAGGCCCATGATTTGCCGCTCCCCTGTTTTGTTGCGGTGCTTGGAATGGATCGGCTCCACCAAACCAATGGGAAAGGAATTGCTGAATCGATAACGGTTCCTGATTCGGATCAAACTGAAATGTTTGGGATTGGAAAGCACACTTCTCACATAAGTGACGTTCCATCAAACCTCCACTACTTTCTTGGGTCAGGATAACCGAAGCAGGTCGTTCTTTACAGTTTTCACATATCATCATATGCCACCTCATATCAATTAAATTGGCTGTTTAATTCATCTGCTCATATAAAAGCGTCAAAAGCATAGCTTGTAAAATGCGTCCACGTGTTACATCACGTTCGGGGAGTGGCTGGTTAATCGTTGTCCGGTCGACAGCAGCGAGAATGAGCCTGGATTCACGTTCCGAAACAACATCTTCTTCAATCAGTCTGTAAACGACATCCTCTGCCATCGTAAGGGAAGCCCCCTCTTGGATGCTTCCTACAATATGTTCGATTAACTCTTTATGCGAGTTCGTTTGTATGCGAAAAATACGGATATATCCACCACCGCCACGTTTCGATTCAACCGCATACCCACGTTCCACCGTAAAGCGGGTCTTAATGACGTAATTAATCTGGGAGGGAACACATTGAAACTTATCGGCAACTTCATTGCGTTTAATTTCAATTACCCCGTTCTGTTCTTCTTCGATTATCGTCTTTAAATACCCTTCAATAATGTCAGAAATGTTTCGCATTTCTTCACCTCTTTCATTTCCAGGTGATAATCCGTTGACTTTGACTATCTTTGACTTAATTGTACAGGAATAAACGTACCCGATGCAATTTATATGCAATCGATAAAAAAGATTAAGGGGAAATGGTTTCGAAACGCGTAGCGTGGGTATATACTAAAGATGAGGATTTTTTTATGACCTCTTTTTTCCTCTCTTTATATATGTTGAACTAATGATTCTATATAATCTTCAGTGAAGGCGCCTCACTGGGATAGCTGATGCAATAAGACTGACAGCGGTCTTCTGCCCTCGCTTATTGCGGAAGGCACCCCCAAGCGCTGAGCGTTGTTGATAGGATTCTTTATGTCAACATATATATAGTAAGACCCCCAAACAAAAAGCTCCAGGTACAACGATACCACCGGAGGAGATATACTTTATGAATTGGTACGAAAAGTTAAGCGAGTATTTCCCGATTGAAGAAATGAAGTCTAAGGAACACATGGACGCATTGCTGAACGACAAGAAAAATGTTTACATGAAAGAAGAAGGACCTCATCATGTGCTCATGTATGTCGAGACGGAAACATTCGTATTTGTCGATTACCTATTTGTATCATCAGCATCACGCGGCGCTGGCCTTGGCCGAAAACTTCTCACTTCATTAAAAGAAAAAGGTAAACCGATTATTTTGGAAGTCGAACCTGTCGATTATGAAGACACGGATACTGAAAAACGTCTGAAGTTTTACGCACGCGAGCAATTCCATCATGCGCAGCGGATTGGCTATTGCCGTCGCTCTCTTGCGACAGGTGAACCAACAGAAATGGAAATTCTATTCTGGTCACCCTCCGATGCGGATGAGCAAAGTGCTTATGAAGCGATGAAACAAACGTACGAGGAAATTCATACGTATAAGGATGAGACATTTTACGGCGATCAATACGAACCAACGGATAAAGTTCTCGTCTTTCAGACTAAACGCAAGAAAAATATTCTCGCATCCTATACTCCCGCACTCACATAACAAAAAAAGAGCCGAAGTCCCTTGGGATTTCGGCTCTTTTTCCGTTTATTCAATTGTAGTATTCGTCAATTCCTTCACCGGTAGGAATAGTTCTCCGGTTTCCTGATATGTCATCGTCAGTTTATCGCCTTCTTGCACATAAACCGCAAGTGGCACAGCTTCAGTGGATACAAGGAAACTCCGACCGTCTTCGGCTAAAATCGATACAAGGGTGAAGTCACCGACACGCTCTTTAAATACGCGTTTAACGGTTACTGTCGCCTTGGCCTCTTCAGCACTCGAACTTCCATCCACAGTACTTCCTCCACGTTGCAACGCCGTCTTATACAACTTCAAAGCTTCGTTCGGCGATTTACCGTAAGCAGAGATTTCCGGATTGGCAGCAGATACGATAAAGTAGTTCTGCAAAAATCCGTTGGAATCAAGTACCGGCGTCAACCAGCTTGCCTCGCCATAAAAATTGTAGAGTACTGGCATTTCACCGGACCATTTCTTTTCGATGAATTTCTTTTCAATAATTTGTAGTGCCCCTTGTGAATCCATATAGGATTCCTCAAGGTTTCCAGTATAATAAGTCGCCTCTCCTGTTTGCCCATCAGTCAACGCGTAACCGAGCATCGAATCGACGCCTTCTTTCGGGCTTGTGAAGTCAGTGAAATAATACATATGCCCGGTTTTATCAAAGATTGGGCTGACATTTGCCTCAGTTCCTTCATCAGATGGCAATTTCACGTCTTTTTTTCCAACGATTGAATTCCAAAAACCGTGAATATAATTACCAAAGTAACTGTTTTGAAGACTGACCGCTTCAGGTGAAACCGCTCCATCTATAAATTGGGGAATATCGGCAAGTGCGTATTTTTCCACGTCACCCGACGCAGGGTCGACAGTTACAATACCTTTTACATCGAAACCATTACGCGCAGTAATGAAATTCCCGTATGACCGAATATAGAATGGTTTTCCTTCGTCATCGATTTCAAGCTGTGCATCGCCGAAGAAAATAAGGTTCGGCGTTTCCATACGCATATGGCGTTCCACTTGCTTATGGAAATAGGAAGATGGTGTGTAGGCCATTTCAGATTTCATGAATTTCGGATTATCCGCTGAGTCAGTCGCGCTCATCGTGAAATAACCAGGCGTTGTTTTACCATTTAACCATTTGAAGAATCCTGAAAACTCGACGGGTGCAATGTAGACAAATTCATCGCCCACTTTTTGTATTTGTAGATTGCCAAGTTCATAATAACTTGTATTCGGTACTTGACCGAATGCCTTTTTCATTTTATTGCGTACAAATTTCGGCGGTACGCTCGCAGGTGTTTTCGTTTCATCGAAAGCCGTAATTTCCACTTCCTGTGTCATTTCAACTGCTTTGTATTTTTTATCTGCGTTGAATAGAGGCGCACTCAGGATATATGCACCAAAAACAAGTGCCGCCAAAAATAGAATAACCTTAAGCTTACGTTCTTTACCAGACGCCACAATTGCCCCTAAAAGGGTAACGACTAGCAGGACTATCCACAAAGAAGTCCAATTCCGATCCATGTTCGTTAAATAATAAAAACCGAATACAATGATTGTGAATAACACAACCGTTCCTGCCATCGCCGTCCATCGACCGACCGGAATAACCGCTTTTTCTTCTGTATTCCCTGACGTAAACGGGATAATTATCAAGCCGGCTACTAACCCTGCGATGAGTGAAAAAATAAGTAAATTGACCATCAAAAAACACTCTTTTCTCTTTTAAATATTTTGTTCATATCTACTATACGAACTTAACAGGTAATCGTTTCGTTTTTCGGATGAAAAATAAAAATGGACTTCCCCGTTAGTGGAGAAGTCACTGAGACCAGGACTAGAAATCCCTTTCAAATACGCTTCGGCGCTTCGTGGATGCCTCCCGCGATAGGCCTGACAGAAGATCACTGTCAGACTTATCGCTCCGGCTACCACTATGAAGGCGCCTACGCTGGTTTTACCTAAGTGTTTTTGATGGCTTTTACATACATTTTCCATAGGGTATGTACGAATCAGTAGGAAATGCACTATATTGAACAAACGAAAGTTTATAACGTCAAAAAGCGCAGTTGCTTTTTCGTTCCAGTACTCACTTTCCGCGGGCGTCGCCTTGAATCCGGTGTGATATTAGCGCTTCACTTTCAGTACTTTGTGCATGCGGTGGCCGAAAATACCTGCTAGCACGGCAAGTATGATGTCTTTCGGAAGTGGAGGAATCATCATTGCCCAGGCCACTTTGTAACCGAAAATCTCTGGAGCAGATGCCCATGTTTTAAAAGCTGCGTACATCCAGTTCGTCCCAATCACATAGTTTACAACCAACCCTACAAGTGCCGCGATTATATAGCCTTTTAACTTACTGTCTTTTTCTACGATTTTACCTGCCAGATATGCCGTGAAAATGAATGAAACGACAAATCCGAACGTCGGACTGATAATCGAGCCGAATCCTCCGCTGAATCTTGAAAAAACCGGTGCACCTGCAAGTCCGATGAACATATAAACGGTCATTGCTGTTGCACCCATTCGGCTACCTAATAGAAGTCCTGCCAGAATTGCAAAAAATGTTTGCAATGTTATCGGTACATTTGCCACGACTAAAAAGGGAACGAATGCGGTAATGTTGGCGCCAATCATCATTAGTGCAGCAAACATTGCACTATATACAAGGTTTAAAGGACTCATTCGAGTTTTTGTTTTTACTGTAGCTGTTGTCATAGTACACCTCTTTTCTTTGGTTATCTATTTCAGATTAAGAGTTAACACATTATATGTCAACCTATATTTTTAAAAAGGTTGACTCAAATTAACATAAAAAAAACCGATGGCAAGTATCTGCCATCGGTCGCTCTTTTAGGATTTTTCGCCTTCATTTTTCGGAAAGAGGAAGTACGAAATAACCCCACTTAAAACCATTGCGCCTAGTGTAATGAATAGACGTGATTGCTCGGGGACTTCTTGATAATTTTTACTTAACATCATCCAGCCGAACGCCCCGACAATCAACATGATTGGAATGATAAATTTAAACGCTCTCATTTAGGTTCACCTTCTGATTCATATGGTAGCTATATTCTACCATACTTTCAGCTTATCGCCACCGTCTACGGCCTCTTCCACCACCCCGCGGTCCGTAGCCGCCGGATTGTGGACCAAAACCAGGTCGTGCCTGGAGTGTTTCACCCATCACATTTTGTGTTGTTTCCGTGTAATAATGTTGCGGTACTTCAACAATGTGTTGGCGATTGACATTGACAATCGGATGGATATAAGGGACTTCACGCGGCATAAATTGATCGTGGCAACGATATTGTGTTGGACATACAACAGGTTGCACCATACCGTTATTCCAGTTACCTCCGTGCATCATATTACCGTGATAGTTTCCGCCCTGCATCATGTGGTCATGATTGTTCCATTGTTGCATCATGCTCTCACCTCCTCTATCTAGTACATGTGAAAATAAAGAAAGCAGGCGGGCTTACGACTATAGGTAGTAGGATTAATAATGAATCGAACAGAAGCTGGCATTTGATTCAAATTAAAAAAGAGCCATCCATTTTGGATAACTCTTTCAAAAGTGTCTAGTATATGGATCGAACGAAAGTTTAGTACATTGAATTCGGCGTCAGTAACTGGCACCAGATGTGTGATTTTTGCGGGTGTTTATCATTGATATTCCGGCGGAAGTTCATGTTCTTGAAAGTCTCGTAGTTGGTCCATGGTTTCCATATGGATTTCATGAATCGGACTGCCTTCGCCAATCATTTTTAAGAGTGCGTTAAAGTCCTGGTCTTTTCGCAACTCCATTTCGGTTTGATCAACCGGCAACTGTTCCATCCTAATCATCCTCCTCAACAATTTTACCGTGGCAAAATGCGATAGGAAAAAGTAGATACTCAGTTTATGTTACTACTAGTATACCAAATTTTCTGATGTAGTCAAATTTCAGGCTTTTCCGCTGTTTCATCGCTTCCATAAAAGGCTATAGTAAGTGAAGGATGCTGAATTTGTTTAATGAGGGAGGATGTTCGATGAAACAGATTGTGTTATTCGATGGTGAGTGTAATTTCTGTGATTCAAGTGTACAGTTCATTATAAAGCGTGATCCTTACGCTCATTTTGTTTTTTCTTCATTACAAAGCGAAAAGGGCCAGGAACTCGTTAAAGAATATAAAATCCCGGCAGATGTCGATAGTCTGGTGCTTATCGAAAAAGGGAAAGCCTATACAAAGTCTTCAGCTGCGCTTCGTATTGCAAAAAAACTGGACGGTTTATGGCATCTATTGTTTCTATTTATACTCATACCTAGCAGAATTCGTGACGGCGTTTATGACATTGTGGCAACTAATCGTTATAAATGGTTCGGTAAAAAAGAAGACGCCTGTATGTTGCCATCACCGGATGAGAGGAAACGGTTTATTTAAAGATTTTTACTTTCGTTCGGGGCATGTTAAATTGAAAAGTTCCATTGAATCCGCTGCGGCGCTAGGGGCTGCCTCCCGCCACAAGCCAGACAGATCCACCATCAGTCTTGTGGCTTCGGCTACCCCTGTTAAGGCGCCTACGCTAAGTTTGTATGAATAATTATTTACTCATTCTAGATAGAACATAATTCACCTTGTTTGATCATCAGCGGAATTACTTCTACCCAACGACAAAACCCCTTTCCGAGTTTTCCTCAGAAAGGGGTTTTGGTGATTATTACAGTTGCAGTTGGCTATTTTCTTCGGTCGTGAATGCGCGGGACCTCGTCAAAAAACGTTTTCCTTCGACGCCTTCGAGTGAGAACATGCCACCTCGTCCTTCCACAACGTCAATGATGAGCTGTGTATGTTTCCAATAGTCGAACTGGTTTTTATGCATATAGAACGGCGCTTCCCCAATGTGGCCAAGAAGTATGTCCTGATCACCAACAATCAATTCCCCATTGGGATAACACATCGGAGAGGAACCGTCGCAACAACCCCCAGATTGGTGGAACATAAGCGGGCCATGCTTTTCCTTCAAAAAGTCAATGAGTGCAAGTGCAGCGTCGGTTGCGATTACGCGCTCAGTCATCTACACCCCCTCCTATCAGAAGAATCCTTGCTTATTTTCACTATAACTTACGAGCATATTTTTTGTCTGTTGATAATGCTCAAGCATCATCAGGTGATTTTCACGCCCGATACCGGACGCTTTGTAGCCGCCAAATGCAGCATGCGCCGGGTACATATGATAACAGTTCGTCCATACGCGACCAGCTTGAATGCCACGTCCGAAACGGTATGCTGTATTCGTATCACGTGTCCACACGCCCGAACCTAATCCGTACAATGTATCATTCGCGATTTCAAGTGCTTCTTCTTTCGTTTTGAACGTCGTGACGGAAAGGACAGGGCCAAAAATCTCTTCTTGGAATATACGCATTTTATTATTCCCTTTAAACACAGTTGGCTGGACGTAGTACCCGTCTTCCAACTCGCCTCCCAACTTATTCTGCTCCCCGCCTGTTAGGCATTCCGCACCTTCTTGCTTTCCGATATCCAAGTAAGACAGAATCTTCTCCATCTGTTCAGTGGATGCCTGCGCACCCATCATGACTGTTGGATCTAATGGATTCCCGACTTTAATCGCTTTTACACGCTCAATTGCGCGTTCCATGAATTTATCGTAAATGGATTCCTGGATCAGTGCACGAGATGGACATGTGCACACTTCGCCTTGATTGAGCGCGAACATCACAAAGCCTTCGACAGCCTTATCGAAAAATGCATCGTCTGCATCCGCAACGTCTTCGAAGAAGATATTAGGCGATTTCCCGCCAAGCTCAAGTGTCACAGGAATGGCATTTTGAGATGCATATTGCATGATTAGACGGCCCGTAGTCGTTTCACCTGTGAACGCAATCTTACCGATACGCGAGCTAGATGCTAGCGGTTTTCCTGCTTCCAGGCCGAAACCGTTGACGATATTCACTACGCCCGGTGGCAATAAATCTTCAATCAATTCCATCAGTACTAAAATAGATGCCGGCGTTTGCTCAGCCGGTTTCAACACAACACAGTTTCCAGCAGCAAGTGCCGGCGCAAGTTTCCACACAGCCATTAAAATCGGGAAGTTCCACGGAATGATTTGACCGACAACGCCGATTGGTTCATGGAAATGATAGGCTACTGTATCCTCATCAATCTGACTGACACCGCCCTCTTGCGCGCGGATTGCCCCTGCAAAATAACGGAAATGATCGATGGCAAGCGGTAGATCCGCATTCAACGTTTCACGGACCGCTTTACCGTTATCCCATGTCTCGGCGACCGCGAGCATTTCCAGATTCTGTTCCATGCGATCGGCAATTTTCAATAACGTATTCGAGCGTACCGTTACGGACGTTTTCCCCCATGCATCTTTTGCAGCGTGTGCCGCATCCAGCGCAAGTTCGACGTCTTCAGCGGTTGAACGTGCCACTTCAGTGAATTTCTTACCTGTTACAGGTGTTACATTGTCAAAATACTGTCCCTTCACAGGGGCTGTCCATTTCCCACCGATGAAGTTATTATAACGATCCTTATAATTTACCTTTGCACCATCTGTATTCGGAAAAGCATAAATTGCATTCTCTACAGCTTGTACCATTTTCCATTCCTCCTTGTTTGTTGCGTTTTGCACACAGGAACATCCTATGCCGCATCCGTCAGTCGTATGATAATTTGTACACGCTTACATTTCATTGCAAATAAAAAAGTTTTCTACTCTTTAATTCTGTCAGACTACATTGAACATTGCAACTTTATATTATTATAGTATTTGCAGAAGGCTTTTCTCATTGTATTGAAACTTCTTTAATAGTTTGTTCATATTTACCTCGTAAGATGAAGTTAATTCATCAATACAAAGGGGTTTTAGACAATGGAAAGTTCAAAAGGAAAATGGTTTTTATCGACAGTCGGTGCTGGCATCCTAGGTTCGGTATTGACGTTGGGCGTTGTAACGAATACAGATTGGTTGAACAGCAACCCACAGCAAGAGGCTACACCTACAACAGAAAAAGCAGCACCCTATGCTGTACAGCAAACATCCACGAAACAACCCACTGAATCGCTTTCAGACATGGTGGAGCACGCCTCCAGTGGGATTGTCGGGATTGTCAATTACAAAGAAATGGGCAATCGATTTGCAGAAGAAACGAAAACTGTGGAAAGTGGTTCAGGGTCAGGGGTCATTTATAACATTGATAATGACAAGGCATTCATCGTGACAAATAATCATGTCATTGAGGGAGCACAAAAAATTGAAGTCGTCCTCAAAAGCGGTGAGAAAACGACAGCCGAACTTGTCGGCAAAGATGCCTTAAGCGATCTTGCAGTACTGAAGATTGATGCAAAATATGCAGATACCGTTCTTGAATTCGGTGATTCGGAGTCGCTCCGTGCAGGTGATCAAGTCGTCGCAATCGGAAATCCGCTCGGCCTTGATTTCTCTGGCACCGTAACAAAAGGAATTATCAGTGCCGTCGATCGTTCAATCGGCGTGAAGACGTCTGCCGGCGAATGGGAAATGAGCGTCATTCAAACAGATGCGGCCATTAACCCTGGAAATAGCGGCGGGGCTTTGTTAAACGAAGAAGGAAAAGTGATCGGCATCAATAGCTTGAAAATCGCGGAAAACGGCGTTGAGGGCCTTGGCTTTGCCATTCCGAGTAATGATGTCATTCCGCTTGTGAAAGAAATGACGAAAAACGGTAAGATTGAACGACCGTACATCGGGGTTGGGCTTGCAGAGCTGAACCAAGTGCCGAGCAACTATTTGCAAGACCTTCCTAAAGAAGTTAAAGGAGGCGTGATGGTGGCGACAATCGATCCAAAATCCGCCGCTGGGAAAGCAGGCCTTGAAGTTGGGGATGTCATTACAGCTATCAACGATACAGAAGTGAAAAGCTCAAGCGAATTACGGAAATTCCTTTATACAAACCTGAAAGCCGGCGACAAAGCAACGTTCAAAATTTACCGTGGGGCAGAAACGAAGACAGTCGAAGTGATGCTTACGAGTAATGCAGCGACAACGGAATAATAACGATATACGGAACAACCTCTAACTACCGGGAATACCGACCAAGTGAAACGGACAATTCACTTGGTCATTTTTCTGTTCATCGGCAAGAACAGACACTTCGCAGTTGCTTAATTCCCCTATTCAATTTAATTTTAATAGAACAGCACTACATGAAGGGATGTGTACCCAATGAAAATCTTAGTCATCGAGGACAACGAAAGTGTTTCTTCCATGATTGGACTTTTTTTCACGAAAGAGGGCATCGAGGGGACCTTCATCAAGGATGGATTAGAAGGCTATCGTCGGGCCCGGGACAATGAATGGGACTGCTTGATCATAGACTGGATGTTGCCAGGCATGGATGGCGTCACGATTTGCAGGAAACTTCGCGATCAACAATCCGCCACCCCCATCATCATGCTGACCGCAAAAGACAGCGAATCGGACCAAGTGGTAGGCCTTGAAATGGGCGCAGATGATTATGTAACGAAACCTTTCAGTCCGCTTGCGCTTATGGCTCGCATTAAAGCTGTCACACGCAGATACGCAACAACAAAAGAAGACACTCAAGAAGAAGGCGTCATTGAAACAGCACATTTTAAAATAAACACCATCACGCGGGAAGTACTCGTCGACGGCAAGCCCATTCAAAACTTAACGCCAAAAGAATTCGATTTGCTCGCTCATTTTGTGCAGCATCCCAAACAGGTATTTTCACGCGAACAACTTCTTGATCGGGTGTGGGGTTTTGACTTTTACGGAGATGACCGAACCGTCGACGTGCATATCAAGCGTCTCCGTACAAAAATCGCAAGCGAAGCGCATCCGTTTTTCCACACCATCTGGGGAGTCGGCTACCGATTCGATGAAACGACCGGTGAAACGAAATGAAAGTCAGGTATCTCTACCAGCAATTAGTAAGCCATATCAGCGTCATCGTCATTGCATTCCTACTTTTGAGCCTGCTCTTTTCCCATTACGTGGAGCAATTCGTCTATGACAATAAAACCGAGGAACTCACAACCTATGGGCGTAATATTTTAAAGGATATCGAGCGCGACCAACGAAATTCCAACGCACTCCTGAAGTCTTACGGCCACGTACTCGATGGTCATCACATCCAATACAGTCTATTCGATGAGAAATCTGTCATTATTTATTCAACGGGATTAAAAACGCCTTTAATCGAATTAAATGAAGAAGAATGGGACGATATCAAACACGGCCATACAGTCACCGTGAAACAGGATTTTAAACGGTTTGACGTCGGTGTTACATTCGTTTTACTTCCCTACATTGTGAACAATCAGTTTGTCGGTGGAATTCTACTGACATCCCCTATTAAAGGATCACGGGAAGTCATTTCGCAGATGAATACGTATTTAATTTACACAACGATTTTCGCACTCATCATTGCGCTGCTGCTCAGCTGGTTTCTTTCCAACTTCCACGTCAGGCGCATTAAACGGTTACAGGAAGCCACTTCAGCGGTTGCCCAAGGGGATTATTCCGTGCGCATACCGTCGACGGACTTCGACGAAATCGGTGAGCTTGCCGGCGACTTCAATGGTATGGTCAAGAAGTTAGACGCTTCGATGGAGGAAATTGAAGTGCTTGAAAACCGGCGACGCCAGTTCATGGCAGATGTTTCACATGAATTACGAACTCCATTGACGACCATCCGCGGCATTGTCGAAGGCCTGCGAAATGACATGATTTCAGAGTCCGAAAAAGAAAAAGGGCTGCAACTCGCCAGCAACGAAACGATGCGACTCATCCGTCTTGTCAATGAAAACCTGGACTACGAAAAGATTCGTGCTAATCAAGTGACACTCATTAAACAGGACATCCAACTGGTCGAACTGTTTGAGATCATCAAGGAACAGCTAACAAGTGTGGCTACGGAGCGGGGAAATGAAATCGTGGTTACTGCGGACCCAACCGTAGAGGTAGTTGCCGATTACGACAGGCTCACACAGATTCTAATCAACATTACGAAGAATAGTATTCAATTCACAGAGCAAGGTACCATCCATTTACGCGGGTTTGCAAATGACGATGGAACCATTATCGAAATCGAAGATACCGGCATTGGCATGGATGCTAAAGAAATCGAAAAAATCTGGAGCCGATTTTACAAGGCCATCGAGTCGCGCACATCAAACCCCTACGGCGAATTTGGTCTGGGGCTGTCCATCGTGAAGCAACTTGTCACCATGCACGGAGGAACAATTGAGGTGACGAGTGAAAGAGGGCAGGGGACGAAATTCTCGATTTTATTGCCAAAGGAAGGATAGTGGAACGGAAAAGCTAGTTGGCTTTTCCGTTTTTTTTGTGTGGCGGTGATAAAACTTGTTCTGTCGGTGATAACTTTTCGTGGCGGTGATAAACTCTGTCCAGTCGGTGATAACTCGCTCCATGGCGGTGATAAACTTTGTTCTGTCGGTGATAACTCGCTTCATGGTGGTGATAAAACCCAATCAGTCAGTGATAACTTGCCTCATGCCAGTGATAATTTTCCGTGGCGATGATACACTTAACTAATACAACTTTATTAAAAAGGGGAACGTACATGAATTTCATCGCTTGGACAATCGTCGCGTGCGAAATCGGCTTCTGGGTCGTCATTTTGCTTGGACTACTAACCCGGTATATCTTCAAAAAAGAAAAACTCGGCTTATTCTTTTTGGCACTGACGCCTGTTGTCGACCTTGTTTTGCTCACCGTCACCGCCACCGACCTATATAACGGAGCAACAGCTACCCAAGTTCATGCACTTGCAGCTGTTTATCTCGGTGTATCAATCGCTTTCGGAAAGAGCATGATCCGCTGGGCAGACGAACGATTTCTCTATTACGTAAAAAGGCAAGGCAAAAAACCTGTCCGTAGAACTGGCATGGACTATGCGCGACATTCCATGAAAGGCACGCTTCAACATCTGCTTGCTTATATCATCGGTGCCGCCTTCCTTGTCGTCATGATTTACCTGATTGATGACCCAGCAAGAACCGAAGCCTTTTCAGGAACATTGAAAGTTTGGTCACTCGTTCTTGGCATCGACTTTGTGATTTCAATTTCGTATTTCATCTGGCCAAGACCCGCAAAGGGGAAATGAATGGATTTCAAAAGCCGACCTACCGCAGGCCGGCTTTATTTGCATGTTAGACTTTCACACTACTATTCAGGCCCCTGTAGCACGCTTTTTATAAATAAACATATATACGACGAGCATGGCTAGAATCAGCACCATTGATAGAATTGAACTCCCAATCAGCTTTGCCGTTTCGCTCAACGCCGTATAGTTGAATACCACATCGGGTCCATATAAAAAAACGGGAAGTATCGCTACAAACCACTGCTTTAACACAATAGCTCCAACGATAAATGCAAGTATGCAGATGCCGACAATCACTTTATTCACAGCCGGTGAAGCTACGTAAAACGGTTCCACTAGATAGGAACTTGCAAGGATGATAGCCACAAAAAGGAGATTGACAGTAATTACTGCCATGAACGCTCCGAAGAAACTCTTTGTATTCCCCCATTCTTTCTTTGCCATCTGTCTAAATAATAGCCAATATACAAAGACCGCAAGAAGGATAATAAGTGGGACCCCGATTAACTGAATACTATTCAATTCAAATGTACCTTTCAGTGCCGATCCAATCACTGTGTATGCAATGACCAACAGGCTAAAAATCGGAATATATTTCAGCCAGGATCCGTAATCGCTCGTCATCTCCTTTTCAAGAGACTCCATATACGCAGCAGGTGATCCATCTGTGATACTATCCACACTCTTCCCCCTGCGTTCAAGCTCGACAAGATGATCCACGAGTTCCTCTACCACTTCCTCAATCTCATCTTCATTTTTACCAGATGTCATTAAATACAAGCGTACATTCTTTACAAATTCATCACTTCTCTTTGACAGCTTCATACTAAACCTTCCCCTTTTCCATCAATGTATTTACACCACTTGAAAGGATTTCCCAACGCTCCTTAAATTCTTCCAGATCGCTTCTACCTTCCGAGGTAAGCGAATAATACTTACGTTTCGGTCCATTCGGGGATGGCCGCATCACTGTCGACACAAGCCCCTCCTTCTGCATTCTCATGAGAACGGGATAGATGCTTCCCTCGCTTACCATCGTCAATCCATAGTTCTGCAACCGTTCAATCATCTCGTAGCCATATGTCTCCCCCTTGCTGATGACTGCCAGAAGACAGCCTTCCAAAACCCCTTTAAGCATCTGGCTAGATGAAGCCATCTTGTTCACCTCTTCCACACTATCTTGTAATACACTATAGTATGCACAAATTAAACCGTCCACTACTTTGTATAGCAAGATAGATGAACCTCTTTTCAATTGCTTTTCATCCACAACAAAAAAGCCGACCCATAACAGGTCGGCTTTCCATTTTAAACGATTATGCTTCCAACTGTTTCAACGCCGCAGCAACATTCACCGTGCGTTTCGCTTGGTGAGAGACAGCTGCTTTTATTGCTGCTTCGTCCTCAACGATTTTACCGTCTTGGCCAACCGTTACACTTGTACCATATGGGTTACCGCCGGCTGCGAATGTAACAGCATCCGTGTAACCCGGTGCTGCAACGATTGCTCCCCAGTGGTACATCGTTGTGTAAAGGGAAAGGATTGTCGCTTCTTGGCCACCGTGTGGATTTTGTGCTGAGGACATTGCACTGACTGCTTTATTAGCAAGCTTGCCTTGAGCCCAAAGTCCACCTGTTGTGTCAATAAAATTCTTCATTTGACCCGGCATATTACCGAAACGTGTTGGTACGCTAAAAATAATTGCATCCGCCCAAGCAAGATCGTCGGGAGTTGCTACAGGTACGTCTTTTGTTGCTTCAACATGCGCTTTCCAAGCTTCGTTTGAATCGATTGCCGCTTGTGGTGCTGTTTCCGCCACTTTCATAACTTTCACTTCAGAACCCGCTGCTTTTGCAGCTTCTTCCGCCCATTGCGCAAGTTGGTAATTTGTGCCGCCCATGCTGTAGTATACGATTGCTGTTTTTGTGTTTGTCATTTTTTCCGTCCCCTTTATAAGTGAATTTATTGGTAACCTGTTTATGCGTTAACTGTCTTTCGATACCACTCGGCCGCCGCGTCGACTTCCATTTGTGTCAGCGAATGGCCGCTCATACCCCAGTGGACCGCTGTTTCTGCACCAGCACCACGAAGTAGTTCTTCCAAATCCTCGGACTCTTTCATCGGGCAGATTGGATCATTTTTCCCTGCAGCAATGAATACGTGTACCCCCGTCAAATCCGGCAACTCAATGCCACGTCTCGGTACCATCGGATGATGTAGCATCGCACCTTTTAAAGAGCCTGCGTAATGGAACAACAGGCTCGCTGCAATGTTTGCCCCGTTCGAGTAACCGAGCGCGAGTATATTGGAACGGTCAAAGCCATGTTCTACAGATGATTCATCAAGAAATTGGTTTAATTCCTCCGTACGGAATATCAAATCTTCCTCATCGAACACGCCTTCTGCCAGTCTTCGGAAAAAACGCGGCATGCCATTCTCCGACACATTCCCTCGAACACTAAGAACCGAAGCTTCCGGATCGATTAAATACGCTAGTGGCAATAAATCCTGCTCCGTTCCACCCGTCCCATGTAATAACAACAGAACCGGCTTCGTCGGATTAGTGCCTTGTTTGAAGATATGTTTCATCTACATAACCCCCTCATTCGATTTCCCGCACATCAAAGGGTATCAAAATCGATTTCAGTTTCTCGCGATGTTGTTCATATTGAATCGGAAGCATCAAGCTTTCACCCATTGTTTCCTCAGATTCGTCATGTGCAAAGCCTGGCGGATCCGTCGCAATTTCAAACAGCAACCCACCATGCTCCCGGAAATAAATTGCATTGAAATAATTCCGGTCCTGCACGGGCGTGACGTTAAAGCCATTTGCACCGATATGCCTTTTCCAGTCAAGCTGATCAGCATCATCTTCTGCACGGAATGCGATGTGATGGACTGTTCCCACACCCATTTGGCCCCGACCAGTAGAAGTCATTTTTAAATCGATGACGTTACCGATAGCTGCTTGCGAATGAAAACGGATCAGTCCATTCTCTTCGCCAACCTTCTCAAACCCTAAGACATTTTCTAACAACTGACCTGTTTGAGTCGGTTCAGCAGAGTACAGCGTCGCGCCACCAAACCCTTTGATAGCAACTTCCGGCGTCACACCGCCAAATGTCCATTCATTCAGGTCTCCCGCTTCCCGCTCCACAAGTTCAAGTTGTAGGCCATGCGGATCCTCAAAAGCCAAGTAGTGCTCACCGAAACGCACCTCTTTTGTGAAATCAATTGCAAAATGCTGCAACCGTTGTTCCCAAAAAGAAAATGCCCCCGTTGGCACAACATACGTGGTTACGCCGACTTGCCCATCACCGATTTTTTCTTGGCGTGCGCCAGCCCAGTTGAAAAATGTAATGATCGTCCCAGGTGTACCGTTTATATCGCCAAAATACAGATGATACGTTCCAGGGTCATCGAAGTTCACGGTCTTCTTAACTAATCGCAATCCAAGGACTCCAGCGTAAAAGTCTGCATTTTCTTGAGGATGGCCAACAATGGCCGTAATATGATGAATTCCCATTGTTTTTTTGTCCACTTGCATCCGCCTCCTCGAGATATCTTGAATTCGAGATAATCATAGCACGCTATTTTTTAACTAGCAATTAGTTTGTTTCGTAAGGTGTTTTGAATTTGCGTCGGCGGTTGCCGTGACAGTTTTGGGGGTCCTCCTTACAGTTCCCCGATTTGCCATGACAGTTCCGGTGAGCCATTACAGTTTCAACGATTCTCCTTACAGTTTCCGTTTTTGCCATTACAGTTTCGGCGAGCCATTACAGTTTCAACGATTCCCCTTACAGTTTCCACTTTTGCCATGACAGTTCTCGGGAGCCATTACAGTTCCAACAATTCTCCTCACAGTTTCCACTTTTGTCATGACAGTTTCCGGAAATAAGGGCAACCCTCACCCGAAACTCGAAACGCGCCAGTATTGCCAGGCGACTACGTTAGACATATACGCGAGGCCTTTACTTTCGGCTTGGTGCAGCGGAATCCAGTTGCCTTGATCGCCGCGCATCATATAAATTTCGTGATGGGGGGCTTGATTGTGATAACCCGTCATATCGAATGTACCATCACGACGCATGACAGACTTGACTTCGTAATCGATTTCGGGAGCCGTTGTCAGTGGATTCCCGACTGCGTGCGTCAAAAGGAATCCGGTTTCCTCCTTTCGGTGATCCATCCGTTTAAGGACAATTCCTTCGCTTGGCGCAGTTTCTTTTTGGCGCACCCTCTTCAAATGACTATACGCAACGGACTCCCCGACGCCTTTCGTAACTGTAAGCGGAGCGCCATCCAAGTCATATGCCAGATTGATATCGACCCGTGTTCGATAGCTTTTTCCGTTCACATCGAATCCTCTTCCATCGCCTTTGAAATAATGATTGGGCGACAAAACATTCGGATTCCGTACCCATTCATCCGGCAAAAATGTTGTGTAGCGAAATCGCCAGCGATCGATGTTCGGTTTGCGCTTTCTTACTGCGACTGGGGTCAACAATTCCTTCGGCTCCGCAATCAGCTTTGTCACGATGAATTCTTCATCTGTCGCTTCTTCCTTTGACGAAAAAGGATTCAAGGTGCCAAAAACTTTTGAGATGACGGAGTTACTTATATTCATTCGCTCTTCCGACTTGGCAAGTGGACGCGTTGAATGAATCGCATACGTATACCCTTCATCCAAAGAAAAATCCCGGTCGATATAATAATTCTTGCCAGTCGTGTTCATTAATGTGCCATTACGGTAAATTGCATAGTCCTCGACGTCCTGAATTTCTTCCCAGGACAAAGCAATTTGTGTCTTCGCAACAATTGTTGTCAGTACAAGGGATTGGAGCGGACTCTCTTTATCTTTTTTTTCCGCAAAAGCGGATGTCTGTAATGCAATGACATCGACCACATTGTCATTTTCAATACGTTCAATTGTATAGTTATACATTTTTGCATGTTTAATATCACCATCACTGAATTCTGGCGCCGTTCCTTCATAGACATGCTTACCATTTCTATAAACTTTATATACCCCACCCGTATCATTCCATGTGAATGAAATCGAATCAGGTACATGCGTTACCGTCTTAATTTCGAAAGCTAGTTTATTCACAATCCGCAAGCCTCCTCTCTTGGTACGTGGTATGCCTACAATTAGAATACCCATATTGCAGGTATGTAAAAGTTTGTTACAGTTTTATTTGTTTCTGAATTCAATAGAACTACCACTGGGGGATTCTTTGTAAAAGAATGGGACGCGTATTTCCGGCGGGAGATTGAGCGCGCTGGGGTTCGATTTGATCGGTTCAAGTGCGTGATTGAGCGCGGCGCACCCCGGATTGATCGGTTCGAGTGCTTGATTGAGCGCGGCGCACCCCGGATTGATCGGTTCGAGTACGTGATTGAGCGCGGCGCACCCCGGTTTGATCGGTTCGAGTGCGTGATTGAGCGCGGCGCACCCCGGTTTGATCGGTTCGAGTGCTTGATTGAGCGCGGCGCACCCCGGTTTGATCGGTTCGAGTGCGTGATTGAGCGCGGCGCGGG
>NZ_UXAV01000004.1 GCF_900609045.1 Filibacter tadaridae
CGTCAGCAATAGGTAAGCGTTTGAAGCAATCTCCAGCTTTTCCCCTGCTCAACACGGAACGTGCAAGTTTCCCCGCATTCCGCGCTCCATCTAACTTCATTTACTAGACTATAAGTTCCTCGTTACCCTGTGAATAGAAGTTGCTTAATCAAAGAGCTCGCACTGTGGAAATCCCCACATTCTTACCCGATCGGTGCGATGAACGCTTGGAAAATAATCGTTCAGTCCGCTAGACTTGGGGCTGTTCCTCCACTTCCATTACGAAGGTTCATCAGTCGCGCCCCTACCCTCACAAGGATAAATGCATTTCGGCTTGCGCCTTATAGCAACCGTTTCAGATGACAGTCCTTATTTCAACGTTCCTTGCTTTCCAAGTCCCTTACAACGTAGCTTTCCGTTCTAGACGTAGGTGTTTCCTGTAAGCCTGTGAGCTGGATACCGCCTTTGTTCGGTATAGCGTATTTCAGAGGGCGCAATTTTACTCAACACCACTCACCCCATCGTTGGATGGTACATAGGTTTCCCTATGTTCTAACTTTAGACCCGTACATTCGGAAATTCGTCAGTTCCTATATGGTGGAACATTCTCACCCTATCTAGTTTTGCAGCCGTGCGGCATATCCGTTGGCATACCTTTTCTTTTCAGAATGGCTTCAGCCTCCGTTCTGCCGAATCTACCTGTACTTCAGACCCCATGACCTGTCAGTCATGACGCATGCAGGAGTATTGACGGGATGGTTTCAGGAAACATGGCTCCATCATTCCCATCCTCCGTTGTAAAGTTAGGATTCATTTTTCAGAATCCCCTGTATTTCATGTGTTAGCACTTATAACAGAACTTGTCGAACGGCGCCC
>NZ_UXAV01000005.1 GCF_900609045.1 Filibacter tadaridae
TTTTATCTTCATTATCGACATGAACTAGATCAGCATCATCATCTTCAGAGTCTTGTATTTTTCCTTGTTCTTCAAGGGAAATCAAGGCTTTTTTTAATTCTCCACCATAGGCTATTAATCTTCTACGAGCTAAAGAGGTATCTAAAATAAATACAACTTCATCGGTCTTTTCTTCGTCAATACCTGATGAAACGTCAGGAATATAGAGAACTTCTTTACCTTTTTGAATTGATTTTCTCCGGTTGTAAACTAAAAAATCGTCTGCTTTTGTCGTGTACTTTGCAAGCTCAGCAATAGCACCACCGGAAAGCTCTGTTTCTTCAATTCCCTTTTCTACCAGTAAACTTTGTTCTTTTTCCTTATTACGCTTATTTTTGACTGTCCGTATATCTACAATAGGCGTGTAGTCCACTTGTAAGCTCTTCTGCCACAATTTAACCCATTCATCTGTCTTTATATATCCATGTGAAAAATAGGAGGGTGAAACAGCCAGCAAAACGTGAAAGTGAGGATGAAACTTTCCATCGTCATAATTTCTTGTTACTTCTAGCGAACGAAACCAACCTAAAATCAATTTTTGAAACTGTTTTCTTTTTGAAAACCTATCCCATGATTTCATTAAGTGAGAAACCGTTTCTGCTAGATCTTCACCAGTACAATTTTCAACTGTCAAAGTAAGAAATAAAAAACGCATTTTTCTCTGCTGAACTGCTTCATGTGCAACCCGTTTGAGATTGTAGGCATTTAAAAGTGACTTTCTCCATGAGCACATTGGACACATTCTAATTCTGCAAAAGTTGGCCCATTTTAAATTTTTTTCATGTCCATGAGGGCAGGCACTAAATTTCAACGATGAACCGCAATAATTTACATTCTCTGAACGGTTGGACCAAAACGTGCCCTTATATTTTTCACTGATCCGTCCATAGGATTCAGAAAGTAGTTGGCTATTCGTCTTGTGACTTTTCCAGGGTCTTTCCTTATCAAAGCCGTTAAAGTCGGTCAAAATCTCGTAGTCTTGTCCCAAATTCCATCAACACCCTTCATCTACGAATCTACTACATAGAAATCGGCGATAAATCCCGCCGCTACGCCGTTTATATGGTATTTCGTGCCGTGAGTTGTTTCTATAGTATCAAGTAAAGAAGTAATCAGTTCAAAATCATAAAGAAAAGGTCTAAACCTTGCCCCTTTTAAAAGGGTCAAACCCCCAAACCCCCTCGCCGGGTGGCAGGTCCTCACATGGGTGAGAACCGTGAATAGGGTGGAAATCAACTAAAAGGGTAAAGGCATAAATTCCCTACGGTCAGACATTTATACTTGACCCTTTGCCATGCATAGAAGCTCCACCGGTTGTTTTGAGCGTCTATTCGCCAAAGTGCCGACTGGCAAGCCTCAAGAGTTTCATCGGGCTTCTACAGTCGGCACTAGATTTACATTACGCCACCAATGAACCAATGAACGATAATACAATCGGTGCGATTTCCTTTTCGATATTTACATCGTAAAAATACGGATCGGAAGAATACAAGAAAGACGCTACTGCACCGAGAAATTCCACCTCACCCGAATAAACTTGGTCAAATCTATGCCCATTCGGTAAATGGTAGCGTATGAAATATAATCCCTCTTCTTCAAAAAGGTCTACTTTTCTCTTACTCATATAACAATTTCCAAATTAAACGGCTTCAAATATTGAACGTCTTGAAGTTTGAGCACCGGACGTCCTTTTGTATCACGTGCCTGTCTGAAATCGAGATCATAAACGCCCGGCAGCTTAGTGAATTTTTGAGAGTGTTCACCGATCAAAGTAAGATTCAATGCTGCGTGACCTTGACCATATTCACTATTTTCGTTAGTCGTATCTAAATAATAAACGGTGACACCTTGAACCTTTTCACCGTCATCATTAGCGAAATTGAAAGGACGAATTGCCGTCACGATATGTTTTTGTTTAGCCATTGTTTTCGTCCCCTTTCAAATCTTCAAATGTAAGTCCTAATTCGGAAAAAGCTTCATTAGCACCAGCATGCAAAAAACCACGGATAACTTCTGATCGTGAAAGATGAAGCTTTTCAGCAATCAAATCCAACTGTTCAACAACGTCCTCTGAAAGTCTAAGCGAAATACCAACCATTTCTGGCTTTCTCATTTCATTGTCATCTTCTTCTAATTCTAAAAGTGCTAATTCGTTAATACGTGACTGAATCATATCTTTTATTTTTGTCATGTTTTTTTCCTCCTCGGTTTCATTACACTAATTATTAACCATGTATTACACAATGTCAAATAGTAATTACAATTAAAGTAAACTGTATTACAAACAGCTTTACAAACAGCTTTACCGCTTCTACAAATCCACACAAAGAAAGGGCATCCATCGTCGTCGCGTCCAGGAACCCGGGCAAGCCGGAACCCCTGGAACACGCCGAACGAACGGACGCCCTTTTCCTAACATTGGATTTGAATGAAGGTGAAAAATACTGTATAATGAAAGTAATAGTTGATTTAACCGACCCTTTGCTAGAAGGGTTATTCTTTTTTTAAGTAATTTTTTACACTTGGAATCCAGCTGTATAATTCTTCTAACATATCGGATTGGCAAACGCTGCATTTACAGTTTTTATCTTCATTATCGACATGAACTAGATCAGCATCATCATCTTCAGAGTCTTGTATTTTTCCTTGTTCTTCAAGGGAAATCAAGGCTTTTTTTAATT
>NZ_UXAV01000014.1 GCF_900609045.1 Filibacter tadaridae
ATTAGGCACGCCGCCAGCGTTCGTCCTGAGCCAGGATCAAACTCTCCATAATAGAAGAAAATGAGTAGCTCATTTCTTGCTGGCATTAATTAAAAGAATGTATTTCAATCCTTCGTTAATGACAATTTGTATTTCTCCGCTCCAACAAAAGTTGGATGCTCAGAAATGTTTTGCGCGAGTACACTTGGTACTCTCGCTGTATTTCATTGACGTTTTGCTGTTCAGTTTTCAAGGTTCATATCGTTCTTTGTTAGCTGCTGTTGTTGTAGCAGCAACTCTTATATCTTATCAAGTTACATTCTCTTTGTCAACAACTATTTTTAACTTGTTTTTTAAGTCGTTTTCGTTGTTTTTAATATGTCGGAGAAGCAACGTTATTTACTATATCAGCTTATCTTATTTAATGCAACAATAAATTCAATATAAATTTCACAGTTCCTCTTAAATCTACAAAAACCGCCATACCAAGCTGTTACTACAGGCTTGGTATGGCGGTATGATTGTTATTCTTTTGGTCGCATTTGCGGGAACAGCAAGATGTCTCGAATAGACTGTGAGTTCGTCAATAGCATAACAAGGCGATCGATTCCGATTCCTAGACCACCAGTAGGCGGTAGACCATACTCAAGTGCTTCTATAAAGTCGTTATCCATGTCATGTGCTTCGTCATTTCCTTGTTCTTTCTCCACAAGTTGCGCTTCGAAACGTTGACGCTGATCGATTGGATCGTTCAGTTCCGTGAATGCATTCGCATGTTCACGACGAACAATAAATAACTCGAAGCGATCCGTGAATCGTTCATCCTCGGGATTTTTCTTCGCTAATGGTGAGATTTCAATCGGATGACCGTAGATGAATGTTGGTTGGACGAGCTGTTCTTCTACTTTTTGTTCAAAGAATTCATTCAACACATGTCCCACTTCCATCATTGGTGTAACCTCAACATGATGCTCTTTCGCGAGTGCGTGCGCTTCTTCTTTCGTCATCTCTTTCCAGAAATCCACACCACTATATTCTTTTACAGCATCAGCCATGTGGAGTCGTTTCCATCCAGGAGATAAGTCGATCATATCTTCCCCGTACATCACCTTCGTCGTGCCAAGCACCTCTTGAGCAATGTGAGAAATCATATTTTCCGTAAGTTCCATGATGTCTTTGTAATCAGCATACGCTTCATATAACTCAATCATCGTAAATTCCGGGTTATGACGTGTCGACATTCCTTCGTTACGGAACACCCGACCAATCTCGTATACTTTCTCAAGCCCGCCTACAATAAGGCGTTTTAAATGAAGTTCAATCGCGATACGCATGTACAATGTCATATCAAGCGTGTTGTGATGTGTAACGAATGGTCTTGCTGAAGCACCACCCGCGACGGAATGAAGCATCGGTGTTTCAACTTCAAGGAATCCTTGATCATCCAAGTAACGTCGCATGGACTGTATGATGCGACTACGTAGAATGAATGTCTCTTTACTTCCTTCTGTTGAAATCAAGTCAAGATAACGTTGGCGGTAACGCTGTTCGATATCTTTCAACCCGTGAAACTTCTCAGGTAATGGGCGGAGTGCTTTCGTCAAAAATGTAAAGGTTGTTGCTTTGATCGATAATTCACCGACTTTGGTTCTGAAAACCGTACCTGCAATTCCGATGATATCACCTAAATCCACAGTATTGAAAAGTTCGTAAGCCTCTTCACCGATTCCATCTTGTCTTACGTAAATCTGGATTTGACCACCAAGGTCCTGGAGATGTGCAAAACCAGCTTTCCCCTTACCACGTTTCGTCATGACGCGGCCCGCAATTGTTACTTCATGCTTTGTTTCTTCAAGTTCTTCTTTTGAAAGAGCTTCAAACTTTTCTTGAATTTCATTTGATAAATGAGTCCGTTCGAATTTCGAGCCGAATGGATCTAATCCACTTTCCCGTATATCATCCATCTTCTGGCGTCTCACCAAAAGCTGATCATTCAATTCATCCAATTGAGACATATCTTTCACTCCCTTATCATTTATCCGTTAAGTTGGATAGCATGTATCTATTGTACACAATTTAAGTGATTCAGACACACTTTACTTATGCGAGAAACATCGCAAGGCAACAAAAAGAGCCGCCATGGTGTATGGCAGCTCAAATTAGTTGTATTAAATAGCGTTCACGCTTAACATCTTTTGTTCACGCCCCATCTTCTCATCAGCAAAGTTGTTCAACAATGCTATCAAATCTGCGGTCGTTTCCATTGTATTAATGTGTTTACGTACTATCGCATTGCCACGTACGCCTTTTAAGTACCAATAATATTGCTGGTTTCGGCAATACTATATAGATAGGGACGAATTTGTCATCTATTATCCACGAAGTATGCGACTTCATTAATTTTCTTCCAAAGCTTTACACCCTTGTCCTTTGCAGCAGCTTCATCCGACAAAAGATTCTTCGAGACCGGATGGATGATTGAAGAATCCATCTCTAAAAGCGGTACCAGTACAAACGCCCGCTCTTGCATACGTGGATGCGGTACAGTTAGGGTCTCTGATTCAATGTTGTCGTCATTATACAGTAAGATGTCGAGGTCCGCAGTTCTCGGGCCCCATCGGACGTCACGGATTCTGCCTAGCCCCCGTTCAATCTCCTGACATATTTCAAGTAACTCCTGCGCATCCAACTTTGTCTTCACACATACGACCATGTTAAGAAAATCGGCTTGCTCTGTATACCCGACCGGAACCGTCTCGTAAATAGACGACGCCGCAGCAACCGTCACGCTATCATGTAAATGTAGGGCGCGTACCGCTTCCGTCAAATGATACAACCTATCCTCAATATTCGACCCGATCGAGATGTATCCGATATTCACGCAAACCGCCCCCTCGTAATTTCAACAGATACGGACGCATAATGACCCGCAATCGGAGGATCCGGTTTTATGAGTACAACACGGACGCCGAGAACCTTTTCCGGAAAGGTTCTCAGAATATCTGTCGCAATGTTTTCTGCAACTGTTTCAATGAGCTTTACGGGTTCCCCTTCAACAATCGCTCTGCACAGATTATAGACTTCAGCATAGTTGACCGTTTTATCCAGGTCGTCTGTTGAGCCCGCGTCTTGAAGGTCCGTCGCAAGCGATACTGTTACTCGAAAACGCTGACCAAGCTTTGTCTCTTCTTGCAACGCTCCGTGGTAGCCGTAAAACTCCAATTCATTCAAATGAATGTAATCCATTCCACTCGCCCCTATTCTTCTAAAACGGACTTCCCCGTTAAGATATCCATCATTTTCGCCATACGCGCGATCTCTTTTACATCATGGACTCGCATAATTTGGCAACCTTGCTCAATTCCGTAACAAACCGTTGCACCTGTCCCTTCCAACCTTTCACCGACAGGAAGTCCTAACGCATTGCCAATGACCGATTTCCGCGAAGTTCCTAGTAAAACCGGATAACCCATATTCGAGATTGTACGCAGCTGTTGCATGACAGCAATATTCTGCGCGGTACTTTTCGCAAAGCCAACGCCTGGATCGAGCCAGATATTTTCACGCTTCACACCGGCCGCGGTCGCAATTCCGATACTTCCTTCCAAGTCAGCAAGTACTTCATCCATGAACAATCCTTCGTACTCCGCTTTTTCACGATTGTGCATCAGTATAATCGGCACACCGTACCTTGTAGCGACATCAGCAATTGCAGGTTCCCGCTTCGCTCCCCACACATCATTGATGATATGCGCCCCTGCTTTGACCGCCGCCTCAGCGACATCTGCTTTATATGTATCGATTGACACGACGCAACCAAGTTCTTTCGTCAGTGCCTCAATAATAGGAACCGTTCGTTCGAGTTCCTGCGTCAACGAAACAGGCAAATGTCCCGGACGTGTCGATTCCCCGCCGACATCGATGATTTTTGCACCGTCGCGAAGCATCTCCTCTGCGTGTTTCAGTGCTTTATCTACACAGGCATATTTCCCACCATCCGAAAATGAATCGGGGGTCACATTCAAAATCCCCATAATGATTGTTTCTTTTTCGAAATCGATTTCTGTCTTTCCAAAATGGTACACATCACGCTTTTCAGCCAACTTCACCACTGTCCGCCTTCTTTCATCTCATCTATTGCTTTAACATATAGTTTGTGTAGTTTTTCATAGTACATGCCAGTTACGCCCGGAAACGGAATCCCTCCAATTTCCGATAGCGGCACGAGTTCTTGCACGGCATTCGTAACGAATACCTCATCCGCAGTTTCTACATCTTTCTTATTGTAAAGTCCTTCGTTCACATGTATCCCGGTGGATTGTGCATGCTCGATAACAAGGGCACGTGTTGTTCCTGATAGGATTCCCGTTTCGATAGAAGGTGTAAAGAGTTCCCCACGCTTCACCCAAAAGACATTCGATGTGATTCCTTCAGCGACGAAACCTTCCTCCGTCAAAAAAAGTCCTTCCACTTCTTTTAAAGAAGGTACCTCCAATCGCCCCCGTACATTGTTCAAGAAACTATGTGATTTGTGCCGCATAGCCCCTTCCTTTCGGTTGCGTGGTGTTTCGAGCCAGACAGCTTTCTTTTCCGCTCCCCGGGTTGTCTGCACCAACTCTTTCCTGAATAAAATGACGTTCGGTGTTTCGTATATGGAAGGAGCAAGACCTAAATCATGCACACCCGCAGAAACATTTAAACGGAAATAGCCATCTTGTTCGCCCGATAACTCATTAAGCCGTGCAACAGTCTCCAAAATCACAGAATCCTCATAAGGTAGCGTAATTTGAAACTCAATAAGCGCTGTTCGAAGTCTATCCATATGTTCGTCAAACAGTAGAACGTTACCGTCGTATGTGCGAAACGTCTCAAAGAACCCAACCCCGTAAAGAAAACCATGGTCAAATGGGGAGATCTTTAAGTCATCTGCTAAAACAAACTCGCCATTCATCCAGCACCACATACAATTACCCTCTTTCAACCATCGATTTCGCCTGCCAAAGTGCTTTTGCCTTGTTCAACGATTCGATGTATTCCGCTTTTGGAATTGAGTCAGCAACTAGACCTGCTCCCGCTTGGATATGCGCAATGCCGTCTTTGATGAAAGCTGTGCGGATGACGACATTTAATTCGAAATCACCGTTGAAGCCGAACCACCCAATGGAGCCTGTATAAAGTCCCCTTCTCGTAGGCTCCAGTTCTTCAATGATCTCCATTGTTCTAAGTTTAGGTGCACCCGTAATGGTACCGCCCGGAAATACACCTTTGACAATGTCCGCATTCGACATATTCTCTGCTGCTGTTCCCCGGACATTTGACACGAGATGCATGACATGCGAGTATTTTTCCACGACCATGAATTCGTTCGTTTCCACTGTTCCAGCTGCACAAACACGCCCAAGATCTTCTCGTTCCAGATCGACAAGCATGATATGTTCACCTTTTTCTTTTTCATTATCCAACAACTCCGTTTGAAGGGCCTCGTCCTCATTGTCATCCATTCCTCTTGGTCTTGTCCCTCCAATCGGGCGTGTGCTGAGTTCGTTCCCTCTTTTTTTCAACAGAAGTTCGGGTGAACCTGAGACAACATCGAATTCCGCGGAGCCGATTGACGCCATGTAAGGTGACGGATTGAATGAACGAAGGGCTTCGTACATATCAAGCGGATGTGCAGCAAGCGGCTTCGACTGTCTTACCGATAGATTTACTTGAATAACTTCCCCGTCTGCGATATACGTTTGCACGTCACGTACCATTTGTTCGAACTCGGGCCCTGTAACAGAAACGGCGACATCTTCCTGTCTTTCAATATCAATTGCTGTTTCCCCTGCTGTAAATTGTTGCTTTTCCATACCGATAGCTGCAGCAGTCTTCCATTCCGATTCCATGTCAGCAAGGTCAGCATCACTATCCGGCAACTTCATGAAATAGACCATTTCCCTTTCGATATCCAAGACCGCCCACTGATCGAATAAATAGAAGAACAAGTCGGGTGTGTCGAGATCATCTACCGTATCCTCGGTAATCGTTTCATAACGTCGTACATAGTCGTAACTTAGGAAACCGACAACACCACCTTGAAATTCCAGCATGTTCGGAATTGACTCCATTTCATATGACTTCGCAAACTCCGTCAGAAGTTCCAACGGGTCCCCTTCCCTCACTTCTTCCGAACCATTACGCCATTTGAGGTGCAATTTATCACCATCCTGCGACTGTAATGTGGCGAGCGGACCAATACCCGCCATGCACATCGTGCCACCTCGACCACTTTCAAGAAGTATATGTTGATCCTGCACTCGTGCCAATTCTTTATAGGCATAGAAAAACTGTTCTTTCGTCATTGCTATAGCTGTATACACTGGTGATTGTCCTTGCATATCGGTTTCCCCCTGATAACGATTGATACACCTATCTTAACGCTATTGAACTAATTTACGCTACAAAAAAAGAAGAAGCATAATTGCTCCTTCCCCGTGTCAATTATTCTTCATCAAACTGATACAACGGTGTACTTAAATAACGCTCACCATTTGAAGGGAGGATAGCAACCACTTTCTTACCTTTCCCTAACTTCTTCGCTACTTGCAACGCTGCATGAATAGCTGCTCCCGATGAGACCCCACCAAGGATTCCTTCTTCACGCGCGGCACGTCTGGCTGTATCGTATGCTTCGTCATTCGAAACAAGTATGATTTCATCGTAAATATCAGTATCCAACACCTTCGGGACAAATCCCGCCCCGATTCCTTGGATTTTATGCGGGCCAGGTTTTCCTCCTGATAGAATTGCGGAATCTGTAGGTTCGACTGCAATAATTTTGATGTCAGGGAAACGTTCTTTCAGAACACCGCCTACTCCTGTAATTGTACCACCCGTACCAATACCCGAGATGAACGCGTCCACTCGATCCATCACATCGGCAATTTCCGGTCCTGTAGTCAAACGGTGAACTTCAGGATTTGCCTCGTTGTTAAATTGCTGTGGCATGAACCATCCATTCTCTTTTGAGAGCTCTTCCGACTTCTCGATTGCCGCCTTCATACCGCCAGCACCCGGTGTCAAGATTAGGTCAGCGCCATATGCCCGCAACAGATTGCGTCGTTCCATACTCATTGTATCAGGCATAACAAGAACTGACTTATAGCCTTTTGCTGCCGCAATCATCGCAAGACCAATTCCTGTGTTACCACTGGTTGGCTCGATAATCGTACTACCTCCCTTCAGATCTCCCGACTTTTCAGCAGCTTCAATCATAGCGAGTGCAATGCGGTCCTTTACACTGGCACCCGGGTTGAAATATTCGAGTTTCAAATAAACCTCCGCATCGTCCGGACCTACCATTCTATTCATTTTAACAATCGGCGTCTTCCCAACAAGATCTGCAATTGAGTTTCCCAACAAATTCATTTTACCCTCTCCCTATCCCTACTAAATTGATATGCTTTGTTAATTTAATGATACTCCCCTATTGTATGCATTGTCAATCATTCGGAAATACACTTTCTTATGTTTTCCCTAATCCCGCAGACTTAATCCAGCAACAACTAGAAAAAGCTGCCTGGACCTACCGAGTCAAATCGGTATCCAGACAGCTTTCCATTCGTTATTTACCGTAAAACCATTTCGCATCAAATTCTTTCCAGAATGCTTCAGGGCTCACTGATTGAGGAAGTTGTTCAAGAGCTAGTTCGCGCTTAATATGATTCTTGACTTCATCAAACTTGAACGATTGCCCTTCAATCATTTCATTCACCCGGATAATCGCGTAAGTCCCATCATCCAGAGAAAGAATATCACTATTCTTTCCTTCTTTCGTACTCGCGGCTGCAGATACAATCGCTTTGTCGATTGTATCTGTCGATTCATTGATATAACCGATATCTCCGCCGAGACTTGCTGAAGACAAATCAGATGAACGTTCTTTTGCAAGCACTTCAAAACTGGATCCCTGGGATAACTCTTCCTTCGTTTGTTTCGCATCACTTTTAGAAGGCACAATAATGACCGATGTCCGATAACTCGGCAAGATGTGGTAGAGCGATGTGTTTTCATCGTAATGGGATTGGATTGCTTTGTCCTTCACGACGACATCTTTCGTTAGTACTTTTTCAAGAATAAGGTTAGAACGGATCATTTTTCGCATTTTTTTAATGTCCAAACCTGAATAGGATTGTCCATCAACTGAACGGATAAGAGCGAGTTCAAGGTCAATCTCCTTGTCTGTTACATCAATTTCATATTGCTCAGCAGCTGCTTCCATCACTTTGTTGTTCACAAGTTCCAGAAGAACATCACGCCCCACCTCTTTTTCCATTGCAGTCATCCACTGTTCCCGCATTATTGGTTCGCCCGCAACGGTTGCAACTTCCTCATCGACCTGTGTAGTTTTGTCGGGAATAAGCCAACCGATGAACCAAAAAACGTTAAAAGCAAAAAGGATTCCAATAAGAATGATAAGTGGTTTCGTCTTCAATTTACGCTTTCGCGGACTAACTAATTCAGATTCAGGATTCCGACCGTATTTCATGAATAAATCCTTCCAACTCTTCTTTCGGATAGACATACGTCTCCAAACAGAAATGACAATTTGCTTCTGCCTTGCCTTCCTCATCAATCATTTCTTGGATTTCTTTTTCCCCAAGTCCGATGATTGCGTTACCAAACCGTTCTTTTGAACAGTTGCAGCTGAATGAAACAGCCATTTGTTCAAGAATCTTAACGTTTTCGGAACCCAACACTTCATATAGAATTTCTTCAGGAGTAAGACCGCGAGCAATCAGTTTCGAAATCGGCTCGACGTTCGCAATACTCTTTTCAAGTTTTGAAATAGTCTCCTCGGATGCTCCCGGCATCACTTGAATGATAAATCCACCTGCCGCTTTCACGGAATTATCCGGGTTGACCAGAACACCAAGTCCGACTGCGGAAGGAACTTGTTCCGAAACAACAAAGTACTCGGTAAAGTCCTCTGCGATTTCACCGGATACAAGCGGGGTTTGTCCTGTAAAGAATTCACGGAGCCCCAGGTCCTTCACAACTGTCAGCATACCGGTAGTTCCGACTGCACGTTTGACATCGAGTTTTCCGACTTCATTCAAATCGAAGTGTGTCTGAGGGTTCGAAACGTATCCACGGACTTCCCCATGAGCATTCGCATCAATGATCATCGAACCAATCGGACCGCCCCCTTCGACTTTCACAGTCAATTTGTCTTTACCTTTCACCATTGCGCCCATCATGACAGTTGCTGTCATTGCACGCCCAAGTGCCGCAGTTGCGGTCGGCCACATGCCATGCCTGCGTTGTACCTCATTCACTGTTTCCGTTGAACGAGCTGCATAAGCGCGAATTGTTCCATCAAAAGCAAGTGCCTTTACTAAGTAATCACTCATTCATTCTCTACCCCTTTTATAAATTACGTTCGTAAATTAAATGAAGCCCTTTCAATGTGAGGAAATTATCGACAACATCGATGACCTCAGTTTCAGTTGCGATTAAATCGGCGAGTCCCCCTGTAGCGATAACAGTTGGTTCCACTTCACTTTGTGCTTTCATACGTGCCACTATTCCCTCTACTTGTCCTACATAACCATAGAGAATTCCAGCTTGCATGGCGGCAACGGTGTTCTTACCTACAATATGCTCCGGTCGAGCCAGTTCAATACGGGGCAATTTGGATGCCCGGTCGAATAGGGCTTCCATTGAAATCCCGATACCTGGAGCAATTGCTCCGCCCATATATTCACTTTTCTCATTCACATAGCAGTACGTCGTTGCTGTCCCAAAATCTACGATGATAAGCGGTGTACCATATTCATGAATTGCCGCTACCGCATTCACAATACGATCCGCTCCAACTTCCCGCGGATTTTCGTATTTAATATTAAGCCCCGTCTTCACACCCGGTCCTACGATTAGTGGTTTAATATTGAAATATTTTCTGCACATTTGCTCAAGCGGAAACATCACCGGAGGTACGACAGACGAGATGATAACTCCACTCACATCTTCAAAAGTCATTCCCACATGTGTGAAAAATGACTTCACTTGCATAGCATATTCATCTTCCGTCTTGTGTCTGTATGTTTCCATACGCCAATGGTATTTCAGTTGCCCTTGTTCGTAGACGCCAAGGACGATATTTGTATTTCCCGTATCCAACACTAAAATCATAATGGTTTCCTCACTATCTTCGACGTTTTCCAACACATCATACCATATAATATCCTATAGAAAAAAGCTGACTGTCTCAACGCAGACAGTCAGCTTTAATTTTTCAGTTAACCTTTTCGTTCTTCATCAATCGGTTTGAGCGGTTGTTCAGGATTCATGTCTTTTGGCAAATCGCCAATTGAGGGATCCGTTGGCGCCCCGGTCACATCAGGATTAGCTGCATCTTCACTTTCTGTAGCATCATTCTTATTGAGAGATATGCCGTTATCTTTATTTTCATAAGGACGATCTGGCAATGTACCATGATCTTTCAAGTGATTGATTTGCTCGGCGTCGAGTGTCTCGACTTCCAGAAGTGTCGTTGCGATTAAATCGAGTAGTTCCCGTTTTTCCGTAAGAATTTGTTTTGTGCGAGCGTATTGTTCTTTGATAATACGTTGCATCTCCTGATCGATTTCATAAGCAATCGATTCAGAGTAATTTTGTTCAGAGTTGAAGTCCCTACCAAGGAATACATTGCCGCCTTGTGCTTGACCGAACTGCATCGGTCCAAGCTTGTCACTCATTCCGTATTCCGTCACCATGGAACGCGCAATTCCTGTCGCACGTTGGAAGTCATTATGTGCGCCAGTGGAAACTTCGCCAAGAACAACTTCTTCTGAAACACGACCGCCGAGAAGTCCGGCAATCTTATCAAGAAGTTCCGGTTTCGTCATGAAGTAACGATCCTCTTTCGGTAGCATAACGGCATACCCACCCGCTTGACCTCGTGGAACAATGGTTACTTTATGAACGATTTCAGCATCATCCAGCATAAGTCCGACAACAACGTGTCCTGCTTCGTGGAATGCTACGATATTTCGTTCTTTTTCTGATATAACACGACTCGTCTTCGCTGGACCTGCAATAACGCGGTCTGTCGCTTCATCGATATCAGCCATATCAATTTTCAGCTTATTGCGTCTAGCGGCGACTAGTGCCGCTTCGTTCAATAGGTTTTCGAGGTCAGCGCCTGAGAATCCAGGGGTACGCTGTGCCAACGCCTTCAAGTTGACTGTATCGTCAAGTGGCTTATTGCGCGCATGTACTTCAAGAACTGCTTCTCTTCCCTTAACGTCCGGACGACCAACAGTGATTTGACGGTCAAAACGTCCGGGACGGAGAAGTGCGGGATCTAGAATATCAGGGCGGTTTGTTGCCGCAATGATGATAACTCCTTCGTTTTCACCAAAGCCATCCATTTCAACTAGGAGTTGGTTCAACGTTTGTTCACGTTCATCATGTCCGCCGCCGAGGCCTGCGCCACGTTGACGACCAACCGCATCGATTTCATCAATAAAGATTATACAAGGTGCATTTTTTTTCGCATTTTCGAATAGGTCACGCACACGAGAAGCACCGACACCGACGAACATTTCCACAAAATCAGAACCTGAAATTGAGAAGAATGGAACGCCTGCTTCACCAGCAACTGCACGAGCAAGCAACGTTTTACCTGTACCCGAAGGACCTACTAATAGAATCCCTTTAGGAATACGAGCACCGACTTCTGCAAACTTACGGGAATCTTTCAAGAAGTCAACAACTTCTACCAGTTCCGCTTTTTCTTCATCCGCTCCTGCAACATCCGTGAAGCGTACTTTCTTACGATCATCTGTATGAAGCTTCGCTTTACTCTTACCGAAGTTCATCATGCGACCGCCACCGCCGCCTCCACCTTGCGCCTGATTCAACAGGAAGAAGAATAGGATAAAGATGATGATAAATGGCAATAACCCCGTAAAGAAAGCAACCCAAGCACTTGTTTCAGGCGCTTTAAGGAAATCCACTTTTGTCATTTTACGAACATCATTCAGTAGCTCTTTATCATCTTGTGGAGCATTCGTTATGAACTGCTCCCCATCTTTGTACCCTTTCATTTTACCTGTCACTTCATAAACAAGCTGATCTGGTTGGAATGTTACATTTTCTACTTTCCCATCATTCAGCGCAACGATAAACTCACTGTAGGTAATCGGTTTCGTCTTTGGGTTTGTCTTGTTCAGTGAACTGAATATCCCCATAATCGCGAGAAAAACCAATCCATATAATAGAAAGTATCGAAATATTCGATTCATCCTAAACCTCCTCATTTCATTAAACAAAAACTAGTGTAAATCTTATCATAGGAAAGCGTTCATCTACAAAGGAAATGCCTTAAAAGAAAACCCTTTCCAACTCCTTGCGAAAGGGGTTATCGGGAGGCTATTAAAAAGAGTAAATTTCCTTTTTCAAAACCCCGATGTAGGGTAGGTTTCGATATTTTTCTGCATAATCCAGACCATATCCAACAACAAATGCATCCGGTACGATAAATCCAACATAATCAGCCTTCAAATCTACTTTCCGGCCCGTCGGCTTATCAAGAAGCGTTACAATTTTAATGGAGTTTGCTTTTCGGTACTTCATAAGATCGACGAGGTAACTAAGTGTTTTCCCGCTATCGATAATGTCTTCAATGATGAGTACGTCGCGCCCCTCAACACTTGTATTCAAATCTTTGATGATTTTCACTTCACCCGATGAAACTGTTGCATTTCCATAACTTGAAACATCCATGAAGTCGAGTTCGATGTAAGCATCGATTCGCTTGATAAGATCACTCATAAAAGGTAGAGCGCCTTTTAGTACGCCAATTGCAAGAGGAAACTTATCTTGATATTCATTCGTTAACATTGCACCTAGTTTCTCGACTTTTTCTTGAATCTCTTTTTCTGTTATCAACACTTCTTGAATATCCTTCTCTAACACCGAGACTCCTCCTCTTTCTCTCAATTCCATTCATTATAACTTTTTCAATCTAAATATGTACTTATTGCGACTTGCCTTTATCTTTGAAAATGCTACCCCATAACGCACTCCTGGAACCGCACAAATTTCGCCTTGTGCTGTTGTAATAATCGGCCAGCAGTCGCGTTGGGACATAGCCACCTTCTCATCGATAAACAACCTCGATAAACGCTTTGAATGCTTCATACCCGGTAATAGGATTCGGTCACCATCCGTACGACTTTTAATCGTCAACGGAAATGCGGAGTCCGGCAAATCGAAATACATAATTTCATCAGTATCCGCGAATGCTTCTGCAGGCAGTTCGTCTAGTTTGTTCCAATACATTTGGACTTCGCGTCCCCACTTCGTCCAACTACCTTCGGGGAATACTTTTTCTGTACCCTGTTCAAAAGGTTTTGTTGCACGGCTAAACGTTAACTTATCGTACTCTCTGATGAATTGACCCCCTCGCGGAAGGTCAATCGACACATTCCCCTTTTGCTCGGAAATGTGATGAAACAGCTGGCTAATGAGCTCATTTGTGTATTCAACGGGTATACTTTCCCCATCGTAAAGATAATTCAATAGTAGTGTAATCATCCTTTTTTGTAAAGCCGGATGCATGTCAGTAAATGCTTTCCTATCGACGGAAGGGAGACCCTCTGCCGTAAATGCGACGATTCTATCAAAGTTTACCGTTGTCAACTTGTCAAGTAGATCATCATCTTCTTGAATTCTACCTGCCACCTCCACCGCGTTTTTAGCGGCTAGATGATTTTCGGTTAAGATGAATGGCATGACATGATGACGTAAACGATTCCGCATATACTTCTCACTCTGATTACTTGGATCTTCACGGAACTGCAAGTCATTCTCTTTTACGTATGAATAGAGATCAGCTTTCATGGCGGGTAGAAACGGACGAATCAATTTACCCCCATCCATATTGCGCTTGACCGGCATCCCTGACGGCCGTGTACCTTTTGTAAGTTGCATCATCATTGTTTCGAGCTGATCTTCCGCATGATGTGCCGTTGCTAGAACATGATATCCATACCTGTTCATTATTGTTGAAAAGTACGCATATCTTTCCTCGCGACAGACTGCTTGTATATTTCCACCTTCTTCTGCTACGATAGCCGGTACTGGAACACTCCCACCGAAAAACGGAATACCTAGCGTCTCACACAATTGTTCGACCAGATCACCATCAATCGCAGACTCTTCTCCACGCAACATATGGTCGACGTGGACGGCAGCTAGTTCAATCTTCATCCGCTCGCGCTCAGAAGCCATAAAATGCAATAACGCTATTGAATCGACTCCACCTGAACAGGCAATAAGCAATCGATCTCCCGGTGCAACAAGTGACCATTTCGTTGAAAACTGTAAAACATCCTGCACTAACCTATCCATTGTTGCACCTTCCTTCTACATGAACATTTGATTGTAATCATCCCAAAACATTTTCCCGAGAAGTAATCTGTGAATAAGGTGTGAAACTCGACCACTTAGAAAGAACATGATCGACTTTCATAACAAGTACAGTCCTGTCATCCGCTGCGACACCGAATCGTCGTTCCATCTCAGTCATAATCCGATCAGCAATCTTATCACAATCAAAATTACCGAACTTTTCAAGTGTACCGTACAGTGCTTTCTCTTGCTTTTCAAGCGAAACATCCCCATTAAATATACCATCTGTCATCATGACAATGATGTCCCCCGATTTCAACTCTTCATTTTTAGACTCTACGGAAAATGAAGGCAGAAAACCAACAGGAACCGATTTACTGTCCAATCGCAAGAAGTCATCTCCGCGCTTGATATACGTACTCATAGAGCCAGCCTTCCACGACCATAGCCGACCGTCCTGTAAATCGATTAGCGCTAAATCGAGCGTTGCATACATATCATCCAATCCATTTAACGACATCATGTAGTGAAGGGTATGCATCGCAGTCTCCGGGTCCATCTTTCTGTCGAGACATTCCCGCATAAGGCGAATAACTTTTCGACTTTCATGATATGCATTAATATCTTGACCCATTCCGTCTGAAAGTAAAACGGCTGTCAACCCATCGTGAATCGGAAAAACCTCATAGGCATCCCCCGCATGGAACGATTCCCCACCCGCTGTTGCAACGATGCCGTAATCCAATGAGAAACGTACCGCAGAACAGAGTGTCAGTTGAATATGCGGAAATGGATCTTGTTTGACGGATGACTTATCGACTTGGAATGGTTCATCGTACATTTCTTCTAAAACAGGTAAAATAAGTCGCTCAGCAACCGTTGTGTCTGTTTCAAAATCGGATCTTCTTTCGGGAATGCAACACACAATACGACGTGCACCCCTTTCTCCTGAGAGGACATCTATTTGAAAGTATTCAATTTCTTTCTCTTGCAGACGTTTTGCCAGCTCTTCTTCCGCGGGCTTGTATACAGTCAAATCTTCCTTTATTTCATTCATGATTTTATCTAGATGTGTACTCATGTCCCGTAATTGTAACGCTAGCATTTTTCGACCGTGTTGCAACTGTCCAGTCAACAATCGATTCGTCGCCTGTTCTTCAAGTTCAGTAATAAGTCCTGTGAACCGGATACATTTATATTTGATTTTTTCTTCAACACGATGCCTCGACGCCTTTTTCGTCATCGTATAGGACGCCTCCCACTCCTGAAGAAGCCCCCCCATATCATCATCCGTGCTTTCCCAACACTTCGAGTAGCGAAAGCATGACTGGCAAACCGTTGGGACAACCTGAAGTAACGGGGCATCTACATCTTCTTTGAATGACGATTTACCGCTAACAAGTTTAGACATAAATTGAGAGAACTGTTGGAAATCCGATAGTTGTTCGTCAAGTCGATCCGCAAGCCACTTCTGGCGCCCCTCCGAAACTTCCTGGTTCTCCGGAAAGAATATACGTTGGATCGGTTCAATCCTTTTCCGAGGGAGCAATAAAAATAAGACAGTCGCGACACCCAATGTCGTAAAATGCGATGTATCCAGTGGCAATGTCAAATCGTAAAGAAGGAAAAATGCTGATACAGCCAGTCCTCCAGTAGCAATACCGACTTTTCCGAAGCGTCGAAGCGCACCTGCAAAAAATCCAGTCATTCCATAAACCGCCATCATTCCAGTGAATGATAGTTCTGCGATTCCAATAATAGCTGCGATAATCATCGCAACGGTTGTAGAAAAAGGAAGACCTCCAGCTAAAGCAGCTACCAGAATAGTAAGGTGGATAAGTGTACCAGCAACCGAAACATGCCCAATCATTATTCCACTCATTCCAGTCGTAGCCATTGCACCAACAATACATGCAGCACCCAGCCGTTCAGGCGTCCATGTTCCAAAGAAAATCCGGTCCAACGCTGGAAATGCAACAAAAAGGAAGAAGGTCATGAACAAAGCGAGGGCAGCTTCGAACCCAATGTATAATTGCACATTCACAGGAGGTTGTCCGGCAAACATGATAAACTGCCACACGACTTGAACCACAATAATACAACCTGCTACCGTAAGCGGAATTGACTTCCGCGTAAACGGATACTTAATAACTGCATTGAATATACCAATCATCAATAGATGAATTACAGCTTGTCCTAAGCCAAGAAATGCACTACCTATCATCCCTCCGATAAACACCCACATCTGTTGTTTACGAAAGCGGGCACGCGCCAATGCCCATACCGGTAGAAAAAATGGCACTGCGGCATCAAATAAAACTGCTTGAGATAAGAAAAAGGATCCGAATAAAAATAAAACTGAAACGAGAATTTCCACTTTCCGCCTTGCAACCACCTCCATATACATACGAATCGGTTGAAAGATCGGACGTTCCACGTTGCCTATCAATTTCATTTCCCATTCCCCCTATGTTTGCTTTGTATTGAGTATACATAGGAGATCACCAAGAAATTGTCTGTTCATGGCGGTGAACAAACAAAATTTTTCGACTCTTTCCGTACTGTTTTTCTTTTTTTCAACGATGTATTGACTTGTTCCCCTTTCAGATGTATTATGGAAATTGTTGTTCCGAAAGACGGTGAAAACCGCTTCCAAAGAACAATTACGGCGGCGTAGCTCAGCTGGCTAGAGCGTACGGTTCATACCCGTGAGGTCGGGGGTTCGATCCCCTCTGCCGCCATTAACGAAAAGCGAAAACGGCCGCTTAGACTCGACAGGCATAAGACAAACCCAAAAACGATTTCCCCCGCGGAAATCGTTTTTTCATTCACCTAAAGAGAAACGTCGAAAAAAGACGAGCAAAGGATTCCCTTTGCCCGTCTTTTTATAATTCCAACAAACATTTTTCATGAATTGAAACAGCCAGCAAGTTACCCTCTTCTTGCCCCACGGCCACCGCGTTTCGATTCTGTTGCTCTTTTCAAAGTTGTGAGACGTTCCTCACTATCTTTCATGAACTTCGCCATTTTTGTTTCAAAGTTCTCTGGACGATCGTTCACAGGACGACTACCCGGACGCGGACGTTGAGGGCGTTGTGGACGTTCTGGACGTTGCTCAGACTCAGGCTTCGCTTTTCTGATCGATAAACCGATTTTCCCGTCTGCTCCAACGTTCATGACTTTCACTTCAACCATGTCGCCTACCTTAAAATGATCATTGATGTCTTTGACATAATTGTCCGCTACTTCACTTATATGGACCAGACCCGTCGAACCGTTTGGTAGCTCGACAAACGCCCCGAAGTTTGTGATCCCTGTAACTTTACCTTGTAACTTGCTGCCTACTTCAATTGACATAAAAAAAATGCTCCTCCTTAGAATTTAAGCGGGCTCCGCGCTGGAAGCCTTGCAACCATATTCCCGAGTCCTGTAATATACAAGATTCTTACTTCTATTATAGCCAACAAAAAAAGAGTGTCAATAAGACTACTCTTTTTCGTCGTCTTTTTTGTCCGTTTTCTTTATATTATCCGGTACCGAAAAAATAATTTCATTTTCATCTGACAAAAAGTATTCCTTGCGTGCAAGCTTGGCAATATAGTCATCATCGTTCAATTTAATAAGTTGATTTTTCAACACAACCTGTTGTTTTTGTACTTCATCCAACTCGGCAATTAATTTTACTTTCTGTTGTTCTTTGTCCACCAACGCTTGTTTCTGTTTGATGAATGTGTGCGTAAGACCGCCCATTACAACAGCAACCAAAATACCAAACACTGCTAGTCTCCGGTATAGACGAGCCTTCCGTGCGTTTTTTCTACTTTCTTTCTTTTGAAGAGAGCGAACATACTCAGTTTGGATCGATGCCACTCTTGCGGACGATTTCCCTTGCTGCTTTTGTTCCACGTCTTGCACATCCTCTCTGCGTACAAACCAATTCATTAGTCAATAGATTATACATCAATTCGGTCTTTTTTTAAAGACTTTTCTTGAATTGACACGGAATTTTCTAACAAATGGACCAGAGAGGAATGCAATAACTTTTACAATAAACAGGATAATTTGTCGGATAATCGACAAAACAAAGCAAATTAAGAACCAGACTGGTTTCACAAAAATCATCAGTAGTATTCGTCCCAGCAAACGAAAAGGCTTGTGAAAAAAACTCACATACAGCAACATCCCACTTATCTGCGCAAATGGATCATACATGCGCCAAGCACCATCACGGACAAGATAAAGGATATAAAATGTTCCACATCCAACAAGTATCCATCCGATTATCTCCAGCCAGATTGCACGTTTTTTTATTAATGACTTATTTCCAGCATGGGTCGTTCCCGTACCAATCATATCCATGAACGCCCCTGCTACAATGCCTGTCCCAATCATCGCAAGTAGACTAAGGAATTGAAGAGAAAGACTCATCCAAACAATTTATGGAGGAAATTTCGTGAGCCTGATTCTTCTTCATCATACTGGATGGTGCTGACTGTACCTTCCAATGTGAGAAGCCCTTTATCGACATCGAGATGAACGATGCGTAGTTCCTCTCCGCGTATTTGTAATACCCCTTGTGACGTTCGAACAAGGAACTCTTCCTGATCGAAACGGTCAATCGATTTTACCGAAGTGATGTCCATTCTTTTTCTGTTGCGCATTGTGACAACATGATCCCCTGATGGGATTGCGTATGTCGGGCTGTCCGTCTGTAATTGCATATGAATATCCCCCTTTGCTTGTACGTTCATTGCCATCTTATGTTGGGGAACAAAAAAACATGACAGGAATTTATCCTGCCACGCCAAATCAGTCTTCATCATCAATAAATTCGGGTTCCACTTTTTCAAGCTTTTCTTCTTTCAATATTGTATACATCGAAGCAGCATCTTCTTTTTTAGTCGATTCTTTCAATGCCTCAACTTTCACCGTTACAACCTTTTGACCGAAACGGATTGACAATTCATCACTTTCCTTTACAACGGATGAAGCTTTTGAAACTTTGTTGTTGATAGTTATACGACCTTGGTCCGCTACTTGCTTTGCCAGTGTACGCCTTTTAATAAGGCGGGATACTTTTAAAAACTTATCGAGTCTCATCATTCTCTCCCTTTCCTAATTCCTTTGCTTGTTGCCAAAACGATTCGAGTTCGTCCAGTGTATAATCCGTGAATTTCCCACGTTCTGCATGTACACTTTTTTCAACAAATAAGAAACGCTGTTTGAACTTTTGGTTGGCATGAATCATTGCTTCCTCCGGCGATAGCTTCAAGAAACGCGCCAGATTCACGAGGGTAAACAGGACATCACCGAGTTCATCTGTTTGGCTTTCACTCTTTCCATTCTTCACTTCTTCACGAAATTCCTGCCACTCCTCTTCAAACTTGTCAAAAGCCCCCTCAATCGTCGGCCAGTCAAAACCAACTTTCCCAGCCTCTTTTTGGAAGTTAAATGCAGTTAGAAGTGAAGCGGAATAACGTTCTTGGTCATCTAGCACCGATTCAACTTGTGGTTTCTCCGCTTTTTTTATCTCTTGCCAATTGCGCAGGACTTCCTCCGAACTTTCTACGTCTTTATCACCAAAGACGTGTGGATGGCGGCGTATCATTTTGGAACCGACCGCGTGTAGAATATCTTCCATTGCAAAATATCCATCATCTTCACCGATTTGGGCGTGGAGGAACACTTGCAATATGACATCACCAAGTTCCTCAATGATTGCCTCATCATCTTTTTGATTGATCGCTTCCAGCAATTCATGCGTTTCTTCCACCAAATATCGTTTCAACGACTCATGGGTTTGTTCACGGTCCCATGGACAACCATCCGGCGCGCGTAACGCTGCAATGATCTCGCGGAATGTTGACCAATCCTTCAGCCGATCATCCCGATTTATAACAGGCGGAACGTAGACAGTCGTTAAATTATCGATTTCCGTAACACGATCCAATTCAAACAGGGGAACCGTACGCAGTTTTTCGGCTTTTGAACCTGCTGCCGTGACGACTATCACTGGATGATCGAACGCGTATTTTTCCATTAATGACAATTTCACTTCAGATGCAACAAATGCATCATATATTTGTCCGATAAGCACATGTTGCTTCATTTGGACGTCATCGCGTTTCATATCCGTACCGTCAAGGAGTTGGAACCCTTCGATTGGATCGATTCGTAGCGCTGCAAAAATCGGATCGAGGAAACTATTACCGCCTGCAATCTCGAGCGTAATCAGCCCTTGCTGCTCCTTTTCAACGAGTAGTTGCACCGTTTGCTCAGCAACAAGTGGATGTCCTGGTACAACATACGTAACCGGCTTCTCCATACATAGCGAAAGTAGTTCCTCCACAATTCCTTCATACACTTGCTGAAAAGAATCGTTCTTCACGTAAATAGCATCGAAACTTTTGATAACAATTCCTTCTGCCCTTAATGCGTCGATAGCGGGGTGTTGATCTGTCCGTGCCACGATGAAGTTTGCTTCTTTTAACTTTCGATAAGTCCCAAGGGCAAGTTGATCTAAATCACTTGCACCCAGTCCAATTACTGTAATCGGATACACTTCAATCACCTTCTATTTCTAGTTAGTCTTAATTGTACAGTTGCTAATCGTTTCCCGAACGGTAATAGATACCATTCCTTCTCACCCATTATACGTGATTTCAGAACGACAAAAAGAAAAGTGGCCGCCCCAAGTAAAACTGATGTAAGTGCAATCAGAGTCGCAGCAATACGTGACGGCAAATTATTGAATAAAAAACCATCTGCTACAAGCATCCACGGTCCAACTGCCGCAATCATACATGTAGTAGCCAGTAGAATCCAACCGTAAAACCGTTTGGGTGCCAGCCCTATCTTCCACACTTTTTTAAAATAAAGAACAAGCCCCACTGTAATGGCGATAAATCCACAATTACCAGCAATAGCCGCACCAGTCACATCCCATAATGGCACCAACAATTGGTTCGCGATAACTTTTACAATAAGCCCGCCAAATAAGAGCAATGTCGGGATTTTAACTTTCCCCGCTCCTTGCAAAATAGCAGTCATCGGCAATAGCAAGGAAAGCCAAAAAATTTGAAATGAAAAGATGATGAGTGCAATCGAACCATCCCGTGTTTCAAACAGCATTTCATTGACATAAGGTAGGACAAGCGCAAGACCTGTTGAAGCTGCCCAGCCGAATAAGAAAGCGGTTCGAAATGTAAGCCGGATGAAAGGTGTTGCACCCCTTCCTTCCTTTTTCGTCGCATGATGAGCGATGAGCGGCACAATCGCAAGTGCGAGCGTTGAAGCAATCAAGATACCCATCTGCACAAGCGGTTGCCCGCGATCATAGACACCTTTCTTCTCCATTGCAGTATCTCCTGTGAAACCTGTAGATCGAAGAATATTGTAAACCGTAAACGAATCCACAAGTTGAAATAGTAAAAGAATGAGCGAACTTGCGCTGACACTTAGGCTGACAATCGTCAGTTCTTTCACTACTCGCCATGTATCTACTTTTTCTAATGGTCCTTTAAATGTATTCCGGAAATAGAGGGCTAAGATAACGACGCCAGCTGCTTCGCCGACAACCGCCCCCCACATCGCAACCTCTCCCGCTGCATAGAGCGTCGCCCCAGACTGCACAGCAATCCATGTCCCCACGAGAATGACCGCTACCCGGAACGATTGCTCACCAACGCCAGACACCGCGACAGGCACCATCCTACCTTCTGATTGGAAAGACCCTTTCAACACCGCAAGAACTGGCATCAACAAAACGATATATGCACCGGCACGAAGAAGTGTAACAAGCTCAGGATCCCCCATAGACTGTGCAAAGAAAGGTGCAAATTCCATTAATATGATAAAAAACATCAATGACAGTACTAGCAGATACATAAATGCAACTCGCATCATTGCTTTCGCCTCTCCATGGCTCGTACTGGCTGCCAGTAACTTCGAGACCGCTACTGCGAATCCATAAGACGTCCATACAATAAAAATCCCGATGAATGGATACACCTGCTGGTAAATATAAAACCCTTTGTCACCCACAAGGTTTTGAAACGGTACCCGGTAAACCGCGCCTAATAATTTGACGATAATCGCTGAGATTGTCAGGATTGACGCACCCTTCATAAATGTTTTCATATTCCATTGCTGCACCATAATCTGTGCCTCTTTCCATCCTAAATAGTACCCGCATTATATCATGAAAAACGCCTATGAAAGTTTTACGCCTACTAATAGGTTTACGGTTCAAATAATTCGGGAAAAGCATAGTCAAGTGGCATATGTATATTCCACTCCATTTCGGCCCAAAATAGAAACACCAATAAATCACATGGGAGATGAGAAAAATGATCAAAACAATTTCAAGGAGACATATCTTATCAAAACAAATACAACGCAAAAGGCTTGATATGTATACACAAGCAAAGCGTTTTGGTTTGACTCACCCTATAGTGGTTGCGCGTAGTCAAGAACTCGACTACCTATTGAATAAGTTTCAAGGTATTAAAACAGCCTGATCGAAATGCGTACAATTTTCCCCCATAAGAAAAGAGCTGCCAATTACGCAGCTCTTTTTTCATTTCATCTTACGGAGTAAATATAACAAATACGGTGTGCCAATCAATGCAACAATTAGGCCACTTGGAATATCCTTCGGCGCAATAATAATCCGTCCGACAAAGTCAGCTGTTACAAGAAGCAGCCCGCCTAATAATCCTGAAGCGACTAGCAATGGCAGATGGCGGAATCCTACAAGCCTACGTGCGATATGAGGGGCAACAAGCCCAACGAAACCTATAGTTCCCACAATTGAAACGGCGGCTGTACTAATTGCAACCCCTATAATAAGTGCCCATACACGCGTCTTTTTAACAGACAAACCAAGACCCGAAGCGACATCGTCCCCAAATGTCAACGTATCCAAACTACGCGTCAAATAGATGGCTGGACCGATGAATAACAAAAATAACAAAGCCGCAAGTTGTACATCATCCCATCCCTTTGCATAGGTGCTTCCCGACAGCCATACAAGTGCGGCAGCGACAGCAAGTTTAGCCTTCACTACAAGTACTTGTGTAGCAGCTGAACCAAATGCGGAAATTGCAATTCCCATCAACGCAACTAGCATCGGTTGAAAATTATTTTTCCATGACGTGCTCATAATAATTACAAGTGCAAGTGCAGAACCTACAACAGCGCCAAGCGGCATGTATTGAACGGGTATTGCTGGAAATAGCACGAGGAGTAACATGGCTCCTGCGCCACCCATCGATGTAACGCCTAAAATACTTGCATCAGCCAACGGATTCCGTAATACACCTTGCAATAGAACCCCTGCAATCGCCAGCATCACACCCACAATGAACGCCGTTAGTACGCGCGGAACACGGAAGTTCCATACAACCGGTTTTAGCCATTCCATCGTCCAAGCCATTCCGTTATAAGATAAAGCCAGTGTAATAATAACGACTAGCAATGCGACCACAATCGCCACGACAATCGGCAGTTTCACCGGTTTCAACGCGCCGCCCATTTGTCGATCGCCCCGACTATACGTTTTCGCAGTTTTCCATGCCAAGTACAATAACCACGGACCGCCAATTAACGCTGTCATTGCACCCACCGGTACTTCCTGTCCGGGCTGGATAAACCTCCCTAAAACATCGGCACCTATGAGAATGACACTTCCCCACAAAAAGGACTGAAGGAAAATATTCAAATGTCCCCGAACACCCATCATTCGTACAATATGGGGTGCCATCAAGCCGATAAAACCAATTGGCCCGACAACACTTACCGTTGTAGCCGCAAGAAGGATTGCAACAGCCCAGGCCAACAGCTTAACAACACGGATATTTTGCCCAAGGGAAGACGCGATATCTTCACCTAATGACAATGTATCCAACGGTTTTGCCAACACTAAGGCAAAAATAAAGAAAACGGCAATCACGGGACCTGCGAACCCAACACCTGTCCAATTTAATTGGACAAGTGTTCCAGAGCCCCATAAGAAAAGTCCATTTGTTTCATTTTCAAACAGTAATTGTAAAGATCCTGTTAGCGACGCAAATAACAATGAAATAATCATACCCGTCAGTGCGACGCGTACCGGTTCCATTTGCTTACCTGCGAGTGTAACGACAAGAATAGATGAGATTACTGCACCCACAAGTGCCACAAGAAATGGAAAGTTAGCAAGATACGAAGGAAAGAAAATGACAGAAAGGACAACAAAAAAGTATGCCCCCGCATTTATCCCTAATGTACTCGCAGATGCTAACGGATTATTCGTTAACGTTTGTAAAACAGCGCCTGCAACCGCAAGTGCCCCGCCTGCAAGTATCCCAATTACTAAACGTGGTAGCCGGAAGGAGACGACTATATCTTGTACACGTCCTTCCGTCCACACTTCTTTTAGTAATTGTACGATTGTGTATTCAGCCTGTCCTTGCGTCAAGTGAATGAATGATAGTGCAACCAACAGGAAAAAACCAATAATCATTACAAGAAAAGATCTCTTTCCTGATGTTTTGTTCGTCATTACTTGGTTACCATTGTGTCTACAATTTTATTAAGTAACGTTTCAGCTGAAAGCGGGCCTCCGTATAACCAAGTATCTCCACCAAGATCAAAAAGACGGTCTTCTTTTACGAAGTTCAAGTTCTCCCACACCGGATTTCCTTTCAACTGCGTTTTATAAATATTGTCATTGTCTTGCACGATATACAGATAGTTTGCATTTTCATATTTGACAAGGCCCTCAACGTTAAATGTACTAGACCCAAAGATTTCGTACTTATCCTCTGCAGGAATATGAATATTTTTCAGCCCGATTTTCTCTACAATCATAGAGGCCATGGAGTTCGGTGTGAAAACACGGATTTCAGGAGCCGATGCCCCCGAGTAAGCCATTGCAAGAATGACATCCTTGGTTTTTAAGTCAGCTTTTGCAATTTCCACTTTCGCTTCTTCGTATTTCGCATCCAAATCAGCCAATACTTGTTTTGCTTCTTTCTCTTTATCCAATGCTTTCGCAATTTCATTAAAGGTAGTTGTCATTTCTTCATAGAGATCAATTGATTTATCGTCAGGATACGGATTGAAAATGACTGTCGGAGCAATTTTCTCCAACTCTGAAAGTGTTGTTTCGATTCGAAAGTCCGTCCCGATGATTAAATCCGGTTCCAAGGCAGCAATCGCTTCTAAATTAGGTTCCTGACGACCGCCAACATCGACTACATCTTTACTCAGTTCTGCATCTACATTCACCCAATCGCCATACCCTTGTATATCGGCCATACCGACTGGTTGAACACCTAGCGCCAATACGTCTTCAGCATAGGTCCATTCCAAAACGACCACTTTTTTAGCAGGTTTGTCCAGCGTTACTTCTCCATTAGAGCCTGTAATGGTAATACTTTTTTCATTACTCACTTTGTCTTTCGATGTATCCTCATCTTTTTTCGACGAGCATCCAGCCAATACTCCAGCAAAAAGCATCAAGGCAACTAGCATTTTTAGATATTTATTCATCTTTTATATTCCTCCAATGGTTGTTTTAATTGATAATTGTTATCAATTAGTATTGTAAACTGAAAACGGGTACACTGTAAAGTTATTTCAGAAATTAGTAATCATGATTCTCAATTGGGAGGAAATATGTTATGCTTATCGGTAATTGAGAACAAAAATCATTTAGACACCTATAGATACGGAGGCATTCATATGCACACTTCCATAAAAACTGAGAACCTGTCAATCGGCTACCCAGATAAACTTCTATTTGAAGATTTAAACTTGTCCATCCCTCAAGGTGAAATAACTGTTTTTGTTGGCAGTAACGGTTGTGGAAAATCGACCTTATTACGTTCGATTGCGCGTCTTTTAAAACCTTCTGAAGGGTCTGTGTTACTTGAAGGGAAAGATATCCACTCGATGTCTTCACGAAATGTCGCTAAAAAAATGGGCATTCTTCCGCAAGGCCCTGTATCACCTGAAGGGTTAACAGTGCATGACCTTGTCAAACAGGGTCGTTACCCTCACCAATCTTGGCTTTCGCGCTGGACGGAAGGAGATACAAAAAAAACGGAAGCTGCACTTGCAGCGACACGAATCGGAGATATCCGCGACCAGGCCATTGACACATTATCAGGCGGGCAACGTCAACGTGCCTGGATTGCGATGACACTTGCCCAAGACACAGACGTCATCCTACTCGACGAACCGACGACATATCTTGATATGGCACATCAAGTTGAAATATTGGATTTACTGTTTGAATTAAATGAACAGAAAAACCGTACCATTGTCATGGTGTTACATGATTTGAATTTAGCTTCCCGCTACGCACACAATATTGTGGCCATTAAAGATGGCGGTGTATTTGCGCAAGGCAAACCTGAAGATATTATTACATGTGATCTGGTACGTTCCGTTTTCGGTATGGAATGTCAAGTATCGTCAGATCCTTTATTTGGAACACCGCACTGTGTTCCTTTCGGCCGTGGACGTTGTGTCGTATCCGAACTTCGGAGCACAACCATTGCTTAAGGTGAACGATGAACAGCGGGCTGCACTGGAGCGTTTCAATGTCCGTATCGGTCATCAAACGAACACATTCTTAACTGGTGCCGATGTGATAACCGAATCGGGTAGCGCAACATTAATGGAAAAAGTTTGCACACTTTCTGGCGCCCCAACAAATGCTGTAGCAGTTTCTGTTTATACAAGAAGACATGGATTTTTCATCACCGCTCAACTACATTTAATGAGTGAATATAGTTTGTTCTGGGCTGGTGACTTGAAAGACGTTTCGTTATTCATCGAAAATGACACCATTCTATTTTCAATCCCACCTACGGGTTTCAAGGCCGTACAAAACCGACAAGAAGATATCCGCTTCGTCCTTGAATCGTATGGGCATCCCGTTGTTGGGTATTTAAGTAAACGCGCTAAAATCTCCAAATTGATTTTGTGGGAAAATATCTGGGGCTACGTCTTATGGACGTACTCGATGTTATTGCAAGACAAGTCAACGTTTGCACAGCGGGATTTGAATGTCTTGTTGGAAGATGACACATGGAAACCCGCGATGCGCCGATCGCCTTTTAAACAGTATTTGAAAGATCAGCAAGCAATCGAAGCGATGGCAGCTTATAAACGAACAACCTGTTGTTTGTTCAAGGAACTCCCGGAAACCGAGAAATGCCCATATTGCCCATTCGCAAAGTAAAAGAAGCTCTTTGGAAGCTTCTTTTTTTTGAATGAAAACAGTTTTTCTTTATGTCGGATGCTTGTATCTTCCACGCGGGCAATTGTTTTACCTACCCAAGCGATCAATCCGTTGCTCCAGGCGCTCATTTACCCCTTCCAAGCGATCAATCAGCAGCCCCGTCCGCTCATTTACCCCTTCCAAGCGATCAATCCGTAGCCCCGTCCGCTCATTTACCCCTTCCAAGCGATCAATCAGCAGCTCCAGGCGATTATTCTCCTCCTCAAAACAAATTCAGCACATAAAGCCCACACCTCGCAGCAAACACCAACAGCCCACGCCATACTATTTCCACCACAAAAAAACAGCCCACTTGAACCGCCACGTACCGGTGCATGTAGGCTGTTTCTTATTGTTCCATCTGCTTCGCCAAAAAGTGGGCAGCTGTTTCAGCCGCTTTCTGCTCGCTTTCGCCGACGAAATGCACCTTTGACAGCAAGTATACCGCACCTATTGTGTCCCCACCCGCAATTATAGGTGCGACGCAATAGGATTTGACTTGTTCCACTTGGCCCGGCACCCACTCAATTGTCTTTTCAAGCTTTTCCGTGACAATTTTACGACCTTCCATAATTTCTTCTACGTTCGGGGATAACTGTCGGTTTAAATAATCTTTTTTGGATACCCCGGATACTGCAATCATTTCGTCCCGGTCGCTGATGAGCGCAGGCGTGCCCAGCGTTTCATACAATGTTTCAGCATATTCCGATGCAAATTGTCCTAGTTCGGATATCGGTGAATATTTTTTTAATATGACTTCACCGTCCCGGTCGGTAAAGATTTCAAGTGGATCTCCTTCTCGAATTCTCAATGTCCTCCGAATTTCCTTCGGGATGACGATTCTACCTAGATCGTCTATTCTGCGGACGATTCCTGTCGCTTTCATACATGATGCCTCACTTTCCACAAAATTGAAGAGTTCCTTCGCTTCCGTCTTAGTATGCATCATACATGGGCAAAATATGCAACGTATCCTTTAGACGGAATCCAAGGTATCTGTTTGCTTTACCGACTCCTGCAAAAGTGCCATCATTTCTTCAAGAATATCGAATGTTGTCCTCTTTCCTGCGTGACGTTCATCGATTGTAAGGATAAGGCGACTACCCTCCATCGTGAATCCAACCGCACGACCGAATTTCATCGATTCCTCGACCATTTTCGCACCATCTATTTTTGCTGTTCCTTCTGGTGATAAACGTATTTCGATTAGGACGCGCTGTTTTTTTATGGACTCCACGCCCACCAGCCTTCCCCACGCTTTGATACGTCCAATACGAAGTAACAAATCTGCTTCCAGAGGCATATCACCAAAACGATCCGTCATTTCATCTACTAGTTCAAGATAATCCATTTCATTCTCGATTGCTTTAACTCGTTTATACATTTGAATTTTTTGGAATCCATCACGGATATATTCATCCGGTAGATAGGCATTGACAGGTAGTGAAATTTCCATGTCGGGTATATCTGCTTTCACGATACCTGTTTGTTTTTCCTCAATGGCCTCTTGCAGCATTTGAGAATAAAGATCGAAACCAACGGAGTCTATGAAGCCGTGTTGCTGAGCTCCAAGTAAATTGCCCGCACCACGTATCGATAGGTCACGCATCGCAATTTTAAAGCCTGAACCAAGTTCAGTGAATTCCTTGATTGCCTGTAGCCGACTTTCAGCAACCTCAGTTAGAACCTTGTCGCGCTGGTAAAGGAAATAGGCATAAGCGACGCGATTCGAACGTCCTACCCGGCCACGGAGCTGGTACAGTTGCGACAAGCCCATACGGTCTGCATCGTGAACAATTAGCGTATTGACGTTCGGAATATCAATTCCAGTCTCAATAATTGTTGTTGTAACAAGCACATCATATTCACCTTCTAAAAAGCTTACGATAACTGCTTCAAGTGCTGATTCACCCATTTGACCATGTGCAAACCCAACTCGCGCTTCCGGTACAAGCTGTTTGATTTCATCGACTTTACGCGCCATGTCTTCAACCCGGTTGTATAAATAAAACACTTGACCCCCTCGTCCCATTTCCCGCTCAATCGCTTCACGGACGAGCGCAAAATTATGTTCCATTACATACGTCTGGATCGGGAAACGATTTGCTGGGGGGGTTTCAATGACAGACAAATCTCGAACGCCGAGCATCGACATATGAAGTGTTCGAGGAATCGGTGTCGCTGTTAATGTCAGTACATCGACATTCGTTTTCAACTGTTTGAGCTTCTCTTTATGCGTCACTCCGAAACGCTGCTCTTCATCCACAACAAGCAAGCCAAGATCGTGATAGATAACGTCTTTTGAAAGGAGACGATGGGTTCCAATAACAATATCCACAGTTCCGGCCTTTACGCCTTTCAACGTTTCTGTTTGCTCTTTCTTCGTACGGAAACGATTTAACAATGCGACTTCGACCGGGAAGCCTGCGAACCGTTCTCTCATCGTTTCGAAATGTTGTTGCGCGAGAATTGTTGTCGGCACAAGAAAAGCGACTTGTTTTCCATCCAACACCGCTTTAAATGCCGCGCGAATCGCCACTTCCGTCTTGCCATATCCAACATCTCCGCAGAGCAGTCGATCCATTGGACGCTCTTTTTCCATGTCCTGCTTCACTTCGGTAATCGATCGCAGTTGGTCTTCAGTTTCATCATACAGAAATGCGTTCTCAAAAGTCCTCAACATATCATCGTCTTTGGAAAAGGCATACCCTTTCTCTGCCTCACGTTTGGCGTATAACTTGATAAGGTCGTCCGCAATGTCCTTGACAGCAGCCGATACTTTGCTTTTCGTCTTCTTCCAGTCCGTCCCACCGAGTTTATGCAGTTTCGGCTCTTTTTCACCGGACGCTACGTATTTCTGTATCAAATCAATCTGGTCAGCAGGTACGAACAGCTTATCTTCTCCCCGATATCTTATATCAAGGTAGTCTTTATAAGTACCACTCACTTCAAGGGTTACAACGCCGTAGTACTTTCCGATTCCGTGATGTACATGGACAATGTAGTCGCCGGGCTTTATCTCCGAATAGCTTTTAATACGTTCTGCATTGGTCATCTTTTGTGGACGGGACTTCCGTTTTGGTTTACCATGGAACAACTCGGAATCCGTCACGACCGCTATACGTTGGAAGGGTAATTCAAACCCCGCAGACAAATCCCCATCGATTATCGAAACAACTCCACTATCTGTCGGACCACCCGAAAGAACAGCTTCCACTTCATAGTCTTGAAGTATTTCTTTTACTTTCTTCATCCGTTCACTACCATCTACTACGATGAATAGATTGAAACGACCTTGTTGCCAACGCTCGATTTCACTTTTCAGTAAATTCATCTGCCCATGGAACTGTTGCATCGGCTTACAAGAAAATGCAACGGTTTTTTTTACAACGATGCCGGGTACAGTTCGAACAAATAGTGATAAAAATACTTTTGGTTGTTTTAATGATCCATACATTTCATCAAACGGAATTGATATCTTAGCGTCATGGACGATTCGCCCCTCTTCCAGAAGTGCAACAATCCATTCTTCTTCCTCTGCTTCAAGCGACCCGGCAACCTCGTGAATTCGTCCAATTTCGTCGAAATAGATGATACCATTATTAGGGAGGTAATGACTGAGCGAAGCGGTTGAGGATGCAAAAGAAGCATACTTCAACATGTTTTCAGGTGTCTCGCCTTCTTTTAATAAGCTGATATCACCCATTATATTAGTCGTCAGTCGTTCTTTCGCTTCGACATCCTTCATTTTTTTCAAACTTGTACTCAATGAGTTTTCCAGCTTGTCCGCGATGTTCAACAATTCTGCCGCACTCCAGACGAATTCTGCTGCAGGCAAAATGGATACAGAATCCAGCTTTTCAATTGAGCGTTGGTCTTCCGCGGAAAAAGTACGGATAGAATCTACGTCAGTATCGAATAGTTCAATTCTTACTGGGTTTTCCATATACAACGGATATAAATCTAAAATACCCCCACGCAGCGCAAATTCTCCTGGTGCTGTCACCATTGGTTGTCTCGAATAACCCATTGATACAAGCCTGTCTAACCAATCGGTAATGATAAGTGCGTCTCCAATTGCCACGGATAGGGAGCTGTCAAGCCACTGTTCTTTTGCTGGCAACAGTTTTTTCATGCCTGCAATTGGCGCAATATAAACGCCTTTTCCAACCCTCGCCATATGATCCAGCGTCTCAATACGTTGTGCACGAAGCTCATAACTCGAAATAGAAAAGTCAGCCGCAATGAGTTCCTCTGCAGGGTAAAGATGGACAGATGATTCCCCAAGTACTTTCACTAGATCTTCATATGTACGTTGCGCTTGCAACAAGTTCGGCGAAATGATAAGTGTAGTTTTTGAAATAGATCGGTGAAGCGCTTCGAAAAATAAGGGTTTAGCTCCCCCTGTCAATCCCGAAATAAACTGTCGGTCTTTTCCTGTCTCCAAATCTTCAACGAGTTCACGAATCTTGTTTTCTCTTACTAGTAAATCAGCGAGCATTTCCACATACGCACTTCCTTTCCTTGTTTGTTTTGTAAAACAGAAAAAGCTCTGAACGCCGTTTAGCGCCAAAGCATACATCTATTGTAGCCATTTGTTAAGTGTATAGTAATCAGGAAACCGCTGTAATGATTGTTCGCATTGTTCACATATGGAACGCACTGTCAAAGCCCCATCTTTTTCATATGTTAAAAACCGCTCTTCTTCCCCTGTGTCAATCTTTTGCAAAAGAAGTACAGTTTCCTTCACCGATTCGAACGGTATTTTACCCATCTCTACTTCACAGTGGCGGCATGTATATCGGATGCTCATCTTTTTTTGAGGCCCCCTTTTTACTAAAGTATAGGCAACAGATGGATCCATTATTCCTTATGCACCATTAAATTTGTTCATCACATCGTTAAAAGGGTTATCAAGCCATGATTCAACTGCAGAAGCACTTTTATCAATCATATCGCCTATCAAAGGCTGTTCTTCTTTACTAAAAGAAGAGAGCACATAGTCAGCAACTTTCATACCCCCAACCGGCCTGCCCACACCAATTCGAATCCGATTGAATTGATCCGTACCAAGATGCGCAATAAGTGATTTCATGCCGTTATGACCGCCCGCACTTCCTTTTTGACGAAGTCTAATTGTACCTGGTGCAATATCGAGATCATCATAAATGACGACGATATCACCTACATCCACTCCATAGTAATCCATTAATGGTCTGACACATTCGCCCGATAAATTCATATACGTAAGTGGCTTAACAAGTATTACTTTACCTTTAGGGTGATGGACAACCGAATACATTCCATTAAACTTGGACTGCATGGAAGGTGCCAAAAGACGCTCACAGAGCTTATCGATAGCTTGGAAGCCCACATTGTGGCGTGTTTTTTCATATTGTTTACCCGGGTTTCCGAGTCCAATTATCATTTTCATTATATACGCTCTTCCTTTAAAAGTAATTATTCAAATATATGTGTTGACATAAAGAATCCTCTCAACTACGCTCGGCGCTCGGGGATGCCTTCACTTATGATTATACGGAATCATTAGTTCAACATATATAGAAAAGAAGCACACGGGTAACCCGTGTGCTGCACTTTTTTATTCTACTTTTTCACCAATGACCTTAGTCTCCGCGTCTACATCTACTGATGGTTCGCTTTCAAGTTCTTCCATCTCTTGTTCAGTACGTGGAGCAGAGATCAGTACAAGTGAATGATCATCATCGCTTAAAATTTCAAATTTCGATTTTCCACGAATATCCGCGACTGTAATCGTTTCCCCAATTTGAAGTTTTGTAATATCAACTTCAAATGACTCTGGAATTTCTGAAGGTTTCACTTTAATCCTCAGTTCAAAGTTTGGCTGTTGAACGACGACGCCTTCTTTTTCACCTATGGACGGACCTACAAGATGGACTTGTACATCCACTTCAAGTTCTTCGGTCATATCAATCGCAAGGAAGTCTGCATGGCGGATGTCGCCTTTTAATGCACCTGCCTGATAATCTCCCAAGACAACGTCAACGCTTTTCCCATCGACATCTAATTTCAAAACACCGTTACGTCCTGTCACTTTCAACGTTTTCAGTAAATCGTTTTCGGTTACTGAAACGGGCGTCGCGTCCATTTTGTATCCGTAAACAATTGCGGGAACGAATCCTTCTTTTCTCAATTGCGTTAAATTTGATTTCTTCTTTGTTTCTCTCATTTCCGACTTTAATGTTGTACTCATTGTTTAATCACCTTTCTTTTGAAAAGATTAATCTAACTTATAAATACCCCATGGCAGACGACCTGAAACGTGTTGCTTAATCAAATAACGTACTGACTGATTTCTCTTCGAATACGCGTACAATTGCATCGCCGAGAAGTTTAGCAATTGACAGTTGGATGATTTTCGGCGATTTCTTTGTTTCGGGCATTTCGATAGTGTTCGTAATAACTAGTTCTTTAATCTGTGAGTTGTCAATCCGCTCAATGGCAGGACCGGACAAAACAGGGTGTGTACAACAAGCATACACTTCTTTCGCACCACTATCTATTAATGCGTTTGCAGCAATTGTAATTGTCCCGGCAGTATCGATGATATCGTCGATAAGTATGGCTGTTTTGCCTTCGACATTACCTACAATGTTCATCACTTCAGCAACGTTTGGACGCGGACGACGTTTGTCAATAATAGCAATTGGTGCTTTCATACGATCCGCCATTTTGCGTGCACGCGTTACTCCGCCATGATCAGGAGAAACAATTACAAGTTCATCATTGTCAAAGCCTTTTCCTTTGAAGTATTCTGTAAGGATCGGTTCAGCAACTAGATGATCTATGGGGATATCAAAGAACCCTTGGATTTGTGGTGCATGTAAATCGATTGCAATAACACGATGTGCCCCAGCTGTCTCAAGTAAGTCTGCAACGAGTTTTGCAGTTATCGGTTCACGTGAACGCGCTTTACGGTCTTGACGCGCGTAGCCGTAATAAGGCATCACGACATTAATTGTACGTGCAGAGGCACGCTTTAATGCATCAACCATAATAAGGAGTTCCATCAGATTTTCATTGACAGGCTGTGACGTAGATTGGATAACGAATACGTCACAACCACGGATACTTTCTTCAATGTTGATTTGGACTTCCCCGTCACTGAAGTGCTTTACGGAACACTTGCCTAGTGGTCGTCCAATTTCCTCCGCCACTTCCCTTGCAAGTGTTTCGTTGGAGTTCAAAGAAAATACCTTCAGTTTACCATTCGGATAATGATTAGCCATCGTGGGCCCCCTGTTTATTTAAGTTTTAGTTTTGTTGCATAGCCTTCTTTATTCTCTTGGCGCGCGCGTGCAATTGCAAGTGAACTTTCCGGTACATTTTTCGAGATTGTCGAACCTGCTGCCACATATGCGCCTTTTCCAACGGTTACTGGTGCTATCAGATTGGAATTGCATCCAATGAATGCGTCATCTTCAATCGTTGTCACATATTTATTCTTCCCATCATAATTGACAGTTATAGTCCCACAGCCGACATTTACATCAGTACCCACTTTGGCATCACCGATATAGCTTAAATGGGACACTTTACTTCCCTCGCCGAGTACTGACTTTTTCACTTCGACGAAGTTACCGATTTTCACATGATCTCCAAGATCTGATTCTGGTCGGATATGCGCAAAAGGTCCAATCGTTGTGGATGCACCTATTTTACTTGTTTTGACAACTGATGAATGAACGGTCGTCCCATCACCTATCGCACTGTCAATCACTTGGCTGTTCGGTCCAATTATGCACATCTCACCAATGATTGTTGCGCCTTCGATTAGCGTACCTGGTTGAAGAATCGTATCACGACCAATTTCAGCACCGGCACTTATATATGTGTTATCTGGATTAATAATTGTCACGCCGTTCCGCATATGCTTTTCGGCAATACGTCGTCGCATTACGCGCTCCGCTTCCGACAAAACAACCCGATCATTAACGCCAAGTGTTTCACTGAAGTCATCCGTTATATAAGCTGAAACTAATGCTTTCTCGGATTGTAAGATCCCGATAACGTCCGGGAGATAAAATTCACCTTGTGCGTTGTCGTTCTTTACTTTTTTTAGCGTTTCAAAAAGTGAACGGTTATCAAAACAGTAAGTGCCTGTGTTGATTTCAGTTACTTTTCTTTCTTCCGGCGTTGCATCTTTTTGTTCCACATTACGCAAAACTTGGCCTTCTGCACCACGGATAATACGACCGTATCCTGTTGGGTCATCCGCTTCAGCTGTTAGGATTGTTGCCTTCGCACCATTCTTGGTATGATGCGAGATGAGTGCTTCCATTGTTTCTGATCGAATTAACGGCGTGTCACCACAAACAACAATTGTCGTACCTTCGAGATCACCTATAAGTTGCTCTGCTTGTTGCACTGCGTGTGCAGTACCAAGTTGTTCTGCTTGTAGCACATACTCACTTTTACTTCCAAGTGTTTCTTCAACTAGTTCTGCACCGTGTCCAACGACTGTCACGATTCGATTTGCACCCAAACTGCGAATATGATCAATAACATGTTCGACCATTGGCGTTCCACATACGGGGTGGAGCACTTTATATAAAGCGGATTTCATCCGTGTACCTTGTCCTGCAGCGAGGACGATGGCATATGTATTCGTCATTTGTTGGCCCTCCCAAAGTTTTCACTATTGACTATATCGGATTTACACCTTTTTTTCAACCTGGACCCCCTTGACATTTAGTTTATTTTCTTTTATTATTTATTTCTTTTTTTACAAGAAAAGCGAAAGCGGCCGTTCAGGCTCGACAGGCATAAGAAATAACAAAAAGCCCTTTTTATAAATAAAAAAACTGCCCATGAATAAACACAGACAGTTCCAATCTAGTTCTTCTTCACATTCGATAGTCTAACCAAAACTCAGTTCACACAACCACAGTTTCCAATAACTCTGCTTCATCTGAAATATGGAAAGCTGCAAGTACAGCATCCTGAATCTTCATTCTCGCATTAGAATTGATAGGGTGTGCAACATCGCGAAATTCACCGTCTGGCGTTCTTTTACTTGGCATCGCAACGAAAAGTCCTTCATTCCCATCAATAACACGAATATCGTGAACAACAAATTCATCATCAATCGTTATAGACGCAATCGCCCTCATCCTGCCATCTGTCTCCACTTTCCTCAACCTTACATCTGTCACTTCCATCCCATAACCACTCCTTTTGTCATTGCAGCGCTTGTCATCTATATTCTACAAAAGTAAGCGTTTCCCTCTTTTTAAAAACGAAATAATTTAAATAATTGAAATGTGAAAGTAGCCGCTTAGACTCGACAGGCATAGGACGGATCGATGAAGAGGCGCTTTTTGTCTCGCAGTCAAGATCCCCCGAAAAAAAAAAATAAAAAAAACATCCGCTCCGTTTTACCGGGCGGATGCATATCACTCGCCTACTAAAGCGATGGCTTCAATTTCTATTTTTACGTCTTTAGGTAGTCTTGCAACCTCAACCGTTGAACGGGCAGGAGTATGCGTTCCAAAATGTTGTGCATACACATCGTTCACCGCAACGAATTCATCCATATCCTTAATGAAAACGGTCGCCTTCACAACCTTCTCTAGGGAAGAACCAGCCTCTTCAAGAACCGCCTTTAAATTTTCAAATACTTGGTGAGTCTGTTCTTCGATTGTTCCAGCGACAAGTAAACCCTCGGGTGTCAATGGAATTTGACCAGATGTATAAACAAATCCATTCACGTTCACCGCTTGTGCATAAGGACCAATCGCTTTCGGTGCCTTCTCCGTCGCAACATAATTCATATTAGTTTCCACCTTCCGCAAAGTAATTTCCTTCGTCCAAAACAATTGTACGATCTTTCTCGTTTACTGCACGCAACTTCACCAGCGATAAATAGTCATCGACAAGTACGTCTTCTAAATGCTCAGCTTCAACAAGGACGGCAATCCCCGCGAGCTTACAACCGAACTCTTCCAATAGGTTTTTCATGCCTACCATTGTGCCGCCTGCCTTCATAAAGTCGTCTGTAATGAGTACTTTTTGGCCACTGCGCATACTTCTCTTCGAAAGGACCATTGTTTGTATACGCCTCGTTGAACCCGAAACGTAATTAATGCTGACCGTCGGCCCTTCCGTCACTTTACTATCACGGCGTACAATCACGACGGGAACATTCAAATGCCGTGCAATAGAATGTGCAATCGGTATTCCCTTCGTCGCCACCGTCATAATAACATCGATTTCCGTTTCAGCAAAAGCAGAAGCGAACACCTTGCCGACACGATCCATAAGGCGAGGGTTTCCAAGAAGGTCTGTCATGAATAGATAACCACCCGGCAGTAATCGATCCGAGTGACCCAGTTCTTCCATAAGTAATGATATCACTTCTTGGACATCTGCACTACCTACTTTCGGTATAAACTTTACCCCTCCCGCAGCACCAGACACCGTTACTAGTTTCCCAGTTCCTTTTTCTTCAAACGTTTCTTTTACAATCGTCAAGTCTTCACTAATTGAAGACTTTGCCGCCTTGTACCGTTCGGAAAAGAAGGTAAGCGGAATAAGTTCACGCGGATATTCCAATAAATGACGTGTCATATCGACAAGTCTTTCACTTCTTTTCCATTTCATAGGTACACCTCCGAATACGAATGTTTTAATCGTAGATTATCACATTCATACGTGTCTAATCAAGAATGTGACGCCCACCCATCATTCTAACTGCATATACTTCGGGGCAAAACCCTTTCAACCCATTGTAAATACGCGGCACCCTAGATTCATGTTGCACCAAACCAAAAACGGTCGGACCACTACCACTCATTAGTACTGCATCCGCACCGAACTTTACCATCTGTTCTTTTAAAGTTATCACTTGTGGATACAGTTCCATTGTTACTGGTTCAAGAACATTTCCAACCGCTTTACACATCGCTTCATAATTACTTTCTTCTAATGCATCAATCATTCCCGCAGTACTTGGGTGTTGAATAGTGGCCAGATTCAGCTTGCCATAGATGTCTGCAGTAGAAACGGATATAGCCGGCTTGGCAAGAATTACCCAACAGTTAGGTGGGATAGGCAACCTCTCGATTATCTCGCCGCGTCCTGTTGCAAGTGCCGTTCCACCATGCACACAAAATGCGACATCCGATCCAATCTGTGCACTAAGCGATGCCAACTCGTCTGCTTCTATCCTTAAATTCCATAACCTATTCAGACCACGCAAGGTTGCAGCGGCATCTGAACTGCCACCTGCAAGTCCTGCAGCAACGGGAATGCTTTTTTCAAGTGTAATCTCCACACCCTTTTTTATACCATACTTACGTTGCAGTAGCTCTGCAGCCTGGTATGCAAAATTCTTTCGATCACTTGGCACGAATCGCTCAGATGTTTTAATCGTTATTAGTCCATCATTCGTCGAACGAAGCCATACCCGATCTGCCAAATCGACGGTCGTCATAATCATTTCAACTTCATGAAAACCGTCCTCGCGTTTATGTAATACATCAAGTGTTAAATTGATTTTTGCCGGCGCCTTCTCATATAGCATAGGGCTCCCTCCATTCTAGCTTGTCTTTGTTCCCTATTTTACCATAGGCTGAATCGTTTGCATCCTAAATCGTCAAGATAAAAAAGCACAGCACCTATGTCAGGGGCGACAAGCATAAGACGGAACGGCTTGGCAGCGTCCTTTGCCACTCAGTTGGATTGACTTATAACCCGAGCCCCGGGGTGCTGGAGCTAGACAATAAGAGAAGCGACACCGCCTTGATTTGCCCCGAATAGCGCCGGACGAACAGTAAAAAGGTTGAACTCATCAACCAATGAAAAAAAGCTGCACAAGACGTCATTGAGACGCCTTGTACAACTCTTAATCAGTCAGCCTATAGTGGGAATATAGGGTTAATCAAAGATTATTTTGATTTTGTTGCAAACTACGGTTTGCCATTTCAATGGCATGTTTCACCATATTTCCAGCATCCCGAGATTTTATGCCTCCCCAACCTTCTCGCTCAACAACATCGTAAAACCCAAGCTCTTTGGCTATTTCTACCTTCAGTTGCTCAGACATCATACTCCGTTTTTTCGCCATTTGGTTTTCCTCCTTTACAGCTGACGCCTATAGTATGGACGGAATAAAAGAAAAAACACCTACGTAAGAAAATCCGTTTACCGGAAACTCACATAAGTGTTTTTATTTAAAATAGAATTAAAATAAATCATAAATGCTGTAACTACTTGACGATGAACGCAGTGGGATCTACACCTTCAATAATTGTTATTTCAACCGCTTCGGTTAAAATATCTGCGTAACTGTAAGATACCCTTTCAAACGCATTTTCGTCCTGGTCGAGTTCGACTACGAATACTGCGCGATACGTTTCACGCAATACTCCCGCCCGTTCGATCGTCTTCTTACGACCGCCGTTCGCTTTTAAGTGCAAACGTTTTCCCAGGTGAGAATCCAATGACTTCTTAATGTCCGCTAATGTTTTTGGCATATGGCTTACACCTCACTAGACACAAGTATAGCACTTTTAAAAAGTTCTGTCAATTAAAAGTTTCATTTTAACAATGGGGCATTAACTTTGTCAATGCTTTTATGAAAAAAAGGTTGATAATCAACAAAATATCTACTATTTTCGGGACTTATCTTGGGGTATAAAAAAGTCTTCATACAACGCATTCGATAACTTTGCAAACTCTTCGATTGACAGCGTCTCTCCCCGTCTTCCTGGATCCATATCGACTTTTTCAAACGCCGCTAAGATTTGCTCTTTTTTCGCTTTCCCATCTGGCATCGAACTTTGCAAGTTATTCAAGATAGTCTTGCGACGCTGGATAAATGATCCTTTTGAAACCGTAAAAAGAAAGTCCTCATCAATCACATATGCCGGCGGTGATTCCTTCTTTGTTAAGAGAAGAACTGCCGATTCAACATTAGGTTGTGGCATGAAAACAGTTTTCGGCACAATCATCGATACCTCCGCATCCATAAAGTATTGGATTGCAATGGATAATGAGCCGTACGCTTTTGTACCTGGAACTGCGGTGATGCGATCTGCAACTTCTTTTTGCATCATAACAACCATGCGTGCAATTGGTACTTTCCCAAGTAAAAACTTCATGATAATTGGCGTCGTTACGTAATAAGGCAGATTGGCGACGACAACGATTTCTTCATAGTCAGCAAAATGTTCTTCAACAATTTGTGCAAGATTTGCTTCCAGTATATCCTGATGTACAATTTCCACATTGCCATAAGGGGATAATGTATCTTCTAAAACAGGCAAAAGACGCCCATCGATTTCAAAAGCAACCACTTTCCCCGCACTTCTTGCAATGTGTTCGGTAAGCGCACCGATACCCGGTCCTATTTCAATAACGCCTGTCTTCTCAGTAAGATTTGCGTATGAAACAATATTACGTAAAATATTTGGGTCTATTAAAAAGTTTTGACCTAAACTTTTTTTGAACGCAAATCCGTACTTTTTAAGAATTTCTTTCGTTCTGACCGGAGTTGCTATGTCCTTATTCATGTTTTTCCTCCTCATCGAGAACTTTTAGTACTTCTTCTAACTGATTATGGCTGATGCGGAACATTTCTAGACGCTTTTTCAGACCTTTCCCATTCACCTGACCAATCTGTAAAAGTGCACTTAAGCGTTCGCGTCTTTTTTTGGCTTCGGGATAACCAATAAGTCTTGCTGCCATCAAAGCTGCAAGAGGGATATCGACAACAGGCTGATCATTCATCGTATAGACCGAGCGGATTGCGCGCTGAATGTCTTCATCCCGCGCATGTTCAATACCAAGTTTTTTCCCGTTTTTTGCAATCGCTAATTCTTTTTTCAAAAAAGCATGCTTCACATCTGGAATCTTCTCTTCGATAATAGCCCGGATCCGTCGCCCTGGATAATCGGGGTCAGTAAATACAATCACCCCACGCGTCTTTTGCGCGTGTCCAATGCGTTCGAGCGTTAATTCATCGATTGCAGATCCGTTCGTCTCAATCGTATCTGCGCCAGTTGCGCGTTTCACAGCAATCGTATCTGATTTACCTTCAACAACAATCACTTCTTTTATATTCACAGAAATCCTCTTTCCTGTTCCATTCTTACTTTAATTCTACCTTGCTCTTGGATGCTTGTACAGACGAGCGCTACTGGTATACTTTGCTTGAACACAATAATCCGCAGGACCTATTATAGTCCTGCGGATAGCCGTTAATCGATGATTTTCACTTTAACCTTTTTCCGACCGAATTTATAAGCTGCTGATTTCGTCGGCATATGAAGATCGATTTTCTTTCCTTTGATAGCGCCGCCTGTATCTCCGGCAATTGCATATCCATATCCTTCAACCCAAACTTTTGATCCAAGCGGAATAATACTTGGGTCGACTGCAATGACTTTTAAGTTCGGATTCGAATGTAAATTAATACCTGTAGCCGTAATACCAGAGCAGCCATTACACTGCGCAGTATATGCAGTAGCTGTCATAAATAATTCTTTACCCCCAGAAGGAGCATTACTTCTAGATACACTTGTGACACGCTTTCTAGCTTTTGAAGCACTTGCTACCATTACTTTTGAACCGACGGCAACAACCTTCTTTTGTGGCTTTACGAGTACTTTTTCTACCAATAACGAACGGGATACTTCTTTACCATTTTCTTTCACTATTTCGAACTTGCGCGAAACTTTCCCTTTCTTCCCTTGTTGGACAACTTTCTCACGTCCTTTGAGTAAAGAAGAATCGTTACGTGTTTCAACCGCAAAGTTCGCCGATTCTTCCACTACATCGGTGACCTTTTCCACTCGTATGACCTTAACTATTGAATTGGGTTTGAGAACTTCTTCTGCATTCCCTTTTAGTCGGTCTAATTCATTTAATTGAATGTTTTCTCTCTTTAAAAAGTCAGCGACCGTAGTCGAAGTTGATCGAAGCGTTTGTTTCTTCCCACCGTCATTTAGCGTTACCTCGAAAGCTTTCTCGATGTTAATGCTATCGACATCACCTATTTGTTCTGTCATTTCAGGAATCACAGAATCATGTTCAGTTATCCCGATTCCAGCTTCCGCCAATACTTTCCCTACTGTTTCTTTTGTCGTCCAGACCACTTTCTTCGTCTTGTCAACTTGTATTGCAACTTGTTTTGCCTGGTCCCAACTGACAGCTAAACCGTCTTTTATGGGCGTCTTCACTGAGGGTGTTACTATATCGTGTTTGGCAATCTTGATTTCCTGTTCGGAAAGAAGTTTGCCCACTGTATTTGCATGCGTTTTAATCTCAAGCTCTTCACCGTTCACATCTAGCGTGACTGATTTTTTTGTCCCTTCATATAGGGCAAGTGAAATTATAGTAACAAATAGTGTCAACGAAACGATGGTAATTGCTATTTGTTTACTCCTCAATGACTTAAAGATTAGGCTTTTCATGGTTCTATTTGACATGAAAATAACTCCTCCTTCATCACTCGGCTGATTATAAAGGGAACTTTTTAACGTGTCAACCCTTTCGAATTTCACACGCAAGAGAAATAGTTGCTCCCTTTACAGCAAAGTATGGGAGTCTTCCTAGCTTTCTAGTCATCTTATTTTAAATATTTTTAGTGCATTTTCTGTTGTCTTTTTCGCCACATCCTCCACGAGGATTTCTTTCAAACGCGCAATCTCTTCGGCTACAAGTGTGACCCACGCCGGTTCATTCCGTTTTCCGCGATTTGGATGAGGTGCAAGATAGGGCGCATCTGTTTCAATCAATAAATGCTCAAGTGAAATTTCAGTTGCGACTTCTTTTGGCATTCTTGCATTTTTAAATGTAACAGGTCCGCCAAGCGAAATCATAAAGTCCATAGCTATGCACTCTTTGGCTGTTTCAACACTACCGCTGAAACAGTGCATAATGCCTCCCGTTTTACCGGCCTCTTCCTCCTGTAAAATTCTGACGACATCCGCTGTTGCATCTCGATTATGAATTATTACTGGAAGGTTCACTTTTTGTGCAAGTCGGATCTGTTTTCTGAACACTTCTTGTTGAATATCTTTAGGTGACTTATCCCAGTGGTAATCCAGTCCTGTTTCACCTATACCAACGACTTTCGGATGTGCAGCAAGTGACTCAATCCAGTTCAAGTCTTCCTCTGTACAATCAATTGCATCAACGGGATGCCACCCGACAACCGCATAGATGAAAGAATGTTTTTCAGCGAGTTCCATCGCTCTTGTAATGGTCTTTTTATCGAACCCTACAACAACCATTTTTTCTACCCCAACCTCTTGGGCACGTTGAATCACTTCGTCTATATCATTTTCGTATTGATCGTCATTTAGGTGTACATGGGTATCTATAAACATTTCGTCTTCGCCTCACAATATCTTTATTTTAGTTGACCTCTTTATTTCTTTCATCACAATTCGTTTACAAATTGATTACAAATTGAAGTTCCAACGATAAAAGCAAAAACGACGTATCCAGGAGGGACGTCGTTTTCATTTCTCATTTTACTTGCGCACCATTTTCAAGTGATTGATCAACTGTAGCAAGTTTCAATACACCGTCAGATTTACCAGCTAGAATCATACCTTGGGACAGTTGCCCACGCAACTTCACAGGCTTCAAATTCGCCACGACGATTACCTTTTGACCAACAAGCGCGTCCGGTTCATAGTGTTCCGCGATGCCAGAAACGACTTGACGCGATTCATAACCGAGGTCAAGCTGAAGTTTAAGTAATTTGTCTGCTTTGGGTATTTTTTCACACGCTGTAACTGTCGCCACGCGTAAATCCACTTTCATAAAGTCGTCAATTGAGATTTCGTCTACTTGCTCTTCTACCACCGTCTCATCCTTCGCTGGTTCTTTAGAAGGCGCAATTTCAGCAGGCGCTGAAATTGCCATTTGTTCGCGAATGTAAACAACTTCAACTTCTGGGTCAAGACGCGGGAAGATCGGTACGCCTTTTTCCACAACTTTTGTTGCTGTAGGTATTGCACCGAAGTCTCCTATTGTGTCCCATGCAAGTATCTGTTCATACAATCCGAGTTGCTCTGCAATCTTTTTCGGGGATTCAGTCATGAACGGTTGAAGCAAAATTGCGATATGACGCAACGAGTTTGCCAAACTTGCCATGACGGACGCGAGCTTTCCTTTATCCGCTTCGTCTTTTGCCAATACCCACGGCGATGTTTCGTCAATATATTTGTTAGTTCGAGATACAAGCGCCCACACTTCGCCGAGAACAACACTAAACTGCATCTTTTCCATTGATACTTCATACTTTTTAACTGTTTCTGTGATGAAATCCGTCAAGACCGTATCAAATTCCGTAGCTACAAGTCCCTCTGTTGGTATGAAACCGTCAAAGTACTTATTGATCATCGAAATGGTGCGGTTTAACAAATTACCAAGGTCATTTGCCAAGTCATAGTTCGTCCGTTCAATGAATGATTCAGGCGAGAATACGCCATCTTGTCCAAATGGCAATTCACGTAGAAGGAAATAGCGCGTTGCGTCCAATCCATAACGCTCTACAAGCATTTCCGGATATACGACATTCCCTTTCGACTTCGACATTTTACCGTCTTTCATCATAATGAAGCCATGTGCAAACACTTTTTTCGGTAATGGTAAATCGAGCGCCATCAAGAAAATCGGCCAATAAATCGTATGGAAACGAACAATGTCTTTGCCGACGACATGAACGTCCGCTGGCCAATAGTTGTTGAATAACGATTCATCATCCGAACGATAACCAAGTGCAGTGATGTAATTCGTCAATGCATCTACCCAAACGTAAATAACATGTTTTGCATCGCCCGGTACTCTGATTCCCCAGTCAAACGACATACGTGAAACAGATAAGTCTTCAAGCCCCGGCTTGATAAAGTTATTAATCATCTCATTTTTACGTGAAACCGGTTCAATGAAGGTTGGATTATCCTCGTAAAATTTCAGGAGTCTATCGGCGTACTTCTTCATATTGAAGAAATATGATTCTTCCTTCACTTTTTTTACAGGACGCCCGCAATCCGGACAATTTTCATTTTCAAGTTGTGATTCAGTGAAATACGATTCACACGGCGTACAGTACCAACCTTCATATTCACCTTTATAAATATCCCCGTTATCAAGGAACGTTTGGAATATCTTTTCTACAGCAACTTTATGGCGTTCTTCTGTCGTACGGATGAAGTCATCATAGGAAATGTCCATGAGTTTCCAAACTTCCTTCGCAATTTGAGCGATACCATCAACATATTCTTGAGGGGGTAGGCCCGCCTCTTCCGCTTTTTCTTGGATCTTTTGGCCATGCTCATCCATGCCCGTCAAAAAACGAACGTCATAACCGCGAAGTCGTTTATAACGCGCCATTGCATCTGAGGCAACCGTTGTATATGCGGTCCCAATATGGAATTTTCCACTCGGATAATAAATCGGGGTTGTAATATAAAATGCTTTTTTCTGATTATCCACGACAATTCCTCCATTGCAAAAGTATATAGTATCTATTCTATCGAAAGCATCCCATTGATACAATGTAATTCCTTGCTCATGCCTTTTCCTATCCCTTTTTCCTTATGCCATAGGTCACTTTTATCGTAATCTGCAACTCTCGTAAGTGAGTCTTTCTTTTTATCTAAGAATCAAGCAGATTATATTGACGTTAATTGGAAGAGTTGGTATGATAGTTAACAGACAAGAGAAATATGTCGAAACGTGTCGAAACTACATAGATCGAAAGGAGCCTAATTATGAAATCAACTGGTATTGTAAGGAAAGTGGATGAACTTGGACGTGTAGTAATTCCGATTGAATTACGCCGTACACTTGGCATCGCTCAAAAAGATGCTTTGGAAATCTACGTCGATGAAGATAAGATCATCCTGAAAAAGTATATGCCAAATATGACTTGCTCGATTACGGGTGACGTATCTGACGAGAACCTTCGTCTAATAGATGGTAAATTGATTTTAAGCCCAGATGGTGCACAACAGCTTATTAATGAAATCCAAGACAAACTAAACAAGTAATTCCATTTAGAACCCGGACCGGTTAACTGATTCGGGTTTTTTAAACGTTTTCAAATCAGATGATTGTCTAGTGCAAGTCCCTCGGGGTGCTTGCATATTTTTATTGGGACTGGTCTTAATCCTCGACATGGTATTCCCTATAGACATCACGTCGGCTCATTCCTCGATCATTTGCCACTTCTCGAATAGCTTCCTTTGAGCGGATTCCTTTTTGTTCAATTAGCTCCGTTACATGTTCCAGAACGGTGTAACCGCTCCACCACACCTCTTGCTTTTCTTCGGCGACGCCATCTCCCCCTTCAAGGACGATACAGAATTCGCCTCTTAGTTCATTCGATTCTACCCATAGACGGGCCTCTTCAAGCGTCCCGCGCAAAAACTCTTCATATCGTTTTGTTAATTCACGTGCCAAGACAACCCGGCGTGTCCCGCCGAAGCTTTCATGGAGCGCACGAACTGTCTCTTTCAGTCTGTGCGGTGCTTCATACAAAATGACCGTTTCTTTCTTAAGCCTCAGCACATCCAATTGCGCTTTACGATCCTTTTTCTGGCGTGATACAAATCCGACAAACAGAAATGGTTGGGGTACTAGACCAGAAGCAACAAGCGCACTAATTGCGGCATTTGCACCGGGAACCGGGACGACATCAAATCCAGCTGCAATCGCCTTAGCAACAATGTCTGCTCCTGGATCTGATATGCACGGCATTCCAGCGTCACTGACAACAGCAACCGTCTTCCCAGTGGCAAGCATCTCCAGTATTTTATCGCCGCCCGCTTCAATATTATGTTCATGATAACTGATAAGGGGGGTCTTGATTTCAAAGTAGTTGCATAACCTGATTGTATTACGGGTATCTTCTGCTGCTATTGTATCCACTTCTTTCATGACACGTATTGCGCGGAACGTCATATCTTCCAGATTACCTATTGGTGTCCCGACAAGGTATAACTTTCCGCCGCCTAGTTCAGCACTTTTCTGTGACTTCATGCGAATCCATCCCCTTTTTTATATACCGTTCCTTTTCATATCGTTTCAACTGTTTAAATCGATACTCTGCTTGCATCGCTTCACGCTTTGTTTCAAAACATTCATGATAAATACAACGAACAGGAAGCTTCGCCCGTGTGTATTTCGCACCTTTCCCTTCATTATGGACATGAACGCGTCGTTCTAAATCATTCGTATAACCCGCGTAGTACGAATCATCATTGCATTCAAGTACATAAAAGTAATGCTCACGCGTCTTGTCCATACAGGAGGAGCCTCACTTCTTCTGTGTATTTGTTATCAGATCCGTAGACATACAAGGGAGGTAAAACTTTTAAGTCAGGTTTTCCATCTTTAGTGCCCTCTATTAGTAATGTATTTGCATCTTTTCCCTCTTTCGGATAAACGAATCGAATTCGCTTCGGCTCTAGTCGATTTGCCCGCATTGCTGTAATAATATCTAGTAATCTGCCAGGACGATGGACAAAGGCTGCTTTTCCGCCTTGCTTTAATAATTCGCTTGCGGATTGCACTGCCTGCTCAAGTGTTAAATGGATCTCATGTCTAGCAATTGCGATATGTTCAAGCATATTTTTCTCACTTGCCTCATTCGATAAAAAATAGGGGGGATTGCATGTAACCGTATCGTACTTTTCATAGCCAATCTTTTTGGCAATACCAATGACATCATCATTCAAAACATGAATTCTTTCCTGCAATCCGTTATAATGGACGCTTCTTTCTGCCATATTTGCTAGTCGCCCCTGCAGCTCAACGGCTGTAATAACGGCATTTGTACGTGCGCTTAAGAATAACGGAATGGCCCCGTTGCCCGCACAAAGGTCAACAATATTACCTGAGCGTAATGGGACGTACGCAAACTTCGCAAGCAAAACTGCATCCAAGGAAAATGAGAATACGGATGGACTTTGGATGATACGCAAGTCCTCCGCCAATAAATAATCCAATCGTTCATCGCCCTGTAGGATTTCTTCCATAAGTTATACCTCCTGAATATAAAAAAGCCGATCCCTACATTTTAATAGGATCGGCTCATTTCATACATTTTGTTTATTTAAAAATGATAGACAGAAGAGACAGTCTTCCCCTTTACGACTACCTCCGTAATGGACATTACAGACATGAAACCCTTCATTGTAAAGACGTGCCAGATTATCAACGCCTTCTCCGACATCGATTTTATTTGGTTTTTTTCGATGTTGTCGCTTGTTTGTAGTCTGCGATTGTCCATCTACCTCTTCGAGCCGCTTTCGCAGATGATGGTTTTCGAGTTGAAGTGAATGGCTATCTTCCGTCATCTGCGCAACGAATCCAATTAAATCACGGAATTGATTTTGCATGGATTCAAGTTGTTGTTCGAATTCCATTACCCTGTCAAGAAAATTCCTTTCTTTCAACTACCCCACCTCACCATTTCATCATTTCATCATTTGAACAATTTTACTCTCCGGATTAAGAATTTCTTCCAATGTATACTCCAAAACCTGATCTTGATCAGTCAACTTCACTTGGAGTAGACGCTCAAGAAGATTCAGACCCACTACCTTACCTGGTCCGTCTGAAGTTTGAACGCGCGTGCCCACGTCTGGCATAAGTGCCTTTGCTTCTTCGTAGTCATCGTTTTCATATTTTAGGCAACACATCAGACGACCGCATAGGCCTGAAATTTTCGATGGATTGAGCGATAGATTTTGATCTTTCGCCATCTTGATGGAAACGGGTTCGAAATCCCCCAGAAAAGTGGAACAACAAAGCATTCGTCCACAAGGCCCGATACCGCCCAACATCTTCGCTTCATCACGTACGCCGATTTGCCGAAGTTCGATACGTGTACGGAAAATAGAGGCAAGATCTTTAACCAAGTTCCGGAAATCCACTCGACCCTCAGCAGTGAAATAAAACACAAGCTTATTCCGGTCAAATGTATACTCCACATCAACTAGCTTCATATCAAGCTGATGTTCAACAATCTTCCCTACTCCAATTTCAAAAGCTCTTTCAGCCTCTGAACGATTTTCCTCTACTTTTTCGAGGTCCTCATTTTGTGCAGGGCGAATTATCTTCTTAAGCGGCAGAACAACGTCATTTTCACTGACATCCTTAACGTGACTTGCCACTTTTCCATATTCAACTCCGCGTGCCGTCTCAACGATAACATATTCGCCTTTATCGAGAGCATACTCCAACGGATCGAAATAATATATTTTACCCGCTTTTTTAAAGCGGACACCTACTACTTTATACAACAAGTAACCCCTCCTGCATACTGAGTACCAATTGTTCCATCAGAAGTGTACGATTCATATTGCTATGCAGACGTTTTTTCGCCTGTAGAATCGCTTCCATATTGGCAGACAGATAGCTGTAAGTCATCTTCATCGCGCATCCTTTGAAAAACTCTTGCTGATCCGGAAACGTCGGCGTGGATTGCAATCCCGCTTTATACGCTACAATATCTCGATAGGCGTATAGAAGAAGGTTTAATCCGCGGTCGGTCTCTTCCTTCTCTTTAAACAGTGGAGACCACTCCGATTGGATGAACAATAATGTTTCATGAACTTGGGAATCCAATGCTTCAACCAATTTTAACACTGTCTTTCGCATGTGTGCAAATTGATCTTCACTTGCGAGATGAATTGCTTCGTCGAGATTCGCCGTCATTGTCGTGACAGTCGCCGCCATCGTTGAAGTAATCCCCATTCTCACAAGCTCCTCTATCATTACTTTTCGTGAGGGTGGAAGAAATGGAATCCGCTGGCATCTTGATTGGATAGTGGGCAAAATTGATTGGTACGAGTCAGTCATAAGAATCGCTGTCACGACTCCTTCTGGTTCTTCAAGGAACTTAAGAAGAGTATTTGCAGCGGCAACATTCATCTTGTCTGCCTGTGCAATAATATAAATCTTCCTACCCGACTCATAACCTTTCTTCGTCATCGCAAAAATGAGGTTGGACATTTGTTCCTTTTTAATAGCCTGTCCATCTGGTCGAATAATCGTTATGTTTGGATGATTGCCAGATGCTATACGTCGGCAAGAGTGGCATGTTTCACAAGGTACAGAATTTCCAGGATTTTCGCAAAGGAGCAGTTTTGCAAAAAAAAGTGCCGCGGCTTCTTTTCCCGTACCGTTTCCCCCGTCGAACAGATAAGCATGGCCAATTCGACCCGTTCGATACGTGGAACACAATCGTTCAACAACAGCTTTCTGTTCCTTAAAGAGTCGCACATCTTTTTCCTCTCCCATGATAAATCCCTCCTTTATAAAAGAAAAGTAACAGCGTCTAGCTTAGAGGCGACAGGCATAAGGCGTAGCGGCGTTCTTTGCCCGGGAAGGATGCAGTTCAATCCTTCCTAGCTCAGCCGACTTATGACCCAAGCCCCTAACGAATAACAAGGTGTTTTTTTATATTATAATTTTGTTCTTTACTTTTCAAAAAACCCGTGTTTCCAATACGGCAGAAAACACGGGATTACATGTATAGATTAATAAGAAGTCCTTTGATTTCGCCGATTTTAGCTAACAAATCAATAGATGTCTTTTCCTGATTCAACAAGTCTTCAGCCAGTTCAATTAACTTTTCATCGATTGTTTCAACGAGCTTCAATCGTCGGCCTTCGCCATATTGGTTCCAAGTATGAGACTGTTTAAGCTCCATGCCTGAATCGACCGCCTCTTTCAAAAAACGTTTGATAAGCATTTTGAATTTAGCCATATCCCGTAAGTTTCGTGACCGGGCAATTCGATTGCCAACAGCTGAGATATCCCCGAAGAGTCTCGTAATTTGCTCACCATGAAGACGCTGTTCTTGTTTAACAACCATTTGACCAAACCGTGTCCCACCTTGAGTCGTTTGTAAAGGGTCATTTCTTAACTTGTCTAGACCGGTGCGATAGTCACTGTTGACTTTCACTCCTGTTCACCTCTGCCCATCAAAAATGATGAAAATGTTCAATTGGAAGCACAAACACTGTCGCTCCACCCACTTCAACTTCAACCGGATACGGAATATATGAATCGGCGTTTCCACCCATCGGTGAAACAGGTGCTACCATTTGATCTCGTGAACGACAATTTTCCCGAATGAGCTCAAGCGCCTTTTGTACAAGGCTATCATCAGTCCCAATTAGAAACGTTGTATTCCCCGATCTTAAAAACCCTCCCGTACTGGCCAATTTCGTTGCCCGGAAGTCGCCTTTCGTCAATGCTGCAGACAACCGGTTACTGTCTTGATCCTGTACTACCGCCACAATCAATTTCACAGTAATCTCCCCTTTTCCGCTTTCCATTTAGTATATCATGAATTAACTGATTAGATGAGTCGTGAGCTTATAATTTCGCTAACATTTTCAATTACCTGCAGTTGCGAAAGCGATGCATCGGTTACGACAATCCGATCTGGATATCGGTGGATAAGCTCTTTATACCCATTATATACATCACGATGAAATTGCATGCCTTCTTCATCCAGCCTATTTTTTTCACGATCACTATTCTTTGCAATCCTTGCAAGACCTTCTTCTGGATCAATATCAAAAAACACAGTCAAATCCGGTATCGTATTTCCAATCGCAAACTCATTAATCGACAGAACCTCATCGATTCCAAGTCCACGTGCGTGCCCCTGATAAGCAAGCGAGCTGTCAATGAAGCGATCGCATAAGACAATGAAGCCCTTATCCAACGCAGGAATGATCTTTTCTACAAGATGTTGTCGTCTGGCAGCCGCATAGAGCAGCGCTTCCGTCTTCGCATCCATTTCAACATGTTCATTATCCAGGATAATCCCACGTATTTTTTCTGCGATACGGATCCCTCCGGGTTCACGCGTGATGATGACACTCCATCCCTCCTCTTTCAAGAAGTCGAATAGCTTTGAAATGACTGTTGTCTTCCCCGCGCCTTCCGGTCCTTCGAACGTGATGAATTTCCCTTTATATACCATGGTATTCCTCCGCTCTTCATTTTACTACGAGTAATTGTTTTTCTTTTAATCGGATAGTCCCTTGGATTTTAGCTTCCAGTCGAACTAACTCCTTTATTGCCCTAATATGCCTGTCCAACACTGCCTCCCCGGCTATCAAAAGCGGGATACCGGGGGGATAAGGAATAACAGACGCGGCAGCAACACGCCCTAATGCTTCTTCAAAAGTAACCCACTCCGTCTCCATCCCTTCAATTTCCTTGAATGTATAGACGGGGCAGGAAATTTCTTCATCTATCGTCAATGCCTCAGTTGTATGTGAAAACTTACCCGACTCTTTCAGCTTCGCGACTGCCGACTCAATCTTTTTTGCTATTTCAGCAAAGGAATAAGCAATCCCCGTTTTTAATAAAGGTAAAACAAAAAGAACCTGGTATGCATCGGCAAGTTCCGTATAGATCCCTTCCAATTCCAACGCATCTTGTACATCAAAGCCACTATATCCGTGTATACGTACAAGAAGTTTCAACGGGTCATCCATTTCGACAGTTTGAAGTTCTGCTATCTTCTCTAGTTTCCCAATGAAGATACCACGTTTTTCCATGAAATGTACTTTATCCTCTTCATCATAGGATTCTGCATAAGCTCGTGCATCATCCAGAGAAGCCATAAGTAAATACGATGGGCTACTCGACTGTAGCATCCTTAAATAATAGGCCACTTTTTCATATGAGAGTAAATCTGAACGAACATGTAAATAAGACGCCATCGTCATCGCAGGTAGTGTTTTATGCGCTGAATGTACAACCACATCCGCACCCATCTCCAGTGCTGAGCGCGGAAACGGTTTACCGACAACGAAATGGGCACCATGCGCTTCATCAACAAGGACAGGTACTTTGTATAAATGGCATAACCGAATCACCTCTTGCAACTCCGTGCCCGCTGCACCGTAATAGGTTGGATATGTAAGAACAACCGCCTTCGCCTCCGGGTACACCTGTAACGCCCGCTTAACCTGCCCAGCTGTCACTGTCCCAACCGTCTGGGTAAAAGCATCCCATGCAGGTGAGATGAACACCGGAACCGCACCCGTCAATTCAATTGCATGGAATATCGATTTATGCGCATTTCGCTGAACGATGACTGTATCTCCCGCACGGCACGTTGCATAGATCATCGCCAAATTGCCGACCGTCGATCCGTTAACAAGAAAAAAACTGCAATCCGAAGCGTATAGTGAAGCTAACCTTCGTTGTGCTTCTTCTATGACTCCTTCCGGTTCATGTAAATCATCAAGTCCTTCAAGTTCAGTAACATCATAATAAAGGGACGAGCGCAATTCATCCGGCAAACCGGAAAGCATCCCATTCTTATGCCCAGGTACGTGAAACGAAACCGGGTTTGCTGCCCTAAATGTATTCAACGCTTGAACAAGCGGACGATCCGTGTATCTCATAGCTACTTACACTTCCTTTATCTACCCCTATTATAATGGATGCCAGTACTTTAAGCAGTTCATATCTTCTTGAATGGTCATTCACTGAAGTATTGGGGCTCCTTGTGATTCAATTGGCAGAACTACAGACTTAGTCGAACGGGAAAGCCCGCTGCATTAGCTTAAGGCTCAGACTGTAGTAAAACTACAGAAACTATGGCATTTGCCTACAGTCTTTTTTCTTTTATGATGGTAACACTACTAGAAAAGTTGATTTTCTATTTGTTTTTGAGCATAAAAAAAGCCACTGCTTTTCAGCAATGACTTTCTTGGTGCCCGGCGACGTCCTACTCTCACAGGGGGAAACCCCCAACTACCATCGGCGCTGAAGAGCTTAACTTCCGTGTTCGGTATGGGAACGGGTGTGACCTCTTCGCA